>JACQVN010000035.1 GCA_016209735.1 Candidatus Methylomirabilota bacterium
GCGACCGCTCCTGCCCTGTGCCCCGCGCCGTGTGCCCTGCCCGCTGCCGGGCGGCCACATGGGGCCGCCCCTACACCTGGCCCGCGGCCGCTGTTTTCCCATCTGCAATTTTCAATTTGCCACCTGCCATTTGCCCGCTGCCTCCTGCCCTGTGCCCCGCGCCGTGTGCCCTGCGCCCCGTGCCCTGTGCCCCGTGCCCCGTGCCACGTGCCCCTCTTCTCCCCAGCCCCTTTCGCGGCTCTCGACTCTCGGCTCTCCCCTCTTGCGGCTACTGGTGCCGATCCCGGTGCAGGAGTTGCAGGAATTCCTCCCGCGTCTCCCGGCGGGAGCGGAAGGAGCCCAGCATGCAGGAGGTCACCGCCTTGCTGTTCTGCTTCTCCACTCCCCGCATCATCATGCAGAAATGGACCGCCTCGACGACGACCCCGACCCCGAGCGGTTTCAACGCGTCCTGCAGCGCCTCCGCGATCTGCGTGGTGAGCCGCTCCTGCACCTGCAGGCGGCGGGCGAAGACGTCCACCAGGCGGGCCACCTTGCTCAGGCCGATGATCTTGCCGGCGGGCAGGTAGGCCACATGGGCCTTGCCGTAGAAGGGCAGCAGGTGGTGCTCGCAGAGCGAGTAGACCTCGATGTCCTTCACCACCACCATTTCGTCATAGTTCTCGGTGAAGATGGCCTCGTTCAGCACCTCGTCGACGGTTTTCTCGTAGCCCGATGTGAGATACCGCATGGCCTTGGCCACCCGTTCCGGCGTCTTCACCAGACCCTCGCGAGAGGGATCCTCCCCCAGCTCCTTCAACAGATCCGCGATCAACGGCTCGATCATGGCTCCCCTGTCCTTTGCGCACCAACGGGATGGCCGTTGGTACCGGCGGTTCAACGGCGCGGTTTGGGCTCAACGGCCCGGCGCCGTCGCCGGGGCCGGAGGCACGGCGCCCGCATCTCCGACGTCCTGGCGGTTCATTTCGAAGAAATTGTTGGCGGTCTCCTCCACCCGCAGGCGCCACAAGCGGCCCGGAGGAAACGCGGCGTCCAGGATCCGCCAGAGCAACCCCGTGACCACCTCCGTGGTGCTGGTGGGTCCGTCCGCCTGGGTGATCAGGTCGTCCAGGCTCCGATGATCGAAGCGGTCGAGGAGCGTTCGCCTCACAAGCCCCTCCACCAGGTCGCCGTCCGCCACCCGCCCCGTGGCGAGATCCACCGGCCCACGGATGGTCACCTCCAGCCGGTAGGTGTGGCCGTGGCCGCCGGGGTGATTGCACTTCCCGTACATCCGCCGGTTCTCCTCGGCCCCGAACCGGGGATTGTGCATGCGGTGGGCAGCCCCAAACCCGAGCGGGTAGGTCACCTCCACCACGGGGCGTCCCCCGCCGTCTCCTTCCCTCCCTCGGTCAGGCATCTGTCGTTTCCTCCCCCAGGTAGTCCACCCAGTAGGAGAGATCCTCGCACAGACGGATTCGCTGCAGCCGGCAATCCGTCAGCCGAGGCTGGAGCTGCCGCCAGATCCACACGGCCAGGTTCTCGGGGGTGGGAATCGTCTGCCGAAACTCGGGGACATCCGCGATGAGGTTCCGGTGATCCAGGCGCTCCACCGCCTCCTCCATCACGAGATCCTTCAACGCCTTGAGGTCCATGATCATGCCGGTCGAAGGCGACGGCGCCCCTTCCACCGTCACCTCCAGGACGTAGTTGTGGCCGTGGAGATTGGCCGCCTTGCCGAACACCCGCCGGTTCTCCTCGTCACTCCAAGCGGAATTGCGGTAGGCATGGGCAGCACAGAACTCCACTCGCCGCGTGATGCGCATGGTCACGCCGCCTCCTTCTGAACCGGGTCCCTCCCCCCGGCCGCCTCCCCCAGCGCGGCCCCGACTCGCATGAGAAAGAGCTGTGCGACCCGATCGGCCCCATACCCCTGGGCGCGTGCTCGCCCTGCCTCACCGAGGGTGCGGCGGCGCCCCGGGTCCTGAAGGAGTGCGCCCAGCGCGCCCGTCAAGGCGTCCGCATCCGCGGGGTCCACCAGGACGCCGACCTCGCCATCCGTTACCGTCTCCGGCACGGCGGCGGCCCGGGCGGCCACCACCGGCTTGCCGCAGGCCATGGCCTCCAGGAAGACGATCCCGAAGCCCTCCTGGCGGCTCGGCAGGCAGAAGACGGCCGCCCTGCGATAGCGCTCCTCCAGCTCCCGTCGCGGGACAGAGCCCAGAAACTGAACCTCCGCTTGCAGCCCGAGGCGGTTGCGCAACCGCTCCCAGTCCGCCCGGCACGGGCCGTCCCCCACCAGCCAGGCCTGGAATGCAACCCCGGCCTCCTTCAGGCGGGCGCACGCCCGGACCAACAGGCCGAGGTTCTTGCGGGGATACATGTGCGCCACGCTCAAAACAGCCGGGGGCTCGGCCTCGCTACCCTCCCTGGCCACGGCGCTCCAGGCCGGCAAGTCGATGGGCTCCGGCACGAGGACGACTTTCCGGGGCAAGACGCCGTACGCCTCCACGATCCGCTCCCGGGAGTAGAGGCTGGTGGCCACCACCACGGACGCCCGCCGAACCGCCAGCCGCTCGAAGCGGGCCTGCAGAGCCAGGAGACGCCGCACCAGCCCCCGCTCGTTTCGCAGCTCGTCGGCGATCACCCCCTTGATGCTGGCGACGTACGGGGCGGTCGGCCGCCGGCCGTAGTAAAACCCATCCAGATCGAAACCGACCACCCAGTCGTGCCCGCCGGCACGCAGACGGCGGGCCACTCGCAGGTTGAAGGCCAGCCGCTTCAGCGTGTAGCTGGGACACCAGAAGTCCGGGGCGTACGTCTCAACCGACACTCCTCGGCGCATCAGCGACCGGGTCAACTCCCGGATTCCGACGAAGGTGCCGCTCCCGCCGGCGACGCAGAGCGGGGTGGACGTCACGAAGGCCAGGCGTCTGGGTTCGGCACGAAAAGTGGCCGGCGCGTCGGCCGCAATGAACTCGGATGCAGGTCTCGGCATGGGGATTCTGCGGCGCGGGGTGTCGGGCACCGCTGGACAGGACCGTAGTCTGCCACTGTGAGGGAGTCAAGCGAAAAGGGCACTGCAGGCTGGTGGCCTCAGGCCGTCAGCCCCCGGGCCCGCAGCGGAGCCTGCACCAGGGTCACGAAGTCCTGGAGGATCCGGGCCGTGAGCCCCCAGACGATGTGACCGGCATGCTCGTAGAAGAGGACAGGAACCAACCGGCCGCCCCGCTCCCAGGTCTCCTCGCGGAACGGGGCCCCGTTGAGGAGGGGCAGGAGCGGGAGAGAGATCGCCTCCACGATCTCGAAGGGATCCAGCGCGAGCGGATACGGATGAGGCATGGCGCCGACCACCGGGCGGACAACGTGCCGCGAGTTCACCGTCACGTTCTCGTCCAGGAGGCCCAGCACCGTGACGTCGGCCGGATGGAGGCCGACCTCCTCGTATGCCTCCCGCAGGGCCGTTGCCACCATGTCGGCATCTTCCGGCTGCCTGCCTCCGCCGGGGAAGCTGATCTGCCCCTTGTGGGTGGGGACGGACTCGGTCCGTCGGCAGAGGAGGAGGTGCGGGCCGGCCGCCGCCTCGAAGAGCGGCAGGAGGACCGCGGCGCGGCGATACCCCTCCCGGGCAACCTCGCGGGAGGGGCGGCCTTGCAGGATCGCGGCAACGGCCTCCTGCAGTGGGGAGAGGCGGCTGGTCATTTGCGCTCCTGGCGGGGCTCGGGGTTGCCGCCACGTTCTGGCGGAAAACGCAAAAGGGCTCCGGCTCTTCTCCGAAGCCCTTGGGGGATATCCGTGGAGCGGGTAGCGGGGATCGAACCCGCATCCCAGGCTTGGGAAGCCTGTGCCCTACCATTGGACGATACCCGCTGGCGATGGATTACCTATCAGATTGCCGTCCGCCTGTCAACAGAAACAGCAGGCGGCCTCACGTTCGGACGGACGCGCAGAGACGGGCCAGGGGGCAACTGTCGCACAGCGGCCGCTGCGCGCGACAGACACGGCGACCGTGCTCCACCAGGTTGAGATGCAGGGCATAGTGCTCCCCCGGAGGGACATGCGGCTCGAGGAAGGCCTGCGCCGCCTCCGGGGTGTGCTGCCCGTTCAAGAGACCCAGGCGACGGGAGACGCGGAAGACGTGCGTGTCCACCGGAAACGCCGAGCGCCCCATCCCAAAGAGCAGGACGCAGGCGACCGTCTTGCTGCCGATCCCCTTGAACCGTCCGAGGTAGGCCCGCACTTCCTCGTCCGAGAGGTCCCGGAGGAAGGTCAGATCAAAGTGACCCTGCGCGGCCCAGATCTCTTCCAGCAGCGCCTTGATCCGCACCGCCTTCTGGTTGGCGAGTCCCCCGCTGCGGATGGCGCTGATGAGGCCGCGCAGCGGCGCCCCATGCATATCCTCGAAGGTGGGGAATCGCAGGCGAAGCGTCTCGTAAGCCCGCTCGCTGTTCGCACTGGTCGTGTTCTGGGAGAGGAGGGTCCGGATGACCCAGTCCAGCGGATTGTCGCGCCGCCGGACCTGGCGGCGGGGCCCGTAGGCCTGCCGGAGGAGCGCGCCGATGCGCCCAATAGCGGTCTGAGAATCCATAGAAGCCTCAGCAGGAACCGAGGCGTTCACGCTAGACAAACCCTCGGGGAAAGTCAATCGGAAAAAAGTTCCCCATGCTTCAACCCTGGCCCATTGCCAATGACCGCCGCGGAATCCCCCGCCCCTTTACTTCCAGGGGGGCGGCGTGTATAGTGCTTCCCGGGTCGCGTCGAGCCGGCTCGAAGCGCACACGGCCTGGACCGTTCTGCAGGACAATCGCGGGGTATCCGGACGAAATGATCCCTGCCCGATCCTCAACGACCAACGGTGGTCGGCACGCAGAGCGCGCCGCCAACTGCTCCCATGGAGGAAAGCGCCCATGATTGCTCGCCGCGCCGTTATCCTCGGGTTCGTCCTCCTCCTGTCCGTGCCGGGCGGTTCCCTGGCGGGGCAGGCCCGGCGGATGATCCTGGCCCTGGGCAACCCGGGCTTCATCAATGCCGGCAGCCTGCAGGGCTCCCCGGGGGCCGAGATCGTCATGGATGCGGGGAAGGCCAAGGTGAAGGATCTCTCGGTCATTGTCCTGGCCAACATCGCACACGGCAGCCTGCCCGGGCCGGTGCAGCAAGCCCTCGAAGCCTATGTGAGCGAGGGCGGCAGCCTCCTCCTCACCGGCGGCCCGCAAGCCTTCGGCAGCGGTGGGTACCAGGCGGTCTCCACGGTCATCCCCTTCCTCATCCGGAGCACCGCGGATTGGCGGGCCACTCCCTTCAAGCCGCCACTGCCGATCCAGCCCGGACATCCCATCATGGCGGGAGTGACCTTCATCCCCATCGGGAATCTGAACGACATGAACCCGCGCCCGGGGGCCAATGAGATTCTCCGCGCGGCCGGCGGGCAGGGTTCGCTCCCCTATCCGCTCATTGCGGAGACGTCCTTCGGCGCGGGGCGCGTCATCGGGGTTGCCTTCGACCTGAACGAGCTCTCAGGAATGGCGGACCGCGATCTGTTCGTGCGAAACACGCTCAGCTACTTGCTGGCCGCCTCCCGCCACTAGCCCAGGCGATTCACGAACGGATCGTGAATCGCCTGGGCTAATGCTCAACCGGATTTTTCACGCCAAGCACGCAAAGGGCGCCAAGGCAAGCACGGAACGGGTCTCCCCGGTAGAGCCTTGGGAGGGAATGTTCACACCCGGGCTTTGGGGTTCTTTTGGTTAAGGCTCCGTTCCTCTTGGCGTCCTTTGCGTGCTTGGCGAGAGAACTGCAACGTTTCGGCTTGGCGGTGATACGGCTGCTCAGTTCAGGGCTACTCTAGTGGATTGATGACGAGTCCGCTCAAGACCTTGGGGTAGAAGTAGGTGGACTTCTGGGGCATCCGGCCGCCCGCCAGGGCGACAGCGCGGACGTTCGCCACGCGGGGAGGGGGGAGGAGGAGTGCCGCTTCGGCGCCCCCCCCCGCCACGGCTGCCAAGGCCTCGTGCGGGTCCCGGGTATAGCGGATAGCGTCATCGCCCGCCGTCGGATGTTCGAGCCCCAGGATCTCTCCGACCAGCAGGTGGTGCAGGACGGCCACGGGTAGGCGGGCGTAGGCCGCCGGGTGACCGGCCGCGAGCAGTTCCTGGACGACGCGTTCGTCCTGCAAGGTCAGGCGGAGGCAGGGTCCGCCTCGCACGGCGAGGATGCAGGTGACGTGGTCTGGCGCCTCCCGGGCCAGGTCCGTCAGGGCGGCGTCGAGGGCCCTTGCCGGCCCGGCCGGGCCCATCGGGACCTCGGCAAGCCGAAAGTGGCGTGCCAGTCGCTCCGGCAGGGCCGGGCCTTCCAGCCGAGGCCGCTTCCGGAAGATGCGATGCGTCGGGAGGATGATGAGACCGGGATCCTCCTCGTGGACGAGGTTGGCCAGCACGAATTCTTGGGGGGCCGACGGATCGCCGGGCGGGAGCAGATGGCGACGCCGCTCGTCCCGATAAGTCAGGGCCGTCTCGTAGCGGTGGTGGCCGTCGGCGATGAAAACCGGCTGGCTGGCCAGCGCCGCCTGCAACCGGCCAATGTCCGCGGGATCGGCCATGAGCCAGAGCCGGTGGGTCACGCCGTCGTCATCGGTCAGTTGAACTGCCGGCGGAAATTCGAGGTAGCGGTCCAGCAGGCCGGTCACGGGAGCGGCAGGCCCGCCATAGAAGCCGAGGATCGCCTCCAGGTTCGCCGGGCAGGCTCGCATGAGCCGCAGCCGGTCATCCTTGTGGTGGGAGAAGGTGCGCTCGTGGGGGAATACGACCTTGCGGTCGTAGTCCTCCAAGCGAACGCACCCCAGGAACCCCCGGCGGCGGTGCGGCCCCTCGGCCAGCCCGAACTCCTGCTCGTAGAGATAGATGGCCGGCGCCGGATCGGGGCGCAGGATGCCCCGGCCCCGCCACTCCGCATAGGCCCGGGCCGATCGGTCGTAGCGGTCCTGCCCGGTGGCATCGGGCGGGTCCTCCCGGGCCAGGATGAGTCGGATGAAGTTGTAGGGGTGCCGCGCATGATAGCGCGCCTGCGCTTCGGGCGAGATGATGTCGTAGGGGGGGGTAACCACCGCAGCCGGGTCGGGAACGAATTTGGGATTGTAGCGGAGCGCCCGGAACGGTACGATGTGGGCCATGGGAGAACCTCGCGCGGTCTATAGTCCGGAGTTCACGCCAAGGTCGCCACGCTCGCCAAGAGAGGCAAGGGTGGACTGCCATCGCATCCGGGGCTGGGCCAGGATATCCCCGAGAGCGACGGCGGACTCCGCAGGCACTTCCCAGCTCTTCTTGGCGTCCTTCGCGGGCTTTATGTGAGACCCGGAACATTTGGGTTCGGTCGCAGCGGGCCATCGGACGGTTGGAGTCAACCCAACCGACCTAGTTTCCCCGCAGAGGCCGCAGAGCGCGCAGAGAAAGGCTCCACTCTCCCGGGGTGGTTGACGGGTGGCAGAGGACCGACGACGCGAGGCCGGTCCGCGGTCTTCCGTCCCCGGTCAGGGAATAGGCCTTCCCTCTTCGCGGTCTCCGCGATCTCTGCGGTGAAAGCCTGGGATCGGCCGAGGGGGACCCTATCGGCGCAACCGCAGGCTGTCAAGCCAAAAGCCGACCCCGCCATCCTCCTTTGCCTGGCGTTGCTGGCGGTTCTGGCCGCGGCCGGCTGTGCGCGGACCACCTTCCGGCCTTTCGCCGCTGAGCCAGGAAGTCCGGTCCGCCAGCAACTCTCCGACCTCGAGGTTTCCGTGCACGCCGATGCCTGGACGGGGCATTCCCGCTTGCTTCCCAATTCCATCCTTCCCTTTCAGGTTCGCCTGTGGAACGGCGGCCGAACGGCCGTCGCCGTGACCCGGGAAGACTTCTTCCTCCTGGACCAGAGCAACCAGCAGTATCTCCCCCTGGCCCCGCCCGATGTCGTGGCCATGCTGCGCGGATCCTCGCCGGGCGTGCGGGTGTATCCCTCCATTCGCGGATACATATCCAGCGGCGGCAGCGATTTCGACGTCGGCCTCGAGGTCCTGTTCGGCGGCAGCGGGACGGAGTCCCGCGACATCTTCTCGCAGGCCTTTCCGGAGGGTCCGGTGCAGCCCGCGGCCGAGGTGGTCGGGTTTCTGTTCTTTCCCCTGCTCCCACCCGAGACGGCCAGCATCCGCCTTCTCTATGCCCCCCGCGATCGCCCCGACCGCCTTCCCCTCCAGTTCGAGTTCCGCCGCACAGACAAGTAGCCGAGGCACGGCCAGCCTCCGTGTTCGCGCACTCCACAATAACTATGAGACCATCACACAGCAGGCAGGAAGCAGTGGGTGGCAGGCATCGGAACAGCAAGTGGATACGCTCCTCCTCTGGCTCTATGCTCCCACGCCCTCCCATGGTCCATGGTCCATCGTCCACGGTCCATGGTCCACGGTCC
>JACQVN010000037.1 GCA_016209735.1 Candidatus Methylomirabilota bacterium
CCGCTTCACGTGCCCACCCCGTTTCGACATACTGACATTCTAATACTAGTCAGATTCAAAGTCAATGCGATTTATCCTGGCCGCTGGCGCCCCTAAACTGCCGGATTATCACAAGCTAAAAAAGTGGTGCGGAGTTCCTGATATCGGCGGTGCCATTTCCCCTTGACTGCGTTGGCTAACACCGTATTATCCCTGAAAAGCCTGCAAGATGCCGCGCCCGGATCGCCTCGCCCATAAGGAGGCCGCCGAAAATGGCTGACGCTCCCTCGGCTCACACCGCTCCCCACGTCCCTGCCAACCCCTGGCCACATCGTCTTGCCCTGGTGACCTGTGCGGCCACATTCATCCTGATCCTGTTCGGGGGTCTGGTGACCGGCCTGGGGGCCGGACTGGCCGTGCCAGATTGGCCGAGTACGTTCGGCCACAACATGTTCCTGTTTCCTCCGACCAAGATGGTTGGCGGTATCTTCTACGAGCACACCCATCGCCTCATCGGTTCCCTGGCGGGCCTCAGTACTGCCTCGCTGGCGGTGGCCCTCTGGCTCTGGGAACGGCGCCGATGGCTGCGCTGGCTGGGTACCGCCGCCCTGCTCACCATCATCGGGCAGGGAGTCCTCGGCGGCCTGCGGGTGGTCTGGCTGAGTGACAACCTCGCCATGGTGCACGGGATCGTGGCGCAGAGCTTTTTCGCCCTGGTGGCCGGTCTGGCGGTCGTCACCGCCAAGGCCTGGCACCGCGCGGAGCCCTGTCCGCATCAGGGGGCCTTGGGCGCCATCCAGCGTTGGGCCCTGCTGACGGCCGGGACTGCCTACTTGCAAGTGGTGTTCGGGGCGGTCCTGACGCACACCGGGAGCCGACTGGACGCTCACCTGACGTTTGCGGCGGCCCTCTCCGCGCTGGTGGTCCTCCTGGCGCGGCGGGTACTGGCGGAGGCGGGACGCTGGCCCAGGCTGGCGCAGGCCGCTCGCGCCTTGCACGCGGTGTGGGGGCTGCAGCTCCTCTTGGGGGCGGCCGCCTATGTGGTGAGATTCCAACCTGGGGGCGTGGCAGTCGGTCTGGCGGCGGAACTGGCCGTCCGGGTGGCGCATCGCCTGACCGGCGCCCTCGTGCTGGCGGCGGCGGTGGCCGTGGCGGCCTGGGCCTGTCGACTGAGGGGGGCAGCGGCGCCTGCGGAATCGGACGACGGTGTGCCGGGCCGGGTGGCCGCATGAGCTCGCTGGCCCTCGCCATTCGCGAGCCCCGCGGTCGCCTCCGCCGGCGTGCCGTCGACTTCCTGGCCCTCACCAAGCCGCGCGTGGTGCTGATGGTCCTGGTGACCGCCTCGGTGGGCTTCTACATGGCTTCCCCCGTCCCGCCGAATCTGAGACTCTTGGTGCACACGCTCCTCGGCGTTGCGCTGGCTGCCGGAGGGACGCTGGCCTTGAATCAGTACCTGGAGCGGGACGTGGACGCCAAGATGGCTCGAACCCGGCATCGTCCGCTCCCGGATGGCCGGCTGCGGCCGGAGGAGGCGCTGGGCTTCGGCTTGGGGATGAGCGCCACCGGGATGGGATACCTTGCGGTTGCCGTCAATCCTTCGAGCGCCCTCGTGACGGGACTCACAACCGCCAGCTACCTTTTTGTCTACACGCCCCTCAAGCGGCGATCCGTCCTCTGCACCGTGCTGGGCGCGGTTCCCGGGGCGCTTCCGCCGGTTGCCGGCTGGGCGGCGGCGCGGGGCGAGTTCGCGTCCGGCGCCTGGGTCCTCTTCGGGATTCTGTTCGTGTGGCAGTTGCCTCACGCCCTGGCCATTGCCTCGGTCTACCGGTCGGCGTACGTCTGTGCCGGCCTGCGGTTCACACCGATCGTGGATCCCGGCGGAGGCGGCACGGCCCGCCAGGTGCTCCTCGACTGCCTGGCGCTTCTTGCAGTGGGGCTTCTCCCGACCCTCGTCGGCATGGCGGGGCCACTCTATTTCCTGGGCGCCCTGGTATTGGGGGTCGGGATGCTCGTGTTCGGCCTCAGCCTGGCCGTGACCCGTTCGGTGGCCAATGCCCGCCGATTGGTCTACGCCTCCCTCGTCTACCTCCCGTCGCTCTTGTTCCTCATGGCCATCGACCGCATCCCGCTCTAGCCCGCATTGTGCGCGAACGCGGTTCGCGAACAATGCGGGCTTAACAGAAACCCTCGCGGTCGGCGGCCGAGGACCGATCAGGCGTCGCTGCGGTATCTCGACACCGCACCCATCCTGGCGGACGGGTACCCGGGGCGCCCACCCCCATGCGTCATCCCGCCGTCCCGGTCCGGGATCTTGCGGACAGGCGGGATGGGTCAGTGGTCAGGGAACCCCGGATTATTCACGAATCCTTCGTGAATAATCCGGGCTAGGAGGACCAGGGGCCGGGACTCGGGAGCCAGCCTCGGGTCAGAACGTCGCTCAGGGTCAGGCCGATGAGGACCAGCAGCCAGAAGACCCCCGCCCCGACGAATACCCAGGTGAGGTGACTGCTGTAGCGGACGTGCATGAAGTACAGCACGACCAGCGTGGCCTTCGAAACGGCGATGGTGAGGGCCGTGACGGCATTGGCGTAGTGCAGCCGGCCGCCGCCGAGATCGTAAAAAGACGCCGCAACGGTGAGGGCGGTGAGCGCGAGGAGCGCGGCGAGCACCAGGACATAGATCTTGGTCGAAACGATGTGGGGGGTCATGAGTGTCGGGCCACCAGATAGAGCACCGGGAAGAGGAAGATCCACACGATGTCCACGAAGTGCCAGTACAGACCGCTCAGTTCCACCGGCCAGAAGTAGGTCGGTGTGAAGCGACCCCGCCACCCGTGGAACAGGAGCCAAGTCATGAGCCCCACCCCCACCACCATGTGCAGGGCGTGCAGGCCGGTCATGGCGAAGTAGAAGGAGAAGAAGAGCTGGACGTGTTGGCTCGCGGGGCTGTCGACGCGGAAGGCCGGGCCCGGCAGCAGGCGCTGCTTGAACTTGTGGGCGTACTCGATCCCCTTGATCCCGAGGAACGCGCACCCCAGGAGCGTGGTGAGGGCGAGAAACCCCAGGAGAGCTTTCCGCTTGCCGAGCTGGGCGCTTCGGACCGCCATGGCCATGGTGAAGCTGCTTCCGATGAGGACCACCGTGTTCACGGCGCCCAGCACCAGGTCGAGGTGGCGGCTTCCCTCGGCGAAGGCCTCGGAGTAAGCGGACACGTACGCGGTGAACAGGGTGAAGAGACCCCCGAAGAACATGATCTCGGTGATCAGGAAGGCCCACATCCCGAGCGTGGAGGCCTCCTGCTGCTGCTCCAGCGCGACGAAATGATGCTGGAGGTGCGGCTCCGAATGTGTCTCAGGCACGTCGCGTCTCCATGGTCGAGTAGGCATAGGCCTCTTCGGTGACGACCGGGATCTTCTCGAAGTTCCCGGGCGGCGGGGGCGAGGGCGCCGTCCACTCCAGTCCCGTGGCCCCCCAGGGATTGGGGCCGGCGGCCTGGCCGTATCGCAGCGACCAGAGGAGGTAGATCACGGGGATCAGGTAGCCGACGGCCAGGATCGAGGCGCCGGCCGTGGACATCACGTTCAGCACCTGAAACTCCGGCGGGTAGGTGTAGGTGCGGCGCAGCATGCCGTTGTAGCCGAGGATGAACTGGGGGAAGAAGGTGAGGTTGAATCCCACGAACAGGAGCAGGGCGGCCGCCCGCGACCACCCCTCGGGGTACAACCAGCCGGTGATCTTGGGCCACCAGAAGTGGAGCCCCCCCATGAAGCCCGTGATGGCGCCCCCCACCATGATGTAGTGGAAGTGGGCCACGACGAAATAGGTGTCGGTCAGGTGGACGTCCGTCCCCAGGGTGGCGAGGAAGAGCCCCGTCAGGCCTCCGATGGTGAAGAGGCCGATGAACCCCAGGGCGTAGAGCATGGGTGCGTGGTAGGCGACGGAGCCCTTGTACAGCGTGGCCGTCCAGTTGAAGACCTTGACGCCGGAGGGAATGGCAACGAGGAAGGACAGGAGGGAGAACACCAGGCCCGCGTACACGGACTGGCCGCTGACAAACATGTGGTGGCCCCAGACAAAGAAGCCGATGACCGCGATGGCGAGGCTGGAGCCGGCGACGAACTCGTAGCCGAAGATCCGCTTGCGGGAGAAGCAGGCGATCACCTCGCTCACCACGCCCATGGAGGGCAGGATCATGATGTAGACGGCCGGGTGGGAGTAGAACCAGAACAGGTGCTGGAAGAGGATCGGGTCCCCGCCGAGGGCGGGGTCGAAGAGCCCGATGCCCAGCCCCCGCTCCAAGCCGACCATGAGCAGCGTGATGGCCACCACGGGGGTCCCGAGGATCATGATGAGGCTGGTGGCGTAGTGGGCCCACACGAACAGCGGCAGGCGGGACCAGCTCAGGCCGGGGGCCCGCATCTTGTGGATCGTGACGAGGAAATTCAGGCCCGTGAGGATCGAGGAGAAGCCCGTGATGAAGACCCCCACGGCGGTCAGGGTGACATTGGTGTTGCTGTAGATGCTGCTGAAGGGGGTATAGAAGGTCCAGCCGGTGTCCACGCCGCCGGTGGTGGCCGCGATCAGCGTGGAGGCGCCGCCCAGGACAAAGATGTACCAGCTCAGCAGGTTGAGCCGGGGGAAGGCCACGTCCCGCGCCCCGATCATCAGGGGAAGGAGGAAGTTGCCCAGGACCGCCGGAATGGAGGGGATCAGAAAGAAGAAGATCATGCTGATCCCGTGCAGGCTGAACATCTTGTTGTAGGCCTGCCCGTGCAGCAGGGCCCCCTCGGGGGTGAACAGGCTCAGACGGATGACGGCCGCAGAGACCGCCCCCACGAGGAAGAACACCGAGATGGAGACCAGATAGAGGATCCCGATGCGCTTGTGGTCCTTGGTCAGGAGCCAGGACATCACACCGGGATCGACGCTGAGGTAATTCGCCGGCCGGGCTGTGGCCAGGGTGCTCATGGCGCCGCCTTCGCTTTCTGGTCCGCCGCCAGGGACTTGATGTAGGCAAGGAGCTGGGTCACTTGCTCCTCGCCGAGCATGCCCTTCAAGCTGGGCATGATCGGCGGGTACCCGGCGACGAGCTTGGCCTGAGGGTCCAGGATGGATTCGCGGAGATAGGCATCGTCGGCGGTCACCGTCTGTCCCGTGGCCAGCTTCACCGGCTTCCCGAAGATCCCCGCGAGGGAGGGGCCGGGGCCCGCCCCGGCGGAAAGGTGACACGCGGCGCAGCCGTTCTGCTGGAACACCTTCTCCCCGGCCGCGGCGAGCGAAATCCCCGTCGGCGCGCCCCGGAGCCAGGCCTCGTAGGCCTCCGGCCTCATGACCACCACCCTGCCGACCATCTTGGCGTGCTCCGTGCCGCAGTACTCGGCGCAGCCCAGCCGGTATTCGCCGGGCTTGGTGGCTTCAAACCAGGCGGTGGTGTAACGGCCGGGGACCACGTCCATCTTGATCCGGAAGTCCGACACCCCGAAGCTGTGGATGGCGTCCTCCGAGGTCATGGTGACCTTCACTGGCCGGCCCAGGGGGACATGCAGCTCGTTGATCTCCCGCATCCCGCTGGGATGCTGGAACTTCCACATCCACTGCTTCGCCACCACGAACACCTCCATGGCGTCGGCCGGAGGGCGGTTGAGGGCGAAGTAGAGCCACGCTCCCCAGCCAAACATGACCAGGGCCAGGCCGAGGGGGATGATGGTCCAGAGGAGTTCCAGCGGCAGGGAGCCGTGGATCGGCTGCGGCCGCTCCGCTTCCGATCGCCGGCGATACCGGATGGCGAAAACGATCACCGTCAGGAAGATGAGCCCGATGAAAAACAGGCTGACCGCCAGCAGGAACAGCAAGAGGGCGTCCACCTGACCCGCCATGGTCGAGGCCTGCTCGGGAAACAGCCGGAGTCCGAAGAGCATGGCGCTACCGCGCCTCCTTGGCGTTTCGCCGGGCCTGACGCTCCCGCCGCAACATCAGCAGGATGCCGCTCCCCAGGGCGAGGATGGTTCCCAGGCCGGCCAGCCGCAGAACGTTCATCATGATCAGTCCGTACCTTCCCGTCAGCGGATCGTACTGGTAGCAGTAGAGCAAGAGCTGATCGATGGGGGTGCCGATCTTGCCGGCGGCAGCCTCGACCAGGGCCAGCCGGAGGTCCCGCGGGGGGAGGTCGAATCCGTAGAAGTAGCGGGCCACCTTCCCCTGTGGGGTGAGAATCAGGATCCCGGCGGCGTGGGCGAACTGTCCCGTCCTGGCGTCGAATGCGTAGCGGAAGCCGACCGCCTGAGTGAGCCCCTGGATCGCCGCCTCCTCGCCGGTGAGGAAGTGCCACCCGTCCCCCGCGCCGGGACGGCGGTACCGCCCCACGTACTCCGCCTTCTTGGCCGCGGCCGCCGCCGGAGTGTCGCGGGGGTCGAAGCTCACCGTCAGCATGGTGAACTCCTTCCCGATGTCGAAGGAGACCGGGGTGAGGCTCCGGACCAGCCCGTCCAGGATCATCGGACAGAGCGTCGCGCAGTTGAAGTAGACGAGGCTCAGGATGACCGGCTTGCCGCGGAAGGCGTCACCCAGTCGCATCGCCCGCCCGCCCTCATCCCGGAAGATGAGCGCCAGGGGCGCCTGCGCGTTCAGCCGCTGGTCGAAGCCCACCTCCTTCAGGATGGCGGGCGGGGCCTCGTGCGCCCGGGCGGGGGCGGCCCCCGCCCGGGCCACCCCGCCGGAGCACAGCGCGGCCAGCGCGAGTGCCGCCACGATCGCGCGGCCGGGGCGCCGCGGGCGGGCGTGCACGGGAGAGCGGAGGGAGGTCATTGGCGTTTTGCCTTTGCGGGCGGGGCGGACTCCTTCGGAGAGGCCGGCAGCCCGCGCTTGGCCAGAAGCTCCATGGCCTGATCGATGGGGATCCGCACGATGCCCGCCCCTTTGTCAACCCACCCGTAGCTCTCCAACATCTCGTCCTCGCGCGCCCGGAGCGCCTGCAGCTCTCTGGGGGCGAAGACCTGGAGGCGCGGTTCCCCCGGAGGCGCCGCCGTGGCCAGCGGCGAGCGCGGCACATCGCGCTTCGCCTCGCGGGCGGCGAAGTAGTCGAACAGCCACACCGCCAGGATCAGGCACACGACCACTGTCGCGGCCAGGGCGATTCCGAAGAGCGCGATGGCCCGCGGCGACAGATCGCGCTGTTCGTGCCCCGCAGCGGGTGCCGGGGCGGGCTCGCCGGGGTGCCTCGCCTCTCGCATGATCAGGCCTCGTGCGCGGGTTCAGACATGCCCGCGAACCGGGGGTCGTGCAGGGGCACGAGGGCCTTCCCCCGGAGGTGACCCAGGAATGCCCACAGCCAGATCCCCCCGACGCCGACGGGCGCGACGACGTCCATCCAGTGGATGGAAAGCCGCTCCGGGTGCAATGCCGGCACGACGAGGAAGTACAGATCGACGAAGCGCATGACGAGGAGACCGGCTGCCACGCCGAAGAGGATGCGGGCCCGGCGCTTGGCGACGCGAGACAGGAGGAGCATGAAGGGGACGACGAAGTGGAACACGATCAAAGCCATGGCGAGCCAAAACCAGCCGTGCCGCATCCGGTGCAAGTACCAGGGAATCTCATCCTGCAGGTTGCCCGACCAGATGATCAGGTACTGGGAGAAGGCCATGTAGGCCCAGAGCATGACAAAGGCCAGTATGAGGTTTCCCAGGTCATGGAAGTGTTGCGGGGACATCACGGCGGACAGCGGCCCGCGGTCGGCCAGTCGCGCGCTTACCACCACCACGAAGCAGAGCGCCGCCAGGCCCTGTCCGACCATGAAGACGGCCCCGAAGATGGTCGAGTGCCACTGGGGCCCCAGCGTCATCACCCAGTCGAAGGCGGCAAAGGTCACCGTCAGCCCGTACAGGATGAGCCCCGGGCCGCTGAGGCACGTCAGGCGCCGCGTGAGATCCGGTGCGGCCGTCCGATCCTGCTCCAGCGACCACTTGCTCAGCAGGGAGGCCAGGGTAATCCAAACCGCGAAGTACAACACGACCCGCGCGGAGAAGAATGGGCCGTTGAGGTAGGGCTGTCGGTGTCGCAGGATGGCCTCCGCCGCGACAGCCTCCGGCCTGGCCCAGAGGAACAGCTCGCGCAAGCCGAACAGGAGGGGCACAAACAAGAGCGCCATGAGCGGGAGCGTCCGACACCCCGACTCCAGGAGGCGCTGGATCACGAATCCCCAGCGGCCGCTGACCAGGTGGTGCAGCATGAGGATCGCCAGGCAGCCGAGGGCGATCCCGATCCAAAACAGGTATGCCGTGAGATAGGCGTGAAAGAACTCTGGCGGGTCGAACACGGCGCCACCCGCGCACAGGGCAAGCGCCGCAACGCCCACCACCAGCGATCGCCTTCGGAGGTGATCCACCTCGGGCAGACGAGCCTCAGGGTGATTCATTCCTTCTTTCCCTCAAGCTGCTGACGCGCACGGGGCGGGACATCCGCCAGCGTCGCATTCTGGCTCAATTGCAGGGCCCGGATGTACGCGGCGATCGCCCACCGATCGGTGGGAGGAATCTGCGCCGCATGGTCGGGCATGGCGCCGAACCCGTTGGTGATGACGTCAAAGAAATGGCCGATGGGCGCCTCCCGGAGCCGCTCGTTGTGAAAGGACGGGGGGCGACGGTAGCCCCGCCGCACGACCATGCCCCCCCCGTTCCCCGTGCGATCGTGGCAGGGGGAGCAGAAGATGTTGAACCGGCCCTGTCCGCGTTCCAGGAGCCCCCGGGTCAGCGGGAACGGCAGCGCGGTGACCAGCTCCCCTCCGGATTTCCCGGCAAAAAAGGGCTCGTCGGCCCGGAGATGCCCCCGGGCGACCGTCCCCGGCACCAGCGGCCGCGCCGATCGGGCATCCTCGAAGAACGTGCTCTTCGCGAGCGGATTGTACCTGGGTTGGTCCGCCATCTGCTGCCGGCAGCCGGCGACCAGGAGGCAGGAGGCAGGAAGCAGGAGGCAGCAGAGGGCGCGACGGAGAACCCGGGGAGCCCGGGATCCGACTGCCTCCTGCCTCCTGCCGCCTGGTTCCTGGTTCCTGTCACTGCTCAACTTCGCTGACCTCGCGCGGGCCCAGGCCTTCCAGGAACCGCTGCGTTGCCTCGCGGTCAAAGAGAGGGTCGGTGGCTTCGATGCACAGGAAGAACCGGTCCCGGCTGGCCCCACTGAAGGCGGGGACATTGAAGACCGGGTGATAGGGCATGGGCAATCCATTCAGGGCAATCATCCCGACGACCGCCGTGAGGGCCGCAAAGAGGATGACGACCTCAAAGGTGATCGGAATATAGGACGGCCAGCTATTCAACGGACGGCCGCCGACATTGAGGGGATAATCGATGACCGTCGCATAGTACTGGGATGCGAATCCGACGATGGCGCCGACGAGGCCGGCGATCAGCACCAGGAGGGGAAGACAGGTATGCTGGAAGCCGATGGCCTCGGACAGTCCCTCCACCGGGAAGGGGGTGTAGGCATCCATGCGACGGTATCCCCGGGCATAGGCGCGCCGTGCCGCGGCCAGCACAGCCTCGGGCGTATCGAATTCGGCCATCAGGCCGTAGAGCGGGGGCGCGAGAGACATGGCTCAGGCTCCGGCTGCCGGGGTCGGCGCCTGCCGGCCGGGAGGGAGCTGGGCCTTCTCGCCCCTCGGCAGCAGGGCCCGGATTTCGAAGATGGAGATCATCGGGAGGCCCCGGATGAAGAGGAACATCAGCGAGAGGAACAGGCCAATCGTCCCCAGGAACATCGTCCAGTCCCAGAATGTCGGGTAGTACATGCCCCAGGCGGACGGCACGAAGTCGCGGTGCAGGCTGACCGGGATGATCACGAAACGCTCCAGCCACATCCCGACATTGACGATGAAGGCCACCACGAACAGGGCCGGGACGTTCCGCTTCACCCGATCCGACCAGAGGGCCTGCGGCACCAGGATGTTGCAGAGGATGAGGGTCCAGTATATCGGGGCGTAGGGCCCGGTCATCCGGTTCCACTGCGCGTATCCCTCGTACGGGTTTCCGCTGAACCAGCCCATGAAGGCTTCCATCAGGTACCCGTACGCCACGATCAATCCCGTCGCCAGCATGACGTTCGCCATGTTGCGGAGGTGGCGCATGGTGATGAAGTCCTCGAGGCCATAGATCTTGCGGATGGGAATGGTGAGGGTGAGCACCATGGCAAAGCCGGAGTAGATGGCCCCGGCCACGAAATACGGCGGGAAGATCGTCGAGTGCCAGCCCGGGACGATGCCGACGGCGAAGTCGAAGCTCACGACGCTGTGCACCGACACCACCAGGGGGGTCGCGAGGCCGGCCAGGAGCAGATAGGCCGTCTCGTATCGGTGCCAGTGGATGGCGGATCCGCGCCAGCCGAGGGCCAGCACCCCGTACGTGATCTGCAGCAGGCGGTGCTTCGCGCGATCCCGGAAGGTCGCCAGGTCCGGGATCAGCCCCACGTACCAGAACAGCAGGGACACGGTGAAGTAGGTGGTGACGGCGAACACGTCCCAGACCAGCGGGCTTCTGGGCTGCGGCCAGAGCGGCAAGGTGTTGGGGATGGGCAGCAGCCAGTAGGCGAACCACGGCCGCCCCGTGTGGAGCAACGGGAAGAGGCCGGCGCAGGAGACCGCGAACAGGGTCATGGCCTCGGCGAACCGGTTGATCGAGGTCCGCCACTCCTGGCGAAGCAGGAGCAGGATGGCGGAGATCAAGGTGCCGGCGTGGCCGATCCCGATCCACCACACGAAGTTGATGATATCGAATCCCCAGCCCACCGGGATGTTGATGCCCCAGATCCCCACCCCCTTGAAGATCAGGTACGGGACCGTCATGAAGAACAGTTGGAGCAGGAGGAACCCGAGGGCAAAGCCGACAAACCAGCCCCGGGGGGTCGTGGTGGTGAGGACGATCTCCCCCAACTTGTCGGTGACCGAGCCGTAGGTGTGTCCCGGCCCGATGATGGCGGAGTGGGCCTGGACGCGTGCCGCGTGCTCGTGACCATCGGCCGCCATGACGCTATCCCTTCTCGAGCTCCGGGTTCGGGTTGCGCACCTTCGCCAGATAGCTGGTGCGGGGGCGGGTGTTCAGATCCGTCAGGAGCCCATAGTTCCGGGGCTCGGCCTTGAGCCTGGCCACCCGGCTTTCCGCATCGTTGATGTTCCCGAAGATGATGGCCCGGGTGGGGCAGGCCTGCTGGCAGGCCGTCTGGATTTCCCCGTCCCGCACCGGGCGGTTCTCCTTCTCGGCTTCGATCTTGGCGGCATTGATGCGCTGGACGCAGTAGGTACACTTCTCCATGACGCCACGGCTTCGCACCGTGACGTCCGGGTTGCGCAAGAGCTTCAGGCTCGGCGTGTTGAAGTCTTGGAAGGCCAGAAAATTGAACCGTCGGACCTTGTACGGGCAATTGTTGGAGCAGTAGCGGGTGCCGACGCATCGATTGTACACCATGTCGTTCAGCCCCTCGGCGCTGTGATTGGTGGCGCCAACGGGACAGACCGCTTCACAGGGCGCATTCTCGCAATGCTGGCACATGACCGGTTGGTGGTGGATCGCCGGGCTCTCCATGTCCCCCGCGTAGTAGCGATCGATGCGGAGCCAGTGCATCTCGCGACCGCGAGACACCTGATCCTTCCCCACGACGGGGCTGTTGTTCTCGGCCTGGCAGGCGACCACACAGGCGTTGCACCCGGTACAGGCGTTCAGATCGATCGCCATGCCCCAGGCGTACCCTTCATACGCGAATCCCGGGTAGAGGCTGGGCCCCGGCTCGGGCGCTTCGGCCAGCTCGCGGGCGAACTCGGGATTCTTCTGATACTCTGCCAGGGTGCCCGCGCGGATCAGGCCGCGTCCTTCCATCCTGTTGTGATGCTGCGTGGTGGCCAACGGGTATTCCAGGCCGGTCTTGCGGATCATCAGCCCCGGCGCGTGCCAGGGGGCCGCGGCGGTCCGAACGGCGTAGGCGTTGAAGCCCGGGCCCGTCCCCACCCGGCCCGCGCGCGATCGCCCGTAGCCGAAGTGCACGGTGACGGCATCCGCGGCCTGTCCCGGCATGATCCAGATGGGAGCGCGCACCGTCCGCCCCCCGGTTTCCAGCTCCACTACTTCGCCCGTGGCGAGGCCGAGACGCTCCGCGGTGGCCGGGCTCACCAGGGCCGCGTTGTCCCAGGCGAGCTTGCTCAAGGGCTTGGGCAATTCCTGGAGCCAGCCGTTGTTGGCGAAGCGACCATCCCAGATGGTGGGATCGGGGCGGAACACGAGCTCCAGATTCCCGTCCCCCGGCCCCCCGGCCCCCGGCCCCCGGTCCCCGG
>JACQVN010000038.1 GCA_016209735.1 Candidatus Methylomirabilota bacterium
GGGGTCGCACCAGCGGCCCCGACCCGCCGGAGCAGCCCTGCCCCGCCGGGTACCCAGCCGGGAGGCTGGGTGCGCGGGGCTCCGTCGCGGTAGCGCCCCCGAGGGGCACGCGGGGGATGGGGGCGGCGCGACGCGACTAGAGCGATCAATGTAGAAAATGAGTTACGAGTTAACTTAGCGGCAATATGGCTCAGGATGCGAGATACGCGTCGACGACCCTGCGGGTCTGTTCCAGGTCGGCTTGCGACATGAGTTCCAACACCCAGAAATCGCATCCGCGGTTGCGGAGCAGCGTCAGGGCTCCGCTCATCTCGGCCACCTCCTGCGGCGGACAGTGGGTATCCTCCCGCTCGATCAGGTAGAGGTGACTGGCCAGGATGGTGGTCGGGATGGCGCCGAGGAGATCGGCGATGCTACCCTTCCCCTCCTGGACCCAGGCGCTGCCACAGGCGTGGCCGTGGTCGAAGGTCACCGGGGCGCCCGTCGCCCGCAGGAGCGCGGAGAACGTCTCGGGCTCGCTGGTCAAGCCACGCCGGAGGTTCTCCACCGTCACCGGCGTCTTCCGGCGCGCCCCATGCTCCAGCATCCCGGTCAGGTTGCGGAGAAGCGTGTCCCAGGACAGCTCCTCGGGTGATAGACCAAAGGCGCCCACGTGAATGGTGACGTGGTGGGCGCCCAGATCCGCGGCAATGTCCACGTACTCGCGGAGGAGTCGAAGGGAAGCGGCGGCGAATTCTGCATCCCGGTGGCCGATCTCCCAGTCCGTGTACGGCGCATGGACCGAGCAGAAACCCGAGGCGGCACGGAACCGTTCCAGGAGCTTCCGCCGCCGTTCCCGGGGGACCATCACGCGCCAGTTCTCCAGGTTCCATTCCACTCCGGCATAGTGGTGGGAGGCCACGTGGGCGCGGATGGCATCGAGGTTCTTTCCGAACGGGAAGTGCGAGAACAGGATGGCGGGGGTCATGGATGGTCCTACTCTGGCAACCAGGCAACTGGGCGATTGGGCAACCGGGAGCCTCCCGTTCTACCGATCCCGATGGCCGGATCACGCGACTGGCGACCAGACCGTCAATAAACGCTCACGCTCGATCCCGCCTGGGCGGGATTCAGCAGGATGCTTCGACAAGCTCAGCATGATGGGAAGGACTTTAAGTCATTTCAGGCTTTCCTCCGCTCACCCTGAGCCCGTCGAAGGGCGAGCCCGTCGAAGGGGCAGCGGGGGAGCCGTAGCCTGCCAAGCGCTACTGGCGTTTAGTTTTCCGCCGAGGATTTCTCTACCCCTCGCGCAGGCCGCGCGGGGAAGGGCGGGGCTGACTCGTGGCCTTGCCGTGCTCCTGGATGAGCGGGGAGAGCACGTCGAGGGCTGCCAGGAATTCTGCGTAGAAGTTCCTGGAGGCGAAACCGAAGCGGGGGCCCGTGTAGCGGAGGATGATGTCCTCGATGGCTCCCGACCCCACGGCCTCTCTGGCCGCCCGGATGCCCTCCTTGCCATGGTTGTAAGCGGTGATGGCCAGCGGCCAGGAACCAAGACTCTGGTAGTTGTGCTTGAGCAGCCTGGCGGCCGCATCGGTGGAGCGGATCGGGTCGCGGCGGTCGTCCCGCTTCCGGCTGATGGTCAGGTACTGCTTGCCCGTCTGCTTGATGAACTGCCACATCCCGACCGCCCCGGCCTTGGAGCGGGCCGCAGGGTTGAAGCTCGACTCGACCAGGGGGAGGGCGGCCAACTCTTCCGGGACCTCGTGCTTCCGCAGGATGCTCAGAATGCGGGGCATCAGCTTGACGGCGCGCCGGAGGCCCTCCTCCACCTTCTGCCGGAGTCCCTGCTGAACCCGGATATTGGCCGCCGCCCGCTGGAGGGCCTCCGCTGGGCAGGGACAGCCCCAGAGACGGAACACCTCCACGGCCTCCGTCCCCAGAGTCTCCGGGGCCTGTCCTTCGGCCAGGGCCTTCACGATCCCTTCGTACTGTGCCCGGACCCGTTGGATTTCCGACTTGGCCATCTCCGCAGCGCGGGCCTGGTTGGCCGTTGCGGCAACCCGCACCACCTCGTAGATCACCGCCATGTTCTCGCGGTCGTGCAGGATGAAATCCTCGAGCCCGTATTCCGTGTAGACCTGCCGCCAGAAGTCGACGTTGGGTTGGAGAACCGACGGGCGGGGGAAATGAGAAGGTGCGTCCTGTTCGCCGGCCGCCGCCAGGCAGGGTAGCAGCGGGGCGAGGCATGTGGTCAAGAAAAGGGCCAACGCAACCCGGGAACCGGCGCGGGGCATCTCCCCCTCCGGAGTCAAGCACGACGGTGCCCCCTACACCAGGTGGACACTATTTCATCTTTTTTTCATCTTAACCATTATTTATCAGATGACGACACTGGGGGCAAGCCCTTTCCCGCCGCTGGGCGCAAAAAATTCCATTGGAGAGAATATTATGCATCGAGCATGATATCGCGGTGGTCTGGGCCGCCTTGGACGTGCTCGAAGGCAACGATCCCCGGAAGATGCGTGGCGCTCGAGTCCGGGTCCCCCAGTCCATTACTGCTGCGGGAGGGGAGGCGGCGGAGGCGGCGATGCTGACGGCACCCAGACCCACTGCCACGGCTGACGCACTCCATCACCGTAGAGCACGTAGCGGCCGTTTGAATAGACGACCTCCCGCTGGATCGCGGAAGCCTGGGGCGGCGCGTAGATCGGTGCTCGCTGGTAGGTCGGCGGCGGCGCATACGTCGGCGGAGGGGGGTAAGCCGGCGGCGCTGAATACACCGGCGGCGGCCCATACACCACCCGCGGCGCATACACCACTGGGGGGGCATACACCGGTGGCGCGGACAGCGCCCAGATTGGTGCCGTTACGACGGCGACGGCGCCGAGCACCAGGCCACCGATGATGGCCCCGGGCAACCACCAACCACCGTGGCCGCCATGGTGCCCGCCGTGCCAGCCCCCTCGCGCCCAGGCGAGGCTCGGGAGCATCGTTCCAAAGAGCACGAGCAATACCGCCAGCAGCACGATTGTTTTCTTCATCGCCGACCTCCCGGATGCCACAGGATACCATAGCCAGGAAGGGGACTGGCAAGCGAAAAAGGCGGCCCCCGGGGGGGCCGCCGTTAAACTTGAAGACTCTGGGATGCCACGCTCACGTCTGGACCGGAGGGCGTTCTGGCGAAGGTGTCGTGGTGGTCGGGTGATCCGGGCTACAATCCGCCAGGGCACTGCCAGCCACGCCCAGAAGCAAGCCGAACGCCAGCAGCAGGGAGACCAGCTTTCGCATCTTTATCCCCCCTTCCGTAGGGATCATTTCTACTTTTTTACTTATACAGGAGTGACATAGCCCTGTCAATACATTTGGGCCACTTGAACTCACGAGCATAGCCCAAAACTCGCCTCGCGCCAGGACAGATGGCAGGAACCGAGGTAGCTTCTGATTCATGCGCCCCCCAGCCGCGCCAGCAGATAGCTCACTGGCTCGAAGGCATCTCGCTGCAGCAGGGCGCGCGCGCCAGGCTCCGTGAGCTCCTCAAAATCCGCCACGGACTTTGGCCCGACGTGGTCAGGTGCGGATACCGCCCATCGTGAACGCCGCGATCGCTCCATGGTGAACGCCCCGATCGGCCATCGTGAACGGAGCGCAGCGACGCTGGCAGTTCGATTAGCTCCCGAGCTTCTCCTCCTTTCGCCGTGAGGGTCCTTTTAGCA
>JACQVN010000006.1 GCA_016209735.1 Candidatus Methylomirabilota bacterium
GATCGAGCTGGTGGACGTCCGCATCAAGCGCTTGAACTACGTGGAGAGCGTCCGCGAGAAGGTGTACGCCCGGATGATCTCGGAGCGGAAGCGCATCGCGGCCCGGTTCCGGTCGGAGGGGGAGGGGCGGAGCGCCGAGATCCTGGGGACCATGGAGAAGGAAATGCGCCAGATCCGCTCGGGCGCCTACCGGAAAGCCCAGGAGGTCCGGGGCAAGGCGGACGCGGAAGCCACACGGGTCTACGGCGGCGCCTACGGTCGCGACCCCGAGTTTTACGCCTTCTCGAACACGCTGGAGGCCTACAAGGAGGGGCAAAACAAGAACTCCGTGCTGATCCTCACGACGGACAGCGATTACTACCGGTATTTGAAGGACGCCGCCGTGCGCACGCCCCGGTCCGGCGGGTCGGCGAAAACCCCCCGGTGACGGTGGCGAGGTTGCGTGATCGTCCGGCTGTGCCGCCCCCAGGCCTACCGCGAGCCGGCTCAGTCGGCGGCTCGGTGCGGTGAGGAGTACCCGGCATGCCGCAGAGGCACCTGCACGCCCAGTCCACGGTGCCGGAAGCGGCAGCGGGCACGCCGGGGGAATGACGCGGTGGGCAAGTGTGTGTCCGCGCCAGAGGCCAGGGCGGCGCGCGTGCGAAAACGGCGCAGGGCGGATCCATGGCGCTAACCTGTCCCCCGCTGGCTTGACCGGCAGCTCTTGGGAAGCTACCCTGCAACTATCGACGGACCGCCAGGGGGATTTTCCCCTCTGCGGCCTGTGGCTGCCCCCGTCAGGGGGGAGGCAAACTCAACGCTCTTGTTCAAAAAGAGGCCGTGCGTGAAGCGCTTGAGGATGGCGACATTTATTCTGTTGTTTCTCGCACTGGTCCTCGTGTGCGGCCAGACGGCCGCGGCGCAGGCGGATACGGGATCGGCCACCCATGGAAGCGGCGCCTGCTGCCCGATCCTGCATGGGGCCGGCGAGTTGACGGGCCTTCCCTTGCAACCCGGCCCCCACGCCTTCTCAGCCGCCATCCGTCCGGGCTCCGCCGTCCTTCCAAGCTGGTTCCTGGCGCACTCGATAGACCACCCTCCAGAGCTACCCGCCTGATCCGAGCCTCTCGCGCTTGAAGACGTGCCGGTTCGTTCCATTCCATGGCTCTGATGCGGACTACCCTCTGTCCTTGGAGGACGCAGGAGGTCCGGCGGCGAGAGCGAGAGGGCGGCTGCCTTCAGTGCGCGAGGCTGCCGTACGTGGGATTCGCCCTGGCTTAGATCATCGCTTTTTTCCTGATCCTCCACCCGGATATGCTACTGCGGGTGCGTTTGGAGGGATAGCCGCATGGAACCCGGCCCGCTGGCGACATTGGCCCTGGGCTTCCTCCTGGGAATGGAGCATGCCCTGGACGCCGATCATGTGGTGGCCGTCTCGACGATGGTCAGCCGGCACCGATCCCTTTCACGCTCCTCCCTCGTGGGAATCTTCTGGGGGCTCGGCCACACCGGCACCCTGTTCCTGGTCGGCGTGGCGGTCATCCTCTTCAAAGTGAAGATTCCGGAGCGGCTGGCCCTGTCCATGGAGTTTGCGGTGGGAGTCGTTCTCGTGGCCTTGGGGGCGTCGGTCCTCTGGGGATTCCTGCAGCCGAGGGTTCACGCCCACGTTCACCGGCACGGAGGGGAAATCCATATCCACTTCCACTCCCACGCTGGCGGCGAACACCACGACCACGAGCACCCGTCCGCAGCGTACGGGCGATCGGTCCTGGTCGGAATGGTCCACGGCCTGGCGGGTAGCGCGGCGTTGATGCTCCTGATCCTGACGACGATCCGCGACCCGCAGGTCGGGCTCCTCTACATCCTGGTCTTCGGCGCCGGCTCCATTCTGGGCATGCTGGGCATCAGCGGCCTGCTGGGCGTCCCCTTCGTGCTAACGGCCGAGCGGTTTGCGGGAATCCATCGAGGGCTGCGAATGGCGGCGGGCACCGCCAGCATCCTGTATGGGGCCTGGATCATGGTGTCCACCGGGGTCGGCAGAAGCCTGCTCCGCTCGCTCGGGTGATTCAAGGACTCTACCCGGTGCAAGGCGATGGTTGCGAAGGGCCTCAGCCAGAGGAGGGGGTGTGTTGCGATGGGATCCCAAATGGTGACGCCGGCTGAGGCGGCCGTTCGATCGGAGAAACATGTGAGGCGCCAGGCGGCGCAGGAGGCCCGGCGGCGGGAGCGGGAGCGGGCCGCGCGTAGGAACCGGCTGAGGCGACTGGCCACCCGTGGCGGGACGCTCCTGCTGGCCGTCGGTGCGCTCGGCGTCCTGGGATGGTGGATCCTGCGGCCGCAGCCCGGGACGTACGTGCCGTCGCAGGGAAATGCACACGTCGTCGCCGAGCCGATCGCGTTTCGCTACGCCAGCGACCCGCCCACATCGGGGCCGCATCTTGCGGGGGCGGCCACCTGGGGCATCCACGAACAGCCGATCCCCAAGGCTCTCCAGGTCCACAACCTGGAGGACGGTGGCGTCCTCGTCCATTACAACTGCGCCGACTGTGACGACCTCGTCTCCAAGCTCAAGGAGACCGTTCGACGCTATCCGGACAAGGTCATCCTGGCGCCGTATCCCGGGATGAAGACGCGGATCGCCCTCACCGCGTGGGCCTATCTTGATGCTTTCGAGCGGTTTGACGAGCAGCGAATCCTCCGTTTCATTGAGGCGCATCGAGGGATTGACCACCACGCGCGCTCCGGGGGATTCGGAAGTTGACGTCGAGCCGCAGGAGCACGGATCGGGCATGGATCCTCTGACCCACACCCTGTCTGGCCTGGCGGTGGCCCACGCCGGCCTCCGCCAGCGGATTGGTCGGCCTGTTCTCCTCGCCGTGACCGCAGGGGCACTCGCGCCCGATCTGGATAACGTCATGGCGTTCTGGGACCAATTCGCGGTCCTCAAGTACCATCGCGGTCTGACGCACTCGGTCTTCGGGGGAGCCGCCTTGGCCCTGCTGGTCGCGTGGCCGATCTACCGGTGGAGTGGCCACAAGCGGTACCGAGACCTCGCGAGCTTGGTCTATCTCGGGATTCTGGTCCACATCGGCCTGGATCTCATCACGTCCTTCGGCACCATGGCCTTCTACCCGCTGACTTCAACCCGCTTCGCCTTGGACCTGGCCTTCATCGTCGACCCGATCCTGACCGCCGCCTTTGCCGTGCCGCTGATAATCGCCTGGCGGCGTTGCGGTCTGGCGGCCCGCGCGGCAGGAGTCGGTTTGGCGGCGGCAATCCTGTACCTCGCCTTGGCGGGCGGGGCCAAGGCTGCGGCCGGAGCGCGGTTCACAGCGGAGTTGGGCCGGCGGGCGATTTCGGCTGACCGAATCTCAGTGATCCCACGCCTGTTCAGCCCCTTTAGGTGGACGGCGGTGGCCGAGGCGCCCGGCCGCCTGTACCAGGCCTCCGTGACGCCCCGGGCCGGCGCCCCAGTTGACCTTCCCTCTTTCACCCAGGCTCCGCGGAACGGCTACGTGGAGCGGAGCGACGCGGTGGAGTCGGTCCGCCTCTTCCTGGCGTTCGCGCGCTTCCCCTGGACTCGCTACCTCCAGCGCGGCGAGGACCATATCGTGGAGTACCGTGACCTCCGCTTCAGCCTGGGGCCTGGACCCGCGGCAAACGACATGGTGCTCCGGGTGGTGATGGATGCTTTCGGGATGGTGAAGCAGGTGGACTTCAACCATCGCTTCTGAGGGCAGCGGCCCCTGGTGGTATCCTGGGATCACCGTGGCGAGGAGCAGGGTCGAAGCAGATCGGGAGGAGCGATGGTGCACATGGTCCGTATTCCAATGGCGCGTTTCGTCGTTATCGGCCTTCTGGCTGCGGGGCCTGTGTTGGCGCAACCGATGCCGGGGCATGAAGCCATGCCGGGCATGCAGCCGACCGCACCGCAGGAGGCAGGGACAAGGGATCCTGGCCATGCCATGACCATGGACGATCCGATGGAGAGCCCGATTCCGGACGAGGGAGTCCCCCGGGCGACAGCGACCAAGGGCATGCAGGCGCTCGCGTTCAAGACCGTGGACGGTGTCAAGGTCTTCGAGTTGACGGCGCGGCCGGTGAAGTGGCTCATCCTCCCCAAGTCAGAGAACCTTCCCGACGTGTGGGCGACCGCCTGGACGTACAACGGCCAGGTCCCGGGCCCGATGATCCGGGTCCGGCAGGGGGACCGGGTGCGTGTCGTGCTCAGGAACGAGCTGCCCGAGGAGACCAGCATCCACTGGCATGGGATGCGGCTGCCGAACGCGATGGACGGGGTGGCGCACCCGGCCATCACCCAACAGCCGGTGCCGCCCGGCGGGAGCTTCACGTACGAGTTCACGGCAAGGGATGCCGGAACGTTCTTCTATCATACGCACGTCCGCGAAGACCGCCAGCTCCTGGCCGGCCTGGCCGGGCCGCTCATCGTGGATCCAAGGCGGGTGCGATCCAAGGTTGCCCTCGACTACACCGTGATGCTCCAGGAATGGCGGATTAATCCTCAAACTGGCCGGACGTGGCCGGCCATGCCGGTGATGGCCGAGCCGAATTTCTTCACCATCAACGGGAAGGCGTTTCCTTCCACCGAGGTGTTGGAGGTCAAGAAGGGAGCGCGGGTCCGGCTGCGCTTCATCGGTGCCGGGCAATTCGTTCATCCGATGCACGTGCACGGATTCCCTTTCAAGATCGTGGCCACCGACGGTCATCCGGTGCCTGTCGCGGCACAGCTCACAAAAGACACCGTGAACGTGGCGCCGGGTGAACGCTACGACGTCGAATTCACCGCCGACGAGCCCGGCACCTGGATCGTGCACTGCCACATCCCGCATCACATGACGAACGCGCACGCCAGCCCCGGGGGACTGCTGTTCGCGCTGAGGGTCGCCGAGTAAGTCCAACGCCGCGAAGCGGCCTGCAAGGCAACACGAGGAGCGGATGGTGGATCACCCGAAAACGGGTAGCGGGTCCATGGCAGCCCGGAACTGGACAGATCTTATCCTCAGCGATGTGTATTGGCGGAGCGCCGCCCATCCCCTGGCTGGTCCGGGAGAGGCGGTTCCGATGGGAGCCATCATGGACAGAGAGGACGTTCTCTGCACTATTCGGCAGGTCGGGCGCGCGATTGGGCTAGCCCTTGCCCTGACCCTTGGAACTGTGGCCGGGGAAGCGGCCACACAGGCCGAGGCGCTGCTGGAAGCTCTGGAGCGGGGGCCGGGGCCGGCCAAGGGCAATTCGGACGCCCCGGTGACGATGGTAGAGTTCTCCGATTTCCAGTGCACCTTCTGCCGGAAGTTCTGGCGAGAGACTCTGCCCCGCATCGAGGAGCAATACATCCAGCCCGGCAAGGTCCGCTTCGTGTACCGCCACCTGGCCATCCTGGGGCCGCCCTCGGTCCAGGCCGCCATCGCTTCCGAGTGCGCCCACGAGCAGGGGCGCTTCTGGCCGTATCACGACCGGCTATTCTCCAGTGTCGGCGTGTTCGCGTTCACGACGGGGAACTTGAAGCGACAGGCGGAGAAACTGGGACTGGACGTGAGCCGGTTCAACGTCTGTCTCGATGGCGGGCAGCCTCGGGACAAGGTGGAGCGGGAAACCATGGTGGCGCGTGCCATCGGCATGACCGGAACACCGGGCTTCCTGATCAACGGCGGCCGACTCATCGGGGCGCGGCCCTATCAGGTCTTTGAGGAGATCATCGAGGGCATGCTGAAAGACTTTGGCCGGCGCCGGAAACGTTAAGGTCCACACGAGGCATCATCCCGAGAATGGCTAGGGGGGCCGAAGCTACATTTGGACCGCAGGAGGAGGGAGGTATGATACGACAAGCCGGGTCAACAGCAACCGCGGGGCGGCAGGTCTGTGCCCTGATTCTTGCCGCGTTGATTGGCGTATGGCTGGTCCTGGCAGTTCGGGGGGAAACTGCCGCCGTGGGAGTGCGGGTGTCAGTACCCGGAGGCACGTATACCAACGTTACGGCACCAGAGCTGAAGCGGATGCTGGAGGCGAAGGATTTCTTCTTCGTGAATGTGCACGTGCCATACGACGGCGAAATCGCCGAGACGGATGCCTTCATCCCCTACGACAAGGTGCAGGAGCAACTCCACCTCCTGCCCCCGAAGAGGGAGGCCAAGGTGGTTCTCTACTGCATGAGCGATCGCATGAGCACGATCGCCGCCGAGAAGCTTGTCCGGCTCGGGTACAGCAACGCCTGGAACCTCCAGGGCGGGATGGTGGCCTGGCAAGCGCAGGGCTATCCATTGATTCAAGGACAACGGCGGTAGGTCAGGCATTCGTCCGTGGGATCGGGCTCGGGAACCCCTTGCCCCTCTTTCTGGGTGGAGAGGGCCTCACGTTTCGATCTGACCCGGCGCGGCTGTTCCTGGCTGAAGTTGGTGTTCTCATTCTCTTGTTCGACGTCGGTCCGGAAGCGGACGTTCGGGCGTTGGCGCCTGTCGGGTTGTCGTCGCTTCTGATCGCCTTGATCGGAGTCGTGGTCCCGATCGTGCTCGGGTGGGTGGCAGCCACATGGTTTCTCCCGGACAATCCGCCCGCAACGCCGCTTTTTGTCGGGGTCACTGTCCGAACTGGACGCAGGAAGAGGAGGACGCGTTGAATGGAACAGGCGAAGGAGACCGGATTCTGGCAGTTGACCGTCGTCATGGTCGTGATCGCCTCGTGGCTCCTGTACCGCTACGTGGCGCCCAAGGGCTGGAAGGAGTGGAGCCGGGCAGGACTGGTGCAGGCCTTCATCATCGCGCTCTATGCCGAGATGTACGGGTTTCCCCTAACCATCTATGTCTTGAGCGGGTTCCTGGGCTTCGACATTCCCTGGCTCCACCAGAGCGGCCATCTCTGGGCGGCGCTCTTTGGCTGGGGGGATCTCGGTGCGACAATCGAGATGGTCGTCGGGTACGGGCTCGTCTTCTTCGGGATCTCCCTGCTCATCGAGGGATGGCGCGAGGTGTACCAGGCGCGCCGGGAGGGACGCCTGGCCACCGACGGCCTCTACAGCGTGGTGCGGCACCCCCAGTACACCGGGATCTTTCTCGCCGTCTTCGGTCAACTTATCCACTGGCCGACGATTCCGACCCTGGTCCTTTTTCCGGTCATCGTGTGGGCCTACGTCCGGCTGGCGCGGAAGGAGGAGGGCCAGATGGTCGAGCGGTTCGGCGACGACTACCTGACCTACCGTCGGCGAGCCTCCATGTTCTTCCCCCGCCGGGGAGAGTGGCACCGGCTGCTGGAGGCGACACGTTCGTCCGGCAGGGTGGAGCCGTGATGGCTACTCTCGCTCGATCTACGTCCTGCGGGAGGAAATACGTTGCCGTATTTCCGAACCGCAGGACTAAGGGTGTCGGATGATCCTTGTGGAGATCTACGGGAAGCGGGACTGCTGCCTGTGCGACGAGGCGAAAGCCGTGCTGCTCAAGGTGCGGCGGGAGATCCCCTTTGATCTCCGGGAGATCGATATCGAATCCTCCCGGGAGATCTACGAAACCTACAAGGAGCGGATCCCGCTGGTCTTTCTCAATGGCAGGCTGGCGTTCAAGTTTCGGGTGGACGAGGGCGAGCTTCGCCGCCGGCTGGCCCGGGAGAAAGAGATGAAACCGCCAGGGGTCGCTGCCGAATGAGACGCTTTGGGAGGGGAAGGGAAATGGCGAAGGATCCGGTGTGCGGGATGACGGTTGAGGAGGGGAAGGCGCACGCCTGGCGGGAGTACGGCGGGCGGACCTTCCACTTCTGCTCGGCCGAGTGCGAGACGGCGTTCGCCGCGGACCCGGCGAAGTACGCGGGTGAGATGCCGAAAGGCCTCGGGCGATACGCTCCCTCGGCCACAACGGGAGTCGGGCCGGATCGCCCCGGGCCGAGACGGGTGGAGCTGCCCGTCTTCGATCTCACGTGCGGGAAGTGCGCGCAGGCGGTGGAGAAGGCTCTGCGGGCGGTGCCCGGCGTGAGGAAGGCGACGGTGAATCTGAGCAGCGCGCGGGCCTTCATTGAGTACGACCCCACCCAAACCGCTGTGCCGGCTTTCGATCGCGCCATCCGGGACGCCGGGTACCGGACGGAAGGGGCCACGGCCAGGTTCGCCATCCAGGGGATCACCTGCGCGTCCTGCGTGGCGAAGATCGAGTCGGCGCTTCTGGCCACGCCGGGGGTGGTCAAGGCGAGTGTGAACGTGGCGACCGAAGAGGCAACGGTGGACTACCTCCCCAGCGTGGCCGACCTGCAGGCGATCAAGGCGGCTGTGGCCTCTGCCGGATACGCCGTCGTTGAGGCGCCGGCCCCCGCCGCCCCCGAAGCCGCCGACAAGGAGGCCGAGGCCCGGGACCGGGAATACCGGGGTCTGATGCGCAAGTGGTGGTTCGGGGCCGCGGTCGGGGCCTTCACCATGATCTTCAGCTATCCGTGGCTCTTTCCGGTGCTCCGGGCCTGGTTCCCGCGCGACAGCCCCCAGCTCTGGTACATCTGGGCGGGGATGGGGGTCGGCTCCCTGGCGGTCCTCCTCTACAGCGGGAACCAATTCTTCACCGGGGCGTGGCAAGCGCTCAAGCACCGCTCGGCCAACATGCACACCTTGATCGCGCTGGGCACCGGCGTGGCGTGGATCTACTCCACCATTGTCCTCGCTTTCCCCGGCCTCTTTCCCAGTTCGGAGTTCCTCGATGTCTACTACGACGTGACCGTGGTCGTCACCGCCCTGGTCGTCCTCGGCCTGGCCATGGAGCTGAAGGCGAAGGGCCGCACCTCGGACGCCATCAAGAAGCTGATCGGCCTCCAGGCCAAGACGGCCCGAGTCGTCCGCAATGGGAAAGAGGTGGACATCCCGGTGGAGGAGGTCTTGGTCGGGGATACCGTCGTGGTCCGCCCCGGGGAGAAGATCCCGGTGGACGGGGAAGTGACCGAGGGGTCCTCAGCCGTGGACGAGTCCATGGTGACCGGCGAGTCCATCCCCATCGAGAAGACCGTGGGCGACGAGGTGATCGGCGCCACCATCAACAAGACGGGAAGCTTCCGGTTCCACGCCAGCAAGGTGGGGAAGGACACGGCCCTGGCCAACATCATCCGGATGGTGAAGGACGCCCAGGGCTCCAAGGTCCCCATCCAGCGGATCGTGGATGTGGTCTCCGGTTACTTCACGCCTTCGGTCGCAATCCTGGCCATCCTTGGCTTCATGGTCTGGTACAGCTTCGGGCCAGAGCCCCGGATCGTCTATGCGCTCATCGTGGCGGTCACCACGCTCATCATCGCCTGTCCTTGCGCGCTGGGGATGGCGACGCCGATGTCGCTGACGACGGGGGTGGGGCTGGGGGCGCTGAACGGGATCCTGATCCGCTCGGGAGAATCGCTCCAGGCGGCCCAGGGGCTCCAGACCGTCATCCTCGACAAGACCGGAACCATCACCAGGGGGAAGCCAGAACTTACCGACATCGTGAGCCCAGAGCCCAGAGCCGAGCCTGCGTCGAGCTCAGGCGAGACGAGCCGAGAAGAGTTGCTCCGCCTGGTGGCATCTGTGGAGAAGTCTTCCGAGCATCCCCTGGCGGCCGCCATCGTGGAGGGGGCCCAGGCGCGGGGTCTGAGGCTCAGAGATGCCGACAGCTTCACCGCCATCCCGGGCCATGGGGTGGAGGCCGCGATCGAGGGGCGGGCGCTCCTGCTGGGCAACCTCAAATTGATGAAGGACCGGCGAATCCCGCCGGGGGATCTGGAGTCCCACGCGGCGCGCCTGGCCGACGAGGGGAAGACGCCCATGTACGTGGCCATCGACGGAGAGCCGGCCGGGGTCATCGCAGTTGCAGATACCGTAAAGGAGGACTCCAAGGCCGCGATTCAGGCGCTGAAGGCCATGGGCCTAGAGGTCGTGATGATCACCGGGGACAACGAACGGACGGCCAGGGCCATCGCGCGCCAGGTGGGCGTGGACCGGGTCCTGGCCGAGGTCCTGCCCCAGGACAAGGCCCACAACGTCCAGAAGCTCCAACTCGAAGGGAAGACGGTGGCCATGGTCGGCGACGGGATCAACGACGCGCCGGCACTGGCGAATTCCGATGTCGGCTTCGCCATCGGCACCGGGACCGATGTGGCCATCGCCGCCTCGGACATCACCCTCATCCAGGGGAGTTTGAAGGGGGTGGTGACGGCGATACAGATCAGCCGGGCCACCATGCGCAACGTCTTCCAGAACCTGTGGGGAGCCTTCATCTACAATGCCCTGGGCCTTCCCATTGCCCTGGGGGTCTTCTACCCGTTCTTCGGCATCCTGCTGTCGCCGCTGCTGGCGGCCCTCGCGATGTCGTTCAGCTCGGTGACGGTCATCACCAATGCCAACCGGCTCAAGCGGTGGAAGCCCCGCACCCCGTAATCCGCCCCCCTCACCCTCCTCTCTCCCCCATTGGGGGGGAGGACAACGGTGAGGGGGACAAAGGCCGTGCCAATGTTCGCTGTCTTATGCAAGGATCGCTAACGTCAGCGTTGATTTGCGTCCGTCTGCGGTTGCATTGTGAGGAGGAGGTCGCATGAGTTGGGACAGGATCCTTGTGAACCTCATCGGCCTGGGGCTGATCGGGTTCATCGTTTGGTTCTTCTGGCTGGTCAAGTCCAAGGGGGTCCAGGCCGCTGTCACCAGCGGGGGCTACCAGGAGCAGATGGTCCTGGTGAAGGGAGGGTACACGCCGGACGTCATCGTCGTCGAGGTGGGGAAACCCGTCCGGCTGAATTTTGTCCGACAAGAGTCGGCCTCTTGTTCCGAGATGGTCCTGCTGCCGGCCTTCAACAGGAGCGCGAACCTGCCCGAGGGGGAGACGGTCGCCGTGGAGTTCCTGCCCAAGGAGCCCGGCGAGTACGAGTTCCAGTGCCAGATGGGGATGCTGCGCGGCAAGCTCATCGTGGAGTGAGGCGGTGACTTTCGGGCGCGCCGGTGCAGCACCAGGGATCCAATGGGAAGCGGGAGCAAGAACCTCCTCCACGAACTGCAATTTGCGTTGACGCAGCGGTGTTCATACCCTATCGTCACTTCATCATGCTGGGTGTCAGTCGGCAGCACTGTCCCAGGTTTGCGATCATCCCACATGTGGCGGCCGTTCTCGCCCGTCGCGCTCTCCCTCTGTCTTCTCGCCGGGACAATGTCCAGCCAGGATTCCTGTCAGGCTCTGGGGTCTCTCCCCGGGCTGTGCAGCAAGGCGGCGAGCCATGCGGACCACCTTGTGGCTGTCCCGGCGCCGCCGATCAACGCTCTTCCGTGCCGCGTGACCTCGGAAAGCCTCTTCCAGTACGTCGCACCCACTGTTCCCTCCTTCGGCGTTCTTTCCACTCCTGAAGGCCGCGCCCCGCCGCTCGCCTAGTTCGAGCACTGCCCGAATCCCGATCGCAAGGGCCAGTATCAGATCCTACTCTGGGATCACTGGCCCCAGTTACCAACGCTGGGGACAGGGGGTTACCATTCCGAGGGTCGTGAAAGGAGCCGCACAATGAACGCCCTACGAGGAGGGAGCCTCACCCTCATCGCCTTGTTTGTCCTCGGGACCAATGCCCTTGGGGGACTCGCCCTCGCCCAGATGGGTCCAGGGATGATGGGGCCAGGGAAAATGGGTCCAGGAGGTCAGATGCGGCCGGGCATGATGGGACCTGGTGGATTGACGGGGGCGGGCTCCACAAATGATCGCCCCTGGATCACGGTCATGCTGGACCACAGGGAGGAGCTGGGACTCTCGGCCGAGCAGGTCGGCCAGCTCTTCGCCCTGCGGGACGGCTTCGCGAAACAGGCCCGAATAAAGAGCGAAGCCCTGGAAAAGGTCGAGCGGGACCTCGACCAGTTGATCGGGCCCGGCTCTGTTGACCTGCGGGCGGTCGAGGCCAAGCTGAAAGAGGCCGAAGCCATGCGGACTGACCTCCGGCTGGCGCGGCTCAAGGTCATCGAAGAAGGCAAGGGGGTGCTGACGCCGGATCAGCGGAAGAAGCTGGTCGAGATGGCGAAGGCGGAGCAGCCCTCAAGCCTGGGACCTGCTCCAGAGGGACCCAGGATGGGAAGTCCCAGGGGCATGGAGGAGATGGAGCGGTTCATGCAAAGTGACAGGGCCCCGCAGGCCATGGCGGCCATGATGGAGATGGCCCGGCGGATGGGGAACGGTGACCTGATGCTGGGCATGGTGCGGTGAACGCACCCGCGGCCGTCGGGGACGATCGGCAAGCGACGCCCGAGCCGAAGCGACCCTGGTGGCGCCGCGGGGGCGGCTGCTGCATCTGAGAAGCCGGACAGGAGCAGGCGATCCGACAGCCCCGCTGCCTCGCGGGAGTGGTTCTCGTGGCAGTGATGATGACCCAGCGGTTGGAGGGCAACACACATGTCTCCATCGGTGCGGAGATTCCTGAGCCTGGGGGCCGTCTTGCTGGCGATGGCGATCCCGTCGGCTCGGGCGGAGGCCGCAACGATCGATCAGCTCGCGGCCGCCCTGGGGATCCTGACACCCAAGGAGCTTGTGAAGGCGCCGGAGGTCGTCGGGCCCGGCCTGGATGGGAACACCATTCGGCTGGGGGACTTTCGCGGCAAGGTGGTCTTCCTGAACTTCTGGGCGACCTGGTGTATCCCTTGCCGGGAGGAGATGCCGGCGATGGAGCGCCTGCACCAGGAGTTCAAAGGCCAAGGCCTCGTCGTCCTGGCAGTGAATTATCAGGAGAACCCGAGCACCGTCCGCGCCTTTATTCGGGAGCTGAAGCTTACCTTCCCGGTGGTCCTGGATCCCAACGGGGACGCAGCAACGAAGTACCTTGTCCGCGGTCTACCCGCGACCTTTCTGATAGATCGGAACCAAGTCATCGCGGGCCGAGCCATCGGTGCCCGGGAGTGGGACAGCAAGGACGGCCGGGCATACATTCGGGCGCTACTGGCGAAGACCCGGTGAGCCGATCTCCTGCGGGGCCCACAATCGATCAGCACCCGTGTGGAGCGAAGGCCGATGCGATCCGTTGTCGCGATGTACGTTCGCCTGGCCCGGTGGGAGGATCGTGATCTCGAACGGGAGTTCGGCGAGACCTTCCGGGCCTACGCCCGCGAGGGAGGAGTGACGATGATGCCTGGAGCAGGCATGATGGGCTGGGGAGGATACGGCGGGTACGGAATGGGGATCCTGGGCTGGCTGTTTATGCTGCTGTTCTGGGGTTTGATTATCGCCGGACTCGTCCTCGTCGTGCGCTGGCTCTGGGATCGCGGGCGATCCGGGACGGACTCGGCGTCCGGCGAGGCTCCTTTGGACATTCTGAAACGCCGCTATGCGCGCGGCGAGATTAGCCGAGAGGAATACGAGCGGATGCGGCAGGATCTCGCGTGACCGCCGGCGTAGGAGGCGCTTCCTGAGGCGGGGGTTCCCGATCCTCGTGGTGGTGCTTATCCTGGGTGCGAAGTGAATTGGAAGATCGGCATCCGCGGAAAGCATGAGCTGTGGGCCGTCACCGAGGTCCGGGTCTCTACGGCGGGCTTTTGCCTCTCTCTTGTGTGGGAATTCTTGCAATCGCCCCTTTACGCCGATGCGTTCGAGGCCCCGTGGGGCCAGCTTGTGTACAACCGGGTGCACTGCTCGGTGGGTGATGTGCTGATCCTGCTGGCGAGCTATTGGGCCGTGGCGGCCATCCGGGGTCGGAACTGGATAGAGCGACCCGGCTGGCCCGCGACGGTTGCGTTCGCCGCCTTGGGTCTCACCTACACCGTGTTCAGCGAATATTTCAGGGCTGCTGACATGGGCGCAGAAGTCTATGCAACGCGTGGGGCCTCGTAGACCATCGTGAGGGTTGTTCCGGGGTACACGACCTCGAGCGCGTTGAGCGTGTCGCACAGCTTCGCCAGGGCGGCGTTGCTCCGC
>JACQVN010000039.1 GCA_016209735.1 Candidatus Methylomirabilota bacterium
AGACAGGTCCACAGTCCATGGTCCATCGTCCATGGTCCATCGTCCCCCGGCCGTGCTCCTCCGCCCCGCGGCGCCCCGATACCCGAACCCAGATACCAGTACCGCCAAACGGCGGGATATCGCTGCGGCTCGACCTCCTGCCCTGTGCCCTGTGCCCTGTGCCCTAGCCGCTGCCTGCTGCCGGGCGGCCACCTGGGGCCGCCCCTACTGTCTCCTGTCTTCTCCTGCGGACTCACCCCCCACCCCCCCCGGTCGCGGGCTCAGGTTGGTCATGCTGAGCCCGGGGATGTACTCCACGGGCCGGTCGTCCTTCAACCCCTCCAGACGCCGCACCACGTCCCGGATCCGCAGGGCCGACCGGCGGATCAGGTCCACCTTGTGCTGCACCTCGGCGGACAGATGCGCGGGCTGCATCAGCAGGAGATCGGTGAAGCCTATGATGGTCCCCAGCGGATTGTTGATCTCGTGGCGGATGGCCAGACTCACCTCGCCGATGGCGGCGAGGCGCTCGCTTCGCACCAGCCGCTCCTGCGCCTCCAAGAGCAGCCGGTTCTTCGCCGCCAGCTCCTCCGCCTTCAGGTGCAGCTCCCGCTGGAGATCCAGCGTGCGCAGGCAGCCGTGCACCCGCGCCAGAAACTCCTTGGCGTGGAACGGCTTGGAAATGTAATCGTCGGCTCCGTGCATCAAGCCGGCGACCCGGTCCTCGACTCTGTCCCTGGCCGTGATGAGAACCACCGGCAGCTCCTGCATCCCCGGCGTGGCGCGAATCTCCTCGCACAGGCGGAGGCCTTCGCCGTCGGGCAGGGTGCGGTCGAGCAGCAAGAGATCGGGCAGCGACGCCTTGAGGCAGTCGCGGCCTGCGGCCAGGGTGCCCACGGCTTCCACCCGCGCCCCCTCCTCGTGCAGCAGGTCGCAGATGATGGCCCTCTGGACGGGATCGTCCTCCACCAGGAGGATCGAACTCCGCGCCAGGATATTGGATTTCGCCATGAGAGGATCCTCCCGCACCGTGGTCTAGCGTGAGTTGTTCACGAAAAGCCCATCGCAGGCTCTTCTTCGTGTGCTTCGTGCTCTGCGAGGTGAACAATCCGGCTAGGGCCAATGCTGGTTCCTGAACACGTCAGCCGGGTGAAATCCCCCCTCGCCCCCCTTTGACAAAGGGGGGAACGGGGGGATTTGCTCGAACCCAGGCGCCAAGTCCCACGCTATGTGAACAGCATTGGGGCCAGGGGCCCGGTCACCTCTCGAACAATCTGGCCACTTCGTCGCGCGCGAACCTGGGCAGCGGCCGCCGTCCCTGCCGCTGCATCAACCAACATCCTGCACCGGCCGGGAGCACTCGACCGATCGCGCGCCCGCCGATCCCCTCCCTTCGCCAGGCGGAGAGAAGGGTCTCCGCGCACTCCGCCGGGCAGGTGAGGAGAAGGCTCCCCGAGGCGATGAGGCCCAGCGGATCCAGTCCGAGAGCCCGGCAGAGGGCCAGGCATTCCGGCAGCACGGGTATGGCCTCCTCGTCCACCTCCAGCCCGATCCCCCCGGCCATGGCCAGCTCCAGGAGCCCCGTGGCCAGACCGCCTTCGGTCGGATCGTGCATCGAGTGGACGGGCACGCTCTCCAGCGCGATTTTGACCTCCGGAAGAACCGAGATGCCCGGATGGCGCAGGAATTCGCGGGAGCGAGCCACCACCTCGGCCGGCACGGCCGCGAGCCGCTCTCTCCCTTCCCGCGCCAGGACGGAGACCCCCTCCACGGCAATTCCCTTGCTCAGGAGGATGGCATCGCCCGGCCGCGCCCCGGCCGTCGTGACCAGCCGGGCCTTGTCCACCTCCCCCAGCATTGTCCCCGCCAGGATGGGCCGATCCAGGCCGGCCGTGATCTCGGTGTGGCCGCCCACGACCGTGGCGCCGACGGCCTGGCAGGCCTCGTGGACCTGGGCAAAGATCCGCTCCACCAGCGTTCCGTCGGTCTTCGCCTCGGGCAAGAGCAGCGTCATCAGGAACCAGCAGGGTCGGGCGCCACGCACCGCCAGATCGTTGGCGTTCACCTGAACGGCATACCAGCCGATCTCCTCGGCCGTGAAGGTAATGGGGTCGCTCTTGGCCACCAGGTAACGGTCGCCCAGATCCAGAATCGCCGCATCCTCGCCCAGGCGGGGACCCACCACCACGCGCGGGTCACGAACCTCCCACGCTCTGAGCAGCCGATCCAGGAGCTCCAGGGGAGGCTTCCCCAGCGGCAGCGGCGCCATGTCGGCGACGCCCGCAGGCTCAGTACGCATAGACCGCGAAGGGCAAGGGAGTCAGGAGCGCCACGAAGATGATCAAGGCCACCATGGCCAGTGCCCGCCGCCCCCCATCCAGCGGCGTGAGGTTGTCCAGCGGGGGCGGGTGGCGGAGCCCCAGGGCGATGCTCACCCCGATCCAGAGCAGCCACCCCTCCCAGTGAGAATAGGCGAAGAGCGCCACCATGATCCCGATGAAAAACCAGACCACCAGGCGGAAGCGCGGCCCCAGACTCGCGTAGGCAATGTGCCCACCGTCCAGTTGCGACAGGGGCATGAGGTTCAGTGCGGTGACGAAGAGCCCCAGCCACCCCGCCAGGGCCATGGGGTGGAGCGAGACATCGTAGCCCGGGGGGATGGGTCCCTTGAGCAGCCATTTCAACCCGAGGTAGGCAAGGGAGTTCCCTTCCTGCCAGACCTCGCCCTTCAGGGCCGTTACCGGAGAGTACATGAGGCCGATGACAAGCACCGGAATCGCCGCGATCAGGCCGGCCAGCGGCCCGGCGATGCCGATGTCGAAGAGCACCTTGCGGTTGGGGATCGGGGACTGCATCCGGATGATCGCCCCCATGGTTCCCATGGGCGGAAGCGGCATGGGGATGAAGTAGGGTAGACTCACCTGCACGCCGTACGCCCGGGCCGTGAGGTAGTGTCCCAGCTCGTGCAGACCCAGGATGAGGAGGAGGCTACCGGAGAATGGCACCCCCACCAGGAGCGCGAGGGGATCGCCGAGCGGATTGCCCCCCTCCATCAGCGCCCCCACGAACAGGGTCGTCAGAACGGTGGCCAGGAAGAGGGCCAGGTTCAGCGGCCAGCCCCTCCAGCCGCTGGCCTCGGCGACCGGGGTGTTCATCCGCACCAGGGCGATCTCATGCGGATCGCGGATCATGGGGACGTAGCCGTACGGCCACAGTCTTTCGGTCAGGAGGCTCATGGCCCTGTCCGGCTCCATCAGGAGCCTCCCACGAAAGCGGATCACCCCCCGCATGCTGTTGGAGGCCGATTCGATGGCGAAGATTCCGGCCAACTCCTGGCCCAGCAGGAAAGGCTGGGGGTCGGCGGGGAAGATCCAGGTTCGCATGGGTCGCTCTCGCTTCATGGGGCACCGTTGTCCTCGAGCAGGTTCCGGAAAAACCCTCCGCTCACCCTTCGACGGGCTCAGGGCATGCCTTGAGCCGAGCCGAAGGGTGAGCGGAGGATACCTTAGAATCCACTGAAGTAGTTCCGCTCATGCCGAGCCCGTCGAAGCATGAGCTCGTCGAAGCATGAGTCGTCCGGCCCCCTATGCATAACCATTCTTCGAGGGCCGGTGAGGCGGTTATAGCATGCGAGGTGCCCTCGCGCAATCCGGGCCGGGGGAGAGACGCATCGGGCGGTACTCGCCCGCCAGCCACGGGTCGATCTGGTCGTCGTAATGGACGGAGCGGGGGTCGCCCGAGACTCCGCCGGCGACGATCCAGCACGACTCCTCCGGCCTCCCCAGGTCCACGATCTGGCGGTAGCTCGGCCCGGCCATCACCGCGAACGGCTGAGTCAGGAGGAATGCTTCCAGGTTGATGGTCATCCCGTCTCCGTCGCAGGGGTACGGCCCCCGGTTCAGCCGGAAGAGCCAGGTCAGGAAACGGGCCGGCCATTTCTCCCCCCGGCCCAGGGCGTGGCGGAGAGTCAGACGGTGGAGTAGGCCCCACTGCCAGCGGGAGGAATCCGGCCCCAGCCGCGCTCTTGCCTCCCGCCACGCCTCGTCCAGACAGGCCTCCACGGCGGCGGCGATCCCTCGCGGGAAACAGCCGGGATCCCCCTGCGCCAGGGCCCGGTCGACGGCCGGCACGGCCAGGTGGAGCGTGGAAAGATACTTCGTGAAGAGCCCCCGCTCCATCGCCTCGAGCCTAGGGCGGATGCACTGTCCCAGGAGCGCCTGGTACCACAGGTGGTAGAGGGCGGCGGCCGCGCTTCCCCTCTCCATCCGGCCGTCCCAGGCGAGGAGAAGCTGCGCCGCCTGCCGGGCATCCGGGTTCTGAAGATCCGCGGCGGCGGGGCGAACCAGGGCGGATACGAGGCCCAGGGCCTGCAGGGACAGGACGTCCGACTGGAGACGCGCCATCTCTGCCGCCGTGGCCTGCCGGCACTCCACCAGGATGCCGGTGAGGCGCGCCGCGCGGTATGGCGGCTCCCAGAAACCGCCGCGCAGGGGAGACGGAAGGTCGGGTCGGAGGCGATTGTTGGCGGTCACCAGGAAGCCTGCAGGCGGGTCGATGGCTCGGGGCTGCTCCTCCCGGTCGAGGTACCCCTGCCAGGCGTCGGCCGGCTCGGTCCCGTCGAGAATCGGTCTGCCGGGACGGATCGACGGGCGGCGGGGAAATCGTCCGGAACAGAAGTAGGCGATGGTCCCGGCGGTATCCGCCACCACCACGTTCTGCGCCGGCAGGGCCAAGTGGGTCATGGCCGTTTCGAACTCGGACACGTCCCGGGCCCGGGCGGCCCCCAGGAAGGCTTCCAGGCTGGGCCAGGGCTCGAATCCCACCCACCGGTAGGAGACGCTCGGCTCCTCCGGCAGGCCCTCCAAGAGCGGGCACTGCACCCCTTCGTGTCGCACGTAGCGGAGGGGAAAGCGTGCGGCGGCTTTCCTCCCCCGCACCCGGAAGGCCTCCTCCTCGATCTCGATCGCCTCCCAGCCGCCGTGGCGTCGATAGCGCACTCCCCCTGGGTCCAGCGCCTCCCGGTAGTAGTCCCCATCGTCGGCCATGACGGCGGTGCACCCCCAGGCGAGGTGGGGGGTTCGTCCCAGCAGGACGAGCGGCACTCCCGGGAGCGTTCCGCCGGCCACCCGGAATTCCGGCGTCGCGGCTACCACGGGATACCAGATCGCCGGCAGCTCGAAGAAAAGGTGCGGGTCGTTGCAGAGGAGCGGTTTCCCCGAGGCGGTGCGCGAGCCGGCCAGTACCCAGTTGTTGCTCCCCATCCCGGGGCCCGTCAGTCCCAGGGCCATACGCGCGGCAAGATCCAGGTCTCCCGGCCGGGCGGGGATGGCCGCCCCGACAATGGCGGGGCGTCCGGGCCGTTCCGGCGGGAGCAGCCAGTGGACTTCCGGCGCGGCATGAAGGCGCGCCAGGATGGGCTTGGCAGGAAACGCCAGAGACAGGAGCCAGCCGAACAGTTTCCCGATGGCCAGGGAGTCCTCCGGTCGCCAGGGCTCGGGACGAAAGCCGAGGAGCAGGCACTCGGGCGGAAGAGAGTTCACGGGGCAACTCGACAGCCACCCGTTCACCCCCTCGGCGAACCCTTGCAGGAGGCGGCATCCATCCGCGCTGAGCAGGGCGAGTTCCTGCCGCGCGACCGGGTACATCCGGAGGCTCCGGTAGAGCCGGTCCACGGCCAGGAGGCCCGACCCGGGCATGTGCATCCGGGCCGGGCGGAGCGGCCGATCGCCCAGCACCTCTGCCAGCCGGCCGCCCGCCAGCCGCCGCATCGTCTCCATCTGCCAGAGCCGATCCTGCGCCATCACTGCGCCGAGTCCGTGCCCCAGGTCCGCGAGAGTTCCAGCCTCGACGAAGGGCACGCCGCATTCGTCCCGGTGAATGGCAATGCCCGCCGGAAGCCGGGCGAGGGGCGGCGCTTTCCACCGCGCGGTCAGTCGCCACGCCTGCGGCAGCAGGCGGCGGCCGAGAGCCGAGGCCAGGAGCGTTGCGCGGGCCAGCCGCATGCCGGACATGCAGAGTTAATTCCTGCGGAACCGATGCGACGGCAGGTTGTAGTGGAAGGAGGCGGTGATGTTCAGAGGATCGTCGACAAGGTAGGGGGGAAGGGGGTCGTATGGCGCTGCCGCCTTCACGGCCCGCAGGGCTTCCTGATCCAGGATCGGAAACCCGGAGCTCTCCATGAGGCGCACGCCAAGCAGGCTGCCCGCCTTGTTGAGCGTGAATACCAGCAGGAGTTCCCCGCCGATCCCATTTTCGCGGGCGGCCTCAGGGTATGCCCACACCCGGTAGATGCGCCTCTTGATCAATTCCCGGAAATCCTTGTACGCTGGCTCCGGACCATCCAGAGGAATGGTCCGCTTGCCGGGGATATCCGTTTCTGTCAGGCCGGACCCCAGGCCGGCAATCTGGTCGCGGAGCGAGCGGCGGGGGATGCTGCTTCCGCCCGGCGCCGTCGGCGCGGGAATCCGATCCAGCGTGCCCAGGCTTGGGCCGCCGAGGGAGAGGCCACCTCGTTCCGGCCGGGGAGGCGGAAGTGGCTCCGGTGCGGGGACAGCCGGGATCGCGCGGGGGACTTCCGCCATGGGGCCGCTGGGTCTTGCCGCGGGGGGCGGCCGCAGGGGCTCCGGCCGGGCCACGACCGGAGGGGGCGGGGGGG
>JACQVN010000042.1 GCA_016209735.1 Candidatus Methylomirabilota bacterium
CCGGTCCCCGGTCCCCGGTCCCCGGTCCCCGGTCCCCGGTCCCGAGCCCCAGGCCCCCGCCTTCACCGTGACCGGCTTGGGTGGCAGGGCCGTTCCGGCCACCAGCCCGTCGTGGAGCGCGGTCCGCCAGAACAGCTCGAAGTTCTTCGCCTGGCTCCTGGCCTGCCAGACCTCGCGGAGGATGTCGTAGCCCGATCTGTCGGGAGCACCCATGAGCGCTGCCACCAGCTCATGCGCGGACTTCCCCCCGTACAGCGGGGCGATCAGCGGCTGGAGGATCGACACCGTCCCGTCGTAGGCGCGGGCATCGCTCCAGGACTCCAGGTAGTGTGCCTCCGGGATGTGCCAGTGGCAGAGCGTGGACGTCTCGTCCTCGTACAGGCCGAGATGGACCCGGAGCCCCACCTTGGACATCCGGTCGGCGAGCCTGAGGTCCGCCGGCGCCGTGAAGACCGGATTGCCGCCGAGGATGAAGAGGGCGTTCACCCTGCCGGCATCCATGTCCCGGACCAATTCGCCAAGAGAAGCCGTCTGATCCATCGGATTGCCCTCGACCGGATCCGTATGGATCACGCTGGTGCCGACGTTTCCCAGGGTATGATTCATGGCGTGGGCCAGCGCATGGACGGCCGGCGGCTGGCCGTCACCGGCCACCACGAGGCTCGCCCCGCGGTGCTCCGCAAGATCGCGCACCACGGCGGCAATCCACTTGGCGTGAGGCCCGGATGACGCCGACTCCGCCGCCAGGGGCGGGATGCCCAGCCCCCGGGCAATCTCGCGGGTGAAGCCCTCGATCTCGCTGGCTCGGAGCGCCAGGCGGTGATCCGCCATCGTTCCGCTACCGGTGGGCGAACTCTCCACCGCATAGAGGCGGTTCATCCGGGCATCGTGCCCCAGGATCTTGCGCCGTTCGGCGAAGTCGTGCGCATAGCGCAGACCGCCCGGTCCCATCGTCAAGAAATCGGAATCCAGGGCCAGGATCACGTCGGCCTTGTCGAGGCGGTAGTGGGTCTCGACGAACTCCCCAAAGGCCAGGCGGGCGCCAAGCCGGACGTTGTCCCGGCCCGCGGGTTCGTGCTGGTGCCACTTCGCCTGCGGGAAGGCCGCGAGGAGCGCCTGCAACTGGGAGGCAAGGGTTGGCGAGGTGACGGTCTCGGTGAGGATCCGGATCCCGGAACCCTGACGGGCGCGCTCTCCGTCCAGGGCGAGGCGCACCTCGGCGAGGAAGGCGGACCAGCTCCCGATCTGCCCGGCTCTCACGATCACCTGCGAGCGGTCCGGGTCGTAGAGCGTCAGCACCGAGGCCTGGGCGAAGACGTCGGTGGCCCCCAGGCTGGCCGGATGCTGGGGATTGCCCTCGACCTTCGTCGGTCGCCCCATGTGGCTTTCGGCCAGGAGGCCCGTGGCATACCCGCCCAGGGTCATGGCCGTGGCAAAGAAGAGCGGCTTCCCGGGGATGACCTCCTCCGGGGCGCGCACGTACGGGACAATCGTGTCGCTCGGCTGGCCGGTGCAGCCGGCCAGCCCCGCCAGGGCAAAGGAGGCCCCCATCAACTTGAGGAATTCCCGACGGTCGAAACTGTCCGTCCACTCCGAGGCCCCCTCGGGGAACTCGCGGGAGAGGAGGTCCTGGAGCTCCGGCGTCTCGGCGATCTCCTCGAGGCTCCGCCAGTAGTGGCGGCCCCGGGCGCTCTCCAGCCGCTCGCGTATCGCGCTCAGGCGAAGCCGGCTCGTCGCCGGGCTGGCCATTCGGTCATCCGACATCGTCTGCATCTCACCGGGTCAGTGGTGGCACGTGGAGCAGCTCGTCAGGACCCGGACGTCCTGGATCTTGTACTCCTTCATGAGTCGGCGTCCGAGGGAGACCTGAGCCTCGGAGGGTTGCCAGTCCATGCTGAACACGTGCTGGCGCGGGCGCAGATACCGTTCCGGGTTCCGGTGGCACTCCAGGCACCATTCCATGTAGAGGCTATTCACCTTCCAGATCAGCGGCATCTGATCCACGCGGCCGTGGCAGGTGACACAGCCGACCCCCTTGTGGATGTGGATGCTATGATTGAAGTATGTAAAATCGGCGAGCCTATGGACGCGAACCCACTCGAGCGAGCGACCGGTCCGCCAGCTCTCTCGGACGGGTTCCAGCATGGGGCTGTCCGCCCAGAGCTGGGCGTGGCAGTTCATGCAGGTCTTCGTCGGCGGGAGGCCGGCAAAGGAGGACTCCTCCACGGAGGTGTGACAGTAGCGGCAGTCGATTCCCGCGTCCGCCACGTGGTGCTTGTGGCTGAAGGGCACCGGCTGGATGCGGGGGACACCGACGTCCGTGACATACGACGATCGGGCGAAAGCGTACAGGGAGACGCTCATCGCGGCCGAAAGCAGCACCCCGCCGACGATGCTCGCCCGGGCAAGGGTGTTGGTCCAGGGTCGGAAGATCTGAGCCATGCTGGTGGTGCTCAGTCTGTCCTGTGACTCGGGAAGTGGCAGCCCGGCCGAACGGGGAAACAAGAACCCGGCGGAGGGTGCCGGCGCTTCAACTGAGGATCTGTTCCCCCGTCCGCTCCGGAGAAAAGCCCCCGAAAGCCCCCGGAGGAGCAGGGGGAAGTACGCTCTGAGCCGTCCAATCGAGAAGTCCCCTCTAAGTACGGCGGTAAGGCAAATGTGTCAAGTCCTGTTTTTGGGACTTGACCAGTCGAAATTAACATGTCAGTTCTTATCTTGCTACGGGGGCCGAGGATCTCAAGGGCCGAAGTGGCTGTGAGGTGGCCCCTCGCAACGAGAACGCGACCTTCCCGACATCCGAAGCTCCGGTTCAAGGGTTCCAACGAGAGCAGAGAGGTGGCACGTGATCGCCTAGCACCACACCTTCAGCCACGGGGAGACGGCCGAGACGCATGCGCCCTAGGGCGGAGGCCTCCATGTACAAACACATCTATGTCCCTATCGATAACTCGGAGCATTCGAATGCCGCCATCGAATTGGCGGTGGCGCTGGGGAAGGCCTTCGGGGCCACGCTGGTGGGAAGCCACGTCTACGCCGCCCGGATGCACGATTACCGATTCCGGCAGATGGAATACACGCTTCCGCCCGAGTATCAGGACGAGGAGGAGCTGGAAAAGCAGCGGAGGATTCACGACTCGTTGATCACCATGGGGCTCCAGCTCATCTCCGACTCTTACCTGGAGGTGCTGGCCCAGAAGGCGGCGGCCGCCGGTCTCCCCTGCAAGAAGGCGATGATGGATGGCAAGAACTACGCGGAGCTGGTTCGGGACATCCAGCGCTCAGCCTGCGATCTGGTAGTGATCGGCGCCCTGGGAATGGGAGCGGTCAAGCACAGCAGCCTGGGGAGCGTCTGTGAGCGGACGGTCCGCCGCATCACCACGGATGTGCTGGTGGTGAAGAGCGTGGCGTCGCCCGAGGCGCTGCCCGGGGGCCCCATCGTCGCGGGCATTGACGGGAGCCCCCAGTCCTATGCCGGGCTGCAGGCCGCCATGGCGCTGGGCAAGGCCTTCCACCGCCCGGTGGAGGCGGTGGCGGTCTACGACCCGGTCCTGCACTACACCGTCTTCCACAGCCTGGCCTCCGTGCTGACGGCGAAGGCGGCCCGGGTTTTCCGGTTCAAGGAGCAGGAGCAGCTTCACGAGGAGGTCATCGACACCGGCCTGGCCAAGATCTACCAGTCGCATCTGGAGGTGGCCCGGCAGGTGGCGCACGAGGCGGGGGTGGACCTCACGGTCACCCTGCTGGACGGGAAGGCCTTCGAGCGGATCCTCCGGCACGCCGACCAGCGGGAAGCCTGGCTGCTGGTCCTGGGCCGGGTCGGGGTTCACAGCCACGAGACCATGGACCTCGGCGCCACGACGGAGAACCTGCTCCGTCTGGCCCCCTGCCATGTGCTGATCACCAGCCGGAAGTTCACTCCCCCCATGGACGTCAAGGCCGACGCCAGCATCACCTGGACGCCGGAGGCGGAGGCCCGCATGGAGCGGGTGCCCGGCTTCGTGAAGGCCATGGCCCGGACCGCGGTCTTGCGCTTCGCCCTGGAACGCGGACACTCGGTCATCACCAACTCCGTGATCGAGCAGGTGATGGACATCTTCATGCCAAGGCGGACTGCCGAGAAGACTCGGGAACTGGCCCTGGAGCTGGCGGTAGAGCGCAGCCGGGCCGGCCACGGTCCGGTGTACATCTGCCGGGCCTGCGGGCACACGGTGCGGGAGGCAGAGCCGGTCGTCTGCGTGGTCTGCGGTGGAGAGCGGGCGGCGTTCGAGAGACTGGATCGCGCGACGGTGGAGGCGCTGGCCGCCTCCGAAGGCGCCCTCCAGGAGGAGGAGACCTTCGATGGCCTCACGCTCCGCTGGACCGAGGAGGCGAACCGGGTGCTCCGGATGCTGCCCTCGGGCTACTTGCGCCGGCGGGCCAAGGCGCGAATTGAGAAGGCGGCGCGAGTGCAGCAGGCCGAAGGAATCGGGAAGGATCTGGCGTGGCCCATCGTGGCGGAGGTCCTGGAGGATCGACTGGGAACGCAGGATCGGGACACGATGACCCCGGAGCAACACCTGCTGCGCGCCACCCGGGCCACCGGCTGAGCCGATGCCCTCTTCACCTGGACCGAGGAGGCGGCAGCTCGCCTGAACCGGGTCCCCGAGGGCTACATGCGCAGCATGACGAAGAAACGAGTGGAGGAGGCGGCGGCGGCGCGGGCCACGCGGGAGATCACGCTGGACATCGTGGAGGCGGGGATCGAGGCGGGAAAGCAGATGATGGCCAGACTCCTCGAGGCCTACCACCAGACGGGGAAGACCCCCTGAGAAATGCAGCATGCCGAATGCGGAATGCGGAATGCGGAATGGCGATGGCCGATTTCCTGCCGTACACCGTCTCCTGGAACCTGACCCAGCGCTGCAACCAGGAGTGCGCCCACTGCTATCTGAGCGCGTTTCCCCGCGCCGCCTCGACGGACGAGCTGACCACGGAGGAATGCGTTCGGATCCTGGACGAGATGGCAGGGGTCAACCCGGACCTCCTGCTGATCCTCACGGGGGGGGAACCCTTCCTCCGGAGGGACCTCTTCGATCTGGCACATCACGCGGTGCAGAAAGGCTTCACCGTGGTTCTCGGCACCAACGGGTTCCTGCTCAGGGAGAAGCAGGCGATGGCGATGCGGCAACACGGCATCCAGGGGGCGAGCGTCAGCCTGGATTCCACGGACCCCGGCCGCCACGACGCCTTCCGGCAGTTCCCGGGCTCCTGGGAGGGGGCGATCCGGGCCACGGAGACCTTGCGGGGAGAAGGGCTCCCCTTTTCCCTCCATATGAGCGTCACGGGGTGGAATGTGGGAGAGATCCCGGCGATGATCGACCTTGCCAGGCACCTGGGCGCCCGGGTCCTGAACCTCTTCTTTCTGGTCCGGACAGGCCGGGGAGAAGGGCTCACCGACATTCCGGCCGAAGAGTATGAGCGCGTCCTGACGGAGGTCGCCCGAGCCCAGATGTTCTCCAGGGACGATGGTCCGGCGGCCCCGCACGGCGCGGCGCCAGGCTCCGCGAGCGGAGAAGAGCCCTGGGGGGGAGAGCTGGGACGGGCCGGCGGCCTCACGATTCGCGCGAAATGCGCCCCATTCTTCCGCCGCATCCTGTACGGGCTGGACCCGGCGTCCCCGTGGCTCCGGAACTTCGCCGAGGGGAGCTGCCCGGCGGGGAAACACTACTGCCGCATCATGCCGAACGGAGACGTGACGGCGTGCCCCTACATGCCCGTGGTGGCAGGCAACCTGCGGTGGACTCCCTTTGGCGATCTGTGGAGGAATGGGAGCATCTTCCACGACCTGCGTGGAGGGAGGCTCGGAGGACGCTGCGGAGCCTGCGAGTTCTCGCGGATCTGCGGCGGGTGCCGCTGCAGAGCCTATGCCACCTTCGGAGACTTCCTGGCGGAAGATCCGGCCTGCGTCTACCAGCCTGGGGCCTACGGCGGACGGGTCATTTCGCTTCCGGCTCACCAGACCTTCGGGCTGCCTGTGGCACCCACTCTCACCTGGAGCGCGGAGGCTCAAGCGCGCCTGAAGGGTATTCCCGGGTTCGCCCGGGGGATGGTGGTGGCGGGCGTGGAGCGGTACGCCCGCGACCGCGGGATCGCCGTCATCACTGGGGAGCTGATGCAGGAAGTGCGGGGACGAATGGCGGGCCGGTTCCCGCTTTTCCCCCGGAAGTGAGGCCATGTGTTTCAGGCTTAGGGCCATGACCGCTCGCCCAGTGTTCGAGGATCGCGTCGCGCTCAGAAAAATCCCCCCGTTCCCCCCTGTGCGAAAGGGGGGAGGAGGGGGAAGTTGGCCGGACTGGTTGCTGGGGGCTTGCCTTTGAAGAAATACAGGGACCTCATGGGCGATGCCGGGTCGGGAGTAGCGAGCCAGCTCCAGGATCAGACCCTCCGGCTCCACGGCCGGATGGCCGCGATCCGGCACAAGGTGGCGATTCTGAGCGGCAAGGGCGGCGTCGGGAAGAGCACCCTCACGTCGAACCTTGCCGCTGCGCTGGCAGAGGGGGGGGCGCGGGCGGCGGTCCTCGACGCCGACCTGCACGGTCCCGCCCTGGCCAAGATGCTGGGGGTGCGGGGTGCCGCGCTCCGGTTCGGGCCGGATGGGGTGGAACCGCCCGAGGCGCCGCCGGGGATCAAGGTTCTCTCCATGGACCAGCTTCTGCGCCGGGACGAGGCCCCCCTGCGGTGGAAGGCTCCCACCTCGGAGGGGGACTTCGTCTGGAGAGCCAGCGCGGAGGCGGCGGCCCTGCGCGAGTTCCTGAGTGACACGCACTGGGGGGCGCTCGATTTCCTCCTGATCGATCTTGCCCCCGGAACGGATAAGATCTCGACCCTGGCCAGCCTGCTGCCCAAGATCGGCGCGGCCATCGTCGTGACCCTTCCCACGGAGGTGTCCCAGCTCACCGTCCGGAAATCCATCACCCTGGCGACGGAGCTGTGGGGCGCTTCGGTCGTCGGGGTCGTCGAGAACATGGCCGGCTACCGCTGCGGCCGTTGCGGCCACGAGGAGCGGCTGTTCCAGGGGCCGGACTCGGCCGCCATGGCGCGGGAAATGGGGGTGAGCTTCCTCGGCCGGATCCCCTTCGATCCCGGCCTGGCGGAGGCGGCCGATCGCGGGGCGCCCTACGTCCGGCAGGCGCGCGAAACGCCCTGCGCTGCCGCACTCCGGGCTGTGGCGGCGGCCCTGCGATCCTTCGTCGAGAGGCCTGCGTAGAGCCGGAGGATCAACGGTCGCCTACGGCCGAAGAGCCTGCGGAGAATCGCGGCGACGGGAGGGCCGGTGAATGAGGTTCCTCTGTGTTACGTGCAACGAGGCCATGAAGCTGGAGCGGGTAGAGGGGCCCGAGGACGGCTCCCTCAGCGTCCTGTTCGCTTGCGCGGCCTGTGGAAACCGTGTGGCCATGCTCACAAATCCGTGGGAAACCCAGCTCGTTCGCGCCTTGGATGTGAGGATCGGGGGGCGATCCTCCCCGGTGGAGCCCATGGAGTTCGTCCGTAGCATGCTGGCATCCGGGCGCGAGGCCGGGGGGGGCGGCGCCAGCCCAAGCCTCCCTGCGACCGGGCCGGCCTCCCCGTCGGGATGCCCCTTTTCCGCCATGGCGAACCTTGCCGCCGAGACACCCGGGGCAATCAGGCAACCTGGCCATCCGGCAATTGGGGAATCAGACGCCAGCGAGCCAGCACCGGACCCGCACCCGGCAATCGGAGAGCCCCGAGCCCCGAGTGGCCCAGTTGCCGGGGTGCCAAATTCCCAGCTTGCGTGGTCGCCGGACGCGGAGCGCCGTCTCGAGCGCGTTCCAGAGTTCATCCGGCCGATGATCCGCCAGAGCATTGAGCATTTTGCCGCCGAACACGGGTATCGGCTCATCACTCCGGAGGTGATGGCGGAGGCGCGGGGCGCTTTCGGCATGTAGCCCTGCCCTCGGTCGGACCGCAGTGCCGGTTGCGACCAGCCTGTTCGATCTGAGAGGATCGAGTCACCCTAAGGAGAAGGGTTCGATGGTGCCCACGGAAGAGCTGCGAGCGTGTGAAAGAATCCCGGCGGGCGCACTCGAGGCTCACGCCCAACGAAATCCCCCCTGCCTGCCGCCTGTCTGCGCTTGCCTGCGCGCAGCGCGCAAGCAGGTGCACCCCACAGGCAGGCGCTTCGCTTGGCGCAGGCAGGCCTCGCCCCCCGAGCAAATCCCCCCATCCCCCCTTTACAAAAGGGGAGCACGGGGGGATTCCGCCGGGGGGTTGGGGGGATTTGCCCGGGCGACGGGATGTCTGTTCAGCTTGGGTGGACCGCGCCGGACGATTTCTTTGCAGCGGACGTGGCATCGAGCAGGAGGTCCCCGGATCTGGTCGCAGGCACCTCTCCTCGCCGGAGCCATCCTCCTCCTGACGGCGGCCGCGGCCTGGGGCCAGGCGGGAGCCGCCGAAGCCCCGCCCGCTTATCGAAGCTTTCCGGTGCTGGGCAGCCGCCTGGCGGTGTGGGGCGTCGCCCAGCTCCACCTGAACTTCGCCGCCTTCATTCTCGGCGTCCCCATCTTCGCCGTCATCGTGGAGTACGTGGGCTGGCGCACCCGGAACCCCCGCTACGACTGGCTCGCCCACGAGTTCATGAAGCTCACCTTCGCCGCCTTCTCCGCCACGGCGCTCCTGGGCGGCGCCCTGACGTTTTTCCTCCTGACCCTGTATCCCCGCTTCTTCGGGTACCTGGCTGGCATCTTCGGGCCGACGATGTGGGTGTACGCCGGCCTCTTCTTCCTGGAGACATTCACGCTCTACCTCTACTACTACGGCTGGGAGCGGCTGGCCGGCTCCCGGAAAGGCCTTCACCTGCTTCTCGGGGTTCTCCTGAACCTGTGGGGCACGGCACTGCTCTTCGTGGCCAACTCCTGGGTGACCTTCATGATTTCCCCCGGCGGCGTGGACGAGGCGGGAAAGCTCACCAGCCTGTGGGGCGCCATCGCCAACTTCACCTGGATGCCGATCAATGTCCACCGCCTGATCGCCAACGTCACCTTCGGGGGGGCCATTGCCGCGGCCTACGCCGCCTTCCGCTTCCTGGGGGCCAAGAGCGACGAGGAGCGCGCCCAGTACGATTGGATGGGCTACGTCGGGAATTTCGTCGCGCTCTCTTCGCTGCTCTTTCTCCCCTTTGCCGGGTACTGGCTCGGGCGGGAGATCTACGCCTTCAACCAGACCATGGGGATCACCATGATGGGCGGATTCATGTCCTGGCTCTGGGTCGTCCAGGCCATGCTCATCGGGGTCCTCTTTCTCGGATCGAACTACTACTTGTGGCTTGGGATGGAGCGAATCCCCGGATCCGAGCGATACCGGCAATTCATCCCCTACATGCTTTTGATCCTGGCCGCGGGATTCATGGTGTGGGCCACGCCGCGCAGCATGGTGGTGACCCTGGAGGAATCCCGTGCCATGGGCGGCACCCATCATCCGGTGCTGGGCGTCCTGGGGGTGATGTCGGCCAAGAACACGGCAGTCAACCTCATGATTCTCACCACGTTTCTGTCGTTCCTGCTGTACCGGCGGGCAAACAAAGTCTCGGGGAAGCCGTGGGCGAAAGCCGGGATGACCATTCAGGGAGTCCTTTTTGGGATCGCCGGCGCAGTCGTCACCTTCTACGGCATCTACGGCTATTTCGTGGAGTCCATCGTCCGGATTGGGTTCTCGGTCTACCAGGTGCTGGCAGTGCTGACCGCTATCGTGCTGATCATGGCGATAGACATCCCCATGTTCCGGGGGGCGGAGGCGAGGGGGGCGATCCGCTGGGGGCGGATCGCCCCCCGGTCCCAGTACGTGCTGATCCTGCTGGCGGTGACCTTCGCCTGGCTGATGGGCCTCATGGGGTTTGCCCGGTCGGGCATCCGGCAGCATTGGCATGTGTATGGCGTCATTCGCGACGCGTCTCCCGAGGCGTGGACGCCGGCCTTGGGATACGCGGCCAGTATGATCAGTGCCGTGACGATCCTCTTCTTCGCCCTGGTGATGTTGATCTTCTGGCTGGGGGGGCTCGGCGAGAAGAGCCCAGAGGAAGCGGTTGGCTTGGCGGGCGAGATCGCCCCCGGAGACTGAGCCCGAATACATGGTTGAGAATTCCAGGTGGATATGCGTGTTCCGATCCCGGTCAAGGTGAGCGCCTTCGCGCTGCTGGTCATAGGCGCCTACACCTATGTCGCCAACTCGATCCCGCAGATTCAGTCCGTGCCTCCCCAGGAGCTGTCCCTGGAAGCGGGCAGCGTCACCAGGGAACAGCTCGTGAAGGCCGGTGAGGGAATCTTCAAGGGCAAGGGCACCTGCGAGGTCTGCCACGCCATCGGGCAAAAGGGTACGCGGGCGCCCGATCTGGCTGGCATTGGGGCCGCCGCCGGCAAACGGAAGCCCGGCGTTACCGCCAACGCCTACCTGATCGAGTCCCTGCTGGAGCCCGGCGCTCACCTCGTGGAAGGCTACCCCAACATCATGCCGAGGGCGGACCGGCCACCCATCGGCCTCAACCGCTCCGAGCTGTGGGCGGTCACCGCCTTCCTGGAGTCATTGGGCGGCACGGTGGCGGTGAAGCTGGAGGATATCCCCAAGGATGCCGGGGCCGTCGCCGGCGGCGCCGGCGGGCCGGTCGCGGAGCTGAAGATGCCCGGCGATCCCAAGGCGGGGCAGGCGATCTTCATGGGCAAGGGGGCGTGCATCGCCTGCCACAAGGCGGGCGCCATCGGCGCCTCGCCGCTGGGTCCCGACCTCTCCCAAATCGCCAGGATCCAGACGGCCGACTACATCATGGCCAAGATCTTGAACCCGACCGCGATGGGAACCGTGGCGGGTTTTCCGCCCAACCTGATGCCGCCGACACTGGGCCAGACCTTGACCGCCAGGGAGTTCGTGGATCTCATGTCGTTTCTCCTCACGCTGAAGGGGGAGGCCCCGGCCTCCACCGCGAAGAAATGAAGATCCTCCGCTCGACGTTTCTCCGGGCCGTGCTGATCCTGGTGGTGACTTTTCTGTTCTTCCGGCTCGGGATCCGGCCGCCGGCCCCGTGGAGTGTGGTGGCGCTGTACATGGCCATCACCGTCTTCGCGGTCCTCATCTACGTCTCGTCGGATTCCGAGACATGGGAGGCGTTTCTCCATCCCATTCGATCAACCCTCGTGGATGACTCGAAGCGACAGATCCGCTTCGCCCTCATGATCCTCTTTCCGCTCCTGATGGGCTATTACACGTACAGTAGGGCCGCGGCCGAGCGCGGGGCGCCCCTGGAACTTCGGGCGGTCCACCCGGCCCCCCCCGCCTCCATCTCGTTCAGGGGGAAGGCCATGGACGTGCAGGGATTGGAGAACCCCCTCCGGAAGGAGGCCGCGAACCTCGGGAAGCACCTGGCAGAGGGCGGGGCGATCTATATCAAGCACTGCGTGTACTGCCACGGGGACAACCTGGACGGCGCGGGCCACTTCGCCCAGGCCTTCAATCCGCGCCCGGCCAACTTCGCCGATCCCGGGACGATCGCCATGCTGCAGGAGGGCTATCTCTTCTGGCGGATCGCCAAGGGAGGTCCTGGCTTGCCGAAGGAGTCCGCGCCCTGGAACTCGGTCATGCCCGCCTGGGAGGATCGGCTCAGCGAGGAAGAGATCTGGAAGGTCATCATGTATCTCTACGACGCCACGGGCTATCAGCCGAGGCGCTGGGAGACGCAGGCCTCGCTGTCCTCCCCTCCCCCCCAGGCGATGCGCGCCACCCCAGCGCCTGCTTCAGAGGCCGTTCGCCCCGAGTCCCGCCCAGGCGGGAGCGAAGGGGGGACGGCCGCGCGTCCTTCGGTGGGCTCAGGACGAGCGGCATCATCATCCACACTGCCAGAGCTGGCGCCTGTGGCCCGGAAGCAGGACGACCCTGGTGGCCCGTGGCGTCGCGGATGGTGGGGCGCCGCCCAGGCGGAGGCACAGCAGGCCGGCGACGCCGCGGGCGGGAAGACGCTTTACGGGAAGAAGTGCGCCCTCTGCCACGGCGCGGAGGGCAAGGGGGACGGGCCCGGGGCGCCCACCGTGGATCCCAAGCCGCGGGATTTCACCAGGGGTCTGTACAAGATCCGCACGACCGCTTCCGGACAGCCGCCCACGGACACGGACCTCTTCCGCATCATCACCGATGGTATGCCCGGGACTTCCATGCCCGGATGGCAGGGGCTTTCCGAGCGGGATCGCTGGAACCTGGTCGCCCACCTCAAGACCTTTGCCCCGGAGAAATTTCGAGAGCCTCCGACGGCGGCCGACCTCCCGAAGGAGGTGGCCCCGTCCAAGGAATCCCTCGCCCGAGGGAAGGAGATGTTCGAGGCCATCGAGTGCAACAAGTGTCACGGCGCCGCAGGCCGCGGGGATGGTCCGTCGGCCCCCGAGCTCAAGGACGACTGGGGGGACCCAATCCGGGCCACCAATCTGAGCAAGTCCTGGACATTCCGGGGTGGGGGAAGGGCCAGGGACATCGCCACGCGTCTGGCGACCGGCCTCATGGGGACGCCGATGCCGTCCTTCATCGACAGCGTGGAGAAGCCCGAGGACATCTGGCACGTGGCCAACTACGTGAAGTCCCTGGGACCGGAGCAGCCCGACTTTGCCACGGTCCTACCGGTGCGTCCCGTACAGGGTGAGATCCCTGACGATCCCACCGCGGCATTCTGGGACGAGCAGGCTCCCGCCAATTTCCCGCTGGCCGGCCAGGTGATCGTGGACCCGCGGAACTTCACCCCGTCCATCGACATGATCGCCGTACGGGCGGTCTATTCCGACAGCGAGGTTGCCTTTCACCTGAGCTGGGATGACCCCACCGCCTCCAAGACGGACCCGGCGGGCCAGACGTTCGCCGATCAGATCGCCCTGCAGTTTCCGGCCCAGCTCTCCGACGAGAGCGAGCCCCCCTACCTGCTCATGGGGGACGGCGGTGCCCCCGTCTACCTCCTGCGCTGGACCTCGGACCGCGGGGTGGGGGAGGCGAGCGCCGGCGGAGTGGGGGCCGTCACTCCCTTGCAGAGGGAAGAAACCCAGGCGAAGGGCCGGGCTGAATACGAGAAGGGCCGATACCGTCTGGTCATGAAGCGACCCCGCGTCCCGCCCGCGCGGGCCGGTGTGCCCCCATTCCCGGTGGCCGCGTTCATCCCCGTCGCCTTCTTCGCCTGGGAGGGGGGAAATGGCGAGACAGAGACCAAGTTCTCCATGTCGTCGTGGTACTACCTGCGTCTTGAGCCTCCGCCATCCAAAGCTCGGTGGATCTACCCGCCCTTGGTGGTCTCCGCCGTCTTTGGACTGGAGATCTGGGGGCTGCGGCGGTTCCGGCGTCGAGTGCAGGGTTGATGGGCTGCTCTTGGCGCTGACCGCGCGAGAATCAAGCGCAAGACTCATGTGCCCTAAGGAAGGAGGGAGAAATGCCTGCGATATCTGTGTGGACTCTCTGCGTGGTCGTGGCCGTCTTCCAGCTTATGGGAGTCGCGTGGGCGGCCGGTGACGTGGCGAAGGGAAAAGCCAAGTACCAGGAGCTGTGCGCGGCCTGCCACGGGGCGTCAGGCAAAGGCGACGGACCGGCGGCGGCCGCCCTGAATCCCAAACCCCGCAATCACACCGACGCGGCCTACATGAACAAGCTCAAGGATCAGCAGCTCTTTGACTTCATCAAGAAGGGTGGCCAGGCCATGGGGAAGTCGCCCCTCATGCCGGCCTGGAGCGGCCAGCTCACTGATGCGCAGATCCAGGACCTGGTGGTCTACATCCGGACTCTGCACCGCCGCAAACCCTGAGCGTGAAATGTCCACCGCGGCGACGCGGAGGGATGGGCCGGAGCGTCCAGGTCGTTTTCGTCTGCTGTGGTGACCGATCATGGTCATGAACACTCCGTGCCTATGGTGAGAACGGCAGACGCAGGATGCCATCGAACTCCGAGGCGCGAGCCTGCCGACGCCCGCCCGCCAGCATGCAGTCGCTTGATCGCCGTGCGTTGCTGCGGTCAAGACCCGCCCTGTTCAGCGGGCGAGCAATCTGGCGGGCGGGCGTATGCGAGAAGAATAACGCAAGGCCTTTGCATCCACAACTTCCACTGGACCTCGCGTCCCATCTGCGCCCACCTGTTCCCCACCCCCTCCTGAAAACGGACTTGATCTAGATCAAGTGAAAACAGCCGGCTCTGTTGTAGCGTAGTGGCCATATCCTGCCCATCTCGCCCTGCGAAGTCTCGAAGCCTGGGAGGATCGATCCGTGGGGAATCTGCGGGTGGCGCTACGGGGAACCGCAGCAGCTCTGGTTCTACTCGCGGGCGGCTGGCGTTGCGCCGCAGACCCTGAGCGGCCGGCGATGCATATGGCCCCGGCACACCCGTCCCCGCCAGCGCCAACCGTAGGCAGAGCGGTTCCCGTCTCGCTGGCGCCGTCGAGATATCTGGCGCCCTTCCCGGAACTCTTGGGTCTGGGCAAACGCCTCTATGAGAAACACTGTGTCGCCTGCCACGGCGCCGACGGGCGGGGCGAGGGTGAGGCGGCTTATCTGCTCTATCCCAAGCCCCGTGACTTCGTGGAGGCAAAATATGCCCTGGTCTCCACGTGGGAGCGGGACCCGACCGACGAGGATCTTTTCCGGACGATCTCCCGCGGCATGCCGGGATCGGCGATGCCCTCCTGGGGACATCTCGCCGAGGAGGAACGGTGGGGGTTGGTCCACTATGTGAAGTCGTTCGCGGAGAAGCCGTGGCAGGTGAAGCCCGCGACAGACCCCAGGGGCGAGGAGGAGGCGGGGACCGGCGTCATTCGGATCCCGCCGGAGCCGCCCTCTACGCCAGAGGCCCGGGCCCGTGCCCTCGAACGGTATGCGGACGCCTGTGCCTCCTGTCACGGGAAAACCGGCAAGGGGGATACCACGGAACAGCAGAAGGATGACAAGGGCTATCCCACGCGGCCCCGGGATCTGACGCTTGGAGTCTATAAGGGCAGTCCCGAACCCACGGAGATCTACCGTCGCATCGTGGCGGGCATGCCCGGCACGCCCATGCCCATGAGCGACTGGGCTTACGGCGAGGATGCCTGGCACCTCGTCCATCTTGTCCGGTCCTGGTCCAGCGACGAGCAGCGGGCGCGGGTGCAGATGAAGAAGTTCACCATCGTGGCCCGGCGCGCGGATCGCTTGCCGGAGCATCCCGACGCGGGAGCCTGGCGCCTGGCGGTGCCGGTGAAGTTGCACCTGATGCCGCTCTGGTGGCGGGCCGAGCGGCCCGAGGAGGTGACGGTCCGGGCCCTCCACGATGGGAAGGACCTTGCCCTCCTGCTGGTCTGGTCGGATGCAACCCACGACCATACCGCCATGCGTCCCCAAGACTTCCGGGATGCCGTGGCGGCGCAATTCTCCTTGACGCCTGATCCGCCGTTCTTCGCCATGGGGGCGAAGAGCCAGTTTGTGAACATCTGGATGTGGAAGTCCGAGCGGCAGGCGGACCTGGAGCCGGCCTTCCAGGACCTCGAGAAGGTCTATCCGAATCTCGGGATCGACTCCTATCCGAATCCGGAGATTTCGCCTCTGGAGCAGCCGACGCGGCAGGCGCTCACCCTGCAGGCGGCTCCGACTTTCGTCACGGGCTGGGGTGCCGGCAACATCGTGTCCGACCCGACGCGGGCCAGCGCGGCCGAGGACCTCGTGGCACAGGGCTTCGGAACCCTGCGGGCACGCCCGCGGTCGGAGCAGGCGGCGCAGGCCCGAGGCGTCTATGCCACCGATACCTACCGGGTGATCTTCCGGCGGTCCCTGGCGCCCAAGGGCGAGCGATCGGTGAGCCTGATGCCCGGGAGCGTGGTGCCGGTGGCTTTCGCTGTCTGGAACGGCAGCGCCGGAGACCGGGACGGGAAGAAATCCGTGACCATCTGGCAGGATCTGTGGATCGAACGGTAGCGACAATGCTCGTCAAGATCTTCTCCCCCGCGGAGAGCGGGCAGGGGTGAAGGGGTAGCGAACGCTGCCACGGAGTCGCCCGGGGAGATAGGCTCATGGCTCCTGATCCGAAGCAGGCAGTGACCAGGATGGATCGGCGCGACTTCCTCCGCTGGATAGGGGTGGGGGCCGGGGTGGCGGGCGCCGAACTGGGACTTCCCTTGCGGCTCCTCGCCGCGGCGGACCCCGGCGAGAATCCTCTCGCCGGGTCGGTATCCCGGGACTGGGAGAAGATCTATCGCGACCAGTACAAGTACGATAGCGTCTTTGACTGGGTCTGCTCCCCGAACGATACGCACGCCTGCCGGGTTCGCGCCTACGTCCGGAACGGCATCGTCACCCGCCTGGGCAACACCTACGACTACCACACCTACGCGGATATCTACGGCAACAAGGCCACGGCGAACTGGAACCCGCGGCAGTGCGCCAAGGGGTACACCTTCCACCGGGTCCTCTATGGGCCGTACCGCCTGAAGCATCCCATCGTCCGGAAGGGCTGGAAGGCCTGGGCCGACGCTGGCTTTCCCGCGCTCACGCCGGAGCTCAAGGCGAAGTACAAGTTCGACCGGCGGGGCCAGGATGAATTCATCCAGATCTCCTGGGAGGAGGTGTTCACCGACATCGCCAAGGCCCTCGTGAGCATCGCCGACCGGTACAGCGGGGAGACGGGCAAAGACCGGCTGCTGGCCCTGGGCTACCAGCCCGAGATGGTGGCGGCCACGGGCGGCGCCGGGACCCGCTGCATCAAGATGCGGGGCGGGATGGGCCTCCTGGGCGTCATCGGCAAGTACGGGATGTACCGGCTGAACAACTCCCTGGCGATCCTGGACAGCATCATCCGGCGGGTGGGCCCGAGGGAGGCCAAGGCCGGCCGCAACTGGTCCAACTACACCTGGCACGGGGACCAGGCGCCTGGCCATCCATGGGTGCACGGCCTGCAGGCCTCGGACTGCGACTTCAACGACCTCCGCTTCTCCAAGCTCATCATCATGGATGGCAAGAACCTGGTGGAGAACAAGCTCACGGACTCCCACTGGTTCATCGAGTGCATGGAGCGGGGGGCCAAGATCGTCGTGATTGCCCCGGAGTACGGGCCGCCCTCGACCAAGGCGGACTACTGGATTCCCATCCGGCCCCAGACCGACGCCGCCCTCTGGCTGGGCGTCACCCGCCTGATGATCGAGAACCGGTGGTACGACGAGGTCTTCCTGAAGGCCTTCACCGACTTTCCGCTCCTGGTCCGGACCGACAGCCTGAGGCGTCTGCGCGCTCACGAGGTTTTCCCCGGGTATCGCACGATGCTGTCCCCCGACGGTCCATCCATGAAGATCCAGGGCTTCACGCCCGACCAGCACGCCAAGCTGGGCGACTTCGTGGTCTGGGACGAGCGAGCCAACGGACCCCGCGTCGTCACCCGGGATGACGTGGGCGAGCGGATGGCCGAGAAGGGGCTGGCACCTGCCCTGGTCGGGACATTCCGGCTGACGCTGGTGGATGGCACGGAGGTCGAGGTCGCCACGCTCTGGAGCCTCTACCAGACCCACCTCAAGGACTATGACCTGGACACGGTGGCGGAGATCACACACGCCCCCCAGGAGCTGATCCTAGAGCTCGCCCGGGACATGTGGGAACTCAAGCCCGTGGCCATCCACCAGGGCGAGGGGATCAACCACTGGTTCCACGCCACGGAGATGAATCGAGCCGCCTACCTGCCCTTGATGCTCACGGGCAACATCGGGAAGCCGGGGGCGGGCTGCCACACCTGGGCCGGCAACTACAAGGCGGCTCTCTTCCAGGGCTCGCCCTGGACCGGCCCCGGCTTCAAGGGGTGGGTGGCCGAGGATCCCTTCAACCCGGCGCTCGACCCGAAGACCCCGGGCAAGGACGTGAAGACCCACGCCTATACCAAGGACGAGGAGCCGGCCTACTGGAACCACGGCGACCAGGCCCTGGTCGTCACCACACCCAAATACGGCCGCCGGACCTTCACCGGCGAGACCCACATGCCGACGCCCACCAAGGCGATCATCTTCAGCAACGTCAACCTGATCAACAACGCCAAGTGGGCATACGGGGTCATCAAGAACGTGAACCCCCATGTGGAGATGATCGTCGCCATCGACATCCAAATGACGGCCTCCATCGAGTACGCGGACATCGCCCTGCCCGCCAATAGCTGGCTGGAGTTCGAGGGGCTGGAGATCACGGCGAGCTGCTCCAACCCCTTCCTCCAGATCTGGAAGGGGGGCATCCCGCCGGTCTTCGACAGCCGGGACGACCTGATGATCCTGGCGGGCATCGCCAAGGCCCTGAGCCAGGTCACGGGGGACCGGCGCTTCGCCGACTACTTCACGTTCGCTCTGGAGGGGAAGCGCGAGGTGTACATCCAGCGCCTGCTGGAGACCTGCACCACCACCCAGGGCTACAAGCTGGAAGACATCCTCGCCGGGAGGTACGGCCCGCCCGGTGGCGCCCTGATGCTCTTCCGCACCTATCCGCGGATCCCGTTCTACGAGCAAGTCCACGACAGCGAGCCGTTCCACACGGACACGGGGCGGCTGCACGCCTATGCGGACGTGCCCGAGGCTATTGAATACGGCGAGAACTTCATCGTTCACCGGGAGGGCCCCGAGGCCACTCCTTATCTCCCCAACGTCATCGTCAGCGCCAACCCGTACATCCGCCCCGACGACTACGGGATTCCCCTCTCGGCCGAGCACTGGGACGAAAGGACGGTGCGCAACGTGAAGCTCCCCTGGTCCCAGGTGAAGGGGACGAAGAACTTCCTCTGGGAGAAAGGGTTCCGGTTCTACTGCTTGACACCGAAGACACGCCACCGGGTGCACTCGAGCTGGTCCAACGTGGACTGGCACATGCTCTTCGACAGTAACTTCGGTGATCCCTACCGCCTGGATAGGCGAGCCCCCTCGGTAGGCGAGCACCAACTCCATATGAACCCCCAAGCGGCCCGGGACTTGGGTATCAACGACGGGGATTACGTGTACGTGGACGCCAACCCGGCCGACCGCCCGTACCTGGGCGCCAAACCGAGCGATCCTTTCTACAAGGTGTCCCGCTGCATGCTGCGGGTGAAGTATAACCATGCCTATCCGTACAACTGCATCATGATGAAGCACGCTCCCTTCATCGCCACGGAGAAGAGCGTGAAGGCTCACGAGACGCGGTCTGACGGGCGGGCGCTGTCGGAGAATACGGGTTACCAGGCCAACCTGCGCTATGGATCGCAGCAGTCGGTCACGCGCAACTGGCACATGCCCATGCACCAGACGGACTCCCTGTTCCATAAATCCAAAGCGTTCATGGGCTTCATCTTCGGCGGCGAGGCGGACAACCACGCCGTCAACACCGTGCCCAAGGAGACCCTGGTGCGAGTGACCAAAGCCGAGGACGGCGGGCTGGGCGGCCGGGGGGTCTGGAAGCCCGCAACCTCCGGGTTTACTCCCGACAACGAGAACGACTTCATGAAGCAGTACCTGGCCGGCACGCTGGTCAAGATCACGAGGGCCTGACGGCCAGGATGACCGATGACCGGTGACCGATGGAGCCCGGGCGGCGGGCATCGGCTCATTCAGTCACCGGTCGTTCCAGAGGGGTACCGCAGTGCCGTACGGCGATCCCGACCCCGCAGATCCCCAGATGCTGGTTGGCGTCATCCTGCCCTCGGAGGAAGGGGCGACTCGCGAGATGGCCTACGTCCTCGGCGAGGAGTTCGCCCGGATGGGCTTCGATGCGTGCGGCGTGCTGGGCCTCTTCCGGGATCCCTTTTACGCAGGCGCCCATGAGGTGTACCGGGCCCTGGGAGAGGAGCGGGTCCGGACCATCGTGGAGGAATGTGTTGCCGTCTGGGGCCGGTCTGCGGGACGAATTCACGACGCCCCCGGGTGTTGCGGGACGCCAGACGGATGATCGAGCCCGAGGCTTCCTTCACGACCCATGACCGATGTTCAACGGGGAGCGCGTTGCTGAGAATCCATCGGACACTTGGTGATCGTCCATTCCCTCTGGGAGGTGCGTGATGCCGCCCGTGTTCAACTGGCAGCTCGGCCGCGAGATGACGTACCCATACGCGGCGGCCTTCCCGGAGCGGCAGTTTGCCTTCGTCTTCAACATCAACCGGTGCATCGCGTGCCAGAGCTGTACCATGGCCTGCAAGTCCACCTGGACCTTCAGCAAGGGCCAGGAACAGATGTGGTGGGCCAACGTTGAGACCAAACCGTACGGCGGCTACCCCATGTTCTGGGACATGAAGATCCTGCAACTGCTGGCAGAGGCCAACCCCGAAGGCCTGCGCTGGTCGGGGAAACTTTCCGCGGACCGCAAGCAGCCGTACGGCCGGTACGACGGACGGACCATCTTCGAGGCGCCGCGGATGCTCGCCCCCGACAGTGCCCGGGTGCTCGGCTATTTGCCGACCGACGAGGAGTGGAACTCCCCGAACATCTACGAGGACAATCCGGTGGGGGAGCGCGGGAAGTTCTTTGACTGGCACAAGACTGGTGAGAAGCTTCCCGAGCACAAGACGTGGTTCTTCTACCTGGCCCGGATCTGCAACCACTGCACGTATCCCGCGTGTCTGGCCGCGTGTCCCCGCAAGGCCATCTACAAGCGACCGGAGGACGGGATCGTCCTGATCGACCAGCGGGAATGCCGTGGCTATCGGAAGTGCGTGGAGGCGTGCCCGTACAAGAAATCCATGTACCGGGGCAACACCCGGATTTCCGAGAAGTGCGTGGCGTGCTACCCGCGCATCGAGGGGAAGGACCCGGAGGGCCAGGGGAAGCCCATGGAGACCCGGTGCATGGCCGCCTGTATCGGCCAGATCCGCCTCCAGGGCCTGGTAAAGTTGAACCCGGATGGGACGTGGGCCGAGGATCGCTACAACCCCATCTATTACCTGGTCCACGTGGCCAAGGTGGCCCTGCCACTCTATCCCCAGTTCGGTACCGCCCCCAACGGTTACTACATCCCGCCGCGCTGGGTCCCGCGCGACTACCTCCGGCAGATGTTCGGCCCGGGGGTGGACGAGGCTATCGAGCGGTACGAGAAGCCCGACCGGGAGCTGCTGGCGGTGCTCCAGCTCTTCCGGCGATCCAAGTTCATCATCGACCGGTATGCGCTGAAGGAGGGGCCGATGGTGTACGAGGGGACCCTACGAGGAAGACGGGTGACCCTGTACAACGACGCCGTAATTGCGTACGGGAGAAACGGAGAAGAACTGTTCCGGACCAGCGTGGAGGAACCCGTCCACGTGCGGCCTGCCATCCACGCGAACTCCATCTGAGGAGGGAGCCATGAGCAACCCCGTATTGGTGATCGTCGCCATCCTGACCCTGGCGGCCGTGTATGTCTTGCTCCCGCGAGCGGCGCATGTGTTCGGCCGCTATCGGCGTGCAAGGGTGTTGACGTGTCCCGAGAAAGGCTCGAAAGCGACTGTGAGCATCGACGCTTCGCGAGCGGCAATTACCTCGGCCTTCGGCCGGCCGATCCTTCGGGCTCAGCAGTGTTCCCTATGGCCGGAACGCCAACAGTGTGCGGAGACCTGTCTCCGTCTTCCGGAAGTGGATACAGCATAGCCTGCCGTTCTCGCGTCTTCGGGGGAGCAGGCCCCACCCATCCCCCCCGGCGCCCGGTGGGAGGGCAGCCCTTCTCTCCACCCTCCCCAAGGGGAGGAGAAAGGGTGCGGAGGCCGAAATCGAGTGCGGTGGTCGGAGGAGCATGGAAGAGGGGACTCGAAGAGAATGCGAAATCCGATATGCGGAATCCGAAACTAGACGAGTCGGATCTGGCCCTCTGTCGCAGCATCCTGTATGAGGCCTTGGCGCTGGGGTTCCGTCCGCCAACGGACGAAACGGTGTCCCGTCTCGCTTCTGAAGCTGGGGTCTCGGCCCTCGCCGACGCAGCGTCCGTCCTCGATGAAGCGCAGGGGACGGAATTGGCCAGGCTCATCCGCCGGACTCTCGCTCCCCGGGTATCCCCGGCGCGTCTGCACTCCCTTGCTGGGCTTCAAACCTCCTTCAGGAGACTCTTCGGCCATACGGCCCGTGCCGGCGTCCCACCCTATGAGACCGAGTACGGCGGGGACTCCCTGTTTCAGCCCCCGCAAGAGATGAGTGATCTGGCAGGCTTCTACCGGGCCTTCGGGCTTGTCCTGCAACCCTCCGAGCATGAGCGCATTGATCACATCTCCTGTGAGTGCGAGTTTCTCCTCTTCCTGGCCCGGAAGGAGGCGTATGCCTTCGTACGGGACGAGGCCGCCTCGCTGGAAGAAACCCATCGCGCTGACCGCTTCTTTCTCCGACATCACCTGGGACAATGGGGGCCGGCCTTTGGTCGCAGGCTGGCCCGCGAGGATCGCGGCGGGTTCTACGCGGCGCTGGGGGGACTCCTCGAAGCCTTCGTCACGTCCGAATGTGTGCGGGTCGGTGCGCCTCAGGGTCCGGAATTCCTCCGACTGCGTTCGACTTCTCCAGGGGAGGCGCCAATGGCGTGCGGTCGCGCGGACGACCTCCTCCAAATCGAGTCCCCGATGTCGGCTGGAAGCCCGGAGCGAACGCGAAGGGGCCAATGACCGAATCCGAACGACGCTGGCGTGGGTGACACCGTTCCGCTGGTTGACCATCGTCTGATGCCGCGAGTGACCCCGATGTTTCGATCTGCCTCAATCATTCCGCCATCGGCATTTCCCGTGCCGGCGTCGAGTGGGTTCCCGCTCGAATGCGATCCATGGCTCGTAGAGGAAGCGGTGCTGTGCGCGCTGCGAATTCGCGCAGAGGAGACGACCTTCCGACTGGGGCGGGACCGCCTGTACGAGATTCAGGGCCCGGAGGAACGAGAGGCGGCCTTTCATGATTTCCACGCAGCCTGGTTTGAACGTCTGGGGTTGGGTCGGGTGCTTTGGCAAGCTCTTCATGAGCAGCCGCGGATTGTTGGGAGTACCCGCGTTTGCGTCGTGATGCACGCCCGAACCGGCATGAATGAAGGCGCGGAGCTCTTCGTTTGCCCCGGGGGGGAGGGGACGGGAGAGACGACGAGGAGATCGGTCGGGATCCGGCTGCTTCCCCAGAGCCTCCTGGACCCCGAAACGCTGCTGGCCTTCCTCCGCCACGAGCTGTTCCATATCGGAGATATGCTGGCGCCTGCCTTCGGCTACGAGCCGCGGCTGCCGCGGGCTGCGCTGGGGCCGGCACACGAGGGTTTGGTCCAGGACCGGTACCGCGTCCTCTGGGACACGTATATTGACGGCCGTCTCGCGGGGCAGGGCAGGGCACCGGCCTCAATCCGCGAGGCTCGCCTCCGTGAATTCCTGCGGACGTTCGGGATGCTGGGGGGGCAGGCCGTGGAGGCCTTCGCCCGCTTCTTCAGCAGCGGCCCCCTCACCCATTCCGCCCTCGTTGCCTTCGCCACCGCTCCGCTAGCTGCGGTCGATGCCCCTTCCGGCGCCCTCGCGCCCAGCCCGGTGGCTGCGCGCTCTTTGGCGTCAGGTAGTCGGTGCCCGTTGTGCGGCTTCCCCACCCGCGCTTTCGAAACGCACCCCGATCAGCTTCCTCCAGCGGTAGTGGATCGCATCCGCGTCAGCTTCCCCACCTGGACGCCTTCCTGCGGACTCTGCCAGCAGTGTGCCGACCTTTACAGCTCCGGTGCCTCTCGAGCGCCCGGTCCTCTTGTGCGCTGAGGCCCCAAGACTGGCGCCCGTTTCCTTCATCCCACTGACCCCAGCAGTTCATCCCAACGGTGGAATTGTCAGCGGAACAGGACAACGGCGGGGCCCACGGGCAGATTTTGGGAGGCATTCCCACGGGCAGGAAAGACTGTTGGCAAGCGCGTTGCCGTGCTACAGTGAACTGGTCGCAGGGAGAAGTGGCGGTTTTCTGGCTGCGGTCATCGGGGGGTGCGAGATCTCGCCCACGCCGCCCTGGCGCCGAAGGGGTTCGCGATGTCCCTGGGGAGGCGGTGAGCAGGCTCGAGAGCGGCTGACAATCGGCGGTCAGGCCAATGAGGCCAGGAAGGAAGAAGGAGGGGGGCATGAGAGTGCTCTGGACGGTGGTAGCCATCATGGGTGTCCTGCTGGGAGGCGTGGCCGTGACCCGGGCTCAGGACTTGGGAAGCTTGAGCGGGCGGATGACCTACGCGGAGAATCCGCCGCCCAAGAAGAAGCTGGATGTCACGAAGGACAAGGAGGTGTGCGGCAAGAGCGAGATCTATGACGAGGCGCTGGTCGTAGGCCCGGACAAAGGCCTGAAGAACGCCGTGGTCACTGTGGTGGGGGTGAAGGGGGGAAAGTTCGCCTCGGCGAAGGTGGTGCTGGACCAGAAGGGCTGCCAGTACCTCCCGCGCGTGATGGTAGTGCCCACCACGGGGCAGTTGGACATCCTGAACAGCGACGGGATCCTGCACAACATCCACACCCACAGCACGGCTAACCCCGCCATCAACAAGGCGCAGCCCAAGTTCAAGAAGACCCTGACCGAGAAGTTCACCAAGCCGGAAATCATCAAGGTGACCTGCGACGCCCACGCCTGGATGGCCGGCTGGATCGTGGCCACGGACCACCCCTTCGTGGCGGTGACGGATGAGAAGGGCAATTTCAGCATCAAGGACCTTCCGCCTGGCAACTACAAGGTCGAGATCTGGCATGAGACGCTGGGCAAGCAGGTGAAGGAGGTCAGCATCAAGGCCAAGGAAGATGCGAAGCTGACGCTTGAGCTTGCCAAGAAGTAGCCATGCGGTTTTCGCGTTCCGCGCGAAAACCGTAATTGAAAAACATAGGTCCGGGCGGCAGGCCCTGCCTCCTTGACGGGGGAGGGCCTGCTTCCTTTAGAGGAACAAACACGGCTGCCCTGATCCTGCCTGATCGAAAAACACCTTCCACCGCCGAGCGCCTCGGAATTGGCAAGAGTCCCCCACGTTCCTGCTTGACATGGCTGATGTTAAGGGAATAAAAGAGAGAGGAGAGTGATTTGCTCCCCTTTCGCCTACGTTTCACGTTTGCAAGACGGCTCAATGTCCGGAACAACGAAGGGCAGGCAGCGGGTCATGATGCGCTGGCTACCGGAGAATGTGTCCACGTACGGCGGGGAGGTGGATTCCCTCTTCTATCTCATCTACTACATCACTGCTGCCGTCTTCATTCTGGTGACCGTGGCGATGATCGCCTTCCTGGTGATGTATCGCCAGCGGCAGGGTCGGCGAGCCATCTACTCGCACGGGAACACCACTCTCGAGATCGTCTGGACCGTCGTCCCGGCCATCATCCTCGTCGCGTTGTCGTTCATCAGCCAGGCCACCTGGGCGAGGATCAAGGGACACGTCCCGCCCAGTGACTTCAAGGTGCAAGTCACCGCGAAGCAGTTCAACTGGGAGATCCTCTACCCCGGGCCAGACAGGAAGTTTGGGACGGCGGACGACCTGGTGTTGGAGAACCAGCTCCACGTGCCCGTGGGCCAGGCGGTGGAGGTCGTCCTCCAGGCGAAGGATGTCATCCACAGCTTCTTCCTGCCGAACCTGCGCCTAAAGCAAGACGCCGTCCCGGGGCGGGAGATTCCGGTCTGGTTCGAGGCGACCAAGCCCGGCCAGTACGAGATGCCCTGTGCCGAGCTGTGCGGCTTCGGCCACTCCGGGATGAAGGGATGGCTCTACGTGCATACGCCTGAGGAGTACGCCAAGTGGGTCAAGGAGAAATGGCCGGCCTCCTGATTTTTGCGCTGGCGCGCAAAAATTAATAGAAGAGCGAGACAGAATGGCTGACCCCGCGGTCATGACCGCCGGACCTGCCGTCCACGTCCATCACGAGCTGGGGTTCTGGCGCACCTACATCTTCTCCACCGACCACAAGATGATCGGCCGGCAGTTCCTGTTCTTGGGCCTGTTCATGCTGATCGTGGGCGGCGCGCTGGCCATGCTCATGAGGTGGCAGCTCGCCTGGCCCGAAACGGCCGTGCCCGGCTTCGGCTGGGTCCCGGAGCCGTACATGGTCGAGGGGATCATCCCTCCCAACACGTACAACTCCCTCTTCACCATGCACGCCACGATCATGATCTTCTTCGCGGTCATGCCCATCATGATCGGATGTTTCGGGAACTTCCTGATCCCCCTCATGATCGGCGCCCGGGACATGGCCTTCCCGGTCCTGAACATGGTCTCCTTTTGGTCTGGGCTCCTGGGGGGCCTGGTGATGCTGGCGGGGTTCTTCGTTCCCGGCGGCCACGCGGCGGGCGGCTGGACCGCGTATGCGCCGCTCACCGCCAAGGCGATCTACACCGGCGTGGACTGGGGGCAGAACCTCTGGAACATCAGCCTGATCATCCTGGGCGTCTCCTCCATGATGGGCTCAATCAACTACATCACCACCGTCGTGAACATGCGGGCGCCCGGCATGACGTGGTTCCGCCTCCCCTTGGTCATCTGGTCCCTCTTCATCACGGCGATCCTCTTGCTCCTGGCGCTGCCGGTGTTGACCTCGGCGCTGGCGATGCTCCTGTTCGACCGCAACCTCGGAACCCATTTCTTCCTGCCCGAGGGCGGGGGAGAGCCGCTCCTCTGGCAGCACCTCTTCTGGTTCTTCGGCCATCCCGAGGTCTATGTGCTGGTCCTGCCGGCCATGGGCGTGACGTCGGATGTCCTGTCCACGTTTTCCCGCAAGCCGATCTTCGGGTACCGGGCCATGGCCTTCTCCATGATCGCCATCGCCTTCCTCTCCTGGATCGTCTGGGGCCATCACATGTTCATCAGCGGGATGAATCCGCTCTTGGGGACGGCCTTCATGCTCTCGACCATGGTGATCGCGGTGCCTTCGGCCATCAAGACCTTCAACTGGCTCGGGACCCTGTGGGGGGGATCCATCCGGTTTGCGACGCCCATGCTGTTCGCGCTCGCGTTCGTCTCGAACTTCGTCATCGGGGGGTTGAGCGGCATCTTCATGGCCTCCACCCCGGTGGACATCTTCATCCACGACACCTATTACATCGTGGCCCATTTCCACTACGTCGTCGCGGGGATCATCTTTGCCATGTTCGCCGCCATCTATTACTGGTTTCCGAAGATCTTCGGCCGGAAGCTGAATGAAACCCTGGGGAAGCTCCATTTCTGGCCCACCTTCATCTTCTTCAACGGCGTTTTCTTCCCCATGCACATCCTTGGAGTGGGCGGGATGATGCGTAGGATCTACAACCCCTTGCAGTACGAATTCCTGCAGCCGCTGCAGCCCATCAACGTGTTCATCACCGCGAACGCCTTCCTGCTGGGTCTCGTGCAGATTCTCTTCGTGGTCAACTTTGTCTGGAGCCTGATCGCAGGAAAGCCGTCGGAGCGGAACCCATGGCAGGCGAACACGCTGGAATGGGCGGCGCCGTCCCCGCCGCCCCACGGGAACTGGGGGGAGGCGCTGCCCGTCGTCCACGGGGGCCCGTACGAGTACAGCGTGCCCGGCATGGCGGAGGATTACTTACCCCAGAACCAGTCCCGCCGGCCGTCCCCGACGCTGGCTAAGCGCCACGGTCCGTCGGGCGGACAGGTGACCGCATGAGCTTGCGAACGGATGCCCTCCCCCGTGCCCTCACCCGGCAACCGGCGCGGGAGGTGTCTGCGGCCCGCCGGGCCGCGGATTTCTTTGCCCTGACGAAGCCCCGGATGGTGTTGATGATCGTCGTCACGACCGGAGTGGGGTTTCACCTCGGATCCGCTGGGGCGCCGGATATCCTCCGGCTACTCCACGTCGTGCTCGGGACGGCGCTGGCGGCGGGCGGCGCCCTGGCGCTGAACCAGCTCCTGGAGCGCGAGGCGGACGCCAAGATGGAGCGGACCCGGCTGCGCCCCCTGCCGGCCGGCCGGCTCCAGCCCGGCGAGGCGCTGGCCTTCGGGACGATGCTGGCGGCGGCAGGGCCGCTATACCTCGGCCTGCGCGTAAATGCAGTGTGCGGGCTGGTGACTGCCTTCACGGTGGTGAGCTACCTCTTCGTCTATACCCCCCTGAAGCGGCGGACCTCGCTCTGCAGTGTACTGGGCGCGATTCCGGGGGCGCTTCCTCCCGTCACGGGATGGGTGGCAGCGCGAGGCGACTTCGGCCCGGGGGCCTGGGCGCTCTTCGCCATCCTGTTCCTCTGGCAGATGCCTCATTCGCTCGCCATCGGCTGGCTGTATCGCGCCGACTACGCGCGAGCGGGCTTCCGACTGCTGCCGGTGATCGAGCCTGACGGCGGCAGCACGGCGCGCCAGATCGTGGGCAACTGCCTGGCCCTCCTGGCCGTGGGGCCGCTGCCGACGCTGATGGGCCTGACGGGCGCGGTCTACTTCCTGGGGGCGCTGGTGCTGGGGACAGGCCTGCTCGCCTGCGGGATTGTCCTGGCGGTCTCGCGGTCGGCGGTCGACGCGCGGCGCCTCGTGTTCGCATCCCTCGTGTACCTTCCGGCCCTGCTGGTCCTGATGGCGCTCGACACGCTGCCGTTCTGATCGGTGTGGGATGCGGAAGTAGCTGAACTGCCAAGGTGCTGGGAGTGCCGCCGGGAACGAACTGTCGGGGCCTGAGTCATCAGGCCAGCGCGCATGGGGCGCTGCCGAGAAGATGCGGTGGCGCAGAGACGCACGGCAGCCCTCCGCGTTTGGAGTGCGGTGTCGGGTCAGCGGCGTCACCGCTTTAAAAGCGGCGTCGTGACGCCGCAATCCAAACAGTGACCGATCGTTCTCGCAGCGGAAGGCCATATTTCGTCCGGCGTGAGTGGGCGTTCGGAGGGGTGTGGTGGTGCAGGGAATAGTGACGGCCCCGGCGCTGGAGGAGGTGGCCCTCCAGGTTCCGGAGATGCCTCCCATCCTCCCACCCGGGTCGGATAACGGGGACCCTCCCGGCTGGCAACCGCCCCGAAGAGAACCGGTGGTCAGCAATGCCGTCCTGGGTATGCTGATGTTCCTGGCCTTCGAGACGATGTTTTTCGCCGGCTTGCTGGGGGCCTTTCTCGTCTTCCGCCTGTCGAGTACGAGCTGGCCGCCGCCCGGCGAGCCATACCTGCCGATCGGAGTGACTTGGTTCAATACCGGGATCCTGGTGGCGAGCGCCTATAGCATGCGCCGGGCCCACCGGGCGATCCGGGACGGGAGCCAGGCGGGACTCGTCCACGGCCTCGGGCTCACGGCGCTCCTCGGGACGACCTTCCTGGCGGTGCAGGGAAGCGAATGGATCCGTCTGGCGCACCACGGGCTGACCCTGCAGAGCGGGACGTATGGGGCGACCTTTTATACGCTGATCGGATGCCATGGCGTCCACGTCCTCGCGGCGGTGCTGTGGTTGGCCACGGTCTGGGTGCTGGCCGCGCGCGGCTGGTTCTCGCGGGAGTGGCATGGCGGCATCCAGCTCTGCAAGATGTACTGGATGTTCGTGGTGGGCCTGTGGCTTGTCTTGTTCCCGTCCGTCTACCTGATGTGAGCTGGTTTTTGCGCTGAGCGCGCAAAAACCAACGCGCGAGCATGACGCGCATGCCCCTGGTGTTCAGATTCGGTCTCAGCGGCGTGGCATTCCTGGTTCCGGTGGCGGCGGAGGCGTGCGCCGTCTGCGGGACGGGTCCCGGCGTTACGGGCGACCCGACCGCTCGGGGATTCTACTGGGGCATCCTGTTCCTCATGGCGATGCCCTTTGCCGTGGCGGGATCGATCGGGGCGTGGTTGGTGTACCGGTACTGGCGGGCGAGCGTGGGCTGCTGGCGGAAGGTGTCTGGCGCGCCGTTCGCCTGGACGCACAAGGAGAGTGGGCGGTGAATCAGTCGGCCGTGGTGCAGGCGGAGATCGAGCCGGCGGAGTCTCCCCTCACCCCCGAGAGCTGGGGGAAGCTGGGGATGTGGGTTTTCCTGGCGGGAGACGCCATGTCCTTCGGCGCCCTGCTGGCGGGGTATGGGGCGCTACGCTACGGAAGTGCCGATTGGCCGCACCCCTCGTCGGTTCTGGGGGTTGGTCTCACCGCCTTCATGACTTTCCTCTTGATCTGCAGCAGCGTGACCATGGTCCTGGCCCTGGACGGGATCCAACGGGGCGACATGGCTGCGCTGCGGAAGTTCCTGGCCCTCACCATCCTGGGCGGGGTGAGCTTTCTGGCGATGCAGGCTTATGAGTGGACGCACCTGATCCACGATGGTCTCGGGCTGAGTGGCAACCCCTGGGGGGCATCCCTTTTCGGGACCACCTTCTTCATCATTACCGGATTTCACGGCGCGCATGTCACGGGGGGTGTGGTGTATCTCTCGTGTTATCTGACCCGGAGCCTCCTGGGCGGCCTGAAGCAAGGCCATGCCAGCGAGATCGAGATTGCCGCCCTGTACTGGCACTTTGTGGACTTGGTCTGGATCCTGGTCTTCACCTTCGTCTACCTGCTGTAATTTGTTTTCTTGCGCGATCAGCGCAAAAAAAGGAGAGCCATGACGCAGGCGCACAAGCCGCCAAACTACATCGCCATCTTCTGGTGGCTCCTGGCCTTGACGATCCTCGAGGTCGGCGTGATTTTCATGCCCCTGGCGAGACTGCTCGTCGCTATCCTGTTGGTGGGCCTGGCCTTGTCCAAAGCCTCTCTGGTCGCCATGTACTTCATGCACCTGAAGTACGAGCCGATGACCCTGGGGTTGATCGCCGTGACCCCGCTTCTCTTGTGCGGCCTGCTGGTGATCGCACTCCTTCCCGATCTTTCCGGACCCCCCCATCAGGCCGCCGGGATGCCTGCGCCGCCCGCGGCGCCCAGTTCCCCATGAGGCCCCGCCCCTGCCGATCCTTTCTGTCTCCGTTGTCGGTCTTAACTTGTCGGTTGTCGGTTTTAACTTCGACCCTCCTGCGTGAGCCACCTGATCCCGCGATTGCCGCGCCTCACTACCCGACACAACCTTCCTGTGTTAAATTCGGGTGCCTGGGGCGAGCCCGGAGGCTTGCGAGACGGCCCGGGGCGCCGCCGCCGAACCAGCATGTGTGAGGCCTGGATGAGTGTCGAGCAGGTGCAGTCCCCGGAGAACCTCGAAACGCGCGGAACCGACGATCGCGCTGTGGCGGTCGAGGGCCTGCGCCACCGCTATGGGGAGCGGGAGGCGCTGGCGGGGGTGAGCCTCTGCGTCCGCCGGAAGGAGATCTTCGGGCTCCTGGGGCCGAACGGCGGCGGGAAGACGACGATGTTCCGCGTCCTCTCCACGCTGCTCGTTCCCACCGCCGGCACCGTGCAGATCTTCCGGCACGATATCGTCCGGGAGGCTCATCACGTTCGAACCCACCTCGGGGTGGTCTTCCAGCAGCCGAGCCTGGATCCGAAGCTGACGGTGCTGGAGAACATTCGCCACCACGGGCACCTCTACGGCCTCAGCGGCGCCCCCTTGCGCCAGCGGGCTGAGCGGCTCCTGGGACGCCTGGGCCTCGCCGACCGCGCCCGGGATGGGGTCGAGACCCTGTCCGGCGGCCTGCAACGGCGCGTCGAGCTGGCCAAGGCGCTGGTGCACCAGCCGGACCTCCTCCTGCTGGACGAGCCCAGCACCGGGCTGGATCCGGCGGCGCGGCGGGAATTCGTCGCTTACCTCCACCAGCTCAGGGAGCAGGAAGAGGTCACCGTGGCACTCACCACGCACATGATGGACGAGGCAGAGCGCTGCGACCGTGTGGCCATCCTCCATCACGGGCGGCTGGCGGCTCTGGGGACCCCGGACGAGTTGAAGGCCAAGCTGGGAGGGGACGTGGTGGTGATCCACTCCCCGGTGGCCCGCGCCCTCCAAGGCAAGATCGAGGAGCGGTTCGGCTGCCGCGGGGTCTTGGTGGGCGAGACGCTCAGACTGGAGGTGCCGAAGGGACACATCTTCTTGCACGACGTGGTGGAGGCCTTCTCCGCGGAAATCCAGTCGGTGAGTTTCGGGAAGCCCACCCTGGAAGACGTGTTCATTCACCTGACGGGCCACGCCCTCGCGGGAGACGACCCCGAAGACGAAGCGCGGCGCCGATGAGGCAATGGCAAAGTCAAAACCGACAACCGACAGGTTAAAACCGACAACCGATCCTGCGACCCGCGGGACATACATGAATTTTGCACCGCCGTCCGATCTCCCCTAGCAGGAGGTGCAGAGAGTTCTTTGCACGGGGCTTTCAAGCAGTACCATCAAGCGAACGCGAGGTGGGGCTGTGACGTGCACGTCTCAGGTCTCTTGCGGTCACGCGGACCCTCGGGGGTAGCTCCATTCGGGTTGGTTGCTGTTTCCTTTAAACCAATCCCAGAGGAGTTCCCTGATGCGTTTCAATTTTGGTTTTTGCGCGCTCAGCGCAAAAACCAGGACAAAACTAGCCAACGGGGGTCCGTTCCGGTTGTCAGTTGTCGGTTTTGCATTTTGCCTTGACGGCCCGGCAGGCGTCATGGCGCTTGAACGGTGCCTGGGGTTTTGACCATGAGCTATTGGCGATGAGCCCGTTCCTGCTTCCCGTGGCAACCCTCTGGCTGCGGGAGATGGTGCGCTTCTTCCGCCAGCGGAGCCGCGTCGTGGGGGCCCTCGTCCAGCCGCTGGTGTTCTGGCTCCTCCTGGGAGGAGGCCTCCAGGGGTCGTTTCGTCCGCCCGGCGCCCCCGCCGGCATGGGGTACGGCGAGTATTCCTATCCGGGCATCCTGGCCATGGTCCTCCTGTTCACGGCCATCTTCGCCACGATTTCGGTGGTGGAAGACCGGCAGCGGGGGTTCCTCCAGGGGGTGCTGGTGGCCCCGGTACCCAGGTCGAGTATCGTGCTCGGTCAGGCGTTGGGCTGCACGACACTGGGGGTGGTACAGGGACTGGTCCTGCTTCCGCTTGCCCCCCTCGTGGGCATCCCGCTGACCGTGGCCGCGATACTGCAGGTGGCCGGCGTGATGGTCCTCGTCGCCTTCGGGCTGACCAGCCTCAGCCTGGCCATCGCCTGGCAGCTCGATTCCACCCAGGGTTTCCACGCCATCATGACCCTGGTGCTTCTGCCGATGTGGCTCCTATCTGGCGCCTTCTTCCCGACGGCGGGAGCGCCGGTTTGGCTGCTCTGGGCCATGCGTGTCAACCCCCTCACCTACGGGTTGGCGGCGATCCGGCGCTGTCTGTACTTGGGAAACCCTTCGGGGGCGGGGCCGGTCCCTGCCCTCGCGCCGTCTGTGGCGGTTGCGGCGGCCTTCGCGGGGCTGGCATTCCTTGCAGCGGTGGCGATGGCCGTGCGAAAGCGGGTGTAAGTATGGAGTGCGGCGCCCATGGCGCCGCTGTCCAAAGGCAGCAGTGGCCATGGCGGTGCGCAAGCGGGTGTAAGGGCAATAACGAAATCCCCCCTCCGCCCCCCTTTGACAAAGGGGGGTTGGGGGGATTTGCTCGGGTCCGCCGGTCCGCATCCGCCACTGGCGGACGGACTCCTTCGGAGAGGCGGACCGCCGGTGTCCCACGCTATGTGAACCCTGGTTTTTGCGCGCTGGGCGCGCAAAAACCAGGCGATGGTTGGGCGGATCGGCAGTGAGCTATCTGGCTTGATAGCCGGGGGAGGACATCAAGATCAGCTTGCGGACCTAGGTGCTGTGGTTCCACATCCTGGCGGTGGCGGTGTGGATCGGCGGCGCCGCCAGCCGGCTGAGCGTGCTGCGTGCCGCCGGTACGCCAGAGATTGGCCGCCGCCTCCACATTCTCACCGCCGGGGCCATGGATGTCACCGGCATGCTGAACATTCTCCAACTATTTTCTTGACAAGCCCCATATGTAGAGGTTATAAGTTAGCTAATACGCAATATGTGGGCCAATCAAGTGTTTGGCCTATTTCCATAACTTCCCACGACTCGGCTCATGCAAGGGGCAGGAGTGCTGGCTGTCCCCCGGGACGGCGGCACAGGGATCGGGAGAAGAGCCAACCGATCCAGCCCAGGCAGTCGGCAAGAGGAGGCCACAGATCATGGCGCAACTCGCCCGCCCCATCAAGCAGGGGCAATGGTCGGAATCAGCCCTTCGCGTCCTCCGGGAGCGGTATCTCGATCGATCGCCAAGGCCAGGCGGGGAGGGGCGGGTCGCCGGGCCTGAAAGCCCAGAAGACATGTGCTGGCGGGTGGCCAGCGCCATTGCCTCTGCCGAAGCGGCCTGGGGCCAGAGCCCGGAGGAGATCCACGAGGTCGCCACGCGCTTCTACGACATGATGGTGGATGGCCTGTTCATGCCGAATTCCCCGACATTGATGAATGCGGGGAAGGAGAACGGGCTCCAATTCTCCGCCTGCTTCGTGCTGCCCGTCGGGGACTCGATGGACGAGATCTTCGAAGCGGTGAAGCGGGCAGCCATCATCCACAAGAGCGGCGGCGGCACAGGGTTCGCCTTCTCGCGGCTTCGGCCGAAGGACGCCACCGTGTATTCCACGGGCGGCAAGGCCAGCGGACCGGTGAGTTTCCTGCGCGTCTTCAACGGCGCGACGGAGGCGGTGAAGCAGGGCGGTACCCGGCGGGGCGCCAACATGGGCATTCTCCGCGTGGATCACCCGGACATTCTCGAGTTCATCCGCTGCAAGTTGGATGGGGGCATCTCCAACTTCAACATCTCGGTGGCCGCCACCGAGGCGTTCATGGATGCCCTGCGGCTGGATGCGGAGTACGACCTGGTGGACCCGCACACGAAGAAGGCGACCGGGCGGCTGCGGGCCAAGGAGGTCTTCGAGCGCATCGTGGACGCCGCCTGGCGGACGGGCGACCCCGGTCTGGTCTTCATTGACCGGGTGAACAACAGCCCGGCGAATCCCGTACCAGAGCTGGAGACGATCGAAGCCACGAACCCGTGCGGCGAGCAGCCGCTGGCCCCCAACGATGCCTGCAATCTCGGCTCCATCAACCTGGGCAAGCTCGGCAGGCCGGATCGGCCCGAGGCGCCCATCGCCTGGGACGAGCTGGAGCGGGTTGTCCGCGTGGCCGTCCGCTTCCTGGACGACGTGATCCAGGTGAACCCCTACCCGCTGCCGGAGATCATCGCCGAGGTCCAGGCCAATCGCCGGATCGGGTTGGGGGTGATGGGATGGGCGGATCTCCTTCTCCAGCTCGGCATCCCCTATGACAGCGAGGAAGCCCTCGTCCTGGGCGACAAGATCATGGAGTTCATGAGCAGTATCGGCCGCGACGAGTCATGCCGCCTGGCGGAGGAGCGCGAGCCTTTCCCCAACTGGTCCCAGAGCATCTACCGCCTCGGCCGCCCTGTCCGGAACTCCACGGTGACCACCATTGCCCCGACGGGGACGATCAGCATCATCGCCGGCTGTTCGTCGGGCATCGAGCCGCTCTTCGCCATCGCCTACAGCCACATCGTCGGGGATCGGCACCTGACCTTCGTGAACCCCCACTTCGAGAGCGTGGCGAAGCGGCAGGGCTTCTACAGCCCGGAGTTGATGGAGAAGGTGGCCAAGCACGGCACGCTGGACGGAATCGCGGAGGTGCCTGAGAGCGTTCGGCGGGTCTTCGTGACGGCGCACGAAATCGAGCCAGAATGGCACGTCCGTATGCAGGCGGCTTTCCAGAAGCACACGGATAACGGGGTGTCCAAGACCATCAACCTGCCCAATTCCGCGTCGGTCGCCGACGTAGGGCAGGCCTACCGGCTAGCGTACGATCTCGGCTGCCTCGGGATCACGGTGTTCCGGGACGGGTGTAAGTCGGCACACGGAGGGCAGGTGCTCCACGTCGGGACGGGGAAGATCTGCGGCGATGCCAGCGCGGCGGCAGAGCAGCGCACGGAGGCACGAGGGATGCTGGCGGAAGGCGCGGCGGTGGAGAAGGTCCCCATGGTGGTAAAGCCGCGGCCCCGGACGCTCCGCGGCGTCACCTACCGGGTGGACACGCCCCTGGGGACGGGGTACGTGCACGTCAACCAGGGTGTCTCCGGTGAGCCGTTTGAGATCTTCCTGAACGTCGGCAAGGCGGGCAGCGACGTCCAGGCCGACGCCGAGGCCTTGGGCCGCCTCATCTCCCTCATACTCCGCATGCCCTCCCGGCTGACGCCGCGCGAGCGGGTCGAAGAGGTGGTCAAGCAGTTGGACCGGATCGGCGGGCGACGGGATGCCGGCTTGGGACCGTCGCGCGTCCGCTCCATTCCCGACGCCATCGCCCAGGTGCTGGCCGAGCACGTCGGATTGCGCGAGCCGGGCGCGGATCAGGCGCGGGAAGCCCGCGAGGGCCGCGTGAAGGCCACCGACCTGTGCCCCGACTGCCAGAACTTCACCCTGGTCTTCGAGGAAGGCTGCCAGAAGTGCCACGTGTGTGGGTTCAGTGAGTGTTAAGGGCGGTTCGAGAGTTCGAGGGTTCGATAGTTCGGGAGTACGACGGTACGAGGGTACGGCTGTACGGCGGTACGAGAGCGGTTCGGGGGTTCGGAAGTTCGAGGGTTCAATGGGTCGGGAGAACGAAAAGACGGTACGACGGTACGGTGGTACGGCGGTACGATGGTACCGAAGAGCGTTCGGGGGCCTGCGGGTAGGGGCGAGGCATGCCTCGCCCTTACGGTTCTGGTCTTGGAAGGTTCAGGCGCAGGCTGACGTGAAGGCTGTCTCGACGAGAAGACGAAGCGCACGCAGGTAGCCGATATCCGAATCCGTTGGCATCAAGGATAAGGATGTCGTCCAGAACCAACCCGGCCACATCAAGGCAAGACGATCGCCTTGGATTCGCCGGGTTTTGTTTTCTGCGGTGTGGACGAAGGAGGGCAATGGGAATGTTCTTAACGGAATCGTTTGCCACTCAACTTGATGATCTGCTGCATCGTATTTGTAGGAGGTTGCAGATTTCCTCAACGCAGCACCAACTGGCCGAGGAGCGCTATCAAGCGATCGGTGGCTGGCTTGAGGCCGAAGGGAGCCCGCTGGCACCCTTTGCGCCCAAGATATATCCACAGGGGTCACTGAGGATCGGAACCACTGTGCGCCCGCTTGAGCGACAAGAGTACGATCTCGATCTTGTCTGCGAACTGCAAATCGATCCGCGCTACATCGGGAATCCCGTGGATCTGCTGGACGCCATGGAGACACGGCTTCAGTCGCACGCCACCTATGAGGGTATGCTTGAGCGCAAGAATCGCTGCATCCGCGTGAATTATGCAAATGACTTCCATCTTGACATCCTTCCTGCGTGTCCCGATCAGGGCACTGGGGACGAATGCGTGGTCGTCCCAGATCGAAAGGCTATGGAGTGGAGGGCAAGTAATCCCAAAGGCTATGCCGCTTGGTTCGAGGAGAGGGCGCGGCTGGCGGTGGCGTTCATGGAGAAACGCATCGACCCACTTCCCGATCAGGAACCAGTGGAGTCAAAGCCACCACTCAAGCGGGTAGTACAACTATTGAAACGATGGAGGGACATTGCTTTTGCGAAGACACCCAATCTGACACCTGTCTCGATCGTTTTGACGACGCTCGCCGGTCACCACTACAGGGCTCAGGTGTCCGTCAATGAATCCGTAATGGCGATCCTCGACGGGATCTGTGCTGACATCCCAAGCAATGGCGATCTCTTGGAGGTCCGGAATCCGACGAATAAATGGGAGCTTCTCAGCGAACGATGGGAAGAAGATCCAGGCGCATACGAAGCTTTCGTGGTCGGGTTGGTGGAGCTTCGCCAGTCGTGGGTGGAGTTGAACCGGCAACAGGGGATCGCCAGGGTAGCAGCACCTCTCAAGCGTCTGTTCGGGGAGGAAGGTACGAATACTGCCTTCCGTGAGCAAGCAGAATTTGTCGAGAGAATGAGGACGCACCAGCAGTTGGGTATACGCAAGGCCAATGGTGTGTTGGGTGCTCTGCTCCCCGTTGCCTCTGTCCCTGTTCGGCGGAATACCTTTTATGGTGCCTAGTCGCCGCCGATCTCCATCGTTGAACATCGGACAACAGATGGCGAGGATGCAGTCACTGTTCCCCCACTTTCATCACGAATGGAGAATGGGCTCTGTTACCTGGCTTGGAACAGTGAAGCCATCCAGCCTCAGCCAGGAGTATCGCATAAGGATCGTCTACAAACAGGGTGATTGGCCGAAGGTGTGGGTTGTGTCGCCGCCGTTGACGGGTCTGGGCGAGGATACCTCTATCCCTCACACATATCCAGGTCCTCGGCCATGTCTTTTTGTTCCGGGTTCGGAAGATTGGCGAGACGACAAGTACATCCCGGATACTATCGTGCCGTGGACCTCGCTATGGCTCTATTACTATGAAATCTGGCATGCGACGGGCGAGTGGGTGGGCGGTGGAATTCACCCAGAGGAGAAGCCGTCTCAGGGGAGCACATCATGACTGTCCGGCGGATTCTCTCGATTGACGGTGGCGGAATCAGAGGGGTCTTTCCCGCGTCTTTCCTTGCATCGATCGAGGAGGAGTTGTGCGAGCCAATCACCCGGTATTTCGATCTGATTGCAGGGGCATCCACAGGCGGGATCCTTGCGCTCGGGCTAGGTTTAGGGTTTTCGGCGAGGGAGTTGGTATTGTTCTATGAGGAATTGGCGGGGCAGGTGTTCGGAGGGAATCGGACCTTACGTTATTTCCGGTGGTTCGGAAGATCGAAGTACAGGCAGGAAACGCTCAGGGCGGCGCTCGTGAGCACTTTCAAGGACAAGAGGGTCGGGCACTCGACCGTTCGGCTGATGATCCCTTCGCTCAATCTTGAAACAGGTGCCGTACATGTCTTCAAGACCGCGCATCACGAAAGATTTGAAAAGGACTACAAGGAGCTAGCGGTTGATGTTGCCTTGGCGACTGGGGCGGCTCCGACATACTTTCCAACATTCAGGCACGCGGCCGGCATTCCCCTGGTTGACGGAGGGCTCTGGGCTAACAACCCGATGGGTGCTGCTGTGGTTGAGGCGATTGGCGTGCTTGGTTGGGACCGGCGGGACTTGAGGGTTCTTAGCGTGGGATGCACGGATTCTCCGCTTGAGATCGGACTAGGGCGACGATTCGCGATGGGCCGGCTCTACTGGGCAGCAAAGGTAGCAGATACCTTCATGTCGGGACAATCCTCAGCGGCGCTGGGGACAGCCCAGCTCTTGGCCGGCCATCAAAATGTATTTCGAATTTCTCCCAGCGTTCCAGGAGGCCGCTTCCGGCTTGACAGCATTCGTGAAATTCCATCCCTGAAGGGTCTCGGATCTAGCGAGGCGCGGCAAGCTCTCCCGGTCTTGCGACAGGCCTTTTTCGGGGAGCCAGCAGAGGAGTTCCGGCCCTTCAAGGTGTTGTGAAAGTCTGCCGGCTGTGAATGTGACTCTGGCGTACGAACTCCTCTGGTCCGCCTCCGTCAGAACTGCCCAAGCACAGGGGCCGGCACCCGCCGGCCCCTTCACTCATTTCTTGCTTCTGCTCCCCCTATTTGATACTCTCCACCCGTTCAATTGTCCCTCGGACACTGGAGGTTGGTTGCTCATGTTCTTGAGGGAGCGAAAACCGCTATAGCGCCGGTCCTCTTGGCGGGGATCGGCGTTTTCTCATTCCGGGCCACAGCAACCGCCCTGAAGGGATGGAGGAATGGAGCAGAGCCAACTGAACTGGATCGCCAATTTCATCTGGGGGATTGCGGACGATGTGCTCCGCGACCTTTATGTGCGCGGCAAGTACCGTGATGTCATCCTGCCGATGACCGTCTTGCGCCGACTTGACGCGGTGCTCGAGCCGACGAAGCAGGCCGTGCTCGACATGAAGGCCTCGCTTGACAAGGCGAAAATCGTCCACCAGGACCGGGCCCTGCGGCAGGCGGCAGGCCAGGCCTTCTACAACACCTCCAAATTCACCCTGCGTGATCTGAGGGCCCGCGCCAGCCAGCAGCAGCTCAAGGCGGACTTCGAGGCCTACCTGGACGGCTTCTCCCCCAACGTCCAGGACATCCTGGAGAACTTCGAGTTCCGCAACCAGATCCCACGGCTCTCGAAGGCGGACGCCCTCGGCACGCTGATCGAGAAGTTCCTCGCGCCCGACATCAACTTGAGCCCCCACCCCGTCCGGAACGGCGACGGGTCGGTCAAGCAGCCCGGCCTCGACAACCATGGCATGGGCACGATCTTCGAGGAACTCGTCCGGCGCTTCAACGAGGAGAACAACGAGGAGGCGGGCGAGCACTGGACGCCGCGCGACGTGGTGAAGCTCATGGCGATGCTGATCTTCCTGCCGGTCGCCGACGCCATTGAGTCGGGCACCTACCTGCTCTACGACGGGGTCTGCGGCACGGGGGGCATGTTGACCGTCGCCGAAGAGACACTGAAGCAGCTTGCCGAGCAGCGCGGCAAGCAGGTGGCGACCCACCTCTACGGCCAGGAGATCAACGCCGAGACCTACGCCATCTGCAAGGCGGACCTCCTGCTCAAGGGCGAGGGGGACGCTGCGGACAACATCAAGGGCGGGCCGGAGTACTCGACGCTCTCGAACGACGCCTTTCCGTCCTACGAGTTCGACTTCATGCTCAGCAACCCGCCGTACGGGAAGAGTTGGAAGAGCGACCTGGAGCGGATGGGGGGTAAGGACGGGATCAAGGACCCGCGCTTCGTCATCACGCACGCGGACGACGCTGAGTACTCGCTGCTCACCCGGTCGAGCGATGGCCAGATGCTTTTCCTGGCCAACATGCTGAGCAAGATGAAGCACGCCACGAAGCTCGGCAGTCGCATCGCCGAGGTCCACAACGGCTCATCGCTCTTCACTGGTGACGCCGGGCAGGGCGAGAGCAACATCCGCCGCTGGATCATCGAGAGCGACTGGCTGGAGGCCATCGTCGCCCTGCCGCTCAACATGTTCTACAACACGGGCATCGCCACCTACATTTGGGTGGTCACCAACCGCAAGCCTGCGCACCGGCGGGGGAAGGTCCAGCTCATCGACGCCACCCAGTGGTTCAAGCCGCTGCGCAAGAACCTGGGCAAGAAGAACTGCGAGCTGTCGGAGGAGGACATCCAGCGGATCTGCGACACGTTTCTGAAGTTCGCGGAGTCGGAGCAGTCGAAGATCTTCCCCAACGCCGCCTTCGGCTACCGGAAGGTCACGGTCGAGCGCCCACTGCGGTTCAAGGGGAGCGACGTAACCCGCGCCTACACCCCGAAGGAGATCAAGGCGCTGAAGGAGACGGCCGAGCGCGACGAAAGCGCGCCGCCGGTGATCCGGAAGATCCACAAGCGGAGCGTTGAACCCAACCCACTCCGCGGACTCTTCGATGTCATCCTCCCCTCGCCCTCTGGGAGAGGGGCTCGGGGTGAGGGCCGCCGGATGGCGGTAGAGTACGAGCCCGACCCCGACCTGCGAGACACCGAACAGGTGCCATTGCTGGAAGAGGGGGGCATCGAGGCCTTTATCCACCGCGAGGTCTTGCCACACGCCGCCGACGCCTGGTACGACCCGGAGAGCGTCAAGATCGGGTACGAGATCAGCTTCACCCGCTACTTCTACACGCCCCAGACGCTGCGGACCCTGAAGGAGATCCGGGCCGACATCCTGGCGCTAGAGAAGGAGACCGAGGGGCTGCTCGGCGAGATCATCGGGGGTACGCGATGAGGGAAATATTCGGCGAAGCCAAGACCGTCCGCGAACTGCTGAAGGGCGTTAAGTATTCGATCGACTATTACCAGCGTGAGTACAAGTGGTACGACAAGCAGATCCGCGAGCTGGTCGACGACCTTACCGGCAAATTCCTTGAGGAATACGACCCCGACCACGCGCGCAAGAAGGTGGCAAACTACCCGCACTACTTCCTCGGCTCGATCATCATCAGTAAGAAGGAGAGCGCAAGCTACATCGTCGACGGCCAGCAGCGCCTGACTAGCCTTACGTTGCTGCTCATCTTGCTACGCACACTCCAAATAGGCCGGCACGACCAGGTCAACGTCGACGAGCTGATCGTCTCGGAGAAGTACGGCCAGAAGTCGTTCAACCTCCACGTCGAGGAGCGCGCCCCTTGCATGGAAGCGCTCTACGCGGGTCAGCCGTTCGACCTGAACGGCCGCTCCGAGTCGGTCCAGAACCTCCACCAGCGCTACCGCGACCTGGAGGAGGCCTTCCCCGACGAAGTGAAGGGCGATGCGCTGCCCTACTTCACCGACTGGTTGCTCGAAAACGTGCACATGGTTGAGATCACGGCCTATTCGGACGACGACGCCTACACCATCTTCGAAACGATGAACGACCGCGGACTGTCCCTGAGCCCCACCGATATGCTCAAGGGCTACCTACTGACCAACATCGACGACACTGGCAAGCGCACCGCCGCCAACACCCGTTGGCGCGAGCGGATCCGCGAACTAAACGAAGCCGGCAAAGAGGTGGAACCCGACTGCTTCAAGGCCTGGTTGCGCAGCCAGTATGCCACCAAGATCCGCGAGCGTAAGAAGGGCGCGCGGCCCGAGGACTTCGACCGCATCGGCACCGAGTTCCACCGTTGGCTGCGCGACGCCGCCGACACCATCGGGCTCACGCAGAGCGACGACTACTACCGCTTCATCGACCGCGACTTCGACTTCTACAGCCGCCAGTACCTTCGGCTGGTTAAGGCCTCACAAGAGGTCGTTCCAGGGCTGGAGCACGTGCTCTACAACACCCAGCACGGCTTCACGCTGCAATACCTCCTGTTGCTCGCGCCCCTCAAGCCCGACGACAGCGATGTGGTCCTGATTCAGAAGCTTCGCCTCGTCGCCCGCTTCGTGGACATCCTGCTCGCGTGGCGGCTGTGGAACTTCCGTAGCATTGCCTACTCGACGATGCAGTACGCCATGTTCATCGTCATGCGAGACACGCGCGGCCTTGCCCCCGAACCGCTGGCGCGCAAACTCCGTGAAATCCTCGCCAAGGAGGAGGAGACCTTCGCTAGCAACGAGCGCTTGCGCGTCCACCAACAGAACCGCTACGCCCTGCACCGCATCCTCGCCCGCCTGACCGACTATGTGGAAACCCAGTCCGGTCAGCCCTCGCGCTACCTCGACTACGTGAGTGAGGGCAAGGGCCGCTACGAGATCGAACACATCTGGGCTGATCATCCCGAAAGGCATACCGACGAGTTCGTCCACCCCGCCGATTTCGCCGAACACCGCAACCGCATCGGTGGCCTGCTGCTCCTGCCCAAGAGCTTCAATGCGAGCTACGGCGCGCTGACCTTTGAGGAGAAGTTGCCGCACTACAACACGCAGAATCTGCTGGCGCGCTCGCTGCACCCGCAGTGCTACCAACACAACCCTGGCCTCCTGCGCTTCGTGCAGAAGAGCGGGTTACCTTTCCAGTCGTACGCACAGTTCAAGAAGGCCGATCTCGAAGAACGCGGCGTGCTCTACCGCCTGCTCGCTGAACGCATCTGGAACCCGGACGACCTGCTGCGGGAGGCGGGCGCGTGATCCAGGATCTCAAGCCATATCCCGCCTACAAGGACTCCGGTGTGCCGTGGCTGGGGGGTGTGCCGGAGCATTGGGGAGTACGGCGCTCACGAAACGCGGTCGAGATGCGCGTCAGTAACATCGACAAACACACCAAGGATGGCGAACAACCCGTCCGCCTTTGTAACTACGTCGATGTCTATAAGAACGACCGAATTACCGACCGCCTGTCGTTCATGCGCGCCACCGCAAGGCCTGACGAGATCAAACGGTTCCGGATGGAGCCGGGCGATGTTCTCATCACGAAGGACTCGGAAAGTTGGAATGACATCGGCGTTCCATCCCTGGTCGAATACGCCGCGCCCGATCTTGTTTGCGGCTACCACCTCGCATTGCTCCGGCCGTTCCGGGGGCTTCTGGAGGGGGCCTATCTCCTGCGCGCCTTACAGAGTCCCGCCATCGCGTACCCGTTTTATGTCGCGGCAAACGGCGTAACCCGGTATGGCCTCTCACACGATGCCATCAAGTCCTTTTTGCTGCCGCTCCCGCCCCTCCCCGAACAAGCCGCCATCGCCCGCTTCCTCGACCATGCCGACCGGCGCATCCGAGGCTATATCCGCGCCAAGAAGAAGCTAATCAAGCTGCTGGGGGAGCAGAAGCAGGCCATCATCCACCGCGCCGTCACCCGCGGCCTTCCTTCGACTGGCTCAGGGCAGGCGACCCCCGACGTCCGCCTCAAGCCTTCCGGCGTGGGGTGGCTGGGGGAGGTGCCGGAGCATTGGGATGTAGCAGCGCTGAGGCACAGGTACTCGCAATGTCTCGGTAAGATGCTCGACTCCAAGCGAATCACGGGTAGCCACGCGCTCCCGTATCTTCGGAATACCGACGTTCAGTGGGATCGGATCAACGTCGATGACCTTCCCGCGATGGACATTCCGCCAGCCGAATACGGTCGCTACACCGTCCAACGGGGCGATCTGCTCGTGTGCGAGGGTGGAGAGGTGGGCCGGTGCGCGCTTTGGTCGGGCGAACTGGCGGTGTGCGGATTTCAAAAGGCGCTGCACAGACTTCGGCCTCGGAACGTCGGCCAGGACGTGCCGCGCTTCATGTACTACGTCCTCCGCGCTGCGGCGAAAGGGAACGCCTTCAACGATGGGCACCTGAGTACCATCGCGCACTTGACGGGCGATAAGTTGCGAGCACATCGCTTTCCATTCCCGCCCATGGCGGAGCAACATTTGTTAGTGAGCTTCCTCGATGCCGCGTTGAAACAGATTGATCAGGCAGCCTTTACCGCACTTCGAGAAATCGCACTCCTCCGCGAATACCGCACTCGCCTTATTGCCGATGTGGTCACCGGCAAGCTCGACGTGCGCGAGGCGGCGGCGCGGCTACCGGAGGAGGAAGAACCCTTGGTGGACGGGGTGGACGGAGTGGACGAAGACACGATGGACGGGGAAGAAGGCGATGACGAGAGCGACTCGGATTCAGCCTGAACCCCTGATTCCGAAGCACGGCGGGTACCGGAGGCTGAAGAGCTTCCAGGTGGCACAGCTCGTCTACGATGTCACAGTGCGCTTCTGCGACCGTTACGTGGACCGTCACAGCCGCACGCGCGACCAGATGGTGCAGGCCGCGCGGTCCGGGGTCCAGAACATCGCCGAGGGAAGCCAGGCATCGGGCACCTCGAAAAAGACGGAGCTGAAGCTGACGAACGTGGCACGGGCGAGCCTGGAAGAGCTTCGCCTGGACTACGAAGACTTTCTGCGTCAGCGGGGGATGCCGATCTGGGGGCGCCAGGATCCCCGCCGGCAAGATCTGATCGATCGACGCCCCAAGACCGCCGAAGATGTCGCGGTGTGGGTAGAAGAAGAGCATGGTAGACCAAGTGGACGAGGTGGATGTAGTGGACGGGCTGAGGCGTCCATCGGGTCCACAAAGTCCACATCGTCCACTTGCAGTTCGCCGTCCAGTTACCCCGAAATCGCCGCCAATGCGGCGCTGGTTTTGATTGCGGTGGCGTGCAGCCTGCTCGACCGACAGATAGCATCGCAGGCCCGGGCGTTCGAAAAGGAAGGCGGGTTCACGGAGCGGCTCTACCGGGTTCGGACCGAGCATAGGAAGCTGCCATGACCACCGACACCAGCGAACGCGGCCTCGAACGGCTGATCTGCACGGCGCTGACCGGGGCGCCTTGCGATCCGGGCACCGTACTGGAGGGATTGGCGCACGAGCCGGTTCCGGCTTACGGGGGGTCGGGTTGGATTGGCGGCTTATCGAGCGACTTTGATCGCGAATACTGCGTGGACCTGGCGCAGCTTTCGGCATTCCTGCGCTTAACGCAGCCAAAGATTGCCGAATCACTCGACCTCGGGAGCGACGGTCCGACGCGGCGCAAGTTCCTGGCCCGCCTTCAGGGCGAGATCAGCAAGCGCGGCACGATCAACGTCCTGCGCCACGGCGTCAAGCACGGGCCGAACCACCTCGACCTATTCTACGGTACGCCCTCGCCCGGGAACGAGACGGCGAAGACGCGCTATGAGGCCAACCGCTTCAGCATCACCCGGCAACTGCGCTACAGCCGCGACGAGACGCAACGTGCACTGGACATCGGTCTGTTCATCAACGGGCTGCCCGTCGCCACTTTCGAGTTGAAGAACAGCCTCACCAAGCAGACGGTCGAGGACGCCGTCCAGCAGTACATGCGCGACCGTGACCCGCGCGAGAGGCTCTTCGAGTTTGGCCGTTGCATCGTGCATTTCGCTGTGGACGACCACGAGGTGCGCATGTGCACGCACCTGAAGGGCAAGGCCTCGTGGTTCCTGCCGTTCAACATGGGCTGGAACGACGGCGCGGGGAATCCCCCCAACCCGAACGGCCTCAAGACCGACTACCTCTGGAAGCGCATCCTCACCCGTGCGGGCCTGACTGACATCTTGGAGAATTACGCTCAGGTCGTCGAGAAGATCGACCCGAAAACCCGCAAGAAGAAGCGGGAACAGATCTTCCCCCGCTACCAGCAACTCGACGTGGTGCGGAGACTGCTGGCGGACACTGCCCGGAACGGCGCGGGCCGATGCTACCTGGTCCAGCATTCGGCCGGCAGCGGGAAGTCCAACTCCATCGCCTGGTATGCCCACCAGCTCATCGGACTGCGCCGGAACGACGCGCCGGTGTTTGACTCGGTCATTGTGGTTACCGACCGGAAGATCCTCGACCAGCAGATCCGCGACACGATCAAGCAGTTCGCGCAGGTGGGCGCCACGGTCGGCCACGCCGAGCACTCGGACAACCTGCGCACGTTCATCGCCGAAGGGAAGAAGATCATCATCTCCACGGTGCAGAAGTTCCCGTTCATCCTCGACGAGATCGGGAGCGAGCACCGCGGACGCACCTTCGCCATCATCATCGACGAGGCGCACTCGAGCCAGGGCGGGCGCACGTCCGCGGCCGTCAGTATGGCGCTCTCGGAAGCTGGACAGGCGGAGGAAGAAGAAAGCATCGAGGATAAGATCAACCGGATCATGGAGGCGCGGAAGCTCCTTCCCAACGCGAGCTACTTCGCCTTCACCGCCACACCGAAGAACAAGACGCTGGAGATCTTCGGGGAGCCCTACGAGGAGGGCGGGCATACGAAACACCGGCCCTTGCACAGCTACACGATGAAGCAGGCGATTCAGGAGGGCTTCATCCTGGACGTGCTCCGGTACTACACGCCGGTCGAGAGCTACTACAAGCTGGTCAAGAGGATCGAGGGCGACCCCGAATTCGACACCAAGCGGGCGAAGAAAAAGCTCCGCCGCTACGTCGAGAGCCACGACCACGCCATCCGGCTCAAGGCCGAGATCATGGTGGACCACTTCCACGAGCAGGTGGTGGCGCTGAACAAGATCGGCGGGCAGGCGCGGGCGATGGTGGTGACGACGGGGATCGAGCGCGCCATCCAGTACTACCACGCGATCCGGGACTACCTCGCCGAGCGCAAGAGCCCGTACAAGGCCATCGTAGCCTTCTCCGGGGACCACGAGTACGGGGGAGCCAAGGTGAGCGAGGCATCGCTCAACGGTTTCCCTTCCAGTCAGATCGCCGACAAGATCCAGGAAGACCCCTATCGCTTCCTCGTCTGCGCCGACAAGTTCCAGACCGGCTACGACGAGCCGCTGCTGCACACAATGTACGTGGATAAGATCCTCTCCGGCATCAAGGCGGTCCAGACGTTGTCGCGACTCAACCGGGCGCACCCGCAGAAGCACGACGTGTTCGTGCTCGACTTCATGAACGACGCCGATACGATCCGCGAGGCGTTCGCCGACTACTACCGCACCACCATCCTCGCCGAGGAGACCGACCCCAACAAGCTGCACGACCTGAAGGCCGCGCTCGACGGCTACCAGGTCTACGTGGAGGCGCAGGTCGAGCAGTTCGTCGAGCGGTATCTCGGCGGCGCCGACCGCGACACGCTCGACCCGATCCTCGACGCCTGCGTGGCCGTCTACAGGCAGCAGCTCGATGAAGACGGGCAGGTGGACTTCAAGGGCAAGGGCAAGGCGTTTGTGCGCACCTACGGCTTTCTGGCATCGATCCTGCCCTACACGAACGCCGACTGGGAGAAGCTCTCCATCTTCCTGAACTTCCTTGTGCCCAAGCTGCCGGCGCCCGTGGAGGAGGACCTCGCCAAGGGCATCCTCGAAGCCATCGACATGGACAGCTATCGGGTCGAGAAGAAAGCAGCGAGAAAGATCCAACTACCGGATGAGGACGCCGAGATCGAGCCGGTGCCGGCGATAGGTGGCGGCCACAAGCCCGAGCCAGAGTTCGACCGCCTGTCGAACAGTATCAAGGCCTTCAACGACCAATTCGGAAACATTCCGTGGACCGACGCGGACCGGGTGCACCGCCTGATCACCCAGGACATTCCGACGAAAGTGGCCGCCGACACGGCGTATCAGAACGCGAAGAAGCACTCGGACAAGCAAAACGCCCGTATCGAGCACGACAAGGCGCTTGGCCGGGTGATGACCGGGTTCTTGAAGGATGACACGGAACTGTTCAGGCAGTTCAGTGATAACGAGTCGTTCCGACGGTGGCTGACCGATACGGTGTTCGGCCTGACCTATGAGAAGCCGGGTGCAGGAGCGGCGGCGCACCCGTAAGCCTGGTGAGAACACCATCAGGACTTGTTTTGGATGGAAGCTATCCCTCCCGCTGCCACCCATTGCAGCATCCCATAATCCACAATATCTTGTGGCTATTTCCTCTTGACGATCCAAAATATAGTGGTAGAATCCGCGCCATCTATTCGCGGGCCAAGGAAGTCAAGCAACTTTTCCCTGTATCAACTGTAGCAGTGCTGGAATCCGAAACCAGCCTCCGATAAGGCAGAAAGGTCCCTTTGAACAATCTCCTCACAGTTTGGAGGGAAGGATTCGCAGCATTCGGCTCGAAGGTGACACGCCGAAGGGCCCGCCGGGGGGAGGCCGCCAAGGTCCATGCGGAACCGACAGGAAATGGTATCGAAGCCGGAGCGACAGGCGATCGTGCTGAGTCGAGCGTGCGCCGGTCTGTACGAGGAGGTCGCGTCGGTCTGCAAAGGGTGGGACGACATCGATGTCCTCGTGGACCGGCGGGAAGGCACGGGAAAGCACGGCTTCATCGTTCCCCGGGTGGAAGAGCCGAAGCCGGCGTGGGATCTCCCCGACACCGCGTGACGGGACGAATTGTGTTGGCGCCGCGGTCTGCGGTGTCTGAGCCTGGCAGGCCGCTTAATAAGGAATGTCCGTGCTCCGGCCCGCTCATGCTTCGACGGGCTCAGCATGAGCGGAAATGGTTCATTGATGTCAAGCCACCCTCCGCTCACCCTGAGCCCGTCGAAGGGTGAATGGAGGACGCTGATATACGGACTTCCTGGCTTGATCGGACTCGCCATCCAACAGGGTCGGGGATTCTCGTCTCAGAATGGCGATGCGGTGCTGCGGTTCAAGGTGCGGCGGTTTCAACCCTGAACCCCGAACCCAGAACCTCGAATCCGCCTATGGTGGATCTTTGTCCCGCCGCCGGCGGGACTTCGACTTTGAACCGCAAACCTCGATCTTTGAACCGCGAACTGCAAACCTCGAACCTTGAACCTTGAACTCCGGAGGACGTATGTCCATCAAGTCAGATACGTGGATCACCCGCATGGCGCGGGAGCACCGGATAATCGAGCCGTTTGCCGAGAGGCAGGTTCGCGAGGGCGTGATCTCTTTCGGGGTGTCATCCTACGGTTACGACATCCGCGTGGCGGACGAGTTCAAGATCTTCACCAACATCAATACCACGGTCATAGACCCCAAGCGCTTCGACGAGCAGTCCTTCGTGGACTTCAAGGGGAAGGTGTGCATCATTCCTCCGAATTCCTTCGCCCTGGCCCGCACGGTGGAGTACTTCCGGATCCCCAGAAACATCCTGACCATCTGTGTCGGAAAATCGACGTATGCGCGCTGTGGCATCATCGTGAACGTGACGCCTTTCGAGCCGGAGTGGGAGGGGACAGCCACGCTGGAGATCAGCAACACCACGCCTCTCCCGGCCAAGATCTACGCCAACGAGGGGATCGCCCAGGTCGTTTTCTTCGAGGCGGACGAGGTCTGCCAGACCTCTTACGCGGACAAGAAAGGAAAGTACCAGGCGCAGCAGACCATCACGCTGCCACGGATTTGAGAGGGTATCGGAGGAGCAGAGGGGGCGGCCACATGGGGCCGCCCGTACGGGGTGGTGTAGGGGTGCCCCCGCGTGGGCGCCCGAGCGCAAGGGGGGCAGGGGGGGACGGGCCATGGACCATGGACGATGGACCTTGGAGCATGAACCATGGACCGTGGACGATGGGGGAGCCGGGGTGCTGGGGGGCAGAGGGGCAGAGGGGCTGGGGAGCGGGAGCGCGGACCGTGGACGATGGACCATGAGCCATGAGCTATCAGCCATGAACCGCGAGCCGTGAGGTGCGATCGACAGAGGAGCAGAGGAGCAAGGGTGCAGGAGAGTGCTAGAGATCAGTGGTCAGTAGCCAGAAGTCAGGAGCAAGGGAGCGGGGGGGAGTTGCAGCAATGCAAAACGGACAATGAAAAACCGACAATGAAAAATTGAAGACCATGCAACTCGCTGCCCGGTCAGTTTTCAATTTTGCATTGTCAGTTGTCGGTTTTGCATTCCGTCGTCCATCGTCCACGGTCCATGGTCCGTATTCCACCGAAGTGAGGAACGTCATGCACATCGCCTACGATACGAATAGCGACCAGGTGAAGGTGGAGTTGCTGCCCAACGCACCCGTGGCGAGCGTCCGGGAGGTCAACGGGATCGTGCTGCGCTATGGCCCGGACCGGCGGGTGGTGGGGATCGAGATCCGCGAGGGGCGGCAACGCATTGATTGGGCGCTACGCGCCGAGGAAGGGTCCCTGCACGCTGCTTTGGTGGCCTAGGCGGGTGGGTCGGAATGCACCAAGACAAAGGATGCCTTTGGGGCTTGTCGAGTTCTCCTATTTTCGCGTGATTTCGCTCAGTCTAGCGGAAGACGCCGAGCGCGATGAGGAGGGCGTCCTCGACTTGATGAATTCTCTCCTGGGAGAGCGGCCGGCCGAGGGGCTGACCCTCCAGGAGCCCCTTGTCGAGGCAGGTAACTTGCTCGCACTTGACCACGGAAGACTGGGGAAGTCCTCCTTCCCCGCGGTCTAGCATGACGTGGGTGGGGGCTGGCCGTATCTGGGTGGAGAGCGGTGCCGCCAATACATCTCCGGCCCACCGGTTGCGGATATCGGGAGAGAGAATCAGAACTGGCCGGGCCTTCCGACCCCCGGCGCCGGTCCTCATGGTCGCCAGATAGATTTCCCCACGCCGAGGAAACGGTCCCGCCACCGATCAGTCCTGTCTACGAGCGTAAGCGTTCAGGCCACATTCGAGGGGCGGCCAGGGGCTCCCGGAGCGCCGCGCCCGCGGGCGAGCCCGTCGCCGGCACGGAGGCCGCCGTTCTGTGGCGGCCGACCCGGTGTAAGGGCGAGCGGGCATCGACGAGGCGCCAGGCGTCGAAGGGAGGCCCTGGCCGCCCCGGCGATTGGCAGGCTGGCTGAACGGTTACCTACGAGCGACCTGCCGCGAGGCGAATTCGGCCCATTCCTTGTCTTCGCGCTTCTCCTGCACTGTGAGTGAGCGATAGTAGGCCTGCACTTCTCGCTCGATTTGCTGCTGTTTCTGCTGGGCGAGCCAATAGTTCAGGGCCGCCTCCAGGGCGCGGCTCCGGGACGGAAAGCCATGGGCCTCGACCGCCTGGTCAAGAGCCACCACAGTCTTGGGCTCGATGGTCATGGTTACCCGTACTTTGCGAACGGTGCGTTGCCTTGCCATGATCACTCTCCGTAAGATCATCAGTATGCGGATTGTGCATACAATACTGTGGTTGACTCTGGAAGTCAACAGGCTCCACTCGGACTCGAAGGGGTAGGCGGTTTTGGCTGGGCGATGGCAGGGAGGGGAGAAGCTGCCCTCGCCATTTCTCATTCAGAATGGGCACAGAACCGCTGCTGCGCCCTTCATTGGCGGTGACCTGTGGGGTTGCCGAGGAGGCGGAAGACATAACGCGCAAAACGTAACAGGGTAGACATCGCTCGAGAGTTGTTACTCTGCCTCCTGTCCCGCCTTGCGGCGGGATTTCGTCACGTCATGGTGTGACTCAACCTCCTGCCTTCTGCTCCGTCAGGCGCTGGTCTACGTCGTCGGTTACCTGGTCCAGGAGCGCCCGGGCCTTGGCGAGGAGTGCCTCGCATTTTGCCCGCATCTCGGTGACGAAGACCGGGTCGGTGATGTCCTTGAGGTTGATCAGGACGTTCCAGATGCCCCCCCGGACGCCGGCAAAGGCGACCTGCACCCCTACGGCGCCGTCGCTGATGGAGTCGAGGTTGCCGTGCTGGATGGCGGTCGCGGCCGCCTCCATGGCGGCGTAGCAGTCCTGCGCCGTCCGGTACGGGACGTTCACGGCCTGCTTCAGGCCCTCCTGCGTCTTCATGTCGCGCGCCTGTTTCTCGCCGGGTGTGTTGGCGGGGAGTCGGCGTGCCTCCAGGTAGGCGTTGAACGTCTGGGTGTCCTCGTCCACTGCCAGCAGGAGCCGATCCTTGGCCCCCTGCGCGGCCTCCGCGGCGGCGAGCAGGGCCGCGCCGGAGGCTTCGGACTCCACCTTGTCCTGGCAGAGATTGGCCACCATGGAGGCGAGGCCCGCCCCCAGGGCGCCGGCCAGCGCCGCCACCGACCCGCCCCCGGGGGCCGGAGTGTCGCGCGAGACCTCGTCGGTGAAGTCTCTCACGTTCAGCTTCACCAGGGCCTGCTCCGCCTCCCGGGGCAGGCCGATGACCTTGGTCCGGATATCGAACGGGGAGACGTCCGCCAGCCCCATGGAGAAGACGGCCGCCTGCAGGATATCGGGGATAGGGACGAATGGAGACTTTCCTTGCGCCCTGAGGTAGAACCGTCCGGCCTCCAGAAGGGCGGGGTAGGGAATCAGGCCCACCACCTCGCTTCCGGTCACCACCAGACCGCGCAGGGCGGCAAGGCGGCGGACTTCTTCCAGGACGAGGTAGGGCGGCGTCACCCTGTAGTTGGTCAGGTTGATGGAGATCTGGGCCCGCTTGTACTGCTCCACGTACCAGCCGATGGCCTTGCAGTGGGGAAATTTGCCGGCCCGGTAGGCCTTCTGGCCGATCAGGGGCTTGGTGGGGTCCACGTCGTTCAGCCGGAGGAGCGCCGCCAGGTCATAGCCGTGGCGCTCCTCACAGTGGGCGGCCGTCTCGCCAAGGCTTCTGCCGACGAAGTCGCAGTTGCCGCACGGGTAGGCGTGCTCCTGGTAGGTGAGGATCTCGCCTTTCGCGTAGTAGGCCGAGCCGCTGGCCGCCCGGGCCACGCGGCCCTTTTCGCGCAGCTCAAAGGCGATGTCGGCGGCCAGGGCCTTGTCCCGCGTGTTCAGGGTGACGTTGTACGCGATCAGGAACTCACGGGCGCCGATGACGGTCGCACCCGACCGGGGGTTGAAGCGGGTCGGGCCGAAGTCCGGAACCCAGACAGGATCCTTCAGCTTCTCGGCCAGCCCCTCGTACTCCCCCTTGCGGATGGTTGCCAGGTTCTTGCGCTCGGGGCGGCTGGCGGCCGCCTCGTACAGGTACACGGGGATGTCCAGTTCCCGCCCGACGCGCTCGCCGACCTGCCTGGCGATGGCGGCGCAATCCTCCATGGTCACGCCCGCGATGGGAACGAAGGGGCAGACGTCGGTGGCGCCCATGCGCGGGTGCTCGCCGTGGTGCTGGGTCATGTCGATGACGTGCGCCGCCTTGGCGATGGCCTGATAGGCGGCCTGGGCCACGGCATCGGGCGGGCCGACGAAGGTCACCACCGTGCGGTTCGTATCCGCGCCGGGGTCCACGTTCAGGAGACGGACGCCCGGCACGGCCTCGATGGCATCCGTGATCTGTTTGAGCTTGGCCCTGTCGCGCCCCTCGGAGAAGTTCGGCACGCATTCGACGACGCGCTGATCCATGTGACGCTTGCCTCCGTGGAAGGTCTGGTTTCGTGCTGGCGGACCGTAGCTGCGGTCGGAGCATGGCGCAGGGAGCGGGGAACTGTCAAGAGGGAGCCACCCGATCCGCCGATAATGAACAACCGATCCGCCTTCGGCGGAGGCAATGGAGCACTTGACCAGTTTTGAATTGTCGGTTGTCGGACTCAGATCCGCGATTCCGCGTGAGTTCGTGACTCCGTACTACTTGTGCATCTTGTGGCCAAGCGCCTTTCGGGCCCTCGGTGTCCGCCTCAGGCGGACTGCATCCCCCGGGTACCCGCCGCTTCCGGCGGGTGACCTTGGCGGTTTCTTCGGATCAGGGCTAGCCGACCTTGCTGGGGGAGCGACTTTCCGTGAGGCAGAGCGCGATGACGAGCAGCGCCACTGCAGTCAGGGTGCGGGCGAGGGTCTCCGTGGTCGGCAGGGCTTCGAATATCATCCAGGAGACGAGGATGGCGAGCGGGACCTTGGCGTTGTTCATGACCGCGGCGCTCCCCTCGCTGCTCCGGCGGACTCCCAGGTTCCATCGGGAGCGGTCTCAGGGTTTCCTGGTTGCCGAGTCACCAGAGCGTCCAATCGCCGAGTGCAGTGTGCCGCGGGCCAGGGAGGCGAAGACCCCCACAACGCTGACCGCGGTGAAGATCATGAGGGCGACGTGCATGCTGGCGAGGAAAAGGTGGTGATTCTCGCGGGTAATGGGCGCAGACCCGATGTAGAGGGCGAAGAGGAGCATGGCGGTTCCCATGCTCAAGATCTGGCCCGTCATCCGCACGGTGGCGGTCATGGCGGAGGCTACCCCATAGAATCGCCGTTCGACCGAACTCATGATGGCGTTGGTGTTGGGCGAGGAGAATAAAGCGAAGCCGACCCCGTTGAGGATCAGGCAGGCCACTATGAACGATAGGGAGGTCTCGCGACCCAAGGAGGTGAGGAGGAGGAGCGCCAGAGCGGTACACGCCATTCCCGTCGAGGCCAGCGTGCGCGGCTCCATCCGATCGGAGAGCCGCCCCGCCATGGGAGAGAGGCCGGACATGATCAGGGGTTGGGCGACCAGGACGAGACCGGCCCCTTGAGGACTCAGCTCTTTGACATACTGGAGGTACAGGCTCAGGAGAAACGTCACGCCGAAGTTGGCACTGTAGTTGATCAGCGCCGCAAGGCTCGAGAAGGCAAACACGGCATTGCCGGTGAGCAGCCGGACATCCAGCACCGGGTGCCGCTGCCGAAGCTCCCATCCCAGGAAGGTCGCCAGCCCGATCGCCCCCGCCACGATCCATCCGAACCCCGCGGTGGCCGGAAGCGCGGAGAAGCCCAGCATCAGGGCAGTCAAGGACACGGCGTAGATTCCCGTCCCGGCCAGGTCGAAGCCCTCGCCGGCGGCCTCGGCCCATTCGCCGCGGACCTGCCGCAGACTGACCAGCGTGATGACGCCGAGGACGGCGCTTCCCATGAAGAGGCTTCGCCAGGAGAGCTGCTGGACCATCAGTCCGCCCAGCGAGGGTCCCAGGGAGAGACCCATGTACACCGCTCCCACGTTGTACCCCAGGACTCTGCCGCGCTCACCCGTCGGATAGACCGAGGTCAGGATGGCGGTCCCGGTTGAGAAGAGCATGGCGGCGGCGATCCCCTGCAGAATGCGAAAGGCGATGAGGGTGACGGCCGAGGGGGAAAAGGCGCAGAGCACCGAGGCGACGGTGAAGACGGCCACCCCCCAGGCGAAGACTCGCTTTCGCCCGCTGATGTCGGCCAGGCGTCCGAAGGGCAGCAAGAAGATGGCCGCAGGAAGAATGAAGGCCGTCGCCACCCAGGTGAGCGTGACCGCACCAAGGGAGAATTCCTTCGCGATGGCCGGAAGGGCGATGTTGATGGAAGACGCCATGAACGGCGTCATGAACGAGGTCAAGGTGGCGGTGAGGAGCACCACCCGACGCTCGGTGGCCCGGGGTTCCCTGCTGTCGGTCATCGCGACTCCCTATCAGTGCCCATGTGCCTTCCTCGGAGAAGCCCAGGCACGCTAACGCGTCAGTTCCCAATGTGTCAAGATCAAATCCCCGGCGCGATGCCCGAGCGGCGTTGCGGGGTCGGCGCCGCTGTGCTAGTGTGACGGCGGACCTCTTTATGCAGGGGTGGTCGAGCGCGCGGGTCGCCGGTGACGGCAATCCGGCGACTTGGCAACTTGGCAATCCGGAAACGTCTCGGTGCGCTCCTGGTTGCCCAGTCGCCTGATTGCCCGGTTGCCCCCGGGGCCTGCGGAATCAAGGCGTTCGCGGGATCTCGGAATGAGCAGGAGAACGGGTCATGGAAACACGGGTTCTTGGGCGGACGGGGCAGTTGAGCACGGTCGTGGCCTTCGGCACGGCCGGCATCGGCCGGGTGGACCAGGAGGCCGCCGATCGCGCCACCCAACTCGTCCTGGACCACGGGGTCAACCATATCGACGTAGCGCCGAGCTACGGGGAGGCGGAGCGGCGACTCAACCCGTGGATGCCCCGCATTCGCAGGAGGATATTCCTGGGCTGCAAGACCAAGATGCGGAGCAAAGAGGCTGCCTGGGCAGAGATGCACCGCTCTCTGGAGCGGCTGGGGACCGATGGCTTTGACCTCTACCAGCTCCACGCGGTTTGCAAGCCGCATGAGCTGGAGGAGTGCACCGCCAAGGACGGGGCCCTGGCGGCGCTCATCCAGGCGCGCGAGCAAGGAATCACCCGCTGGCTCGGGATCACAGGACATAGCCACGACGCCCCGCGCACGCACCTGGAAGCGCTACGACGGTTCGACTTCGACACGGTCATGTTTCCGCTGAATTTCGTCCTCTGGGCGAACCCGGACTACCGACGGGACGTCGAGGCGCTCTTGGCAGTCTGCCGAGAGAAGAACGTAGGGGTCCATATCATCAAGACCCTGGCCAAGAATCCCTGGGGCGAGCGGCCGAGAACCCACACCACCTGGTACGAGCCGTTCACCGATCCAGCCGTCATCGATCGGGCGGTTGCCTTCAACCTCAGCCAGCCGGTCACCACCCTGTGCAGCACCGGGGATGTCATCGTTCTTCCGCATTTTCTCTCGGCGGCCGATCGGTTCCGTCCGCTCAGCCGGGAAGAGCAGGACGGGCTTCTGGCGACGGCCGGCCGGTACCACTCCCCCTTCGTCGGGGCGTGGGCGTGAATGAGAAACGGTACGGCGGTACGACGGTACGGCGGTACGGCAGTACCGAAGAGCGTTCGATGGTTCGGGGGTTCAGAAGTTCGGGAGTTCGAGGGTTCGACGGTACGAAATCCCCCCTCCGCCCCCCTTTTGCAAAGGGGGGTTGGGGGGATTTGGTCCAGCGGTGATCGCGGTGCCCGGGCGGACGGTACGACGGTACTGAGAAGCGTTCGGGGGGTCGAGGGTTCGCAAGCTCGAGACTTCGGAAGAAGGGCGATACGACCGTACGCTAGTACGGCGGTACGATGGCACAAGTTGTCATGGGCAGTTTGCCCGCCCGCGCCGCATGAAACCCCCCCTCGCCCCCGTCGCCGGGGGAGAGGGCGGAGGTGAAGGGGGATTTCCTGAGCACAAGAGTTCAAGAGTTCGAGAGTTCGAAGGAAGGAGAACAGTCCGGCAGTACGACGGTACGGCGGTACGACAGTACGGCAATACGGCAATACACGGAGGAGCAGGGAGGGAGTGCAAAACCGACAATGAAAAATGCAAAATGAAAAATTGAAAAGGAAAAAACCGACATCCGATCAATAAGAAACTTGACCGGTTTTGTCCCGCGAGTCGCGGGATCGGTTTTCAATTTTGCATTCCCTATTGTCGGTTGTCGGTTTTGAATTTGGAGGAAGGGGATGGCAGAGGAGAAGCGAAGCTACGAGGTGGAGCGATCGGCGCGGCACGCGGAGCGGCCGGGATTCCGCATTAACGAGCTGCAGATCGACCGGAGGCAGTAGGTTCCGTGGCACTATCACAGCGTCGTCCAGGATACCTTCTACGTCTTGGAGGGCCGCATTCAGGTCAGCCTGCGCGATCCGGATGAGCGGCGGCTCCTCGGCCGAGGGGAAACGACGACCGTCGCAGCCCGGCGACCCCACCGGGTGACCAACGCGGGGGGCGCCTCGGCGGTTTTTCTGGTGTTGCAGGGCTTCGGACAGTACGATTTCGTCCCCGTGCCCTGACACACATTCTTCGGGAAGAAGGCCCCCGAAGAATGCGCGTCAGGGCAAGATTTCAGACGGCAAAGTACCAAGTGCGGACGAGGTGCCGGCGGCCCATCAAGGCGCCGCGCCGCGCGCCAATCGCCATTGGGCATCCCGCCGCTGGCGGGACTGGCCATTGGTACTAGGGTCTCAAGGACCATGGACATCCTTCCACTGCTCGAGGAGTTGCAGGCCCTGGCGCGAACCGGGATCAACTTCACCCCCAACCCGTACGACCGCGAGCGATACGATCGACTGCTCGCCCTCGCCACGAAGTATTACGGGCTGGTCTTGGATCTTCCGGGGGACGATGTCCGGAAGCAGTTGGTGGGGGAGCTGGGGTACATCACGCCCAAGGTCGGAGCGCATGCGGCCCTCCTCGACGGCAACGGGCAAATCCTGCTCGTTCGGCGGACGGATGACGGCAAGTGGTGCCTGCCCTGCGGGTGGGTGGAGCCGAACGAGTCGCCCGAGGAAACGGTGGTGCGGGAAACACGGGAGGAGACCGGCCTGGAGGTGCACGTCACGCGTCTCATCGGCGTCTACACCCGTCGGGCCAACAGCGGGCATGGCCCACACTCCGCCATCGCCATCGGGTACCTCTGCGAGACGAAGGGGGGCAGCTTCTGTCTGTCGCATGAGATCCGGGATATCGGTTACTTTCGGATCGAAGACATCACGGATTGGCATGAGAAGCACCTAGAGTACGCCCGGGGGGCCCGGGCGGCTTGGAAAGATGCCGTCGATTAGTCGACTGGTCGATTGGTCAATTGGGCGATGAGGTCGACCGCTCTGGGGCCAGTCGACAAATTGACTTTTGACAAATTGACTGATTTGCCGATTGACTCCAACCTGAGAGGGGGACGAATGGATTGGGAGCGGCAATGGGCCGGTAGACTGAAACGCGTCCAACCGTCGCCGATCATGGATCTGATCAAGGTCCTCGGACAGCGGCAGGCCATCAACTTCGCCTCGGGACTGCCAGATCCGGACGGATTCCCCCTGGAAGGGCTGCGGGAGGGGGCGGCGGCTGTCCTCGACATGGACTGGCGAGCGGCCCTGCAGTACGGCGAGGCGGAGGGCTATCGGCCACTCCGCGAGTGGGTGGCGAAAGATCTCAGCGCCCGCGGGGTTCCGACCCGCGCCGACCAGGTCCTCATCACCAGCGGCTCCCAGCAGGCCATCGACCTGGTGGGTCGGGCGCTTCTCCAGCCCGGGGACATCGTCCTGACGGAGAACCCGAGCTACCTGGCGGCCCTCCAGGTCTTCGCCTCCTTCGAGGCGACGGTCCGCGCCATCGCCACGGACGGCGAGGGCATCGACGTGGAGAGCGCCGCGGCCTACCTGCGGCAACCGGGAGTGAAGCTTCTCTACCTCATGCCCAACCACCAGAATCCCTCGGGGATCAGCCTCGCCCCGGAGCGGCGGCGGCCCATCCTGGAGGCGGCCAAGCGGGCCGGCGTTCCCGTTCTGGCGGACGAGGCTTACCTGCACCTTCGGTACGATCCCGGCGTGCCGGAGCCCCTCGCCTGTGCCGATCCCGAGGCGCCCGTCATCACCGTGGGGACGTTCAGCAAGACGATCGCGCCGGGATTGCGTGTCGCCCACATGGCCGGCCCGCCGGATTTCATGAGCCGGATGGGCCTGCTCAAGCAGATCACCGACCTTCACGCCAACTCCTACACGCAGCGGCTCGTGCACCGGTTTGCCGCGTCGGGGGAGTACCCGGCGCACGTGGCCAGCCTCTGTGTCGCTTTCCGGAAGAAGCGGGACTGCTTCCTCGACGCCCTGGAGAGGCGCCTCGGCGGCCAGGCGACGTGGACGCGGCCGGCCGGGGGGATGTTTCTCCTCCTGTGGCTGCCGGCGGGCCGGTCGGCGAGCGCGCTGCTCCCCCGGGCGCTGGATCACGGTGTGGCCTACGTGCCGGGCGCCGCTTTCTTCCCCGGCGGAGACGGGGAGAACACCATGCGCCTGAACTTCCTCAGCCCCGCTCTGGCGGAGATCGAGGACGGGGTCGCGCGGCTGGCCCGAGCCATCGCAGGGTGAGGGAAGGTGGAAGCAGCGATCGTCAGATGTCAGAGCCTCAGTGGTCAATGGTCAGGGGGGCAATCCCGGCTTCCAACCGTTGACCACTGACTTCCGGCTACTGTTTTCCGACCACTGGCATCACCACTCACCCTATGCCCTATGCCCGGTACCCTATGCCCTGTGCCCTGTGCGTTGTACCCCGTACCCGGTGCCCTATGCCTTTCGTTTACATTCTCCGCTGCCGCGACGGTTCGCTGTACACGGGCGTGACCACCGACCTGACGCGCCGCCTGGCCGAGCATAGGGCGGGACGCGGCGCCCGCTATACGCGAGGCCGCCTGCCCGTGGTCCTGGCCTGGAGCCGGCGCGTGGCATTCTGGAGTCGCGCGCTTCGGGAGGAGCATCGGATCAAGCACCTACCGCGAGCGGCGAAGCTGCTGCTGGCCGGAAAAGCGCGAGGACCCCGGCGCCTCCGCGGGGGCAGTGCATGAGCCGGCTCCCCCTGTTGAGCTGCGAGGAGATCAGCAAGCGCTTCGGCGTGCAACCCCTGTTCGAGGGCCTCTCTTTCGGTCTCTTCGAAGGAGACCGGGTCGGCCTGGTGGGTCCCAATGGATCCGGCAAGACGACCCTGCTCCGAATCCTGGCCGGCCTCGAGGCGCCGGACGCCGGAACCCGGTCGCAGCGTAAGCTCCTGCGCATCGGTTACGTCTCCCAGGATCCGGTCCTCGACGGAGACATGACGGCGGAGGGGGCTATCCTGAGGGCGCTAGATACAGCCAGCCTGGAGGAGGCCGAGGCCGCGGGCCAGGTCGCGACCACCCTGGGGCGGGTCGGCATCGTGGAGCCCGGCCGGAAGGTAGCGACGCTCTCCGCGGGCTGGCGCAAGCGGCTGGCCGTCGCCTGCGCCTTGGTGCAAACACCGGACGTCCTGTTGATGGACGAGCCCACCAACCACCTGGATCTGGACGGCATTCTCTGGCTGGAGGATTTGCTGGCGGGCGAAGGGGCCGCCGCTTTGGTGGTGAGCCATGATCGGTATTTCCTGGAACACGTGACGACGCGCCTCCTGGAGCTCAATCGCTGCTATCCCGACGGCCTCTTCCAGGTCGAGGGGTCCTACAGCGCGTTCCTGATGCGGCGCGAGGAGTTCCTGCAGGGGCAGACGAACTACCAGGAGACGCTCGCCAACCGGGTCCGACGGGAAGTGGAGTGGCTGCGGCGCGGACCCAAGGCCCGAACGCGCAAGGGCGCCGCGCGTGTCAGGGCGGCGCAGCAGTTGGTCCAGGAGCTGGAAGACGTCCGGGAGCGCATGCGCACGGGAGCGGTCGGGATCGAGCTGGCCGCCTCCGAGCGAAAATCGAAGAAGCTCCTGGTGGCCCGCGGGCTGACGAAGGACCTGGCCGGGAGACGCGTGCTGGATGGTGTCAGTCTCGCGCTCACGCCCGGAATGCGCCTGGGGCTGCTGGGGCCGAGCGGGAGCGGGAAGAGCACGCTGCTGGAGCTGCTGGCCGGCCGCCTGCCTCCCGATGGCGGAGCGATCGAGCGGGCGGACGGTTTGCGCGTTGCCCGATTCGGCCAGGAGCGCGAGGAATTGGACCCGGCGGTGAGTCTCCGCCGCGCCCTCGCCCCGGAAGGGGACACCGTGATCTACCGGGAGCGCCCGGTTCACGTGGCTTCGTGGGCCAAGCGCTTTCTCTTCCGGACGGAGCAACTGGAGACCACCGTGGGGCGGCTGTCGGGAGGCGAGCGGGCCCGCATTCTGATCGCCCGGCTCATGCTCCAGCCGGCCGACCTCCTCGTTCTGGACGAGCCGACCACCGACCTGGATATCCCGACACTGGAGGTGCTGGAGGAGAACCTGGCTGACTTCCCGGGGGCGATGGTCTTGGTGACGCGCGATCGCTTCCTGCTCGAGCGCGTGGCGACGGCGATTCTGGCCCTGAATGAAACCGGTCAGGGGACGCTCTTCGCCGATTATGCTCAATGGGAAGCCAGTCGGGGCGAGGCGGCGCACGCCGGGAGCACCGAGCGACCGGCAGGCGCGGCCGCACGGTCGTCCTCGCAGCCGTCCGCCGACGGTGGGAAGCGGCTGACCTACCTGGAGAAGCGTGAGTGGGAGCAGATGGAGGGGCGAATCCTGGAGGCCGAGGCGTATCTCGCCCGCGCCGAGGCCGCCATGCACGAGCCCGCCGTAGCCTCCGACCCCGTGGCGTTGCAGGCCCGCCATCAGACCCTGGAGGTGGCGCGGGCAGAGGTGGAGCGGCTCTATGCCCGCTGGGCTGAACTCGAGGCGAAGCAGGGCTGAGGGGTCGGTTCGACGGTACGCCAGTACGAGGGTACTGAAGAGCGTTCGAAGGTTCGCAAGTTCGAGGGTACGGGGGGTCGGGGGTACGACGGTACGACAGTACGGCGGTACGGCGGTACTGAGAGGCGTTTGAGGGTTCGAAGGTGGCGGGGTTCGCACGTTCAACGTTCACCGTTCGACGTTCGCCGTGCCCAGCAGATCACATTCATTGGCGCGCAAGGGGAGGAGATCGATGAGCGACGAGCTGGAGTTGCGGTGCCCGGTGTGCGGTGTCAGGGCGTGCCGTGCCCAGCCGGGGTCGCTGGAGCCGCCCGCGTTCTGCCCGATGCCGGAGGCGGGGGAGCTCTTGCAGAGCATCGAACGGAAGTATCTGGACGACGAGAGCCTGCGAACGTTCGCGGTGGAATCCGCCCGCACCGAGGCGGATGGGTACTGCCGCCGCACCCGGGTAGAGGAGATCATGGATTTTGCCCGCCGGATCGGCGTCACCCGCCTGGGCATCGCCCACTGTGCCGGCCTGATGCAAGAGGCCAGGGTGGCCCGGGAGATCTTCCAGGCAGGCGGCTTCGAGGTGCAGGCCGTCTGCTGCAAGGTGGGATCCATCGACAAGGAGAAGGTCGGACTGGCGGACCGCGAGAAGGTTCGGCCGGGACAGTTCGAGGCCCTGTGCAATCCGGTGGCCCAGGCGGCGCTCCTCCACCAGGCCGGGACGCAGCTCAATGTCCTCATCGGGCTCTGCGTCGGCCACGACAGCCTGTTCTTCATGCACTCCAAGGCTCCGGTGACGGTCTTGGTGGCCAAGGACCGGGTCTTGGGGAACAACCCGGCGGCCGCGCTCTACACCTGCCACTCCTACTATCGACGGCTGACGGAAAAGCCCTGAACGTCCCCATCCTGGTCAAGCAGATTCTGCAAGGTGCATAAAGGGAGTGTTGATGCTCCGAAAGGCTCATGCTTCGACGGGCTCAGCATGGACGGAAGCGCCTCATGACTCTCAAGCTTCCTCCGCTCACCCTGAGTTCGTTAGGTAACCCCCCGGCTCTGCCGGGCGACTCACCAAAGTTTGACAGTTCCGGGAAAATAAGAAAGCCTCATGGGCCGTGAACCGCTCAAAGCTCACGCAATCCCAGGAGGCTTTCCATGGACGACATCGAGAGC
>JACQVN010000041.1 GCA_016209735.1 Candidatus Methylomirabilota bacterium
CACGTGCCCACCCCGTTTCGACATACTGACATTCTAATACTAGTCAGATTCAAAGTCAATGCGATTTATCCTGGCCGCTGGCGCCCCTAAACTGCCGGATTATCACAAGCTAAAAAAGTGGTGCGGAGTTCCTGCCAGACGATCGCCTCCCAGACCGAGGGAGGATCCCGGCGTCTTGGGTGACTGACGGGCTGGCGGAACCATGGTCGGGCGTAGGCCGGGAGGGGGGCAAGGGCTCGATCGGACCGCGTGGAAGTCCTCGCCGGCCGAGTTCCACCGCGGCGGTACGGGCGCGAGGACGCCGACCTGGACTACGGGAGCGGCTTGCTCCTGATCATCCGGAACGCCATGGAGCCGCTTCCTGCCGGCGGGAAGGTCCTGCGCTACTTCAACCCAAAAAAAGGGGGGACGACGCAGCGCTCCGGGCGGACTTGGAGCAGGCGAGATCCCACGCCTGGCTGGTGCGCGTGCGGGCGAGGGGGGAGATGCGGGCGCAGGCCTTCGTTCGGAACCATGCCTTTGCTGTGGGTCAGCCGGCGAGCTTCGACACCCAGGATGCTGCGCCGGGGCCCGGTCACCCAGTCTCCGGTCAAAGTCACCCTCCCCGGCCCCTACATGCTGAATCGCTCGACATGGGTCAAGGGCCTGTCGGAGGCGGCCTATCCCACCCGGGAGTCGCTGGCAGACGAGGTCATCGCGATCCTAAGGTCAGGGCTATGCGCGCTGGCCGAGGCGGGGGCGGACATCGTGCAGTTCGGCGAGGCGGTGGATCTGATCAATCGCGTGGTGGGGGGCGTGCAGGGGCCCCTCCTCGCAGTGCACGTCTGCCGCGGAAACTGGAGCCGGAAGGAAGACATCCTGCTCCAGGGCCCCTACGATCCGTTGATCCCATGCTTCAGCCGGATGCAGGTGCACCAGCTTGTCCTGGAATACGCCACGCCGCGTGCCGGGTCCCCAGAGCCGTTGCGCCAACTGCCTGCGAACATTCAGATTACGCCCCTTGCAGCATCGCCTCGGCTTCGGGGCGGGGGCGGTCGCGGGCCGGGTCCCAGTACGGGGAGAGTCTCCGCAGGTTGGCCACGACGCGGGGGAAGACCTCCAGGGTGTGCTCCACGTCCCCGTCGCTATTGTAGCGGCCGAGGGACAGACGCACCGAGCCGTGGATGGCGGTGAACGGCACCTGCATGGCCCGGAGGACATGGGAGGGTTCCAGCGAGCCCGAGGTGCAGGCCGATCCCGATGAGGCCCAGATGCCGTGACTGTTGAGTTGATAGAGGATCCCCTCCCCCTCGATGAAGTGGACCGAGATGTTCAGGGTATTGGGCAAACGCGCCGCCCCCTGGCCGTTGACTTCGACGCAGGGCACGCTCGCCAGCAACCCGGCCTCCAGCCGGTCCCGCAGCCGGCGGATGCGCGCCTCCGTCGCCACGTGGTCCGCCCAGGCCAGCTCCACCGCCCGGGCCAGCCCCGCGATGTAGGGGACGTTCTCGGTCCCGGCCCGACGCCCGCCCTCCTGGTGCCCCCCGATCATGAAGGGGCGGAGGGGTGCGCCGCGCCGGACGAAAAGCGCCCCGACCCCCTTGGGGGCATGCAGCTTGTGGCCGGAGAAGGCCAGCAGGTCCACGTGGCTCATGGTCCCCCGGAGGTCCAGGGGGAGCTTACCCGCCGTCTGGGTGGCGTCGGTCAGGAAGAGGATGGCGGGGTCGGTTTCCTTGGCGATGCGCGCCAGCTCCTCGACCGGGAAGATCACGCCGGTCTCGTTGTTGGCGTGCATGACGGCCACGATGAGGGTGTCGGGGCGCAGCGCCCGAATGAAGGTGCGGAGATCGAGGTTCCCCGACCGGTCCACCGGCAGGAACGTCACGTCCAGGTCGCTCCGGGCCAGATCCTTGCAGATCTCCAAGACCGCCGGATGCTCCACCGCCGTGGTCACCACGTGGCGGCGGGCGGGGTTCGCCCGGACCGCGCCGTACAGGGCGGCGTTCAGGCTCTCCGTGGCGCACGAGGTGAACAGGATCTCCGAGGGATCGACTCCCCCCAGGAAGCCGGCGACGGTCTCCCTCGCCTTCTTGATGGCCTGGGCCGCCGGCATCGCGCGTTCGTAGGCCGAGCTGGGGTTGAAATACTCGGCGGCGAAGTAGGGCTCCATTGCCTCGCGGACTTCGGGGGCGATGGCGGTCGTGGCATTGTTATCCAGGTAAGCGGTCCGCATGGTATCCCCTCACAGAGCGATGACCCGAATCCGGTCGTCGACCATCTCCTTCAAGGTGCGCTCGACCATGAGCTTCATGGTCATGCCGGCGCCCCCGCAGCCAGCGCAGGCCCCGCCCAGCCGGCAGAAGACGAGCCAGCCCTTGATGTCCACGATCTCGAGGTCCCCGCCGTCCATTGCCAGCATGGGGCGCACGTACTGGTCCAGCGCCTTCTCCACCTGCTTGCTGAACTGGTACGGCGAGGCGGGCGGGCGATCGTCCACCGCCGACTCGCGGGGTGCGGGCGGCTCGGGAACGACCTTGAGGGTGAGGGGCTGGGGCCCCCAGGCCTCGGTCAGCAGGTCCTGGAGGCCGCCCGGCTTGTGGTGGCAGGACATGCAGGCGCCGCCCGCCTTGATGGCCCCGGTGATCTGGGGGATCGTCCTCAGGCCGAGTTCCCGGATCTTGCGGCGGAGGTACGGCTCGGTGAGGCCGAAGCACTGGCAGACGAGTCGCCCCCCTTCCTTCTCCTCGGCGCGCATGTCGATGCCCAGCACGCCGAGATCCACCGCGCGCTTCTGGGCCCAGTTGAAGACGGCGGCCTCCAGCGCCTCGGCCCCCATGACGGAGCAGTGGATCTTCTGGTCCGGCAGGCCGCCCAGGAACGTCACGATGTCCTGGTTGGTGATCTTAAGGGCGCCGACGGGGGTGTACACGCCATCTTCGATCAGGGTGCACAGCGCCTCGGAGGAGGCGATGGCCGAGGTGCAGCCGAAGGTCAGATAGCGCGCCTCCGTGATCACATCCTCCAGGGGGTCGGCGGGGTGCCGGCGGACGCGGAAAGTAAACCGCAGCGCGTCGCCGCACGCTATCGATCCATGCTCGCCGATGCCGTCCGGATTCTCGATCTCGCCCATGTGGGTCCCGGGCTTCCCGTGGACCGCGTCCATGAAGAGCTGCTTGGTCTTCTCGCTGTATTCCCAGCCCATGCAATCTCCCGGTGAGATAGTTCCCCTGGTCGGCACGCGATCCCGCTCCTGCCGGCTCCGAATTCCGGGGGCGGGACCGGCGCGCGGGGCACAGCATGGCGTGCTCCCGGCATCTTGTCAAGCGGATCGCCTCGAGTTCCCGCAGCAGCGCGACGCGGTGTCCCCGGCCGAGCGTGGTTCCCGCGATCACCCCGCCAAACCCCAGGGCTGCGACCCGCCGCGCCGGCTCAGCGAACCCGGATGGGCTTCCGGGCGCTGATGATCTCGGGGGTCAGGGTCATACTGCAGACAGGGCCTGGTCCAAATCCCATAGCAGGTCCTCCAGGGTTTCCAATCCGACGGAGAGGCGAATCCTGGTGGGGCTGACGCCGCCCAAC
>JACQVN010000040.1 GCA_016209735.1 Candidatus Methylomirabilota bacterium
CAGGCGTCGTGAGGTAGACCCCCGCGCCGCTGTTGCCGTACACGGTGTTGTCCTGGACCGTCACGGTCCCGGCGGTCCCGTAAATCCCGTGGGAGGTGTGCCCGTAGATCGTGTTCCCGTCGAGCCTCACCGACCCGGCGCTCCCCGACACATTGATGCCATAGCCTGCGTTGTTGCGGATCGTGCTGTCCTGAATGGTGATATCGCTGCTCCCGCCATAGATGTACACGCCCCACTGCCCGCCGGTGATCTCCAGGCCCTCCAGCGTGGTGCCGTCGGCGTCGTTCAACTGGAAGATGTAGTTGCCGGCGCTCGTGTTCCCCCGGTTAAGCACGGCCGCGTGGCCGGCCTCCTGTGGTCCTCGGATCGTGACGCCCGCATCGGCGGCTGTCACGGCGATGTTACTTGAGACCGTATAGGTTCCCGTGTCTACAAGTATCAGGTCCCCGGGGTCCAGGTCGTAGGCCGCAAGCACTGCCTGTATGCTGGCCTTCGGCGTCGCCGGGGAGAGGCCGTCATAGGCGTCGGATCCCACCGCAATCGTGTATTCATCGTTATCCTGTGCACTGTCATTGACGTAATAGATGTGCACGGGCGGGGTGATTTCGAAGGAACCGTTGCTCTGGTCGGTCAGGGCGACATCATCAGTCCGGGTAGCGCGGATCACGTAGTTCGTGCCGGGTGTGAGCGACTCAGGAATGGTCCAGGTGAAGGCCCCATCGTCGGCGGTATTGTCCGCAATGGTCAGGACCGGTGCTGGGTTCCCCTGCTGGATGAGGTCGATGTCGACCGTCGTCTGCGGGGTCAGCGAGAGCTTGTCGAAGAAGCCTTCGTTGTTGGGGCCGGAGACCTCTCCGCTGATGAGCCGGACACGTACGGAGGTCGTCCCGATCGGCGCAAGACGGGTGTCCGCAACCTGCTGCCATTCGGTCTTGTTCTTGATCTCCCCGGTGTCGAAGGAACTGAGCACAGCAATTGACGCATCCAAATAATCGACGATAACTCGAGCCGAATCCGGGGAATACTCGTTAGCGGAACGGACATAGCCCGAAAACACGAAGCTCATGTTGCCTGCGGCGATTTCGGCCGCGTAAGCGGACACATCCACAGTCTGGGCAAGTTCCGCAGGTGAATCTCCACCGGCATAAAAGTAGTAGCCGCCTTCATAGGGATCGGGGCTGGCGCTCCGCTGGGTCCAGGTGGTTCCCTGAACCTCGGTCCAGCCAGGAATCTCCCCGTTCACCAGGTCCGCTTCGTTCCCAGGGTTGACCAAGAGGTTGTTGTTGTGGTCGTGGGTGCGCCAGCGGACGGTGAACGGCTGGTCGGCCGGCCACACCTCTCCGCCGTCCGGGACGGCTACGAGGACATACTCGGCCGGACTCTTCGAGGCCAGCGGCGTGTTGCCGTAGACGCCGAGGTTAATGAAGCCGCCGTTGGGCGCCGGTTCGTTGGCGAAGGGATCCGCCGGCGCGCCACGGTCGATCGCCGGCGACTGCACCCCGTCGGTCACCTCTGTAACCGGCAGGAACACGGGAAGACTGGAGACCGCATCCACCACAGGCGCCAGCGCCCCGGAGAAGCGCCCGGCAATGCTCATCAGATGGAAGTCGTCGTCCCGACCATCCTGGACCGCTTCCACGTAACCCAATTGGTCATCGGCCCCGTCTCGGTCGATGAACAGCGGATTCTGATTCAGGCTGTTCGAGTCCGTTAGCGTGGCGCTGCGCCAGGCCAGCATTGTCGGGCGCGCCACTCCCTGCCAGTACCCGATCTTTCCCGTGCCGGTGGCATAGAGCAGGTTGTAATCACTGGAGAACCCAGCCTGGCTGTCGCTCGCCACATTGATGCCATAGCCAGCATCAACCCACAGGATATTGTTCCAGAGGGCCACATTCTGCGACCCGCCCTGGAGTCGGATCGCGTCCCCGGTGGGTTCATAGACCGTGTTGTTGACGACGACCGTTCCGGCGCTTGCCGTATCGAGAACGATCCCGGCGGTCAGGCTGTCGTACACCAGATTGTTGATGATGTCTCCCGTTAGGGCATATCCCGAGTTGTCGAGAAAGAGACCGATTCCACTCGAATAGACGACGTTTCCGATCACACTGCTGTTGTTATAAGCGAGGATGCCGGTGGAACTGGCGTTGTAGACCCGGTTCTCGATGACGACCGCACTGTTCCAGCTCCCTCCCGCATGGATGCCGATGTAGCTGTTGAATACTACGTTGTGGAGTGCCGTCGCGCCATACTCAAGGTACATTCCGCGATCGTTCGTGCCGCTGTGGCCGTGCACCGTATTTTCGACCACCCGGACGTTTTCCCGGGCGTAGATGCCAGACTCTGTGTTGTCGTAGACCCGGTTGTGCTCCACCCGGATTTCCGGCTCTCCGGCGCCTCCGCCGTTCGCGTAGATCCCCCGGAGGTTGTTGTAGCTTACCGAGTCTGTCACCATCGCATTCGTTCCGGCGACAGAGATCCCCGTGCCCCCGCTACCGTACACCACTGCCCCGGTGATGCCGATATTCGAGCCGGAGGTCTCGATCCCCGTGCCGCCGTGGTTGTAGACCGTATGGGGGGTGATCGTGATGTCCGCCCCCGCCGCGTAGATGCCGCGACCGGTGTTGTCATGGACGGTGTTGCCATCGATCAGCAGCCCCGACTGGCCGGTGAGGTAGATGCCGTCGCCCGTGTTGTTCGTGACAATGTTGCCGCTGACCTCGGTTGCCCGCCCAGACACATAGATCCCGCCGCCGTTGGCATATGCCTGGTTGTCCTGGACGAGAACGCCCGTCTGGTTGCTCAGAGAGATGCCGGTGTTGGAGTTATGGTGGGCCACGCTATTGCTCAGGCTGCTGATGCCCGTCGCCACGTAGATCCCGTAGCCGCTGTTGTTGAATGATGTCAGGCGGTCCAGGGCTGTGAACTCGGAGTCAGCGTAGATGTAGATCCCGTGCGAGGCGTTGTCGGACACGATGAGGTTCTGGCCGGTAAAATTCGTGCTGCTGTTTCGGACCAGGAGGCCGTTGTAGGCTCCGCTGAGCGTCAGATTCTTCAGGGTGACGTAGTCCCCCTGGTTGACATCAATGTTGGTGGAGCCGCTGTACGGGTTGGCCCGGTCGATGTGGGCGATCTTTGCAGGGTCCGTTGGTCCGGTGAACGTGGCCCCCTCGTCGTCCCCAAGCGTGGTCACCTCGCCGCTGATGATGACATTCCGGACGTGGATATACTCCCCGGTGTCTATGTAGACCGTGTCGCTTGGCATGGGATCAGGGTTGGGACCCAGATCGTAGGACCGGAGCACGGCCAGGAGAGAAGCCTTCGGATCGCCGGGAGTCTTGCCCGTGTTCCGGTTGCTGCCGGTGGCCCCCGCCGTGTACTCGTCGTTGGCGTCGGATGCATCGTCCACGTAGAAGTTCCCCGTCACGGGAACGATGGCGAAGGGCTCCCGGCTCTGGGCCCAGATCGACCCATCGGCCAGGGAGGTGATCCGGATGGTGTAGCGGCTGGCGGTGTCTGGAAGCGGCACGAGGCCGCTCGGGGTCCAGGCCACCTGCTCGGCGGCGGCGGAGACGATCGCGACGTCCGCCACCTTGCCGACCCCTTCCTGGTAGAGGTCGATGTCCACGGTCCCGGCAAGCTTGCGATCCGGAGTGCTCGCGTCGAAGCTGTGCCAGGTGATGACGTGGCCGATGCCGGCTTCGTAGTCGGTGTAGAACTCGGGCGCGTCGATCCGGAGGTACGCGGCCGCCGCGGCCGCCGCCTGCGTGGTCCCGCCGTAGGCGCCCAGGTTGACCCGCCCGCCCGTCGGCTCGAGAGAGAAGAGCGTGCCTGGATCGCCGGCGTCGATGCTGGTGGAGGAGAACGGCGTGAGGTGGTAGTCATCCCCCGCGGGATTCACGAACTGGGGATTGTCCCGGGTGGGATCGATCGCGGTGCGTCCAATGGAATGGTTGTCGTAGTCGGCCTCCACCTGCCAGTCGTAGAGGTCGGTGAACTCTTTCTGCCACCAGACCAGCTTGCCATTGTCCGAGGCGTACAGGTTGTTGTAGTCGCTGTCGAAGCCGTTCTGGCTGTTGGTCGCCACGGAGATGTCGTAGCCGCTCTCGGCCCAGAGGATGTTGTTCCGCAGGGTGACGTTCTGGGTAGAGTCCTGGAGCCGGATACCGTCCCCGGTCGGCGCATAGATGGTGTTGTTCGTGATGGTGACGCCATTGTCGCCGCTGAGGAGGACCCCCTGCCCCGTGTTCCGGTAGATCAGGTTGTGGTGAACATTGAAAGTCGTCTGGCCGGTCACCCCTGTCACGTTCTCGTGGATGCGGTTGAAGCGGACTTCGTAGCCGTTCTCGGCGTAGACGCCGGTGGTGTTGTGATGGATGGCATTCCACTGCCCCGCATCCCAGCTCGTCCCGCCGAAGGTCCCCTTCCCGTAAATCCCGTAGCTGTTATTCCGGACCTCGTTGCCGTAGACGGCGGTGTCCGCATCGTAGGAGCGGATCCCGGTATTGTTGCCGTATACCTCGTTGCCAGAGATGTCCGCAGAGGCCACAGACCAGACATATATGCCGGTGTCGCTCCCGTGAACGAGGTTGTCCCGGATCGTGATCGCCCCGGCCGCAGCCAGATCGATGCCCCGACTCGACGACGACATGAGCGCCGAGATGTCGTTCGCCTCGATGGTGAGCTGGGTTGCGTTGGTCCCGTCGATCCCGTCGGTATGTCCCGAGACCGTGTTGCCGCGGACGGTCGCAGAGGTTACGTCGTTGATGTCGATACCGATGCCCCCGCTGCCGGCCACGGTATTGCCTTCGATCGAGTTGTTGGCCCCGCCGTCGATCCGAATCCCGGTGGAGGAGGTCGTGGTGAAGGTGTTATCCTGCACGATGTTGTTGTCCGAATAGAAGCCGCCGCTCCCGTGGATGTACACGCCTGTGCCGCCGCTGCCGGTGAACGACAGGCCATGGAGCAGATTCTCGTCGGAATCGACGATTTCAAAGCGGGTCCCGCCGTAATTGAAGCTGCTGCCGTTAGGCGACCCGGCATAGGCGGCGCCTTCGTCGGCCAGGCCGATCGTCACGGTGCCGCCGCCGTACGTGCCCGTATCGACGACGACCAGGCTGTTCGCATCGAGGGTATAGTCAGCCAGCACATCTTGCAGTGTGGCCTTGGGAGTGAGCGGCGAGAGACCGTCGTTGGTGTCGCTGCCCACAGCGAGGGTATAGACGTCGTTCGTGACGCTGCCGTCGTTCACGTAATAGACCGTGGTCGTGCTCGCGGCCCCCGGCCCGACGGCGAGGTCGTAGGCGTTGGCCGCACCGGCCGTACCGAACACGTGAATGTAATAATTTCCCGCGGGCAGGTCGGCAAGCGAGACCTGCTCGGTATCCCCGCCAGAGTCGCTCGCGCCCAGAATCGTCCCGGCAGCGTCCGTCACCTCCAGGCCCAGGTCGCCGTCGGCATCCACGAAGGCGATACGGACGTCGATGTTATCCGGGCGAACCACTTCGAAGCGGTACCAGTCCTCGTCCCCCGCCTCGTGGAGGGTGAGGCCCGCCAGGTGCACCCCCGGACCCACGCCGACGGAGGCGGCGGTCTCGCGGGTGTCATTGACCTCCAGCCGGTCCGGGGTTCCCAGGAGGGAACCGATGGCCTGCGATTCAAGGACCGGCGCCGCCTCGATCACCCCGACTGCGCTTTCCAGGATCCAGTCTCCTCCCGCCTCCGCGGCTCCCGTTGCATTCCTCGATGCGGCAACATCCGCCCCGGTCAGCTCGGCGACCCGGCGGAGGAAGGCCTCCCCGCCCGTTCCCCAGCCGATACTGCATCCGTACAAAAGCATGTCCCCGCCCTCGGCGAGTGCGTCTCCCCATGCCGCAAGTGTCGTCGCGTAGCGCTCCACCGACGTCAGATCGAGAACGGTTCCGCCAAGCGTGACCTGGCCCGGGGCGCCGTGGGACAGGATGTGGATCGCCGGAAGCCCCTCGCGCTCCGCCAAGATCTCGGCAATCTGCTCGACCCCATCCCGGTCGGCATCAAGCCTCGCCACGTCCGCTTCCACCGCAACCTCACCCAGCAGCCGGGCATCATCCGCCACTGCCGGATCGACCAAGACGAGCGGGCGACCCGCGGCCCCTTCCGCGTCGACGTTCGACCCCAGGGCTGTCCCCGCAGGGCCCGAAATCGCGCTCACAAAGATCTCGGCGGGCGGGGTCGTCACGCCGTCGGGGTCCCGCTCCAGGTCGGGCGTCAGACCATCGGCACCGCCGGTCAGCGCCCAAGCCAGCGGATCCCTGGAGAGGAGGAGCCGTGGCTCGAGCGCTTCCAGGAGGACCCGGAAGCGCCTCGGCTGGCGGAGCGGCCAGCCTCGCGGAGCCTGGGGCTTGCGGCGTTGCTTGGCGTAGAAGAGTTCTGCGATACTCATCGCCATCCTCCACCGATCACAAGGCTTCCCGGGGCCTGAGGGAGCGCCACGAGGGGCCGCGCCTTCAGGCGCGGCACGCAGTTTTCCGAGGCTCGGAGCAACGCTTAAGTCTGCCGGAAACCGGCCGGCCGAGAGATGAAAAAGGCCCAGTGATCACCGGTCGTATCTTGTCCGCCACGCCCCGATTCGGCGTGGACGGGCGCCAACGCCCAGGGGCCAGGCGGCAGCAAACGCCTCGCGCGGGCGGCCGGGTACAGTGCAGCGGGGAATCGGTATGGTGGGGATGCTAAAGCGAGAGGCTGCGGAGTGGAATACTCCTCGGCCGTCCCAGCCGCGCTCCCGGACAACGGAAGGCGGATGGGGGCGACACGAGAAATGTTGCCGTCCAGGCCCGAGCCTCTGGCGGCGGCCAAGGAATCTGCCAGCGATTCCGCGGGCAACTTGGGCGAGAACGGATGGCCCACCACCGCAAGACGGCTCCTTTGAAGTGCGCGGAGTCGCTCCTCGAGCCATGGGAATCCGTTCCGTTTCAACTTCCCGTCAAAAATCTCTCCTGCGGGACATGGTGTCAAGCCAAAAAATGTCAACGAGCGAAAAAAGCCTTTGTGTGATTCCGCTTACACTCAGGAACGAAAAGCCCGTTTGCCAGCACACAGAAGCTGCACCCTTCCATTGCATAAAACATCTCGAGCCGCGGCAGGACACGGAGGAACCGGCTCCAGTCTGCGACCAAGTCCCGACCCTCCGCGCCCGGGGGGCGGCAGGCCTCGCAGGCCATGGGGGTGACGATCCGTAGGTCGCCCGGGATGGCCTTGGCCCCTTGCCCGCGGGGGACCACCACGCGGTGCCCGTGAAGTCGGAGAATGGGAGAAGCCGACAGACCGACCGGTTGGTCCAGAGAGACATCCTGACAACATGGAATTGAACTTGCATAACTTCGCGAAAAACAAAGAGAAAATTGACGTTCTGCCGAACACGCAACATAGAGATCCGCCAAGAAACAACTGGACACTGCTAGCTCTATCCACTATATATATTCGGAGTCCCGGTAAAGGGCGAAGTGATTCCAGGCCGCCGGGATGGAGCGCAAGGTGGAATTGGGGGGTTAGCTCAGTTGGGAGAGCGCCGCGTTCGCAACGCGGAGGTCGAGGGTTCGAATCCCTTACCCTCCACCATGGCGGCATTCATCCTGTGATCGGAGCGCACGCGCTCATTGCCTTCGAGTCCGCTGGGACCGACCTGTGGGTGGCTGTGCGGTCGGCCATGCGCGAAACGTGGTAGTCCTCTGGACTTTTCGCCGCTGCCTCCGTCGCCAATGGACGGCGCCGCCCGGCTCCGTTACCTGGTTGCCCTCCTTGCCCATCTCAGGGCGTGCCGCCGGTGCCAAGCAAGGCGGGGCTTAGAGGGATTGCTTGCCCGCCTGGACGTCATCGTCGAGCCGGACCTTCGGCTCCGTCGCTTCGGAGAAATGCTGGTGGATCGGTCGTCCGATGCGGCCGCATGGACCCTCGTCGAACTGCAGGCCTCTGTAAACGGCGGGGATCCCCGGGCGAGACGGGTCTGTAGCGGATTGCTGGAAAGGCAGCGACTGGCCGGCGTCTTGCCCCCTAGGCGGCTGGCAGCCATCCGCGCTGCACTCGATGCGCTGGGCGGACCGAGTGCCGGGCTTCTCAGCGAATACGGAGGGGCGGGATCTGCGTCCAATGAGGAGACGACGCCGCGCCCCAGGGATCCGGTGGGATATCGCATCAGCCAGGCCAGGAAGCACCTCCCGATCCTGATCGAGCGCCTCCTTTTCGATCCGGACGTCCGAGTCGTGCAGACCGTCCTGGCAAATCCGAGACTCACCGAGGCAGAGGTGTTGAAGCTCTCTGCCGCGCGGCGGGCAAACCCCGACTCCCTGAGGGCGATCGCCGAGGATGCCAACTGGATCGCCCGTTATCCGGTGAAGCTGGCCCTTGCCAGTAACCCGGCCACCCCGCCAGACCTCGTGGCGGGAATTCTGCCCCACCTCCTGGACCAGGATCTCCGAATATTGGTCAAGGCGGACGGGCGCGCCGAGGTTCGCAGGCAAGCGGGGACCCTGCTCGCCGGCCGGTCGGCGCCGCGGACAGGGTCCGGCTCCGGACGCGGGTGAGGGGTCGTGCGCCGGTCTCGCCACGTTTGGATGGTAATCGAATGGAAGTCTATCTGAGCGAAAATGCCTTTATCGGTCTCCTCGTCTCCACCATCGAGGTGTACCAGCGGGAGTGCTTCGGCATCCTGCTCGGACACCGCGAGAGCGAGCGGACCCTGGTCGACTTCGTGGTCCCCTACCAGTCCGCCAAGCGGAAGTTTCAGGAAGTGCACATGGACTGGCAGCGGGGCCAGCGCGTCGAAGAGGCGGTCCATGCCGCGTCTCGCTGGGAACTGGTCGGGGACTATCACTCCCATCCGATGTACGGGGAGAAGAGGGGGACCACCCGACTATCCAACGTGGATCTCGATGACTTCCGCGATGGGGGAACCTCCATCCTCGTAGCCATCAATGACGGGCACCGGCGTCAGCGCTGGGGCTATGTAAAGGGGGGCCTCATCGCCGGGAGCATCAACGGGTACCTCATCCGGCTGGCCGCCTATCACAAGAACGGGAATGCAGTCCTGCGCGTCCCCCTCGTCTGCCCCTATGCGGTCGGATTCACCGCCAAGACCAAAGGACCGACGCCCGTCGAGGTCCGGCCGGAATGATTGCCCAATGAATCAATTGAATCAATGAACAATTCGCAATGGCGGGACGGTGGCCCGAGGCGCCTGTTTGGTCATTGAGAATTGGTCATTGGTCATTTTTTTTCTTGCAAGGCTGTCATGTCTCGGCCGCTGATGATTGCCGTGATCGGGGAGAGCGACCCGTCTCCCAGGACGCTCGCCTTGGCCGAGGCCGTCGGCGCCGAGATCGCCGCCGCCGGAGCTGTCCTCACCTGCGGGGGACTCGGCGGCGTCATGGAGGCTGCCTGCCGCGGGGCGCGGTCGAAGGGCGGGGTGAGTATCGGCATCCTCCCCGGCGCGCGCCACACCGACGCCAACCCGCATGTGACCTATGCCATCCCCACGGGCCTCGGCCATGCTCGGAACCTCATCGTGGCCCGGAGCGCCAACGCCGTGATCGCCATCGGCGGGAAATTCGGCACCCTGTCGGAGATCGCCTTCGCCAAGGTTGAGGGCATCCCGGTAATCGGCCTCTCCACCTGGCGTCTGGAGCGGGACGGCCAGAAGGACGATCCCCTCCTGCGCGCCCGGGATGCCAAGGAGGCCGTCGCCATGGCCCTGGCGGCCGCGCGGGGGCGCTTGAGCTGAGCTAGTTTTTGCGCGCCTGCGCAATCCAAACCGGTGGGGCAAAGACTTCCTTGCGCAGAGCTTCCGACCAGTCTCAGCAAGGGCACGCGTGAAGGCAAGTGACTCCTGCGATGCGGGTCGGGTGCCATCGTGCGGAAGCCTCGGGGGTACCTCCTTTCGGGATGGTCCGTGTTCACTCCTGGCCAATCCGGCAGGGATTCCCTGATGTGTTTCAATCATGGTTTTTGCACGCCAGCGCAAGAACCAGGATGAGGGGCTGCGCCGCGCGCCGCAGGACATCGACCCACGACCAATAAAGCACGTTGAACGTTAAACGTTTAACGCTACTCAGGTCCCGCCGTACCATTGTGAGCGGTGAACGTCCGAACCCCCGAACTTCCGAACCGTTCTTGTACCGCCGTACTGTCGTACAGCCGTACCGTCGTACCGTCGTACCATCGTACTGCCGTACCGTCGTACCGGACTTGTACCTCTACCTCCGACCCCCCGAACCTTCGAACCTCCGAACTTCCGAACTGTTCCTGTATCGTCAAACTTCTCGACAAGATTTCTCTCATGCTCTACCATCCGCCCGCCGTTCACATGAGTAGCCCTTGATTTGAGGAAAGCCGTCTCATTATGACTATCTTGGAGAAGATCAAACCGCGACAGCTACGGCCCAAGCAGGCATGGCGCGACCGGATGGAGGCGGTGGCGACACCCCTCCGGCAGAACCTCTACGCACAGCGCGAGCTGATCCTGGTGCAAGTCAACGCGACCCATGGCTTCATGCGCCTCTTGATGAAGGCAACGAACACCGGCCATACCTGGACACGGCGAGAGATCCGCGAACTCCGGATCCATCTCCGCACCCTCGTCCGGCTGATCCCCATCCTCATCGTTTTCATCCTGCCCGGCGGCTTCTTGCTCTTCCCCATCCTCGCCGAGGTCCTCGATCGCCGGAAGACGCTGCGGAAACGGACCCGGGCAGAGACCCCGCCCAAGGACGGTGCCTGAAGTCGCTATGACCCATCGGCGAGGGGGGACGCGACCATGCGACAACGACCGGTGACACCCACGATCTCCGGTCTGGCGTACGTCCTCTTGTCTCCCCTGCTCGGATTGGTGTTGACGATCGCAGCCTGGGGCGAGCCGGCTGCGCCTACTGCATCGAGTTCGTCAAGATCGCCGGCGCCTGGTTCATCGAATCGTTCTAAGCAGTACAAGTATTGCTAATCAGACGGACGCCTCCCTTTGCAACGATCGCAGGGCATCATCAGGACCGGGGCGCCGTTCGACTGTTTGATCCGTATTTCCGGCAACGCGCCTCGGCAACTTCCCACCAGTCCGGCGGCAAGCACCCCTGCACCTTTGCGCGAATTCCCTCCGGGACCCCACCGTAGAACGGTTCCGCGACACCGCCCGTGATGCAGGCGAGGGTATCGCTGTCACCCCCGGGGATACGGCGTTGCGCACGGCATCCTTACATCTTGGTCGGACGCCGCTCGTACACCGAGCCGATAATGTCTCCGGCAATGGCTCCGACCATCCGTCTGGTCCTGTTGGACGCAATGCGCACTCTGGGGCGAGCCGAGTTCCTGACACGGGGACCCCCGCAACTTACAGCAATGCCGCATGCATCTCCCCGTACAATTCTGCGGAAGCCCTCGATGAATGAGCGCCCGGGCGTCCAATGAGTGCCTTGAGCTGAACACGCGTGCACCGGAGGCTTTCCTTTCAGTTGCGCGATCGCAGGATTACCATCGCGTGCTGCAGTTGCCTGTCGGATGCGACATCGCCGGGTTTCCATCGGCTGAGCCGGGCCAAGCCGCCTGGTGTGCTCTCCGGTTGCGGCTCCTTCACCACAACATCTGGTGTGATCCCCACCTCTCCGATGTATCGCCCCAGCGGTGTGAAAAACTTGGCGGTTGTGAGAAGGAGCCCGGACCCGTCAGATAGAGGGATCAGCGTCTGGATGGATCCTCTGCCAAAGGTGGGTTCTCCCAAGATCACGGCACGCTTCCAATCTTGGAGCGCTGCGGCAACGATCTCAGCACCCGAGGCCGTCCCATGGTTGACCAGCACAACCATCGGCAGTTTGGAGAATCCCCCCGCGTGCTCGGCGACGAAGCGGAGATCCGGGTTCTTTCGCCGCCCCTTCGTATAGGCGATGAGCTGCCCCGCGTCCAGGAAGATGTCGCTCACCGCGACTGCCTGTTTCAGGAGGCCGCCACCGTTGTTCCGGAGGTCCATGACCAATCCCGCGCCCCCATCTGCTTGGATGCGCTGCAACTCCTGCTGCAGATCCTGAAGCGTCTGTTCGGTGAAGCTGCCGATCCGGATGTAGTGCATGCCGTCGCCCAGGGGCTGGCTCTGCACGCTCTTCAGTTCGATCGGCTCGCGCTGCAGCCGGACGTCCACCGTGTCCGCCCTCCCCGCGCGGGAGAGGCTCAGCGTCACTTGGGACCCCGTGGGGCCCCGCAGTTTCGCGACGGCGCTCCCCAGGGTCATGCCTGCAGTGGACTCCCCGCCGATCCGGAGGATCCGGTCCCCGGACCGAATCCCGGCGCGATCGGCGGGCCCTCCATCCGAGGGGGCTACCACCGTGAGCTCTCCGGCTTGCCTGATCAACTCGACGCCGATGCCGCCGAAGTCCGCACGGATCTCGGATCGCAGTTCCTTCATCTCCGTGGTCGGAATGAAAGAACCGTGGGGGTCCGCTTTCTCCATCATGCCGCGAATCGCCGCATGCACGGCATCCTCCGGACGCACCGCGGACCCGTATCGCGCCTGGATCCATGCCAAGGCGGCGGCAAAGGCCTTGAGTGGTTCCGGCCCGCCGCCGCCCGCTTGGCCCGCACCGGTTGCGGTGAGGATGTCGGATGGCATCACGGCTCCCTGGGGATCCACCCTCTGCAGCATGGCGTGGATTGCGGCGTGGAGGAGGATCTGCGGATCGACCGCGTCCACGGAACTGCTCTGAATCAGCGAGAAGGCCTGCGAGAAGAGCGCGAGCACACTGCGCGGATCGAGAGCCCCGGCGGGAGGAGAGTCAGGCCTCGCGGTCGTAGGCAGCGAGCTAACGACTCGCCCCGCTGGAGGGGTCCCCGACGGCGCGATGCGATCCGCGCAGGCATCCGGGATGTCCTTGCAGAGAACGGCCAGCGCCTTGCTCGCCTCCGACCGTCCCTGGCGCGCCGCGCCTTGCAGCCAGCGCGCAGCCTGCGCGGGCTCCACGCCGGGGGCTTGCATGGCCAAAAAGAGACTGCCTGCCAGGAATTGGGCGCCGGTGTCACCCCGCTCCGCGGCTCTCGCGAGCCAGGCGAGCGCCTCCTCTGGGTTGCGGTAGGGGGTGTGGTCCTCCAGATAGGCTGTCCCCAGCATGACCTGCCCCTGGACATTGCCCTGCTCCGCCGCCCGCCGGAACCAGCGAAGGGCCGTGGCCGCATCCCGAGGAATCCCGTCACCGATATAACGCATCCACCCCGCCATCAACTGCGCGTGAATCTCCCCCTGGCCGGCAGCCCGGTCATACCACCGGGCGGCTTCGGCACGATCGGCAGGCACCCCCTCCACGCCATCATAGTACAGGCCCCCAAGCAGCAGTTGGGCGCCCAGCACGCCCTGCGCCGCCGCCTTGCGGTGAGACTGATCAAGCTCTCCGAGGGATTGCCTGCCAGTCCTGATCACGCTTTGTACGGGAAACAAGCAAAACCCCCTCACGGAGCTTGACCACCAAGCCCGTGAAGGGGTTCCCTCCTTTGTCCACCACAGACGAAGGAG
>JACQVN010000043.1 GCA_016209735.1 Candidatus Methylomirabilota bacterium
AGCCCTGCCCCGCCGGGTACCCAGCCGGGAGGCTGGGTGCGCGGGGCTCCGTCGCGGTAGCGCCCCCGAGGGGCACGCGGGGGATGGGGGCGGCGCGACGCGACTAGAGCGATCAATGTAGACAATGAGTTACGAGTTAACCAAGCGGCAATAAAGTTAAAACGAGAAATGCAAAATGCAAAACCGGTCAATGAACCTCAGTCTGCCGATGACCGGTTTTCTATTTCCCCTTTTTCATTTTGCATTACGCCGTCTTGCGTGGCATGGCGGCGTTTCTCCATGTAGTACAGCACCGGCACGGCCATCCGGCTGAGCAGGGTCGAGGCAACCTCCCCCGCCATGAGGGAGATGGCCAGGCCCTGGAAGATGGGGTCGAACAGGATGACGAACGCCCCCACCACCACGGCCATGGCCGTGAGCAGCATGGGCCGGAATCGCACGGCTCCGGCGTCCACCACGGCCTCCTCCAGCGGCATCCCCTGCGTCATCCTTAGCTCGATGAAGTCGACCAGGATGATCGAGTTGCGCACGATGATTCCGGCCCCGGCGATGAAGCCAATCATGGAGGTCGCCGTGAAAAACGCTCCCATCAGGCCGTGGGCTGGCAGGATCCCCACCAGCGTGAGGGGGATGGGGGCCATGATGGTGAGCGGCGTGACGAAGTTGCGGAACCAGCCCACCACCAGGACATAAATCAGCACCAGCACGGCCGCGAAGGCGATGCCCATATCCCGGAACACCTCGATGGTGATGTGCCATTCGCCGTCCCACTTCATGGAGAGCTTGTCGGTGAAGAAGGGCTGGACCGAGGAGTAGCGGGCGAGCTGGTAGCCTTCGGGCAGACGGAGCGCGTCCAGGCGCTTGTTGAGGGCCAGGATGGCGTAGACGGGACTCTCCTCCGCGCCCGCCACATCGGCCGTCACGTAGACCACCCGCTTCATGTTCTTCCGATAGATGCTGGCGCCCTCCGTGCCCTGCTCGGAGCGCACCACCTCGCGCAGAGGAACCAGACGGCCTCCCGTCCCGACGACGTTCAGATTGGTGAGGGCCAGGATGCCGGATCGCTCCGCCTGCGGCAGCCGGACCAGGAGCGGCACGTCCTCCTTCTCCCGCGTCAAGTGTGCGAGGCCGACCTCCACCCCGCCCACAGCCACGGAGAGCGTCTGGGCCACCTGTTCCGCCGTGATGCCGTTGAGCGCGGCCTTTTCCCGGTCCACCAGGAAGCGGACGCGCGGCTGGGGATCCTCCACGTACCAGTCCACGTCCACCACGCCCGGCGTCTGGCCCATGAGGGCCTTGATGTCTTTCGCCAGCGCGATCTGCCGGTCGTAGTCCGGACCGTACACTTCGGCCACCAGGGTCTGGAGGACGGGAGGGCCGGGCGGCACCTCGGCCACCTTCACCCGGGCGCCGTAGGTCGCGGCGATGGCCTGCACGCCGGGCCGGACGCGCTTGGCGATGTCGTGGCTCTGGGCCTTCCGCTGGTCCTTGGGCAGGAGATTTACCTGGAGATCCGCCTGGTGCGGCGCCTGGCGGAGGAAGTAGTGCCGCACCAGGCCGTTGAAATTGTACGGCGAGGCGCTGCCCACGTACATCTGGTAATGCATGACTTCCGGCACCGTGGCCAGATACTGGCCGATCTCGCGGGTGACCCGCGCCGTCTGCTCCAGCGTCGTTCCCGCCGGCATGTCCACGATCACCTGGAACTCGCTCTTGTTGTCGAAGGGGAGCATCTTCACGTGGACGACCTTGAGGTAGACCAGGGACATCGCTCCCAGGAGCAGCAGGAGCACGCTGAAGAGGAAGGCCCAGCGCTTCCAGGCCGACCGGATGAGCGGGGTCATCATGCGGCGATAGAGGCGGGTGGTCCAGTCCTCGTGACCTTCCGCGTGGGCCGCCGTCTTCTCGCCCCGCAGCATCCGGTAGGCCGCCCAGGGAGAGATGATGAAGGCGATGAAGAGGGAGAAGAGCATGGCCACCGTGGCGCCAACCGGGATGGGACGCATGTACGGCCCCATGAGCCCGCCGACGAAGGCCATGGGCAGGATGGCGGCGATCACCGCCCAGGTCGCCAGGATGGTCGGGTTCCCCACTTCGGCCACGGCCTCGACGGCCACCGCGACCAGGGGGCGGCCCCGGTTCTCGGGCAGATGAAAGTGGCGGGAGATGTTCTCCACCACCACGATGGCGTCGTCCACCAGGATGCCGATGGAGAAGATCAGGGCGAAGAGGGTGACCCGGTTCAGCGTGTAGCCGTACAGGAAATAGAGGAGCAGGGTCAGGGCCAGCGTGACCGGGACCGCCAGGAGAACCACCACGGCCGAGCGCCAGCCCAGGAAGACCATGATGAGGATCGCCACCGAGATCGTGGCCAGGAGGAGATGTTTCAGGAGCTCGTCGGATTTCTCCTGGGCCGTCTCACCGTAGTTGCGTGTTACCGTGACAGCCACGTCGCGAGGGATGAGGACACCCCGGAGCGAGTCGACCTTCGCCAGGACCTGGTCGGCGATGCGGATGGCGTTCGTGCCCTTGCGCTTGGCCACGGAAATCGTGACGGCGGGATAATCCTGTCCCGCGGGCCGGTTCGCCAACTCCCGGGTCAGGTGGGCGCCAGCGCCGGCGGTATGGGCGGCCTTCCCCACGCCGAAGAGAACGTAGGCCCGCGGCTCCTCGGGTCCGTCCTCGATCCTGGCCACGTCCTGCAGGGAGACCGGACGGCCGTCCGTGGCCCCCACGACCACGCGGCCAATCTCGTCCGGCCGAGCCAGGAAACGGGCCGCATCCACCAGGACCTCGCGGTTCCCTCGGCTGAAGCTGCCCGCCCGGACCTCCCGGTTGCTGGCCGTGAGCGCCCCCACCACGAGTGCCGGAGCCAGGCGGTGGGCGGCAAGCTTGGCGGGGTCCAGCAGGACCCGCACCTGGCGGCGCTCGCCGCCCAGCAGGCGGGTTTCCGAGACGTTGGGGATATCCTTGATCTGATCGTCGAGTTGCGCCGCGATCCGGCGGAGCATGTAGCCGTCCACCCGGTCGCTCCACAGCGTCAGGGCCAGGATCGGCACGTCGTCGATGGAGCGTGGTTTGATGAGAGGGGTCGTCGCGCCCGGGGGGACGAGGTCCAGGTTGGCGTACATCTTGTTGTAGAGCTTTACGATGCTTTTCTCCTCGTCCTCGCCCACCTTGAAACGGACCACGGCGAAGCTCTGGCCGGGGCTCGACGTGGAGTAGACATACTCCACGCCCGGGATCTCCATGAGTTTCTTTTCCATGGGGATGCTGACCCGCTCCTCGACCTCCTTGGTACTGGCCCCGGGCATCTGGACGAAGACGTCCATCATGGGAACGATGATCTGCGGCTCCTCTTCGCGGGGCGTGGCCACGATGGCGAAGAGGCCGAGGAGGAGCGAGGCCAGGATGAGGAGCGGCGTCAGGCGCGAATCGATGAAGGCCCGCGCGATGCGGCCGGCGAGGCCCAGGGGACCGGTGTACGGTTCCGGTTCGAGAGAGCCGAGTTCTTGCGGGGGCGCGGAAGTCATTGCGATGTCCCGTTGCTCTTGAGGGTTAGAGTACGGCAGTACCCGCCTGCGGCGGGTTCGGCGGTACGGCAGTACTGTACTGGCCCGGGATCCTGGTACCGTCGTACCGTCGTACCGCCGTACTGTCGAACGCGTGTCATTTCCCTTCCTGCTGGATGCGGCTGCCGTCCTGCACTCGCTCGCTTCCCCGCAGGACGACCTGCTCGCCGGCGCTGAGTCCGGAGAGCACCTCGAGGCCGCCCGGCCGCGCAGCGCCTGTGCGGATCAGGCGGAACCGGGCGATGTTGTCCGTGCCGACCACGTAGACCCCCTGGAGCTGGCCTCGTTCGACCAGCGCCTCCCGGGCCACTTGCAGGACCTGCCGGCGCCCTGCGGGAATCCAGATCCGCCCGAACAGCCCCGAGCGCAGGCCGCCTCTGGCGGGCAGCTCGAGCCGGACGAGGGCGGTCCGGGTGCCGGGATCGGCAACCGGGAGGATCTCGCTCACGGTGGCGCGCGCGTTGAGGCCCGCCGCCTCGACGGCGACGCGCAGGGCCTGCCCGCGCCGGATCCCGGCGAGCTGGGACTCGGGCACGGCGGCGTCCAGCCAGTAGTGCCGGCTGTCCTCGATGGTGAGCAGGGGGGCGCCGGGGGCCGCCAGCGCTCCAACGTCCGCATGCTTCATGACCACCACGCCCGCCATGGGGGCGATGATCTTGGCGTAGCCCAGCCTGACCTGGACCGAGGCGATCTCGGCCTTGGCCGACTCGATCCGGGCCAGGACCTGCTGCCGCCTGGCCAGGACCACCTGCCCCTCGGCGATCACGCGCTCGACGTCCGCCGCGGCGGCCTTGTGCCGCGCGGCCACCTGGTCGAATTCCTGCGGGGCCACCGACTTCTTGTCGAGCAGTTGCTGGTAGCGGGCCAGGGTCGTGGCGGCCAGGTCGCGCTGGGATTCCGCCGCCGCCCGCGTCGCCGCCACGGCGGCGAGGGAGCGATCCACCTCGGCCACAGCCGCCTCGGCCTCGCGGAGGCCCGCCTCGGCCCGGCGGAGCTGCATCAGAATGTCCTGGTCGTCCAGCTCGACGAGGAGTTGACCCGCCTTCACCTCGCCGCCTTCGCGGGCATGCAGGGCCAGGATGCGGCTCACGATCTTGCTGGAGAGCGTGGTGGCTGTTTGGGACTTCACCGTGCCGGTGACCTCGGCCGTCTCCACGACCTCCTGGGCCGTCACCGCGGCGACCGTGACGCCCTGGACCGTCGGAGGCTCGGCGGCCTTGGACGGAGGGGTGGGCTCCTTGCCGCAGGCGGCGAGCGGGATCGCGAGGAGAAGCAGAAGGGCAAGGCGTCGCAGTGTCGGCATGGATCAGAACCTCGCTCGGTCGAGGCGGCCCAGGCTCAGCTCCAGCCTGGCCTCGCTGACGGTGGCTTCGTACAGGGCGCGGATCAGGTTCGTACGGGTGGCGGTCAGGGCCGTCTCGCTGTCCAGCAGCTCCACGATGGTAGTGAGGCCCGCCTCGTAGCGATCCTTCACGATGCGGAGGCTCTCCTCCGCGTGCCGGACCGTCTCGCGGACCACGGCCACCCGCTGGCGCGCCGTCTGGTGGGCGAGGAACGCGTCGTGGACCTCCAGGCCGATGGCGTTGCCCAGCCGCTCCTTGAGGGCCGACGCCCGCCGGTAGTTCTCCTGGGCCTCGACGATTCGGGCCCGGTCGCCCCCGCCGTTGAACAGGTTCAGATTGAGCAGGAGGCCCACGGACCAGTTGTCCTGCCCGTCACCGGCGAAGCGGTTATTGTTGATCTCGTAGTTGCCCATGAGGTGCACGGTCGGCAGCAGCGCCCCTTTGGCCTTCGCGATCTCCTTCTCGAGTCGCTGCTCTTCCAGCGCGGCCTGCCGGTAGTCCGGCCGGTGCTGGCGCGCCAGCTCCGCCAGTCCCTCCAGACGATCGTGCGTGGGGGGCAGCAGCTCCATCTGGCCGCGGATCCGATGCGGGCTCTCCAGCGGGAGCCCCATGGCCTCGTTCAGGGCCGCCTGGGAGAGCCGGACCTGATTCGCGGCGGCGATGGACTCTTCCTGCAGTCGCGAGAGCCGGACGCGGGCGGCCAGGGCATCGGAGGCCACCACTATCCCCGCTTCGTACCGCGCCTCGGCCGCCGCCAGGTTCGCCTCGGCGGTGCGGACGGCGGTCTGGACCGTGCCCAGCGCTTCCTGCGCGAGCAGGACGGCATGGTAGGCGCGCACGACCCCGAAGATGACCTCCTGCTCCAATCGGCCGCGGCCCAGCTCCGCCGCCTGGCGGCCGATCTGCGCCTGTTCGTAGCCGAGATAGGTCCGCCCGCCCATGAAGAGGGGCAGGCTGCCGCTCAGGTTGGTGCGCCAGTTGGTGATGGCATCGGGGTGGTTCAGCCTGTCCACGGCGAAATCGGCAGCCGTGAAACGCCCCTGGTTGAGGAGCGAGCCGAAGGCGTAAACCGGATTGTCGCTCCGGCTGACGCCCTCGGAGAAGTCCACACGCGGGAGGAATCCCGCCCGCGCCTGGTCGATGCCGGTGGCCACGGCCGCCACCTGGTGGCCGGCGGCTCGGAGACCCGGGTGCGACTCCAGGGCCTGCCGAATCGCCGCGCCGAGGCTAAGTCCTCCGATTCGTAGATTCGGCAACGAATTTCCTCCCTCAGGACTTAGTGCTGAGCGAGCATTCTCCACTGAATCGCCTCGCAGTGATAAGTGAGCGTAACTGTGAGTCGAAGCACTGAGGTTCGCGGCTGATTCCGTTTGCGCCGCGGCGGATGTCGCCAGCCCCCAGGTGCCGATGAGCAGGAGGGAGAGAATCGCCCGGCGAATTCCTGCCATTTTCCGCGACCGCATTCCAGCCTCCGTCCGGGTGAGATGATGAGATGCCGCTTCACTTCCATATGATCGAATTCCGGAAGAAAGGATTCACGCGAATGGAGTTCAGCAGCATCTTCTACAAAACGGATTCCCTTTCCGAGTCGCAGAATCCCCCGGGATTCCCTCTCCCTCACTGAGGGAGAGGGGAAGGGTGAGGGTGAGTTTCTGCGGGCGTCGCGGATACGGCACATGGTGACTCGCTCATGATAGACTGATCGGTCCACTCCCTGCAAGGATGGAGCTGAAACTTGGGCGAGTGAGTCGGGAAAACCTATGAGCGTGATTACTTAGCTTCGTGGAGGAACCTGGAAAGAAAGGCCTGGAGATTGGCGGCGACGTCCGCCGGCATGGACTGGGAGGGAAGGCGGTGGCACAGATCGGCCGTCTTCTTCAGCGTGTTGGCGAAGGCCACGCAGGGATCGCAGCCGTCCATGTGTTTCCGGATCTCCTCGCAGATCTCCTGCGAGAGTTCCCCATCGACGTATTCGGACAGTCGTTCGAACAGCTCGCGGCAGGTCATGGTCATTCCCGGCGCATGGCTATGGTGACCCTGCGGTTTTCCGCTCGCATCCTTGCTCATTGGATTCGATCCATAAAGCCGGCCGAGGATTCGGCCGGCTCACAGACGCGACTTCCGACGCCCCCAGAGCGATTCGATGCCTCGGAATCTCCAGAGATCCCGGAGAATTGTCGGGTGAATGATATACTGGCGGCCTCCGTCATCCCATCGGGTCTTGGCGCTTGCCACCTCCACGTCAGAGAGCATATACCCTTCCCCAGGCGTTGACTCAAGGAGCACGAAGAACCACTTATTGCCTCGTTTCTTGAGGTCATCTTCCACGTTCTTAGTGAATCCCCACCAACCACCTCCCTTGGCGTCCGTCCGCACGTTTATGTACGCTCGGCGCGGACCGTCTATCCGGAGCAGTTGAGCCTGCCCATAAGTCTCTCGAATTGCATAGCCATCGACTTGGGCGGCCTGGCGTAGCGCTGCAACGAAGTCATCGTAGAGCTCTCCGGACTCTTCGGTATGTCGCGGCATACACGCCCCCGCTAGCGTCAAGAGACAGGCTACCGCCCCATGCGATTCGCAATGCTAGGCGGTAGCGAATTCGCGGATGTGTAGTTGACCGCCTACCTCGATGGCCTTTTCTGCGGCTTCGAGAAGTTGTGCTGTTGTTGTTTCATCCACATACTCTTCACCGCAGTTCGAGCAGATGTTCGCTGGAACGTGCCGGATGACGAGTGTCATGCCGTTGCGCTCGAACGTCACGGTGGCTGTGCCAGCCTGCGTTTCTCCCTGTTTGCAGATCACGCATTTCACGGCCTTATCCTCCGCCTAAAGCTGGAATCCCATTTCACGGGGTCTGGTTCGTAGGCCGAAATAACTATGGTTTCGCTTGCTGTAGCGTTGTCCGCGGCGACGACATGAAGCGGCCGGGGACCGCACCATCCTAACACCAGACGACTCGGATATGGAGTATCATCCGGATACGCTTCGATCACCTCGCCGGTCATGAGCACATGCCTTACGTTCTCCATGCTTATCCGCCGCTGAAACATGCGTTGGATGGCGTGGATGCGAAAAACCAGGTTCTCAGAGGCCATGAGTCAATTTCCCCCAAGCAACCCACTTGGAGTTCCCGGGAGTCCGCAAGATCCCCACGGGTTTGGTTTGTTTGGCCAACTGGCGCCCGGTACGGATATCCTTCTGCCTGTCTACTGGAGGCTCAATCTATCGACTTCTCGTCAAAAAATATTGCGCCAGTTCCCGCCGGACGAAAACCCGGGCGCGGTGGAGGCGCGACTTCACTGCCGCCACGGTGAGGCCCAAGGATTCTGCGGTTTCCTCGGCTGAGAGGCCCTCGACATCCCGCAGCACCAAGACAATCTTAAACTCTTTGGGCAGCTTGTCGATGGCCGCCTCCATCCGGGCGCCCAGCTCGCCCCGGAGGAGAGCCCGCTCGGCATCCTCCGACCAGTCGGCGATCTCAGGCTTCCGCCCCTCCGCATCCGGCCGAGGCATCAACTCGTCCAGGGAGAGTTCCTGCTCCGGCGCCGGGTCGTGGACGCCGCGCCGTCGCTTCTTCAGGCAAGCATTGGCGGCGATCCGGTACAGCCAGGTGGTGAGCCTGCTCTCCGCGCGGAAGTCGCGGATGGAGCGGACCATCCCGAGGAAGGTCTCCTGGAGGATGTCCTTGGCATCCTCGACGTTCCGGCACATCCGCAATGCGAAGCCGTACACCCGATCCTGGTGCTTGCGGACCAAGGCATCGAGGGCGGAGGCGTCCCCCTGCTGGGAGGCGGCGATGAGGCGCTGTTCGTCTTGAGCCGAAGGAGTGGTCATGTCTTGCTCGCTATGGTGCGGGGCTTGAGAGAACGGATCGGAAGTACGCAAGTCGTCTCTGAAAATGCAAACGCATGCCTTTTGGCCAGGTCCCCCATTGCATGCGAATCAATACGCGAGCGTGAAAAGTCCTTGGAGACCGTTGTAGACGAGGACGAAATGCTCGAGCAGGTCCCGGCCCAGCAGCGCCATAAGCGGACCACCCCTCGCCCCAGCGACACCTTGCGTCGCCAGGTCGGCGCCGAGGAGCGAATTGAAGTCAATGCTCGGGAGGTTCGTCCCGGGGAAGCTGAATCGCCCCGGGTAGAGCATCTGCTCTTGCGCCCCGCCGGCGGTCCCCACAGCGACCAGTCCAACTGGCTGCACACCGAGCTGTTGGATGCACCCGCATCTACCGCGCTGACACTGGCACCAGTATCCACCAGAGCCAGTCCGGAGACCGGTGCCGGGATCGCCTGCCCGCTTTGCTGCAGTCGATCTGCCAGAGCGCTCGGAATCTCGATCTGGACCGGGATGACCGGCCCTGACATGCGAAGGCCGGCTGGGAATGGGGAGGGGGCCTGACCCGTCCCTTGCGGAACGAGGTAGTGGCCGAAATTATAGACCGGCATAGAGGAGCCCGAGAGTCATAGCAGGCAGCCGTGCCGCCGGATCTTCCGGAAGGACTTGCTTGATGAGCATCGGAACATTTCCTCTTGACTGGATGCCGACCCGATACGCCTCCTCGGGCCGATCGAAGATCCCGAGCAGATCCGGCCCGATAATCAGGACGAACTTTCCTGGCGATTGACGCAACAGCTCCGTCTTTAGACTCTCGAAATGCTTGACCTCAGTCTCCAGCACCATAGCAACCTCCTCTGACACCCGGAAGTATGGTCTGGACCGAGGCCCATGTCAAGGGGTGGGGCTGTCAGATCCATCCTGCCGAGCTGGAGTTCTTCGACACTGAGCACGACTGTGCCCCCGGCCTGAGGGCGCAGGCCGGTCGTCCCCGAAGGGAAATGCTTGTGAGGCGGTCCTGGAATTGCGATCTCGTACTGGGAAGACAGAGTTCAAGCGGGGCGGGGAGTTCTAAACGAGTTCGGTGTCCCTGGAATACCCACCATGCCACCAATGTGTTCCTCATTGCTGGCGCCCACCCCAGCGTGTCTTGGCGCGCTCCAGGAACGAGGGTTTCTTGGTCGGTCCAGAGCCCGCGACAATCTCTTCGAACCCGGACATGAACCCCGTCTTGCGGTGGTGCTCGGCACGCACCTTCTCTACAACGCGCTGCCAGTCGGCGATACGGCCTGCCTTCTCGAAGCAGCGCCGGCCTCGTTCGAAGTTCGAGACTGCGGCGTCGTAGCACTTGGACTTCTTGGCGTTGACAACGCGCATCCCTTGGGCGCACCAGAGCCGCGCGGCAACGTTGGGATGGATCTTTTCCAACGTTTTGGCCGCGGCCTCGGTGGCATAGTGGGTGACACCCGCGAGCGCATCGTCCGTGCTCCGGCGCACAAGCTCCGCGAGGCGCTCTAGCTCATTCGTGTCAAGCAGCAATTCGATAAGCGCATGAAGATCCGGACCCGTGGCCGCCTCGATGGCCTTCTGGTGCCAAGCTGCACGCTCCGCTCTGGGGACGTACTTCATGAGATCTTCGTAGGAATACGTGTTCGGATGCTCCTGGTATTCGGCCCAGGCGGCATCGAGGGCCTCGTTGGCACGCCCCAGCTTCGCAAGCAGAGCGCGCTTCAGCGCGGAAAGGTCGTATCCTGCCACCGAGCCGTGCGGTGCGTGCTTCGCGAGCGCGATCCCGCGTTCCACCCACGTCAGCGCCTCTTCGGCTTTTCCCCGAGCGGCGAGCATGGTCGCCAGGGCGTAGCAGTCTTCCGGCGTGATGCCCGTCTCCTCGGCCAGCGCCAGATAGGCTGCGACGTTCTTCCGCCGGAGGTAGAGGGTGCGAAGGGTTCCGGCCCAGCGACGGCGAGCGGAGTCAGGGCTGTGCCCGGCGTGTTCTCCGGGACGGGGTTTGGAGGTCGCGGCTGTGTCGAAGCGGACCCGGATCTGCTTCACAAAGGCGGCGAGCCCAGGCCTGTTGAGGACCTTCGCCGCGTCCTTCTCCAGGTCGTAGCAGAAGCCGTAGGGATCGTCCTCCATCCAGGCGAGCAGACGTGCCGCCGTCTCGTCCGGGTCGGCGCCCGCAGCCTGCCGGGCCTTAATCCAGCCGCAGTACAGCTCGCCGACAAACTGCCCGAAGCTGCCGCTTGAGCCATCGACCTCCTCGACCTTCTCGTAGCAGCCCGCGAGGAATGTCTCGTAGAGAGCGACGGCCTGGGCGGGATCCGTCGAAACGAGCCTCGCGAGCTGCTTCTCGACGGCGCCGAGGTCCTCGACGAACGAGAAATCGGCGTGGTAGGAGATGAAGCGCCCGGGCATGAGCGCCGATTCGATCAACCGCTCCATCCGATTCGTCAGGGCTCGGGGCGTCCCGGTCATCGAAGCCCTCGCTTCGTCGTCGAGCTGACCTTCGAGCGGCCCTTCTCGTCCTCCTGATACGGAATTGCCTTGAAGCCGGAATCGTCCCCGTGGTGGAAATAAATGTGGCCGGTCAGCGAGCCGTCCGTCAGGAGCTTGACCCAGCCCCGGCCGCTCGCCGGATCGCATTCGTCGTTGCCCTCCCACGTGAAGTCGACGTAAGGCTTGCCGCTCCGCTGCCCATGCCGGCAGTTCATCCAGCCATCGACCGCGATGAAGTGGAACTGGCCACCTTGGCCATGGAACTCAATGAACCCGGGGCCAACGAGTTCGATCGCCTCCCGGTCCCAGGCGTCCATCTCGATGATGCGCCACTTGCCACTGATGCTCATGATGCGCTCACCCCATCCCCATCGCCATGATCACCGCGCGGGTTGGCGAGTCGTAGAACTGCCATTGGATCTTCGTCAGGATCGAGTCTGGAATCTCGGCGACGTCCCGCTTGTTCTCGCTCGGGATGAGAATCCGCTTCGCGCCCGCCTCGACTGCGAGTTGCATCCGCTCTGGCAATCCATTGACCTTGAGCAGCATTCCTTGGACGCTCATTTCGCCCAGGACGACGGTCTGCTCCAGTACCGGCTTTTCGAGCAGGGAGCAGACTAGGGAGATAAAGAATGCCACGGCGGTTTCTGCCCCCTCTTTGGCCTGGTTGAGATTGATCGCCTGGACCGAGAAGTCGTAACCCTTCAGGTCCCGCTCTATACCAAGGTTCTTGAGGTTGGCCTTGAGGTAGGCGTCGGCCGTCTTGATCGCCTCCTTCATCGTGGCGGAGAGGTTGCCGAGGGGGATGATCCGCCCCGAGCCGCGATTCGTTTGGGTCTGGATGAGGAACAGGGCCAGCCGCCGGTCCGCAACGTCGGTCCCGATCGTATACACGGATCCAGGTGGCAATGCCCCCTCGATAATCAGAGAGGCGCCACCGCTCTCGGGCACGGCGACATGGCGCTCCTGGCCCGTGTCGCGCTCCGTATACGAGAAACTCGTATCCCAGTACTCGAGCCCGGCGAGCCTCTTGAGCTGCTCCTTCACGCGGCGTCGCATCTCCATGCCGAACTCGACGTACTCGGCTAGTTCGTCACGGGATACCGTTCCGTCCGGATGAAGTAGCTTGATCAGGCCAGAGACGATCTTCCGGACCGCCTTCTGATCACGCCCGGAAAGATGGCTGCCGAATCCGAAGTAGCGCTCTGCATAGTCGGCATAACTGATCTTGCGGAGCTCGCGGAACACTTCGGCCAGGTAGTCGGTCACCAGGCCGAAGTGGTTCGTGTACATCTCGTCGCGGGTCTTCCCCAGCTCCCAGCCGGGCAGGTAGAAGTGGATGCGGTCGTAGAAGGCCGCATCCATCTCCTTCGGCATTGGGTAGAAGAGGTGGGAAGTCTTCACGATCGTCGCAATGTCCCCGTCGAGATTCCCGACGAAGACGACGGAGCCCTCTGCCGTGATGATCTCGGCGCCGCGGCTGAACGTCCCGTCCTCCATGTACCCCTTCAGGATGTTGATGCCGTTCTTGTCCTTGAAGCTGACACCGGCGGCCTCATCGAAGGCGACGACGTCCCAAAGGCAGACCAGCCCTCGCTGGCCGCTGGCGAGATTCACGAACATCTGCGCCACCGTCGTCTGCCCGCCAGACACCAAATGGCAATACGGGCTGATCTGCTGGTAGATGAAACTCTTTCCCGTGCCCCGCGGTCCGAGCTCCACGAGGTTCAGGTTCTTCTCCACCAGCGGGAGAAGCCGTCCAAGGTGGAGTAGTTTCCTCCGGAGCGTGAAATACGGGTGTGCGGGCTCGTAGCCGAGGCTCCGCAAGAGGAGGTCCATCCACCTTCCGCGATCGGCGATCCGCTTCCGGCCCTCAATGAAGCCAGAGATGTCTCGATTCGAGAGCTGGATGGGACGGATTCGATTGATGAAGAACGGGCGGTTCTGTCCCTTGAAGACGAAGGTATCGTCGTAGCGGAGTTCGACCTCCGCCCATACGCCTCCCATCAGGAGCCGGTCATGGCGGCGGATTTCTGTCTCGTCGATATTCACGTAATCGAGGTTCAGGTTGGCCAGGTGTGCCCAGTACTTGTCGTGCGTTTCGACGAGCGTCGCATCCACCTTGTCGATGATCTCGTAGGTGGTGTGCTGCTTGATGAGGCTCTTGACATGCTCGCGCTCGTCGGGCTTCACGTACTTCTCCGCGAGGGTCTGCCGGACGAACTCGAGGCCCTCCCGGATCACCTCTTCGTCGGCCGAGGAGCAGTATTTCCCGAGCAGGAACTCGATCACGAACGCCGGCACGCTGAACGAGCTGCGCATCCGACGCAGGAGGTCCTTGCGAACCACCAGGCCCGGGTAGAGATCCACCGCCAACGTATCCAGCTCGTCGAGGACCATCGGGCTCGTCATGGCTTCATGCTCCGAGCGACGGTAAGCCGGAGGCCGGTTGGCGACAGCACCTCGCGTGTCTCCACGTCGCGCACGATGAGGTCGAGCATCTCGCCTTCCTTGTAGTCCATCGTGTCCTTCAACATCAAGACAACCGCGACCTTCTGGCCCGCCTCGGGCTTGACCTCCCTCTGGACTGTGCGGGCGAGGACGCTCTCGCTCGCCCCTGCCTGCGCCGCACCGGTCGCGGCAGGCGGGCGCTGAAGGTCGACCTCGACTGTCCGGCCGACGGGCCGGGTGAAGAGATCCATCGCCTCAGGCAGCACGGGCTCGATCACGACCTTCAGGCTGTAGGTCCTGACCTCGTAGGCCGCAGGAACGACTTGCACGCCGACGCGAGTGGGAATGGTCTCGCGCCGCGACGCCAGGTGAGGCGTCACCACTTCTTGGAGCGTGACGCCTCCATGCGCAAACGTCTTCTCGGACTTAAAGAAGGCCATGCCGGCCGGAGCCGCAACGCGGAGCAGCGGATCCAGGGGAAATGGAAACGTCTTTGCCTCGATCGCAACTCCCCCTTCCACCAGGGCGTACCGGGACTTGGCGACAATGGCCCGATCCGCGGGGAATGGGACGATCGTCTGCTCGCTCTCGCCGCTGGTCGTCACGAAGCCGTGGTCCGTGAGCAGGTGGACTTCCGGATACCCCCAACGGTGGAGCTTCCCGATCACCAGGATCAGGCGTTCGACCTCCGTGTCGAGGTGGCGGATGAGATCGCTGGCCTTCTCGTGACCCAGAGAGTCGATGGTCTCGTGGCCGAAGACGCACAGGACCTCTGGCAGCGGCTTTGGCGCCCGTGACCCGCTCTCGACCTCCTCGATCTCCATGCAGACCGCGCGGACGCGGTCGCGAAGGAGTTGCAATCGCACTTGTCGGTCGGAGAGGTTCGCGTTCGTGGCAGCGAGCCGCATGCGCCCCTCCCCGGGACCCGTCTCGTAACGCACCTGCTCGCCCCCAAGGGGGAGGAGGGCAATCATGCCCGCCCATGTGCGGGTCGGGATGCAGGCCAGCGCCGGCACCAGTGCGGACTCCGGCAGCCGCAGCCTCTCTCGAATCTCGATGGCGCAGTCAAATCGAAGCGCATCGACGATGACCACAGCCCTTGCCGCCCGAGCGTTCCAGACGTCAGCCGCTACCTCTGTGACCGACCGGATCCCGGACAGCTTCCACTCGGAACGCTCGCGCAATCCCTCGAAGAAGGCTGCGTTGAGAGCTTCGAGGTACTCGTCGTAGGCGCGATTCGCGACCGCGAGGAGATCTTCGAGATCCATCTCCTTCGCGCAGTCGGCCACGAGTCGCCAATGCTTGCGGTCGATCTGGCCCGCGTACTCGATGTAGACGTGCAGGACCTCCTCGGCAGTTGCGCAAGAGCCCGCCCGGGACGCGGCCTCTTCACAGGCGGATACGAGCTGTCCGAGTCGGCGCAGGAGGTCAAAACCCGGGACCGGGTCCGGGCTCGATTTCGTATACTCGACCTCCTCCGCAAGGTGTTTCGCATGCCGCGTGAGGAACGCCCCATACTGCGTCTTCTGACCGGCGACCGCTCGGAACTCGTCGTAGAGGGTCTGAAAGCGCAGCCGGATCAGATGCGGGAAGGCGACCGCATTGCCCGCGCGCCCCTTCGCCCACTTCGAGAGGTCATAACCTCCGCGCTCCACCTGCCGGATATGGCGGTCAAAGTGGGCGGCAGCCGAGGAGTCCTTGAGCCATCGTCTCAGGAAGTCGACGCAGCGCTTGCGGTAGGGCGTCTCGGGCAGCAGTTCCTGGTGCGGGAAGTCGACGGGCTCACCATACCCCTCGAACGTCTCGGTGAGCGCCAGGTGCAGCACCAGACTGGTTAGCCACTTGTTGACGCTGTCGGCGACTTCCGAGGCAGGCGCCCCGTTGGCCACGACGAGCGGGTGCGGGAAGCCGAAGGCTTCTCGTACCTGTTGCACAAAGTCGGAGACGAGTCCCTCGCGTGCCAGCTCGGCGAACTTGTCGGCGGGCTCCGCAGCCAGGTCAAGCAGTGTCTGCTCGACGTCGCCGATGACCTGCACACGGACCCATGCGGGCGTGATCGGCTGCTGCAAGAAGCGAGCGTCGCGCTCGGCGAGACGCGCCGTGAACTTGGCGAGCAGGGAGTTGTGACCGCCCTCCCAGAGCTGTCGTTGCTCTTTTGGGTCTGCCGGCAGGTTCACCCCGATCTTGCGCAGGAACCCGAACAGCGTTGCCTTCTTCCCGTCCACGAGCCACACGGCACCGAGGTTCCGGTATTCGAGGAGCAGATCGGCCGACCAGCCGCCCTCCTCTTCCGGGCCATCAAGCCGCTCGGGCGCGAATGGCAGATAGATGACGTAGCGGAGAGCGTCTCGCTCGGTGGGAGTCAGGTGGCGTTTGGCCCAGTGGATCTCATGCTTTATCCAGAGCTGCCCATGGCCGGCAGCCTCGTCGTAGCGGAGGAGTGCGAACGGTCGCAGCGCGAGGCCGGCCAGGTAGGTTTCGAATTTCGGCAGCAGGCGTTCGAACTCCCGCTTTTCGTCAAACCACAAGACGATTCGGCGATCGGAGAACCGGCCGAACAACGCACAGAATTCATCGACGAGATTCTGCAAGATCACAGTCGTACCCCACCCGCAAAGATCGTGAGCTTGACGCCGCCGCCGATGTTCCGGATCTCCGGCCGGCGCCCGGCAACGCGCTCGCATTCGCGGACCATCGTCAGGAATCCCTCCCCGCGCGCTTCCATGTAGGCCCGGCCGGTCAAGGGGCTCGTGTAGTCCCGAAGGAAACCCGCCAGCATCTGATTGCGGCGCACCGGCTGGCATCCAGCGAAGAGGTCCTCGGGCGTAAGCGTGTTGTGAAGCATGCCTGGATTCGAGATCTCGATTCGGTCCTCAAGGACGAAGACCCGGACTTGGGAGGCCAGCCCGAAGTCCCGGTGCACGAGGGCGTTGACCACGCCTTCCTGCAAGGCACGCAGCGAGTAGGCCGGCCGGTCAAGACGGCCCGTTCCGTCCTTCTCGGCGGCGACGGGAACGTGCGGCGAGTGGCGGAGGTAGTCCATGATCCGTTCGATCTGCTCGACGAGCGGCCCGCGCATGACTTTCGCGTCCCGCTGGGCATTCGCATCCGGCTCGCGGCCCGCGTAGACGACCAGGTCGGTATACGCGCCCGAAATCCACTGATCGGGTGCAGCGGAAAACAGGAGCAGGCCGAGCGCCGTCGGCCACAGGTGCTGTGCCTCGTCTGCCGTGAGCAGTTTGAGGTTCCGCATCCGGCGGAGCATTGCCTCGCCCGAAGGTTCGTCCCCCTCGCCATAGCGAGCCCGGCAGTACGTCATGAACCGACCACGGTCGAGATCGTCGGTGGCTGCCGTCACGATCGGACGCTCCTCGAACGGCAGCATCAGCCCGCGCCGCTCGAAGGCTCGGGCCTGCTGCTCCAATGTCATCTCGTGGCAACGGTCGCCCAGGCGCCAGTAAGGCCGCCGCCCCTTTGGCGCATGGACGGTGAACAGGGCCTTCTTGATCTCGAGCTTCAGGCAAAGTCTTGGACGACCGGAGGAATCCGGGAGCATCATGCGGTCGAAGGTCAGCAGATGCCCAATCGGCGGCTCGACGTTGTTTTGCGCCGCGTTGATGATGACCTGCTGCAGCGCCTCCATCCGCTCCGCCGGCACGCCCACCCGCTCGCCGTCCTTGCGAACACCGAAGACGATCACCCCCCCCTCGGTGTTGGCGAAGCACGTCAGGTCCTTGGCCAGCTCGACCAGCGCCTTGTCCGACTCATGCCTGCCCTTCGGAACCAGGCGCACCTGGTTGCCCTTGAATGCCACCTCTTTCCAGTCCAGCAGGGAGTCCTCTCCCGCCAGGATCTCCCTCAGCAGATCGTCCGGTGTGTCGTACATGCCGCTACCTCTTGGTTTTTGCGCTGGCGCGCAAAAACCAAACTGGTCCGGTGCTCAGGCTGATTCGCTCACTCGCCGCGGCCATAGCGAAACTCCTCCTCCATCTCGCGCTCATCGAGGTCAATGGCGGGCACACCCACTCGATGGAGGCTCAGGAGGAACGTCACGCGGTCCATCCCACATAGCTCCGCCGACTTCCCGGAGGAGAGGCGTCCCAACTCATAGAGCTTCGCGGCAACAGGCTCATGCGCTCTTTCGCTCCTCGTTATCGCGGGCCTGACCCGAGCGGACCCATGCGTCCACCTCGTCCCGCTTGAACTTCCACAACTTCCCGACTTTGTGGGCGGGAAGTTGCTTTCGTTCAACCCATCGATAGATCGAGGCCTTGACGACGCCCAGGTACTCGGCAATCTCGTCTACCGAAAGCCAGCGATCTTCCGCCATGTCTCTGTTCCCTGAGTAAGGTTGGCATGTGGTGCGAGAAATTTGGAGAAAAGTATACCAAAGTCGATAAGAGTTCACAACTCAACTGAGGGTCAAGGATCGGAGACGAGTTCAGTGGGTGAGGCGGCCGCGGCGGTCTCCGGGCTTGGAGGGCCCGGCTGGCTAGCCGCCACCGGCGCCCAGTTCCCCGATCGGTGCTAAGGTCGCCTGCCCCGCCCGGGCCAGGTCGCGGGGGGCGACGAGGATCTGCATGCCGCGCATGCCGGCGCTGACGCTCAGGAAAGGCTGATCCAGCGCCGAAGCATCCAGGTAGATCGGATACGCCTTCTTGGCGCCGAGCGGAGAGACCCCGCCCCGCAGGTAGCCGGTCAGGCGGTGGATCTCGTCCTTTTCCACCATCTCCACCTTTTTGTTGCCGGAGGCCTTGGCCAGGGCCTTGAACGACAGGCTCATCGTGCCCGGCAGACAGGCCAAAAAGACCCCGGTCTTTTCGCCGCGGACCACCAGGGTCTTGAACACCTGGGTGAGCGGGATGTTCAGCTTGACCGCCGCCTCCTCGGCGCCCAGATCCTCTTCCTGGAATTCCCGGACCTCGTAGGAGATGCCGGCTCTGTCGAGGAGCTGCATCGCGCGGGTCTTCATGGAAACGAAGGCTAGCATCCGGCGCAGGAAACCGTCAAGCGCGGCTGGAGGATTGGGCTCGGATCCCGCGGGGACAGGGAGCGGGGAGGCGCATCGACAAGGAAATCCAGTGATCGGCCCGCGTCGCCCGCGACGCGTCGCTTGCCTTGACCGTCTCGGCTTCCGGGGATACGATGAACTCGTTCCAGCGGTAGAAGTGCCAAGGAGTCTCGGGACCCGGACCGTATCTCGGGGAGCCCCACGTGAAGTCGATTGGAGCGAAGCTGTTCGTTTTGTTCTTTGCATTCTCGGTCCTGGACTGCGCCTTTGAACGTTCCGATCTTCTGGGCGGCGGTCCCTCGCCTGCCTCTAGCGGAGGGACGTTGTGCCGAGTCCTGCGCTCCTCGAATGATCCCCCTGCACTTGTTTCCCGGACCACCCGTCTGGTCTCAGTAAACGAGGTGGTCGTTCCCTTGCCGATGGCTTGGCAGGACTGGTTGCTGGTACATCCCATCGAGCACCCTCCCCGGTAGTTCATACGACCTTTTGAGGTCATGACGGCCTCCCAGACGGTCCGTTTCCTGTGGCGGCTTTCCCGACCGGCCTACGGATCCTCGGCAACCGGAACGCATAGACTCGAACTGGGCTTGCCAGTACCAGGACCGCAGCGGCCGAGCGCCGCGATGGTCCGGCAGGCATGCGATGAGAAAGGGGGGGGTCGGCATGCCGACAAGGCCTCAGGCGACCAGGAGGTCGCGGCGAGGCTGGGACCGGAGGGCCCGGTACTACGATCTGCTGACCAGACCGACGGAGCACATGCGCCCCGGCGGGCGGGTACCCGGTGCGCCCACCCCCATGCGTCATCCCGCCGTCCCGGTCCGGGATCTTGCGGACAGGCGGGATTGGCCAGTGATCAGGTAAGCCCGGATTAATCACGAATACTTCGTGAATAATCCGGGCTAGGAGGAGAGAGAGATGCTGTACGTCGTCGAAACGCGGAAGGATGTGGAAACTGCTGCCCGGGACCTGGAAGCGGCGGTGAAGCGGAACAAGTTCGGGGTGCTGCACGTGCATGATCTGCAAAAAACCTTGAAGGAGAAGGGGGTGGACTTCCCCAATGCCTGCCGCATTCTGGAGGTCTGTAACCCCCAACGGGCCCAGCAGGTCCTGACGAACAACATGGCGGTGAACATGGCGCTGCCCTGCCGGATTTCGGTGTACCGCGAGGGCGGAACGACGAAGATCGGCATGATCCGGCCCACCGCCCTGCTGGCCCTGTTCCCGGATGCGGTCAGCCTCAAGCCGATCGCGGAGCAAGTAGAACAGGAGACCATGCAGATGATCGACGAGGCCGTCCGTTGAGCGGCGAAAACGAATCCCGGCCAGGGCATACCGGGGGAGGGTAATGAAGATGCGAAAAGGCGTTGACTTCGGGACCGTTTGATTCGAACATGGCCCCGCCGGCGCGGCAGGCCGAGCCGCGCGATCCAGCCGCCTGGGGGAACGTCGCCAAATGAAAATCCCTCCCACCCTGGAATGGAGCTTCGCAGTTCTCCGCGCCCTGGCCATGCTGGGCGGGATGATCGCCCTGTTCCTGGTCCCCCACCCTCCCGAGCATAAGTCGCAGCTCGTGGCGACGGCGTGGGGGTTCGTGTCCTACAAGATCCTGCTCTTCCTGGTTATCTGGCGCTGGTCTGGCCACCTCAGACGAATCCTCCTGGGAACGGCGGTCCTGGACCTCGGCTTCGTGGCCCTCTTCGTCTGGCTCGGGGGCGGGCTCCAGAGCCACTTCTCCCTCTTGTTCTATCTCCTCATCGCCCTGGTGGCCGCCCATTTCGGGCCCGGGATGGGCATGGGGGCTGCGGCGGGTAGCGGGCTGTTTTATGCCCTCGCCTCGCTGCCCGAGCTTTCCGGCCTCGGATGGCACCTGCTGGCGGGACGCGCGGCAACCTTCTTCCTGTTGGGTGGATCGCTCGGCTACCTGAGCCAACGCGAGCGCCAGGCGCGGACCGAAGCGGAGCAATTGAACGAGGATCTCCGGGAGAATCAGGACCGGTTGCGAAGCGCCTATCGGGCGCTGCAGAGTGCGCAGGATCGCCTGGTCCAGGCGGAGCGGCTGGCGGTCATCGGCCAAATGTCCGCAAAAATCTCGCATGAGGTGCGGAATCCCCTCAGCTCTATCAGCCTGAACACGGAGCTGCTTGAGGACGAGTTGCAAGCGCTCCCCCCGAATCGCCGGGGCGAGGCCGCCGCCCTCCTCAAGGCGATCCGGTCACAGGTGGATCTCTTGGGTACGGCGACCGAAGAATACCTTCGGTTCGCGCGCCTGCCGAAGCCGAAGCCGGAGCGTGTGGCACTCGCCTCCGTGGTGCGTGGGTTGGCGGAATTCGTCCGCGGGGAGCTGGAGGCACGGCGAGTCCGACTGGAGTTAGAGGTGGAGGACGGCCTTCCCGACCTCCTGCTGGATCCGGGCCAGATCCGCCAGGCGCTCCTGAACCTGGTACGAAATGCGACCGACGCCATGCCAGGCGGCGGCACCGTCCGGATAGAGGCGAGGACTATTGCCGCCGATGAGGCAGGTGCAGGGGTGCGGGGGGGCAGGGGAGAGAATGCCCTTGCCCCCCGGCCCCCCGGCCCCCCAGCCCCCCAGCGGCTTGTGGAGGTGACCGTGGCCGACACCGGTCCCGGCATTCCGGAAGAGCACCGGGAGAAGATCTTCGAGCCGTTCTTCACGACCAAGGACGGCGGGACGGGGCTGGGTCTTGCAATCGTCCGGCAGATCACGGAGGATCATGGCGGAATCGTGATCTGTGAAAGGCAGGCGGGTGGCGGGACGATGTTCCGCCTCAGCCTGCCGTGTGCCGAGTGAAAGGGCGGGGATGATGGCAGAGTCTGGCATTCACGTGCTGGTCGTCGACGACGATCAGGCGATCCGCGAGGCGCTCTCCCGCACGCTGGAGCGCATGGGCTTCACGGTGCTCGTGGCAGAGGATGGGCAGGCGGGCCTGGATCGGCTGCGCGAGGGGGCGGTGCACATCCTTCTGGCGGATCTCATGATGCCGAAGCTCTCGGGGCAGGAGTTACTCAAAGCGGCTAAGACAGTCGCCCCCGACGTGGAGGTCATCCTGATTACCGGCCACGGGACGGTGGAAGACGCCGTCGATGCCATGAAGGAGGGGGCCTACGACTTCATCACCAAACCCTTCAAACGTGTCCAACTCGAGCGGACTATCCGGCGCGCCGCCGAGAAGCAGGCCCTCGTCCTTCAGAACCGGCGACTTCAGGAACAACTGGACACCGCGCAGGGGCTCGGGCGGATCATCGGGACGAGCCCCGCCATGCTGCGGACCCTGGAGCTGGTCAGGCAGGTCGCCCCCAGCACGGCCAGCGTGCTGATCCAGGGGGAGAGCGGGACCGGCAAGGAGCTGATTGCGGACGCGATCCACCATGGCAGCCCGCGTCGGGAGCGGGCCTGCGTCAAGGTGAACTGCGCGGCGCTGCCCGAGACGCTCCTGGAGTCGGAGCTGTTCGGGCACGAGCGCGGGGCCTTCACCGGCGCGGTGGGACGGAGAGAGGGCCGCTTCGAGCTGGCGGATGGGGGAACCTTGTTCATGGACGAGGTCGGCGAGCTGACCCCGGCCATGCAAGCCAAGCTCCTCCGCGTCCTCCAGGCCGGGGAGTTCGAGCGGGTGGGGGGCACCAAGACGCTGAAGGTGGACGTGCGGGTGGTGGCGGCCACCAACGCCGATCTGGCTGCCCGGGTGCAGGAGAAACGGTTTCGCGAGGATCTGTTCTACCGTCTCAACGTCATTACCATCCAGCTCCCCCCGCTCAGGGAGCGGCGGGAGGATATTCCCCTCCTGGCCCAGCACTTTCTGCGGCGGTACGCCGCGCGGAACGAGAAGGCCATTGGTGGCTTTACCGAGGAAGCGCTCGATGGCCTGCAGACCTACGCTTGGCCGGGGAACGTCCGGGAGCTGGAAAATGTGGTCGAGCGAGCCGTGGTTCTGTGCCGCTCGGATCTCATCACACCGGGCGACTTGCCCGAGGCGCTGGCGGGCACGAGTGAGGCCGGACGCCACCTGGTCATCTCTATTGGGACACCGCTGGAAGAGGTCGAGGATCGCCTCATCGGGGAGACCCTCCGCTATACCAAGGGAGACAAGACCCTCGCCGCCAAGCTCCTCGGCATCGCCACCCGCACTATCTACCGCCGCATCAAGGGCGACGCCGAGCCCCCTACGCCCCCGATCGTGCCTCGCGATCCGGCGTAGCGCGGCGCGGCGGCGGCTTCCCGGCCTCTCGCCGAATGCCTCCGGCCGAGAGGCGTTCCTTCGAGAGGGCGATTCCCATGCCTTACCAACTGCTGGCTGACGCTCTCGTTCTCGTCCATCTTGCCTTCGTGGTCTTCGTGGTGGCGGGGGGACTTCTCGTCTTCTGGCGCCCCTGGCTGCGATGGGTCCATCTCCCGGCGGCAGCGTGGGGCGCCCTCATCGAGTTTATCGGCTGGATTTGTCCCCTGACCCCCTGGGAGGTGGCCCTGCGGTTGAAGGCTGGGCAGACCAGCTATGCGGGCGGATTCGTCGAACACTACCTCCTTCCCGTCCTCTATCCCGAGGAGCTCACGCCTGGAGTCCAGGTGGTGCTGGGGCTTCTGGTGGTGGGGGCGAACGCCACTATCTATTCGTTCGTCTGGCGCCGCCGCCGCGGCAGGTAGCGAGAGGTCCCTCCGGATCCCCAGTTGCAGAGGATGTTCCGGCGGGCGTCTGCAAGGGCCGCGGCGCGCGTCACTATGCCGCCAATGTGCTCAAGATGATTGAGGAAACCATCCGTGAAGGCTGCGCGGTGCCGCCCGAACCCGCACCCGAACCCACCAAGAATCCTTTGACAAAAAGTCCGGCACCCTCGCCGCAGGGCCTTGCTCTCTCGACGGATTCGTCGAAAGAGGCCAGGGAATTCACCCTATCCCGAATTCCCTCCCTGTCTCCCTCCCCGTCGAATCAAGCAGTTTTCCTCCTCCCACGTTCCAGGGCTCACCGCCATCGGAGTTGGCACCCGTCTTGCCTTTTATCTCAACCGACAGCGCAAGAAGGCGCTACCGAAGAAAACCACCAACGGATATGGAGGGAGGACGACATGAAGAAGATCTGGATTCTGGTTGCTGCTTTGCTCCTCGTTATTGGCGCCGGGGGATACACGCTGGCGCAGATGGGAGGCCAGGGTGGGATGATGGGCCAGGGCGGTGGGATGATGGGTCCCGGCAGGATGGGCGGAGGAACGATGGGCCAGGGCGGCCAAGGAGCCATGATGGGAGGCGCCATGATGAGCATGATGCATGGCCAGGCGCTCACCCCGGAGCAACTCGAGCAGTTCGCCAAGCAGCACGGGATCACCGTGGAGCAGGCCAAGCAGATGACGGATGGCTGCACGCAGATGATGGCAGGGACGAAGGGGCAGCAGCAGACCCAGTAGCCCGCATTATTCGCGAACGCGGCTCGCGAACAATGTGGGCTTAACTGAAGCCCTGGTTGTCGGTGGCTCAGGACGGATCAGACGTGGCTGGTGCATCGCGACACCGCACCCGTCGTGACGGACGGGGCCCCGGCGCACCCACCTCCGTGCGTCATCCCGCCGTCCCGGTCCGGGATCTTGCGGACAGGCGGGATTGGCCAGTGGTCAAGTAAGCCCGGATTATTCGCCAGTCTTTCGTGAATAATCCGGGCTGGGGGATCTTCTGTGCGACACTGGAAGGTAGCTTTCGTCCTGGCGCTTGCGGCGGGCGTCATCGGCCTCCTGGCCTACGGATTCACCACGGACCCGCGGGCCATCCCTTCTACCATGGTCGGGAAGCCCGCGCGGGACTTCTCCCTGACGCTCTTCGACGGCCGAACTGTCCGGCTCTCGGATTTCCGGGGCAAGGTCGTCTTCCTCAACTTCTGGGCCTCCTGGTGTCCCCCCTGCCGCGAGGAGGCCCCGCTCCTGGAGGCGGCTTGGCGGCGCTACCAGACGCAGGGGGTTGTCTTCCTGGGGGTGGACATCCAGGACAGGGAGGAGGATGCCCGGCGCTTCGTCCAGGCATTCGGGATTACCTACCCGAACGGCCGGGACGACCGGGGCCGGATCGCCATCGATTACGGTGTCTACGGCATTCCCGAGACGTACTTCATCGATCCGAGCGGGCGGATCACCGCCAAGTACATCGGAGCGCTGAACATGACCATCCTCGCCGCCAGGCTCGCGGAGGCGGCCCAGGGGATCGTGAGCGCCGAGGGCAAGAGCCGGAATTACCAGTCCATCTCGGTCCGGTAGCCCGCATTATTCGCGAACACGGCTCGCGAACACTGCGGGCTTAACAGAACCCCCCCTGGTTGATCATGTAAGCCCGGATTCTTCACCAATTCTTCGTGAAGAATCCGGGCTGGGGGGTCCCGGGCACGACCGAAAACTGCCTCCCTCCGTGCCTCAGCCATCCCCGAAACGCCTAGAGTCATTTGACAAAAAGTCGCGCCATCAGGCCGGCGGATGGTCCCACTTGACGGCTTGTCCCAGGCCCGATTTCCTTCCGTCAATCTCTGCCGCTGAATTATTTGTCTAACCTGTTGCCAACGCTGATACGCCTGCCGTCCGAGGGCTGCCAGCTCGCGTGGCATGCGGATTGCCCTATATCAGGGCGACTCGATCGGGGAGCGGTCTTCGGGGAGCCGGGCCTGCCTCCCGAGGAAACGGGCGGAGGAGGGCGAGATGGTAGAGTTCCTGCAAAACTACGGGCTATGGATCGCGCTGGGCGGTGTTTTCGTCGTCATGCATTGGTTCGGGATGGGGTGCTGCGGGGGGCATCGCCGCCAGCAGAGCGAGCTCCCCCCGGGGTCTCCCCGGGAGGCTTCCGGCGCAGGCCCCAAGGAACAAGGGGACTCCGACCCGGCGCAGCGGACGAGCCAGAGCTGCCATTGAGCCTATGGGGGTCCCCCGAGGCGGCGGCGGACACCATCGACAAGCCGTCGTGCCATTCCGCGAGCCGCATACCGAGGCCAAGTTGATCAGGCTGTTCGTGAAGGACGCCCTGGGCGTGAAGCAGTGGGCGTTTCGCTGGAGCCTTACGGAATAGACCAAACGACGCGTGCGGGCGGCCAACCCCGCAAGGAGAAGACAATGAAGCTGAGCCGGTCCTGGTTGATGACACTCTGTGTGGTGGGGATGGGGGCGGTGCTGGTCCTCCCGGCGTTGGGGATCAGCCTGGGGAGCCTCCTCGCCTTCCTCCTGGTCCTGCTGTGCCCCCTATCGCATCTCCTCATGATGCGCGGGATGGGAGGCCACGGGGGCCACGGAGGCCGCGATCAGGGAACCGGCGCGGGCCAGCAAAGTCCACTCCCTGGCGCCCAGGCCTCGCTGCCGACCGAGGAGAAGGACGCCGTGAAGGGAGGAACGGGGTCGGCGTGAAGTGCAGGCTTGTCTCCAGGGACGGCCTGCGTCGGAGGAGGGAGGCGTCGTGACGAAGGTGGAGTATCTGGAGGATCTCGCTTCGCGGCGCAAGTTCATCCACGCGCTGCTCTCGACGAGCTTCGGGGCGATGCTCTTGAGCTTCGCCTACCCCGTGCTCCGGTTCATCGTGCCCCCCAAGACTGGGGAGCCCCGCATTGCCAGCGTGGAAATCCCCTGGAGGGCGGCGGAGCTCAAGTCCAACTCGGGGCGCATCTTCAAGTTCGGGAGCCAACCGGGCATTCTGGTCAAAACCCCCACCGGTGAGCTGCGGGCCTTCACTGCCGTCTGCACCCATCTCGCCTGCACGGTGCAATACCGGGAGGACATGCAGATGATCTGGTGCGCCTGCCACAACGGTCACTACGACCTCTTCGGCAAGAACGTGGCTGGCCCGCCCCCCCGGCCGCTGGATCCCTACAAGCTTCAGGTGGCGGGGGACGGCAAGATCCTGGTTTCGAAGGCGTAAGGATACTCTGGGGGGCGGAGGGGGCGAGGCGTGGCGAAAGGGTCTTGGCGTCGCCCGGGATGGCGGAGGCGCTGGGTGCGGCGATCGGTGACGATGGGCCTGGTCGGGCTCGGCGTGACAGCTTGGCTCGGGTGGGGTCCGCGGGTCGTCCCCGAGGCGGCCCAGGGGATCCCGCGGCTGGTGGTCACCCCGCAAGTCATCGACGTTGGGACCATCCGGAAGAGCGGCGGGAAGGTGGAGGCGAAGTTCACGCTGCGGAATGAAGGGCAGGCTCCCCTCCGCATCCAGCGCATCGTTCCCACGTGAGACTGCACCGTTGCCACCCTGGAGGTGGCCGGCCGGCGGAGCCCGCAGTTCGAGATGCACGGCGACTACCCGGGCTGGTTCCAGGAACTTCGGCCGGGGCAGGCCGGCACGTTGCGCCTGACCCTGGATCCCGGGGTTCACGATCACGGCATGGATGAGCCGGTGGTTCAGGGCACCTATATTTATAGCAACGATGCCCGAACGCCAAAGACCCTGGTGAAGGTGATCGCCCGGATCGAAAAGTGAGCCCGAAGGGTTTGGCCCAGAGGGGAGCGTGATGTCCTCAAAATCTCCCGATACGCTTTCCGATGCATTGGAGCCCGAGCGCCCCGCAGTCGAGAGCCAGTCACGCTCCGACGGGATACGAGCTGTCTGGGGGGCGGCCTTTCTCTTCTACCTCTTGGTCGGGCTCGAGGTGATCATCATGGTCACCCCGTTCACCGTCTACTTCTACTCGATCTACGCGCCGGTCCTCACCTGGCTGGAGCGCCGCGCCTGGACCGCCTGGCTCACGGCATTCTTTCTCCCCCACATCACCTATAGCGGGGATCCCCTCATCCTGGCGTTGGCCTATGCGGGGCCGGTCCTCCTGACCCTCGGCCTGGCCGTCTTCTTCGTCTGCGCCGGCCAGGTTTATGGCGCGAAGCTCTTTCGAAAAGGGGTCGTCTCCGGCGGCCTCTACCGAATGATCCGCCACCCTCAGTACCTTGGGCTGGCCATCGCGGGGCTGGGGCTCCTGCTTTACTGGCCTCGCTTCTTCATCCTCATCACCTACATCAGCATGCTCTTCGTTTACTATCTCCTGGCTCGAAACGAGGAAGGCCGGATGCTCCGGAAGTTCGGCGCGAGCTACTCGGCGTACTTGGAGCGAACCCCCATGTTCCTGCCGGGGAATCCCGGAGGTCGGTTCCTCCGGGCGATCTTCTGGACGCCGCAACGCAAAGGAGCCGTCCTCCTTGGCCTCTATGCCTTGTCCTTGTCGGCCGCGATCGCGGGGGCGTTCGGCCTGCGGGCCTACAGCGAGGTCCGGTTGACCAAGACCTGGGGGAACGGGATGCTGGCGCTGGCCATGTCTCCCTCCGAGCCGGAAAGACTCACTCGCACGCTGGCGCAAGTTGCGCAGAACCCGGAGATCCAGGCCTTCTTCCAGAAGTATCACACCCGCCCGGGCCACAGCCTGGTGGCCTATGTCCTGCCGCAGGAATACATGATGCAGCACCTGATCGCGGATATGGACGAGCACAAAGCGCATCACGGGGAAGGTGAACAGGGGGGATTCTTGGCGGTCGTCAAGCACCTGGGAGAGATGTATGCCCTGAAGCCGCTGCGCCAGTTGGGGGAGGGAGCAGCCGCCGCGGCGCAACGGATCATCTTCACCGAGGCGCTGGACCCGGCCGGGCAGAACGTCGGCGTGGGGCGGGCCCTGGGCATCTCGGTGCAACGGTACCCGCTCTTCTTCGCCGACTTCGACGCGAAAGCCGGCCAGGTGACGCTGACCATGGAGACGCCGCGCCGGCATACCTGGGGAACGATCCCGGTACCGGCCTTCTAGGCCTCCCTCCACCCTCTCCATGAGGAAGGGGGCGGGGTCCGGGGCAAGGGCCATCTGACAACCGACCGTTTGGAATCGAGGGGCGGGGGTAGACAGAGGTGACATGCACCGTCTGATCGCCAGCACCGGACTGGCGTTGCTCCTCCTGGCGGGACCGGGGATCGCGACCAGCGCCCTCGTGGTGCCGCAGGATTTGGCCGGGCGTCCCCTCGCGCACTCGCAGCAGGGAGGCGACGCCCGGGCCGAGATCGAGCGGCTGCACGGGAAAAGCATCCCCATCGCGGACGGGTTCGTGGCCCATTACGGGGCTCAGCCGCCCGTCGCCATGCTCTACGTATCCCGGGCGGGGAGCGAGAAACAGGCACGGCTGCAGGTGGAACAGATGACCAGTCGGATTCGCGCCAGCAACGGCCCCTTCACTCATCTGCGGGAATCCACCCGGTTCGGGATGACGGTCTTTTCGACTCTCGGTCAGGGGCAGGTGCACTACTACTTCCGGCGCGGGGCCATGGTGGTCTGGGTCGCTGCCGATCCCATCATCGCGCAGCAGGCCCTGGCCGATGCCGCCAAAGGGATCCGATAGGGTTGCACTCGCCAGGTCGAGGCGGAGGGAGCGTGGGGGCTTTCGCGCGCCTTCGCGAAAACCCGGGAGTCCGAGGTTCCACTCATGATACGCGCCATCGGCGAATTCTCCCTGTTTTTCGCCCTTGCCCTCGCCGCTTACGCCTCCATTGCTTCGTGGGTGGGCTGGCGAATCCAGCGCGGCGAATGGATCCGCTCGGGCGAGAGCGCCCTCCTGGCCGTCTGCGGCCTCCTCACCCTCTCGACGGCGGCCCTGACGTATGCCCTGGTGACCCACGACTTCTCCCTGGCGTATGTGGTCCACTACAGCAACCGGACGCAGCCCATGGCCTACACTGTCTCCGCGCTTTACGGGGGCAACGACGGCTCCCTCCTCTTCTGGGCCTGGATGCTGGCCGCGTTCGCGTCGGTCGTGGTCATCCAGAATCGCCACCGCCATCGTGACCTCATGCCTCACGTCGTCGGCGTGATGGGCGCCATCGCCTTCTTCTTCGTGGGGGTCATGCTGCTCCTGGCAAACCCCTTCACGCGACTGCCGGTGGCGCCGCCCGACGGCCGGGGCCTGAATCCGCTGCTTCAGAATCCGGGGATGTTCTTCCACCCTCCGACGACCTATATCGGCTATGTCGGCTTCACGGTTCCCTTCGCCTTCGCCATCGCCGCCCTCATCACGGGCCGGCTGGGGACCACGTGGATTCTGAGCACGCGCCGCTGGACCATCTTCGCGTGGTTCTTCCTGGGGCTGGGGAACATGTTCGGCGCCTGGTGGGCCTACAACATCCTGGGCTGGGGCGGCTACTGGGCCTGGGACCCCGTGGAGAACGCCTCCTTCATGCCGTGGCTCACCGGGACGGCGTACCTCCACTCGGTCATGATCCAGGAGAAGAAGGGGATGCTGAAGGTCTGGAACATGTCGCTCATCATCGTGACCTTCGCCCTGTCCATCTTCGGGACGTTTCTCACGCGGAGCGGAATCCTCTCGTCAGTCCACACCTTCTCCCAGGGCAGCCTGGGCTACTTCTTCCTGGGGTTCCTGGCGCTGATCCTGGTGGTGTCGTTCGGTCTGCTCCTCCATCGCCTGCCGGCCCTGCAGAGCCAGAACGAGCTGGACTCGTTCCTCTCGAGGGAGTCCAGCTTCTTGTTCAACAATCTGATGCTGGTGGGCATCGCCTTTGCGACGCTCTGGGGGACGGTGTTCCCCCTCATCGCCGAGGCGGTTCGGGGCGTCAAGGTAACGGTAGGTCCGCCGTTCTACAACCAGGTGACGATCCCGCTGGGTCTGGCGCTGCTTCTCCTCACGGGAGTGTGTCCCCTCATCGCCTGGCGGCGGGCTTCGTGGAGGAACCTCCAGCGGAACTTCCTGCTTCCGGCGGCGATCGGCTTGCTGGGCGGCGCCGGCCTGTACTTGTGGGGGATCCGCGATCCGGTGGCATGGGTGACCCTCCTCCTCCTGATGTTCGTCGCGGCGACGATCGGGATGGAGTTCGCGCGGGGGACGGGGGCCCGGCAGCAGATGACGGGCGAGGGGAGGCTCCGGGCCCTGGTCATGCTCACCTGGCGGAACAAGCGGCGCTATGGGGGATACATCATCCACCTCGGGGCCCTGTTCATGATCCTGGCCATGGTAGGCGGCATCTTCAAGCAGGAGGCCGAGACCTTCCTGAAGCGGGGCGAATCGATGCGCATCGGCCAGTACCAGGTGCACTTTCGGGATTTCCGGGAGATCCCGCGGCGGGATTCCGCCGTGCTGGCGGCCGAGGTGCACGTTTCCAATGCGGGAAAACCCCTGGGGACGCTCCTTCCCCAGAAGCGGTTTCATCCCGGGTCGGAGCAGCCGCACAGCATGGTGGGGGTCATGAGCAGTCCCCGGGAGGACCTCTACCTCATCCTGGTCAATTACAGCAAGGAGGGAGCCGCGATCAAGGCGCTGATCAATCCCCTGATGATGTGGATGTGGATCGGCTCCTACGTCATGGCCGCCGGGGTGATCATCGTCATGTGGCCGGACCGGCGGCAGCGATTCGCGGCTCGGTACAGCGTCGAGGATCGTCATGCCTTGGCATGAGGCTGTCCCCGGACGTCCCGGGGCCGGTGGGCGACGGGATCATCGGGAAGGATCCGGACTCGGCCGGATGGTGCGACGTGCAGGGATGCTTCTCGCCTGGACGGCGGTCTCTTGGCTCTGGGCCCCGCCGGCGCTGGCCCTGGTGGTTTCGGACGTGGCCAAGGAGTTCATTTGCAGTTGCGGCTGCAACAAGATGCTCACGGATTGCGACATGCAGTGCGGGGATCAACTGCGGGGCGTTATCGCCGCCAAGATCACGGAGAGATGGGACAAGCCGCGGATCATGGAGCTGCTGATCCGAAACTACGGTGAGAAGCTGCTGGCCGCCCCCACCAAATCGGGCTTCAATCTGACCGCGTGGTTGACGCCGTTCGCGGCCATCCTCGCCGGGGGTGTGATGATCTCCCTCGCCGTGGGGGAGTGGGTGGCGCGACGCCGCGCCGCGCAGCGGGCGCGCCTGGCACGTCCCGTCACCGTCGAGGCGGAGTACCTGAAGCGAGTGGATGCGGAGTTGAAACACTTCGATTGATGCACTGTAACCGTTCAGCCATACCGCCAATCGCCGGGGCGGCCAGGGCCTCCCTTCGACGCCTGGCGCCTGCACCCACCCTGCGGGCGGGTACCCGATGCCGGCTCGCCCTTACACCGAGTCGGCCGCCACAGAACGGCGGCCCGACCCGTTGCAGGGATACGGCGCAACGGGTACCCCGCCGGCGACGGGCTCGCCGGGTACCCATCCAAAGGATGGGTGTGGCGCGGCGCTCCGGGAGACCCTGGCCGCCCCTCGAATGTGGCCTGAACGCTTACGATGCCCTTACTGCCTCTCCCGCAGCCAAAGGGTAGCCGGGAGAAGGGCGGGTAAGGGGGACGAGGGGACGGATGCTGCTCATTCTCCTCCTGGTGCTGATCGGTATCGGGGTGTTCTCCCTCCTCATGGCGCCCTTCCTGTGGGGAAGCCATCAGGATGCCCTGGAAATCGCGCCGTCTGCGTCCGTCGACCTCCTCGCCCGCAAAGAGGCTGCCCTCTCGGCCCTGAAGGAGCTGGAGTTCGACTACGGAACGCGCAAGCTGTCCCGGGAAGACTATGAGGAGCTTCGTGCGGTCTACCGGGTGGAGGCGGCTGAGATCCTGGAGCTGATGGATCGGGGCGGTAACCCGTCCCGGGACCTGGATACCCTCATCGACGCCGAGGTGGCCGCTTGGCGCACGCGACGGGCGACGGAGAAGGGAGCCGTTCATGGTGCGGCATAGGCGACTCACTGAAGCCGTGAGGCGGGCGGCTCTCCTGATGGGCCTCCTCATTCTGGCGGCTCCCGCGGCCCTGGAGGCCGCGCGCATCGACGGAGGGCTGATCAACAGGACGCCGCAAGGCAAGAGCGTGGAGGGGGTCGAGGTCACGCTCACCGCATACAGGAACGAGCAGGAGGCCGGAAAGAGCACCACCAGGACGGACCGAGGCGGGCGTTTCCAGTTCCGGGATCTCTCCAGCAAGCCAGGGGATGCCTACACCGTGACGGTCCGCTATCAAGAGGCCGAGTACAACAGCGAGCGGATCCTCCTGGAAAACGCCGGGGCGACGCGCAACCTGGAGATCCCGGTGTACGACTCCACGACGGATGGCAGCCAGATCTCCGTGAAGGTTCATCACGTGGTCTTCGCGGTGGAGGCCGGGGACATCCGGGCGGAGGAACTCCTGGCGGTCCGCAACGCCGGCGATAAGGCGTACGTCGGGGCGAAGGAGGTTTCGGGGGGCCGGCGGGCTACCCTCCAGTTCACCCTGCCTGCGGGCGCCCGGGAGATCAAGTACGGTCAGGGTCTCATGGAGTGCTGCATAGTCCCCGGCGAGCAAGGTTTCGTGGACACGATGGACGTGAAGCCTGGCGAGCGGCAGGTGATGTTCTCCTATACGTTGGCTCCCGCCGGCGGGGGCGTCCAGTTCGTTCGGCCGGTGGATTACCCGACGGAGGCCGTGGAAGTCTTCATCCCCGAAAGCGGGTTGCAGATCTCCCCCGGCGGTCTGAAGCCGGCCGGCGCGGTGTCGGGCGAGAAGCAGCGGTTCCTTCGCTTCACGGGCGCCCGCTTGGAGGCGCCCGGGGCCATCACCCTGACGCTCGCCAACCTCCCGAGCGCCGGGGGGCGCTGGCGACCGTTGGCCTATGCCACGGTCGGGATCCTCCTCTTGGCGGGCGTCACCTACCCTTTGATTAGGCGGCGCCGCTCGCTGCCGTCGGTGCCGAGCCCGGCGGTCGGTGCTGGCGCCCCACCGGCAATGACGGGACCGGGCTCGCCAGGGAAGATGGAGCTGGCGCTCCGGAAGGTGGAGCTGGTGGCGGCTCTGGCCGAGCTGGAGGCCATTCATGAGGGCGGACGCATCCCGGAGGAGGAATACCGGCGCCTACGCGGTGAGAAGCGAAAGGCACTCCGTGGCGTGCTGGCCCGGCTTCAGGAAGGCTCGGAGATGACCACCGGGCCGTCCCCCACCTAGCCCCGGATTATTCACGAAGGATTCGTGAATAATCCGGGCTAGGGGCAGACGCGGGGCGATTCTGGGTGAGCCACCGGCACTCATCATGAGAGGAGGAAGCGATGATCCTACGCTGGTGGACCGGGCGGCGACGGTGCGCCTTTTGCCGGGAACCCCTGCCGGCGGAGGCAGTGAGGGTGGGACGTCGAAATTTCTGCTCCGAAAAGCACGCGGACAGGTACCGCTTTGCGCGGGCGCTGGCGCGGACCCGGCGCGACTTGGGAGGATCCGGAGGCGGCGGTTGCTGCCAATAGCTCCGTCCCCCTCGGGGCGACCAGGGTCATGGCAGGCCCTCCCTGATTTTTGCGCGCAGGGCGCGCAAAAATCAAAATGGTAAAGCAAAGAATTTTTGCACAGGGCTTCCGAACAGTCTCATTAAGAGAATCCGTGGTGGGAAGAGACGCCTGCGATTCGGGTCGTGTCCCATCGCGCGTAACCCTTGGGGTGACCTCCTTCTGGAATGGTCCGGGGTTCACTTCCGGCCAATCCCACAGGGGTTCCCTGATGTATTTCAATTATGGTTTTTGCGCGCCATCGCAAAAACCAGGTCATGGGAATGAGGGGCCGACCGTGGAACTCGTCCGGCAATGGTACATCTTCCTCAGCCAACTCAGCGCGGCACTGAGCGGACCGCTGAGGCAGCTCGCCGACGGGATCCAATTCCCCCTGGCCAGCGCGCTCCTCTTCGGCCTGCTGGGGGCCACGGCCCCCTGCCAGCTCACGGCGAATCTCTCCGCCATCGCTTTCGTCTCCCGCGAGGCCGGGGCTCGCCGGCCATGGCAAGAGGCGGTGGCCTATACCCTGGGGAAGGTGCTCGTCTATAGCCTGGTGGGGGGTGCCGTCATGGGGCTGGGGCTCCAGATCCAGGGGGCGGCGATCCCGGTGGTGATCATGGCGCGGAAGGTGCTGGGGCCCACCATGGTTCTCATTGGGTTGGTGTTTCTGGGGTGGCTCAACGTGCGAATGTCGGTCGGGCAGCGGCTCGCCGAAGGATTCGCCCGCCGCCTGTCTGTCCGGGGGCCACGAGGGGCATTCGCCATGGGGGCTGTCTTTGCCTTCGCGTTCTGCCCCACCCTCTTTCTGCTCTTTTTCGGCCTCACGATTCCTCTGGGCCTCCGCTCAAGTGCCGGCCTCCTCGTCCCCGGCCTCTTCGCCCTGGGCACGGCTCTCCCGCTCCTCCTGTATGCGGGCCTCCTGGCGGCTGGGGCCAAGGCAGCCGGCGCATTCTTTCGGCCCCTTTCCCGAGGTCATGCCATGGCCAGAAGAATTGCAGGGGTGGTCCTTCTCCTGGCGGGAATCAACGACACAGCGGTGTACTGGCTCCTGTGAGATCCGCGATCCGATCGCGCAGGAACCACGCCCGGTTCCGCCCGGTTCGCTGCTCACGTGGCTCACCCCCCGCGGCGGGACCTTCTCGTTGCCATAACGTCTGCCTCGGGTACCGGAGAACCAACTGCTCTTGCCAATCTGTCGAAGGCGGCAAAGTCGTCCGTGCTCCCCGGGTTCCGACGCTCCCACTCCGCTCTGGGCAGGCGCATTGTCGCAATAGGTAGTTACGAAGACTGGCGGGCCGCCGCCTGCCGAGATGCGAGTTGCGGCATGCCCCTTGCTCTTTGGTCAGGCAGGCAGGCTTTGGAAAGTGCACCCAACGCACGGCCAAGGACTCTGGGCCACAATCACTGTGACGTTTTCACTGGCCGCTGCCGTTCGCACGTCGGGGCGACGCATGCGTCGCCCCGACGTGTCGCGGTGCGAACGTTCGTGGTTCGACAGGCTCACCACGAACGGGCGGGAAGACGTCAGCGTACTCGTGCCACGCAGGACTAGGGGAGACAGAACATGCGAAGAAATCGCGGATGGCGGATCGGTGCTGTGATGGTGGCGTTCCTGTTCCTCCTCTTCGGCGCCCTGGAGCTGGAGGCGTGGGCGCGGGCGGGAGGCGGTCGCTCCTTCGGCGGCGGAAGCTCGCGGTCGTTCTCGTCGCCATACCGAGGCTTCAGCAGCCCGGCGCCTCAGGGCGGCTACCGCTCGTACCAGACGCCGAGCCCGTCGCAGGCCCCGTCCTGGGCCGGCGGAGGCTTCTTGCGGAGCCTTGCCGGCGGCCTGGCCGGCGGATTCCTCGGGTCCCTGCTCTTCAGCAGCCTGGGGTTCGGTGGTGGATTCGGCGGACCGGGCGGCGGTGGCATCGGTCTCCTGGAGATCCTCCTCTTCGCAGGCATCACCTTTGCGGTCGTCGCCTATCTTCGACGCCGGAACCAGGAGGCCCTCTCCGGAGCCCACGGGGGTCACATGGCCATGGGTTCCGGCGGACACGGGGGCGGATGCGGCTCATCATACGGGCAGCATGGGGCCACGGCCGTAGAAGAACCGGACGAAGGAAGGAATCTCCGGCGTGGACTCGCCGAGGTTGGCGCGGTGGTGCCGGGATTTGACGCCGGCCGCTTCCCCGAGGAGGCCATGGACATCTTCTTCCGGATTCAAGGCGCCTGGGCCGGCCGGGACCTGCGCCCCGTGCAAGAATTCCTGGGCCCGGACGTTCGACAGGAGTTCCAGCGCGACCTGGATGTGCTGAAGGCCGGCCGGCAGATCAACCGGCTGGAGAACATCGCCGTCCGCCGCAGCGAGATCCAAGAGGTCTGGGTGGAGGGCGGCAAGGCTTTCGTCACCATCCACTTCCTGGCCAATCTCCTGGACTACACGGTGGATGAGCGGTCCGGAAACCTCGTGGCCGGAAGCAACGAGCAGCCCGTGAAGTTCGAGGAGTACTGGACCTTCGTCCGCGCCACCGGCGGCGCGTCGTGGCAGCTCACGGCGATCCAGCAGGCCGGATGAGCTGCGCTGCTGCGACCGCCGAGAAACGCCAGGGTGGAGACCCCCTTGGAGTCGCTGGCGTCCGCCGGGATGGAAGGAGGGCCGGAGCTTGCCACACGCATGGCTGCTCCCATAGCAAAGGCAATAGGGGCGAACGGCGATGGAAGCGGAGCGGTCGGTATTTCCCTTGGGCGGGACGCCAACGGTCCTTGTGGCAGATGATGATCGGGACCACTGCCTAGCTCTGGCCAAGATCTTCGCGCGCGCGGGATACCGGGTGCGCACTGCGGCTGATGGTCAGGAGGCGCTCAACGCCCTGAGGGAGCAGCCCATCGACCTGGTTCTCACCGATTTGCGGATGCCGCGGATGAATGGCCTGGATCTCCTCCTGAACATTCGGGCCTTGCGCCCGCAGATTGCCGTGATCATCGTCACGGCGTTCGGGGAGTGGACCACCTACATGCAAGCGATGGACTGCGGCTGCGCGGATTACCTCAATAAGCCGGTGCGCCGCGGGGACATCCTCCTCACAGCCCGCAAGGCGCTGGCCCGCCGCGGCATCCGGGCGCCGGATGTCCCGGCACGACGGCCGGAGGACCCGGCGGAACCTGCAGCATGAAGGGAGCCCGATTGATAGACCACGATGGAGGAAACGGGGGGGGACCGGGAGAGATCCGCGAGCCGGTTCCACGGCGCGGACGGGACCTGGTTACGCTCGCCGGCCTTGGGGCGGCGCTGGCCGCGCTCTGGGCCCTGACGTTCTTCTACAGCGTGCAGGACTGGGGGGTGTATCGCCCGGTGGGACTCGGCTCCCAGGCGCCGCCGCCGGCCCCCATCATCGACCTCCTGCCCTTGACCCTGCGGGAGACGCGGGCTCTCCTCGGGTTGGCCGCAGGCGCCGGTGAGGATTCGCATGACCCCCGTTGAGGTCCCGGACCTCCAGGTCCAGCCACCGGCCATGGCGGCGGCCTTCCGTCCGGGGATCTTGCGGTTCCGGCTTTCCGCGCCGGAGGCGGGGCGAGAGCGGCGGGCCCTCCTGGGGGCCGTCTTCGGCGTCAGCCTCAGCGTCCTGGCCTTCGAGATCGCCCTGACGCGGCTGTTTGCTGCCGTCCTGGCGTACCATTTCGTGTTCGCCGCGGTCTCCATGGGACTGCTTGGCCTCGGTGTGGGGGGCATCCTCCTGGCCTGGCTCCCCCGGCAGGCGGATGGGAGGGCGGTCCTCCGCCAGTTGGGGATGTTCGCCTTGGGCGAAGCCGGGAGCCTGGTCCTGGCCCTGGCATTCTTCCTCCGGTACCCGGAGGGGGACCGCCTCCTCCCCTTCGCATTAGCCGCATTGCCCCCCTTCCTCTTCGCGGGTCTCTTTCTCAGCCTCGCCCTCCGGCGGTATGCGGCCATGGGCAGCCGGGTGTACTTCGCGGACATGACGGGGGCGGCGGCCGGCACCCTGGTGGCGGTCCTCCTCCTCCAGGCGTTCGGGCCGCCGGCGACCGTTCTCCTCCTGGCCGGTGTGGTGACCCTGGCCGCCGCCATCTGCCTGAGGTCGGCAGGCAGCCGGCAAACCGCCGCCCTGGCGGCGGCGCTGGGCCTCTTGGTCGTCGGGGTCGCGGCCGGGAAGCCGCAGGCCCCGTGGCTCACGATGGAGCTGGCCGGCAAGCGGAGCACCTCGAAGCACTTGCTCAGCCTGCTCGCCGAAGCCGACATCCGGGTGCGCCTGGTCGCCACCACCTGGGACGCCTACGCCCGGACCGACGTGGTGGACCTGGGGGAGGGGGATGACGCGAAGCGGGTCATCTTCACCGACGGGGGCGCCGCCGCCGTCATGCCCCGGTTCCGACAGACAGGTGCCGACCTGGAAGGTGTGATTGCCGACATCGGCGTGCTGCCCTTCCTGCAAGGGAGCAAAGACCGCGTCCTCGTCATCGGACCGGGCGGCGGCCAGGACGTGCTCCTGGCCCTGCTCGCCGGGGCAAGGGAGATCACGGCGGTCGAGGTGAACCCCGCCGCCGTCCGCGCCGTGGACCGCTTCGCCGATTACAACGGGGGATTGTACCGGTATCGCAATGTCAAGGTGGTGGTCGGCGAAGGCCGGAATTACGTTCGCCGAAGCCACGAGCGGTATGACCTGATCTACCTCCCCCTGGTCATGACGAAGGCCGCGGAGGCCGTGGGCTACTCCCTCGTCGAGAACTACGTCTTTACGCTGGAGGCCTTCCGGGATTACCTCGCCCACCTCCTTCCGGGTGGTCGCCTGGTCATCAAGGCCCACGACACGATGGACCTCACCCGGGCCTTCCTCACCGCCCTGGCCGTCCAGCAGCGCCAGGGGCAGAGTCCGAAGGAAGCTGTCCGGCGGCTCCTCGTCTTCCAGGAGAACCCTCTGCTCCCGGGGGATCCGGGAGGCGTGATGTACCCCCTCCTGATCTTTCGAGAGGCGCCCTACTCGCCGCGGGAGGCGGAGGAGGCCTTCACGCAGGCCGTGGCGGCCGGCATGTTTCCCCTCTTCGTTCCCGGCGTCCACGATGCGCTGGGCTTCGGCGCCCTGGTGCAGGACGAGCAGTCCCTTCAGGCCTTCACCGCCGCCTTCCCCGCCCGGATCACCCCCACCACGGATGACAGCCCGTTCTTCTACGAGTTCAGCCGTCCGCTGCCGTCGCTTCTCCGATGGCTCCTGGCAGGCGTCGTGGCGTTGCTGCTGCTCGTGACCGGAGTCGCGGGGAAGGTTGAGGGGCGCCGCCTCCGGGCACGCACCCGCTGGGGCTCGGTGGCCTATTTCGGTGCCCTCGGGGGGGCATTCATGCTGGTGGAGATCCCGGTCCTCCAGCGCAGCATCTTCGCCCTGGGCTTTCCCACGCTGGCCTTTTCCGTGGTCCTCTTCGCCCTCCTCCTGGGCGCGGGAATCGGCAGCTACCTGAGCGCCTGGGTTGACGACGCGGGTCTGGAGCGCGCCGTGACCCGGGCGAGCCTCCTGGCCGGCCTCCTCGCCGCGACCTGGCTGGCCATCGGGCCCGGGCTGCTGGAGCAGTGGGCCGGGGGCGGCCTCCTGTCCCGGTCCCTCGTGGCCATGGGGCTGCTCCTCCCCCTGGGGGCCGCCATGGGCGCGCCGTTCCCGCTGGGGATCCGTCTCTTGAGACGGGCGGGACGAACCGCCGCGGTTCCCTGGATGTGGGCGGTGAACGGGGTGGTGTCCGTGGCGGCATCGGTGGGCGCGGTCGCCGTCGCGATCGTCGCGGGGTTTTCGTGGGCCATGGCCCTGGGCGCCATCCTGTACGCGGCGGCTGCCGGCCTGGCCCGGCTCGGATTTTGGGGCCTCGTCCCCTCCACGGGTCCGGAGATGCCGGCATGATCCGACAGCTCGCGTGGCTTTCGATTCTTCTCTCGCTCGTCCCGGCGGCTCGGGCCTCGGCCGCGGAGGGCTTTGCCCTGCTGAACCGCAAGCACGTCGGCCGGGTGAAGGCCGTGGAGGCGAGCGGGAACCGTCTGGTCATCGAGGGCCTGTTCCACGACCGGCGGTTTCGGGAAATCCCGGTGAGCCTGGAGCCCGACGCACCCATCATCAATCCGGACATCATGAACCCGACGCGGGTTGTAGGGCGCGAGGCCGTCAGGCCGGGCGACTACGTGGTTCTGGAGTGCGGCGAGACCGGGAAGCGTCACATCGCACGGAACGTCACGATCGCCAGCACCGAGGTGGAGGAAAAACTCCAGCGAGGGTTATACAAGGCGGGGCGGGCGGCGCCCCCAGGGTTGCGGGGAACCGGAGGCGGACCGCGCTGAGAGCACCATCTTAGGGAGGGCAGTCCAATGAGATGGGTGGGAGTGATCGTCGCAACGATCCTGCTCCTGGTGGTTTCGACGGCAAAGGCTGCTCAGGAGGAAGGAAGGGGTGTGGCGAAGGCAGGGGAACGGGCTGCGACAGGGATTGTCACGGCCGTCACGCCCGCATCCCGGACTCTCGTTGTGGAGTCCAGGCTGGGCGGCAAGCCCTGGATTCTGGGCGTCGTGGTTCCCCGGGATCTGGCCATCGGCGCTGGCGGAAAGACGAAGAAGCTCGAGGATCTGAAGGCAGGGGATCGGGTTCGGATCCGCTGGATTCGCAAGGACAACGAGTTGGTCGCCGAATCCGTGGGCCTGGCAGGGGCGAAGGCACCGTAGGCGGGACTTGGTCAATTCCCGGCGGGGAGGCGTTCCGGCATGTACCCAATCCTCTTGGAAATCGGCGGCTTTCACCTGCGGGCCTACGGGACCCTCATCGCCATCGCCATCCTGACTGGCACGTGGCTGGCGGGACGCGAGGCGGCCCGCAAGGGCATCCCCCCAGAGCGGGTCCAGGACATCATTGTCTGGGCGGCCCTCTTCGGAATTATTGGGGCGCGGCTCTACTACGTGGCCTTCGCTGCCCCCAGGCTCTTCCTGCAGGACCCGCTGGAGGTCCTGGCCCTCTGGCGCGGAGGCCTGGCCATCCATGGGGCCCTTCTGGCGGGCGCCGCCACGGCGATCTGGTACGTCCGGCGTCATGGGCTGTCGTTCTGGCGCCTGGCCGACACCCTGGCTCCCTCCGTGATCTTGGGCCAGGCCATCGGGCGGTTTGCCTGCCTCCTGAACGGGGACGCCTACGGTACTCCGACCTCGGTTCCCTGGGCGGTCGTTTTCACGAACCCCATGAGCATGGCGCCATTGGGCGTGCCTCTCCATCCGACCCAGCTCTACGAGATGGGCTTGAATTTGATCCTGTTCGGCTTCCTGTGGTGGTGGCGGGCGCGAGCCCGCTTCGATGGCCAGCTCTTCCTTTTCTATGTGGGAGGCTACGGCATCATCCGCTTCATCGTGGAGAACTTCCGCGGAGACCAGCTCCAGTACGGCGGCGGGATCTCCGCCGCCCAGACGCTGAGCCTCTTGGCGCTCGTCGGCGCGGCAGCGCTGCTCGCCATCCGTTCCCGATTCACCGGGGCCACCTCGCGGGAATGACAGCAGGAGGGGGGACATGTGGTCCATACGACGCCTGGCAGGGTTCGGGGTGCTGGCCGTTCTCATCGCCGTCCTGGCGTCGGCGGGGGGCCTCATCCGCCTCTACACCGACTGGCTGTGGTTTCAAGAGGTCGGGTTCCCCGCCGTGTTCGCCACCACCCTGAAGACCCAGGTCGTCACTGGAGTGGCCCTCGGCCTGGCCTTCTTCCTGGTCCTGTACACGAACGCCCTCCTGGCCCGCCGCCTCGGGCCACGGGACGTCCTGATCACGGTGGACGATCAGCTTGGCCTGCCCAGCCTGGAGGTGCTGGAGCCCTACCTGCGCGTCTTCATCCTCCCGGTGAGCCTGGCGTTCGCCGCCATCGCGGGATGGGGGGCGGCTGGGAAGTGGGATCTCTTCCTCCGATTCACGAATCCTGTCCCGTTCGAGACCTCGGATCCCTTGTTCGGGCAGGACATTGCCTATTACATCTTCCGGCTTCCGGCCCTGAAGTACCTCTACGGTGAGGCCATAGTCGCGCTGCTCCTGGCGGGTCTCCTGGCCGGCGGGATCTACGTGTGCAACCGGGCTCTCCGGATTACGCCGCGGGGCCTCTGGCTGTCTCCTGGCGCTCGCCGGCACCTCCTGGCGCTGGCCGCGCTTTTCCTCCTGCTCAAGGCCTACGGCTACCGCCTGGACATGTACGACCTCCTCTATTCGGAGCGGGCGGTGGCCTTCGGCGCGGGCTATGCCGACGTGAACGCGCAACTCCCGGTCCTGAAGGCCTTGATGCTGCTCGCGGTACTTACCGCGCTCCTGGCCGTCGCCACCGGCTTCTCCCGGAGCTGGCGGCCGTTTCTCGGCGGCGTGGGGGCGCTGGTGGCTCTGGCGATCCTGGGCGGCGCCGTGTATCCGGGCCTGATCCAGAAGTTCCAAGTCGTCCCCAACGAGATCGTCAAGGAGCAACCCTACATCGATCTGAACATCAAGTTCACCCGAATGGCCTATGGGCTGGACAACATCGAGGAGCGGGAGTTTCCGGCCGAGGGGCAGCTCACGCCCGCCGATCTCCGGGCCAACGACGCCACCATCAAGAACATCCGCTTGTGGGATACCCAGCCACTCCTCGCCACCTACAGCCAGCTCCAGGAGATCCGGACCTATTACAAGTTCACCGACATCGACATCGATCGCTACCGGCTCAACGGCGCGTACCGCCAGGTCACGCTCTCGCCGCGGGAGCTCTCCTATAAGGATCTGCCCAGCAAGATCTGGATCAACGAACGATTGAGTTATACCCACGGGTACGGGGCGGTGGTCGGCCCAGTGAACCGCGTGACCAAAGAGGGTCTGCCCGAGTTCCTGGTGAAGGACATCCCGCCGGCCGGCGACGGGGAGTTGAAGATCGCGCGGCCGGAGCTCTATTTCGGCGAGTTAACCAACGATTATGTCTTCTTGAAGACCCAGTCCAAGGAGTTTCACTATCCGGCCGGCGATCAGAATGTGTACACGACCTACGAGGGGACGGGCGGCGTTTCCATCGGGAGCTTCGGGCGGAAGCTCCTCTTCGGCCTGCGGTTCGGCGACATCAAGATCCTCCTCTCCGACGATCTCGGTCCGGAGAGCCGCATCCTTTACAACCGGAACATCCGGGAGCGGGTGGAGCGCGCCGCCCCCTTCTTCCGGTACGATGACGACCCCTACTTGGTGGTCTCCCGGGACGGCCGCCTCTTCTGGTTCCTGGACGGCTACACGACCTCGGACATGTTCCCCTACTCGGCCCGGACGCGGGGGCTCGGCAACTACATCCGGAACTCGGTCAAAGCGACGGTGGACGCCTACAACGGCACGATCCGGTTCTACATCGCCGACGGGGCGGACCCGGTGGTGCGGGCCTACGCCCAGATCTTTCCCGGCCTCTTTGCGGGTGCCCTCGCGACCATGCCCGAGGATCTGCGGGCCCACGTCCGCTACCCGGAAGGTCTCTTCGCCGCCCAGGCGCGGATGTTCGCCCTCTACCACATGCGGGATGCCCAGGTCTTTTACAACAAGGAGGACCTCTGGAGCATCCCGGGGAAGGGGGCCGACGGCCAGTCGCCCATGCTGCCGTACTACCTGATCATGCGCCTGCCGGCGGAGCCGAGGGAAGAGTTCGTCCTCCTGTTGCCCTTCACCCCCAGCCGCAAGGACAACATGATCGCCTGGCTCGCCGCCCGGAGCGACCCCCCGAATTATGGCAAACTCATCTCGTACAACTTTCCCAAGCAGAAGCTCATCTACGGCCCGCGCCAGATCGAGGCGCGGATCGACCAGGATTCCTTCATCTCCCAGCAGCTCTCCCTCTGGAACCAGCGCGGCTCCCAGGTGATCCGGGCCAACCTCCTGGCCGTTCCCATCGAGCGGTCCCTGCTCTACGTCCAGCCGCTCTACCTGGCGGCGGAGAAGGGCCAGCTCCCGCAACTCAAGCGCGTCATTGTTGCCTTCGGGGACCGGATCGCCATGGAGGAGACGTTGGAGGGGGCGCTGGCCGGCGTTTTCGGCGAGCGGGCGGGGGTGCCGGCCACCGCCGCCACTCCCGCCTCGCCAGCCCTTGCGCCAGGCGCACCAGGGGGAACCACCCTGGCGGAGACGGCATCCGAAGCCTTCAGCCGCGCCCTCGCACGGCAGCGGGCCGGCGACTGGGCGGGCTACGGCGCGGAGATGAAGCGCTTGGAGGAGACACTGCAGAAGCTCAGGGCGCAGCCGGGGCGGTAAGGCAGGCGCGCGAGGAATCCATCGGCGGACCGCGACCGGGGGGGCACGATGGCGGAGGTGGCAGAACGGACAGCGGACACCGAGCCCCAGGAGGGGCGCCTGGACGAGGGGTCCAGAACAGAGGTCCGGTCGACAGGGCGGGGCAGGAGGCGGTGGGTCGTCGCGGGGGTGGTTCTGCTCCTGGCCCTGGCCACCGGCCTGGCGTTGCGTTCCTCCTGGTGGCGGGGGCGCCACGCGGACCGGAACATCCTGGCGGCCTACCGGGGCGGCCTCATCACCAAGGAGGCGCTCCTGGAGCGATGGCGGAGGGCGCCGGAAGTGGAGCGGGCGGCCATGCGCACCGCCGAGGGGATCGGCCTGACCATCCAGAGTCTGGCGGTCCACGCCGTCATGGAGCGCTGGGCGCGCGAGCGCAAGCTGGATGCCCGCGAGATGTTCACCCGGGCCATGCGGGAGGCCACGCAGGAGATCGGCATCCACGACGTGGAGCAGCGCCTCCACGAATCCGACATCCGGGTGGAGGAGGGGGAGATCCAGCAGTACTTCGAGGCGAACCGGGACACGTTCAAAGATCGAAGCCTGAGCCAGGTCCGGGAGGAGATCCGCGGCCTGCTCCACGCCCGCAAGGAGGAGGCAGGGGTCCAGGCCTTCCTGAAACGGCTGCGGGACGCGGCCACGGTCACGACGGACCTGGAGCTGCTGCGGGTCCCGGAACCCTCCCGAGAGGATATAGTGGCGCACTACCTGGCCAACCGGGACCGGTTCGTCGAGCCCGACCGGGTCCGCATCCAGGAGATCCAGGTCGATGCGACCGCCGACGCCGAGGAGGCCCGGGCGCGCGCGGAGAGGGCGCGGGCCCGGCTGCAAGCGGGCGAGGATCTGGAGACCGTGGCCCCCGCCGTGGGGGGATGGGCATCCGGGGGGGAGGACTTCGTCCCCCGGGGACGCCGCGGGCCGGCCTTCGACACCGCCGTCCTGCCCCTGAACGAGGGGGAGCTGAGCCCGGTCTTTAAAGAGGGCAACAGCTTTTTCGTGGCGCGTCTCCTCGAGCGGAGGCGGGAGCGCCGGAAGGCCCTGGAGGAGGTTGAGGAGGAGATCCGATCCCTCCTCCGGACCGAGCGCGAACGGCAACGATTCGCCGAGTATAAGCCCCGCACCCTGGTGGTCGTGAACGGGCAGCGGTACACGCTCGGGGACTTCCTATCCGAGGCCGAATCCATCCCGCCCCAGCACCAGCATCACTTCGAGGGATTCGAGGGCCGGCGGAAGCTCCTGGACCAACTGATCGAGCGCCTCCTGCTCCTCCAGAGTGCCTCCGGAAGCATGGCGGATCTCCGCAACAAGGAGGACATCGCGGAGACCAGGCGCCACCTCCTCGCCGAGATGCTCCATCAGGAGGAGATGGCGACCGAGAAGGAGCCGACGGAGGAGGAGCTCAAGCAGTACTTCCAGGCGAACCAGTCCCGCTATCAGCCTTCCCCCCGCTTGAAGATCAGCCTCATCGAGGTCCGGCGGGGGGAGACGGAGGAGGCGGAGCGGCAGGCCCGGGCCAAGGCCGAAGCGGCTCTGAAGCGGGCCCGGCCGCCGCGCCTCCTCTTCTGGCGCCGGGGGGAGGATTTCGCCGCGGTGGCTCGGGAGATCTCGGAGGATCGGGAAACGGCGCAGAAGGGGGGCGAGGTGGATGGCTGGTTCACCCATCCCGCCGCCCTCCTGATGGATCTCGAATCCCACACGGTCTATGCCCAGATCCTTTCGCTGCGGACGGGCGAGGTGAGCGAGGTGATGCCCCTCCGGGACCGGTACTACCTCGTGAAGGTCCGGGAGAGACAGGAGGTGCCGCCCTTGCCCTTCGATCGGGTGAAGGAGGCGGTCCGGGCCGATGTCCGGCAGGAGCGCCACAAGGCGGTCCTGGTCCGGATGGAGAAGGAACTGCTCCAGCGGATGGATCTTGTCGTCCACGAGGACCGCGTGAAGGACCTCCTGGCAGAATTGAGTCGGGGGGAGAGTGGCACGATCAGGGCTGTCCCTCGGGATGTTCCCAAAGGACCGGAACATTCCACAGGGCATTGAGCGATACCGATCGGGTGAGGCAACGCACGAGGAGGGGACAATGGGGAGGAAAGTACAGACGCTGCTCATCGCCATGGGGGCCAACGTCCTCCTGATTGTCACGAAGTTTCTCCTGGCCTCGCTCTCCGGGAGCCTGGCGCTGAAGGCCAGCGCCTGGCACTCCTTTGCCGACCTCTTCGTCTCGGCGATCGTGCTGGCGGGGCTCGTCGTGGCCGGACGGCGCGCCGGCACGCTGCCTGCCCGGGCGGCCCGCATCGAGCACGGGATGGCCCTCTTCGTGGCTGTCTTCATCTACTTCATGGGCTACCGGATCTTCGTCGAGGTCACGGGCGGCCATGAACGCGACCTGACCAACGTTGGATGGGTGGCCCTGGGAGCGCTCCTCACCATCGCCGTCGCCTACTTCATGGGTCGCTACAAGACCTACGTCGGGCAGCAGGCCGGCTCCCCCAGCCTGGTGGCCGACGGGGTCCACTCCATGATGGACGTGTACAGTTCCAGCGTCGTGCTGGCGGGGCTCCTCGGGTACCTCATCGGCTTCCGCAGCCTGGACCGGGTGGCGGCGGTCGTGGTGGTCCTATTCATCTTCCACGCCGGGACCCACATCTTCGGCGACGCGCTGGCGGGCCTCCGGGAAGAAGGAGGGGTCCGGCACCGTCTCTTCTGCACGCTCCGGCCCTCGCGCCGTCTGGCCGCCTGGGGGGGTATCGGCTTGGTCGCCGCTTACCTCCTCTCGGGCCTTTACATCGTCGGACCCGAGGAGAAGGGCGTGGTCCGCCGGTTCGGCCGGCGCATCGCCGTGGGCGTTCCGCCCGGGCTCCATTACCGCCTGCCCTGGCCCATCGAGACCGTCACGAAGATCCAGGTCGAATCCGTGCGGGCCCTCTCGCCGCCCGCGATGGAGCTCTTAACCGGAGACGAGAACCTCGTCAGCCTCCGCGTCACGGCGCAGTACACCGTGAAGGACGTGGCCGGATACCTGTTCAACGTCGGGCCGCCGGAGGGACTCATCGCCGCCAATCTGGAGGCGGCGGTCCGGCAGACGGTGGGGGTGCGCGGCATCGACGATCTCTTGACCTCGGGCCGCGCGGACGTGGAGCGGGAAGCGCGGGCCCTGTTGCAGGCGGGCCTGGACCGACACGGGACTGGGGTGGACATCCAGACCGTCCGCCTGGTCAGCGTGGCCCCGCCCAAGGAGGTGGCCGACGCCTTCCTGGACGTGGCCTCGGCCCGCGAGGACCGGGCGACCTACATCAACGAGGCCGCTGCCTATGCCAACGAGATCATGCCCAAGGCCCGCGGGGAGGCCGCCAAGACCCTCCGGGAGGGGGAGGCCTACCGGGTTGAGAAGGTGAACGTGTCGCGGGGCGAGGCCACGCGCTTCCAGGAGAAGCTCCGTGAATACAGCCGGGCCCGCGCGGTGACCGAGACGCGCCTCTACCTCGAGACGGCGGAGCGGGTCCTGGCCCGGGTGAAGAAGTTCGTCGTGAGCCCGGAGATCAAGGAGGACAGCCTGGACCTCTGGTTCCTCGGCGAGGGGACCTCGCCGGCGCAATTGCCCAAGTTCCCCCCGCTCGAAGGCAAGAAACCCTAGCCCGCATTCTTCGCGAAAACGACTCGCGAATAATGCGGGCTTAATGGATACCCTTATGCTCGGGCCCCAGGGACGGAATCGACGAGGGCCGGGGATCTTGACACAGCGTAGTGGACGTCCGGCCCCCTGGCCTCATCCCGTTATTGGGAAATGGGTCGTTCAAGTAAGCCCGGACTATTCACGGCTCTTTCGTGAATAATCCGGGCTAGGCAGGAGGCACCCATGAAACGGCAAAGCATTGTCCTGCTCCTCGCAGCCGGCGTCCTGATCATCGCGGCCAACCTGGTCTTCTTCACGGTGGACGAGACGGAGTTTGCGGTGGTGACCCAGTTCGGCGAACCCATCCGAGCCATCACCGCGCCGGGCCTCCGCTGGAAATGGCCCGAACCGATCCAGGGCGTCCAGTTCTTCAACAACCGGCTCCTGATCTACAACTCGGACAAGATCGAGTTCCTGACCAGCGACAAGAAGAACATCGTCGTCGAGAACTACGTGGCCTGGCGGATCGCCGACCCGATCCTCTACCTCAAGAGTCTCCGGGAACAAAGCCGCGCCGAGACCCGCCTGGCGGACGTGGTGGCCTCGGAGCTGGGAACGGCCTTGGGGCGCCAGGAGCTTTCAACGCTGGTCACGACGGAGCCGGGCGGCATGCGCCTCCCCCAGATTCTGGAGGAGGTCGCCCGGCTGAGCGACGCCCAGACCCAGAAGTACGGCATGCGCGTCGTGGATCTCCGCCTGAAGCTCCTGAACTTTCCGGAGAAGAACAAGGTCAGCGTCTTCAGCCGGATGAAGTCGGAACGGGAACGGCAGGCGCGGAAGTACCGGTCCGAGGGGGCCGAAGAGGCGGCGAAGATCCGGGCCGAGGCGGAGCGGGAGCAGAAGGTGATCCTCTCCGAGGCCTACATGAAGGCGGAGAAGCTGAAAGGGGAGGGGGACGCCCAGGCCATCAAGATCTATGCCGACGCGTACGGGCAGGATCCTCGTTTCTACAAGTTTCTCCGGACCCTGGAATCCTATCAGAAGTTCATGGACGAGAAGACGACGCTGGTCCTCCCCGCCACCTCGGATCTGCTCAAGTACCTCAACGAAGGCCAGGCGCCGTCCGGGGCCCTCGCGGCGCCGCGACCGGCCGCCGCTCCCCCCGCGACGGGAGAGCCCGGACACCCGAAGACGGGGCCGGGCCAGGAGGCAAGGCGATGAGCGACGAGTTGCGGCAGGAGCAGGGGGCCTCGGATGTACGGGCCCCAGGCCGCCTGGCGGCCATCCGGCGCATCCTGGGGGCGGTGCTGCAGAGCATTGCGAGCCGGATTGCAGATGCTCTCCGGCGGCTGCTGGCGGGCCCCGGGGCGTCGGCTGCCCAGGACATCCGGGCGGCCTTCGGGCACCTGTTCCGATACCCCCATCTGGGGAAGATGGCTCTGACGGCCCTGGTGGCTCTCTACCTCCTCTCCGGTGTGTACATCGTGAATCCGGGTGAGGAGGCGGTGGTCCGCCGCTTCGGGCGCGTCATCCAACCTCGGGTGGGCGAGGGGCTGCACTACCGGTTCCCCTGGCCTGTGGAGCGGACGGAGAAAGTGAACGTCTCGGAAATCCGCCGTGAGGGCATCGGCGTCAGGCCGCCGGAGCACGGCCTGGCGCTCCACCCGCCCGAGGAGGTGCAGATCCTGACCGGGGACGAGAACATTGTCGATCTCAAGGTGATCGTCCAGTACCGGGTAAAGGACCCCGCGGACTTCCTCTTGCGGGTGGACTATGACGCCAACCCGCTGATCCGGAACGCCATCAAGCATGCCCTCACGGCCGTGGGGGCGGCGGCGCGGGTGGACGACCTGCTGACGGTGGGCCGCACGGAACTCCAGCGGCTTGTGCAGGCTGCGGGACAGCGGACGCTGGACGAGTATCGGAGCGGCGTCCAGCTCGTAAACATCACGTTGCAGGAGGTGATCCCGCCGAAGGAGGCGGCCGACGCCTTTCGGGACGTGGCCAGCGCCCGGGAGGAGCGCGCCAAGGCCATCAACGATGCGGAGGGGTATCGGAACAGCGTTGTCCCTGAGGCTCGCGGGAAAGCCGAGCGGATGCTGCGCGAAGGGGAGGGGTACCGGGCGGATGCCATCAACCGGGCCCGGGGCGACGCGGCCCGGTTCGCCAGCATTCTGGACGAGTACCGCCGGAGCGCCGGCGACAACGGGGCCGAGGTGACACTCTACCGGTACTACGTCGAGGCCATGGAGAAAATCCTGCCCCGCGTCAAGAAGTACGTCGTGGACCCCAAGGGCCGGAACGAGCGGGTCAACATCCGGGTGGTGGAGCCGCGCTGAGCTGATCCGAAGCGATCGAACCGCCAAGACGCCAGGAGCGCCAGGTTTTCCTGGGCTCAAGAACGTCATGCGCGTCGATACCGCAGGGGGCAAGTTGTCATGGGCAGTTTGCCCAGCCGCGCCGCATGAAAATCCCCCTCGCCCCGGTCGCCGGCGGAGAGGGTCGGGGGTGAGGGGGATTTTCTGAGCAGCGACGTCGTGTTGACGGTCTCGGCCGAGGGCGGCCGGCGGGTCTACGAGACCCAAGGCTGCTCGGCGTGTCACGCCATCGCGGGACAGGGCGGGGCGGCCGGCCCGGATCTCTCCCGGGTGGGCCGGACGCGGGATGCCGCCTGGCTGGCCCGCTTCACGCGAGATCCGGAGGCGGTGAAGCCGGGCTCGGCCATGCCCCCATACAAGGAGCTGTCGGAAGCGGAGCTGCAAGCCATCGCGGCCTACCTGGGGTCGTTGCGGTGAGGAGGTGTCCATGCCCAGAGAAAGCAAGACCGAGCGGAGGCGCCGGACTCGGGCCACCCGCTCCCGAAAACGGCACTTGGTCTTCGGTGGGATCTCCATCGTGGTCCTCGGACTCGCCGGGTATCTGCTGTGGCGGGCCTTCGCCCCCGTCCCGGCCGTGGCGGCCGACGTCAAGGTCCAGACGACCATGGGGGGATTCCTGCCCGAAGTCATCCAGGCAAAGGTCGGCCAGCCCATCAGGATCCTGCTGGTCAACCGCGACACGCGCTTCCACACCGACGGGGGCGGCTGGCACCAGTTCGCCATCGACGAGCTGGGGGTCAGCGCCAAAGTGGGTCCGGAGACCACCCAGCTCGTCACGCTGACCCCGACGCGCCAGGGGACGTACGAGTTCTACTGTGACGTGTGCTGCGGCGGGAAGGAGGATCCCTCGATGCGAGGGAAGCTCGAGGTCTCGGCGTGATCGTGCTCCGGCAGCCGGCCGTGCGGGCGGCCGCCGTGGTCCTGGCCCTCCTAGCTGGGCTGGGCCTCACCGCCTACCTGGCCGGCGTGCCCGCGCGGTCCGGTCGCTTCGCGGGGAGCATGCTGGCCATGCCCGCCACGACCCTGCCCACGGTGGTGGCGGCCGCGCTGGTGGACTCCATCAACCCGTGCGCCTTCACCCTGCTCTTGATCTTCATTGCCAGCGTCACCGCCTTTTACCAGACTGTCCAGGGAAAATCGTTGCAGGAGACGCGCTCTGTCCTGTACCGCTACGGCGCGGTGTACATCGGCGCCATCTTCTTCACCTACCTCACCCTGGGTCTCGGGTTTCTGAAGGTCTCTGCCTTCTTCGCCGGCAATCATCTCGGCTCCCGGCTCGCGGCTCTCGTGGCTGTCCTCCTCGGCCTCTGGATGGTCAAGGACGCGCTGCTGCCGGAGGCCGGCCTGCGCCTCCAGGCGCCGAAGGCGATCGGGGGACTGGTGCAGCAGTTGGCCCGGAAGGCGAGTCTCCCGGGCATGGCGGCCCTGGGGGTCCTGGTAGGCCTGTGCACGGTTCCCTGCAGCGGGGCCGTGTACCTCTCGGTCCTGGCCATGCTCTCCCTCCAGGAAACCTTCGCGCGGGCCCTCGCCTATCTGGTCCTCTACAACGCTCTCTTCGTCCTGCCCCTGGGCGTGATCCTGGTGGCCGCCTCGGCCCGCCCGACACTGAATAGTCTGGCGCGCTGGAACCTCTATCACCGGGAGGGGGTACGGCTGGGAATGGGGCTCGGCGTCTGCGCCCTCGGGCTCCTCATCCTGGCCACCGTGTGACAACCGGCGGCGGAGACCTTGGGCTTCGTGAAACTTCCGCAGAAATGGCCAGCGCCCCTGGGTCGAGATGCAGCGCTGGTTGGTCTCTCAGCGGTGCCCATCGCCCTGGCCTTCCCGACATTCAATCTTTCCTGGCTGGCCTTTGTCGGCCTGGTGCCGCTCTTGTGGGCGACGCGCCGGGCCACCCCGCGGCGTGCGGCGTGGCTCGGGTGGCTTTCCGGAACGGTGTTCTTCACGATCAATCTCTTCTGGCTGACCCACGCCATGACGGTGTACGGCCACATCCCCGGCTTCCTGGCCGTCGGGCTCCTCCTGCTTCTGGCGGTGTACCTGGGCGCCCACGTCGGCGCCTTCGCCCTGGGCTGGGCCTGGGTCGCGCCCCGCAGCCTGGCGGGGCAGATCCTTCTTCCTCCGACACTGTGGACGGCGCTGGAATACGTGCGCACCTATGCTCTGACCGGCTTTCCTTGGGGGTTCCTTGCCTATACCCAGGCGGGCAATCTGCCGTTGATCCAGATGGCCGCCTGGACGGGCGTGTACGGGGTCTCCTGGGTCCTGGTCCTGTCCAATGCCGTCGTGGCCGCGGCGCTCGACCGGGACATCCCGCTGGTCCGGCGGGCCCTGGCCCTGATTGCCGTGGCCGGGATCCTCGCCGGGCTCTCGGCCCTCGGCGCGGCTCGCCTGGACACCGCGGAGCGCGGCGAGCCCATCCGGGTCGTAGCCGTGCAGGGGAACGTGTCCCAGGACGTGAAATGGCTGCCCGAGGTGCGCGAGGAGGTGCTCCAGCGGTATGAGCGGCTCACCCTCAAGGCCGGTCAGGCGGGGGCCACGCTGATCGTGTGGCCGGAGACGGCGATCCCCTATCTCATCGGCGTGAACGCGCCTATACGGGCGCGCCTTGCGGCCCTGGCGCGGAAGACTGGAAGCCAACTGCTCGTGGGGAGTGTGGATGCGGAGTTGGCCTCACCCCCCCGCTACTTCAACAGCGCCTTCCACGTGGCGCCGGATCGTGGGATCGTGGCGAAGTACGACAAGATCCACCTGGTCCCTTTCGGCGAGTACATCCCCCTGCGGCCGCTCCTGGGCTTCGTGGATAAGCTCACCCAGGGCGCCATCGGCGACTTCCAGGCAGGGCGGGAGTACACCGTCTTCGATCTCGGCGGGGCGCGGTTCGGGGTAACGATCAGCTACGAGGTCTATTTCCCGGATCAGGTCCGGCGCTACTTCCAGGCGGGGGCCGACTTCCTGGTCAACATCACCAACGACGCCTGGTACGGGCGCACCGCGGCGCCCTACCAGCACGTCAACATGGTGGTCTTCCGCGCGGTGGAGAACAACGCCTATCTGGTCCGGGCCGCCAACACCGGCATCTCGGCCGTGGTTGACTCCACGGGTCGCGTCCTGGCCGCCTCCGACCTTTTCCAAGAGGGAATCCTGGTCGAGACTATCAGAACCCGGCCCAAAGGTACCTTCTACACCCGCTACGGGGATGTCTTCGCCTGGAGCAGCCTCGGCTTTGTTCTCTTTGCTGTTTTCATGAAAGGTACTCGAGGAATTTCAAGAACGTGGTTCCGCAATGTCAGGCCGCCAGGAGGGCCTGAGCAATGTTCATCCGAAGCATCTCTGCGGTCATGAAATGGAGCGTCAGGCCGCGGGCATCCCGGTAGCAGCGCTCGATCGGGAGCTCGCGGGTGTACCCGTGGCCGCCGTGGACCTGAAGGGCGCGGTCGGCCACTCGCACCGCCATGTCCGCGGCGACGAGCTTGGCGGTAAACGCCTGTGCGGCCGGTCCCGGGGCGTTGGGATCCCACCCACGGGCCGTCTCGTACAGCAGCGCCCTGGCGGAGGCGATGTCGGCCTGCATCTCCGCGACGAGGCCTTGCACCGCCTGGTGGGCTGCCAGGGGCTGGCCGGCAATGCTCCGCCTCCGGGCATGGCCGATGGACGCTTCGAAGGCGGCCTGGGCGATCCCCAACGAGGTGGCCGCCGCACCCAGCATGGCGAAGGCCGCGGTGGCTTTCGTCAACCGCAAGCCGTCGCCGGCTTTGCCGAGGAGGTTGTCGCGGGAAAGGCGGCAGTCCTGGAAAATCAGGTCTCGGCTGGCTATCCCGTTCAGCCCCATCCGGGGTCTTGGCGGTCCGGTGGAGAACCCCGCGGTGTCCTGCTCAACGAGTAGGAGCGAGAATTCCTTGGGTGCGCCAGGGTTCTCGGTGCGGGCGAGGACGACGAAGAGCCCTGCAGCCCCGCCGTTCGTCGTGAACATCTTCGAGCCGCTGAGAACAAATCCTTCGCCGTCAGGAACTGCCCGCGTCTCGATGGCGGCCGCCTGCACCCCAGCATTCTCTTCGTGGATGGCAAAGGCACCCAGCACGGCCCCCGTGGCAAGTGCGGGGAGGTAGCGCTGTCGCTGCTCCTCAGTCCCACCCAGCAGGATGGCCTCGCAGGCCGCGGCGTGGGTAACCAGGGCAAAGCCCGTCGAGGCGCAGGCCTTGGCGAGTTCCTCAGTGGCCAGGACGAAGGCGAAAGTGCCCGCTCCTACCCCGCCATACCGGGATGGGACACACAGGCCGAGGAAACCAGCCTGGGCCAGGTGGCCGATAGCCTCCTGCGGGAATAGGATACCTTGATCAATCTCGGCCGCCCGCGGGGCGAGGTGAGCCGCCGCCAATTGCCTGGCGGATGTGACAAGCAGTGTGTGCTCCTCGGACATGGAAGTGTTCATGAGGACCTCCGCTGGGAGGCGAGGCCGGGCCCGGGGCCCGGCCTCCGCCACTTCCCACAATACCTTTACTTTTTGCTTGTCGGCAGGCACCCGCAGCCGCAGTTGGTGGTGCCCGAGGCCTTGGGTTTCTGGTTCTTCTTGTTAACCCGCTTGGCCATTTCTGTCACCTCCTTCCGGTCAGGATTGTCTCCGCGGGGATCGCTTGACCAGGACGGTCGCCGGGAGAACGGCAGCCTTCTCGGCTGGTCCATCCAGGCACGAGCAGCTCGCGCCGCTTCGCGCCGGCGGCTGAGGCCGGCACAATGATGCATAGTGCCCCCGCAGTGCATGCTGGAGGGCCTGGAGGTCTTTGATCCGGCTCTCGATCTCGGCGAGTTGTGCGGCGATCAGTTCTTTGAGGCGAGGACGCAGGTGCTGGCAGCTTCCGCTGTCGGCATAGGTCGTGATCTGGCGGATGCTCGCCAGCGGAAGGCCGATCCCTTTGGCACGGCGGATGAAGTGGAGGCGCCGAAGGTCCTCGTCCGAGTACATCCGGTGCCCCGAGGGCGCCCGGGACGCCTTGGGCAGGAGGCCAAACGCCTCGTAGTACCGGATAGTCTTGGGATTGATGCCACATTCTTTGGCCAGCTCGCCGATCCGCATGGGCCGTCTCCTCCTGGGGTGCTCCTCGCCGTCCGCACACAATATAGCTCTTCCAGTCGACTGGAAATGCAAGGGATTTTTTTTGCCCCCCACATTTCTAACTGCCGGGCATAGGTCGCATAACGGAAATGTATTGGACGGGGGGCGAGCAAGCCCCTAGATTGTCTTGTGTCATCATCCTCGCGCCCAACGCCGGTCTGCGTTCCGGCTTCCAGCCTCATTGCAAGGAGCTGCTAATGGGAAAGAGGTTCACGCTGTTTCTGTCGGCGTCCCCCTATGCCGGCGAGCATGCCGCGACGGCGGCGCGCCTGGTCGGCGCCGCCTTGGATGAAGGGGATCAGGTCGCCTTCCGGACCGAGGCGGCGAAGGCGAGCGCTGCCGGAGAGAGCCGGGCATCCTTGCGGGAGATCATCACCAGCGGTCGGCGGAACCGGAGGCGGGGGTCGGCGGCGACGGCCAGAACCTTGTGGCGGATCTCCAGGGCCACGGCATAGCGAGAGATGAACGAGATCCCCAAGCCCTCGGTAACGGCCTGCTTCACTGCCTCCACGCTGCGCAGCTCCAGCGAGCGCCGGATGATAATTCCCCGCTCCTTCAGTTGGGCCTCGGCCACCGTGCGAGTTCCCGAGGCCGCGTCGCGGAGGACAAAGGTCTCTTCCTCCAGGGCCTCGCGAGGGATTGTCCGGAGGGTGGCGAGGGGGTGCCCCGGTCGCAGGATGAGGATCAGTTCGTCCTCCACGTAAGGTTGGACGTGCAGGTCCGCGGCAAAGGTTGCCCCGACGAACCCCAGGTCGAGGTCCTGGCGGATGACCCGATCCACCACGTCGTGGCTGGCCATGATATCCAGGGAGACCTCCAGGCGAGGGTAGCGGGCGCGGAAGGCGGCCAGCACCCGGGGAAGCAGGTAGCATCCCGGGGTGGTGCTGGCGCCCAGGCGCAACGTTCCGCGCTCCAGGCCCTGCAGTTCCTCCAGGGCGCGGCGGGCCTCGTCCGCGAGGGTGAAGATGCGCTGGGCGTAGTCGGTCATGAGCCGCCCCGCCTCCGTCAGGACGATCCGGCGGCCCAGGCGATGAAAGAGCTTGACGCCCAGCTCTTCTTCCAGATCGAGGACGTGCTTGGAGACGGCCGGCTGGCTGATGTGGAGGTCCTCCGCGGCGCGGCTGTAACTCTCGCGCCGGGCCACGGCGTGGAAGACGCGGAGGCGGTGGAGGTTGAGGGAAGGCATGTGATAACCAATTCTTTATCGAAATCCGAAGATATTCCAGAACGGATTATAACCGCACCAGTGGGCAAACGGCAACCTGACTGCTGCGGGGCTCCCGTGACCCAGGAAACTGAGATCAAGCTCACGGCCTTCTCCCACGGGGCGGGCTGAGCCTGCAAGGTCGGCCCGGCCGACCTGGCGCAGGTGCTGCGCCACATCCCCGTGACGCCGCGGGATCCGCGCGTCCTCCTGGGCGTGGAGGCCCGGGACGACGCGGCCGTGTACGCCCTTCGCAAGGATCTGGCCCTGGTCCAGACGGTGGATTTCATCACGCCGATCGTGGACGACCCATATACCTTCGGCGCCATCGCCGCCGCCAACGCCCTCTCCGACATCTACGCCATGGGCGCCCGGCCGGTGACCGCATTGAACATTGTGGCGTTCCCCATCCGGAGTCTGCCTCTCGCCATGCTCCAGGAGATCCTTCGGGGGGCCGCTGAGACCGTCTCTGAGGCCGGCGCGAGCCTCGTCGGCGGTCACACTATTGACGGCCCGGACCCGAAATTTGGCCTGTGCCTAGCCGGACTGGCGCACCCCGATCGGATCGTCCGCAAGGCAGGTGGGCGAGCGGGGGATGTCCTCCTGCTCACGAAGCCTCTGGGGACGGGCATCCTCACCACGGCCCTGGACCGGAGGCTGATCGGCGAGGAGGATCTTCGCGAGGCGGTGACGACCATGCGCAGCCTGAACCGCGCGGCGGCCGAGGCCATGGTGGAGGTGGGAGTCCACGCCTGCACCGACGTCACTGGCTTTGGCCTCCTTGGTCACTTGCATGAGATGGCCGAGGCGAGCGAGGTCTCGGCCCGCATCTCTCTCGGCCACATTCCGGTCCTTCCCGGGGTGTGGGACCTTGCCAGGCGGGACGCCGTGCCTGGAGGCAGCCGGAACAACCAACGCTATTTGATGGAATACGTCACCTGGGGCGAGGGCATCAATCCGGACGAGCAGGTGGTCCTGTGCGATGCGCAGACCTCGGGGGGCCTGCTGATGGCGGTGCCGTCGCGCCGAAAGGCGCGACTGGTCGCCGCCTTAAAAAAGCGCGGGGTCTTGGCGGCAGAGATCGGAAGGCTTACCCGTGGGAGTCCCGGGAGAATCACCGTGACCGCGTCCTGACGCTATCCATCCGAGAACAGGGAGGGGGGAGATGTTCACGTGGCGACCGTTGGTCGAGTTCTCTATCCGTCACCCGCGGTCGGTTCTTGTCCTGGCACTGGCATTGACCCTGGGGTTCGCCGTCCAGCTTCCCAAGATGCGGGCGGATACCGACCCCAAGAACATGCTGCCCATCACCTCGCCGGTCCGGCAGTACAACGACCAGGTTGAGGGCTGGTTCGGCCTTCACGCCGACGTCATCGTGCTCGGCATCCGCCGGGACGACGGGGTCTTCTTCCCGGATACCCTGGCCCGCATTTACCGGATTACCGAAGACATCCTGAAACTCCCCGGGGTGGTTGCCCGGGACGTCATTGGCTTTGCCACCCTGGATGACGTGACCGTGGCCGGCGACACCCTCCGGGCCGCGCGCCTCATGAGTAACCCCCCCGGCACGCCCGAGGGGGCGGAAGCCTTCCGCCGCCGCGTCTTCGACAACCCCCTCCTGGTGAATCGCCTCATCTCCCCCGACGGAAAGACGACGGCCATTTACATCCCACTGGAGCCAGGCGCCAACGGCAAGGCGGTCGCCGATGCCATCAGGGCGCTCGTCGCCACGCAGAGGGGTGCCGAGAAGTTCTACCTGGCAGGCGATCCGGTGGCGCGGGATACCTTCGGGGCCGAGATGTTCAAGCAGATGGGCCTTTTCTCCCCCATCGCCGGCATGGTCATGACCCTGGTCCTGTTCCTCATGTTCCGCAACTGGGCCCTGGTCGCAGCCAACATGGCGATGGCCATGCTCAGCATCATCTGGGCCATGGGCCTGTTCATCGGCCTGGGGATTCCCATCCACATCATGGCCTCCATGAGCCCGGTCTTCCTCATGGCCATCAGCACGGACACGGTGCATATCTTCAATGAGTTCGGTTTCCGGTTCCGGGAGCTGGGCCGGAAGGACGACGCCATCCGGGAGACCATGGCCGCCGTGGCCACCCCGGTCTTCTACTCCGACCTCACCACGGCGGCTGGCTTCGCCTCCCTGGCCATTGGCCCCATCCTCCCGGTCCGGGTCTTCGGCCTCCTGGTCGCCTTCGGGACCCTAGTCATCCTGCTGATGAGCTTCACCGTCGTGCCGGCCATCATGGCTCTTCTGTCGGAGATGCGCCTGGCGCGCTCCCGGATCCACGAGGAGGAGATGACCGGAGGGCCAACCTGGCTGGCCACCCTCGGCCGGTTCAGCCTGGCACGACGCAAGGCCGTGGTCCTGGTGGGGTTGCTCCTCTTGCTCGTTGCGGTCATGGGGATCCGGCAGATCCGAGTCAACAACAACATGGTGGAATGGTTCAAGCGGGGCAGCGAGATCCGCCAGGCCGACCGGGTGCTGAATGACGGGCTGGGGGGAACCGCCACGCTCTACCTGGTCGCCGCTGCCGCACAGGGGGATGCCGTCAAGGACCCGCGGGTGCTCCGGGGGATCGCCGGCCTCCAGGGTTACCTGGCGCAGCAGGCGGTGGTGGGGAAGTCTCTTTCGGTGGTGGACTACATCAAACGGGTGAACCGGGTCCTGCACGACAACGATCCGAAGCAGGAAGTCATCCCGAACAATAAGGACGTCGTGGGCCAGTACCTGTTGCTGTTCAACATGGCGGTCAAGCCCCGGGACATGGACAACGTGGTGGATTACCCGTTCCAGAAGGCCAACATCTTCGTCCAGTTGAGGTCCTGGGACGCGGTGGAGACGCGGGCCCTCCTCCGGGGCGTGGAAGGCTACCTGAAAGCCAACCCGATCCCCGGCGTGGAGGTGAAGCCGGCAGGAATCGCCTACTTCAACATGGTCTGGAACGACGAAGTCCTGGTGGGCATGCTCGAGGGTTTCCTGCTCTCGTGCATCCTCGTCCTGTTCCTCCTGGTCCTGGATTTCCGCTCGCTCAAGTGGGGGATCGTGAGTTTTCTCCCCCTGCTCTTTACCATCGTCCTGATCTACGGGGTTGTCGGCTTCGTGGGAAAGGATTTCGACATGCCCATTTCGGTCCTGTCCACGCTCTCGCTGGGGATGGCCATAGACTTTGCCATTCACTTTGTGAGCCGCTTCCAGCAGCGGCTCCGGGGGGACGGTGATCTGGAGGAGGTCCTCCTCTGGACCGTGGCCCGGCCGGGCCGGGGCATCGTCCGCAATGCCGTCCTGTTCGCCTCGGGTTTCTCCGTCATGGTCTTCGCCAGCCTGACCCCCTACATCACCGTGGGGGTCTTCATGATGGCCATCATGCTGCTATCGGCCCTGGCCACCCTCATCTACCTGCCGGCCCTCATCGCCCTGTTTCCCGGATGGCTCCTGAAGAGGACCCCTGGAGGTCAAGGGATGAAGACGGGAACCGTCCTCCTCGTTGTGGTGGCCTGTGTCAGCCTGTTGTCTTTTGCACCGTTGGCGCTCGCCCAGACCCTTTCCGCCGAGGAGATCATCAGGCGGTCGCACCTGGCTGAGTATTACCCCGGGGATGACATGAAGGCCCGGGTCCTCATGCGCCTGGTGAGCAAGGACGGGAAGGAGCGAATCCGGGAGATGACCATGCTCCGCAAAGATCTCCAGGAAGGGGGGGAGCAGCGGTATTTCATCTACTTCCTCCGCCCCCCGGACGTCCGCGACATGACTTTCATGGTCTGGAAGTACCCGCAGAAGAACGCGGACCGCTGGCTCTTCATTCCGGCCCTCAAGCTGGTCCGGCGGATCGCGGCCGACGACAAGCGCTCCAGCTTCGTCGGCTCGGA
>JACQVN010000044.1 GCA_016209735.1 Candidatus Methylomirabilota bacterium
TGGCTTCCGCCCGCTCGCATCTGTCACCCCTACCCGCTTGTTCGCCTGGGCGTCGTCACCCAAGGCAAGAGCCGGATGCGGTAATGCCGCTTGTCCGGATCTGTGGAGGGGGTCATGGGCAACCATGGTTCCTACTCCGACTGTTACGGTGCAGTGACTTGACCCAGTAATCCGGCCTCCCGGTTCAACAGCAATCTTCGGGCTCAATCGGAGCAGTCGCCGAGGGGGGACAAATACCCGCGATTGGGACACGGGGCCTTGCCGCCTCGGGGCCTGTCCGGAACCACGTCGCCACAGCAGAAACAGCGCGGCGTATCCTCCGGCTTTCCGACCTGTCCCTTTGGTTCCTTTGGTTCTTGCCCGTCAGCGCAAAAACCAGGTCGTCCCTCCCCACGCCATTTCCTCACCGGACGCGGGAGAGCGTGATATCGACCTGCCCCTCCCCGGCCTGCACCCGGGCAGGGTGTTCCCCTTCCAGATCTCCCGGCTCCGCCGGTCCCGCCCTTCCGGACTGGCTCAATCGGGCGCTGACCTGGACCGATCCCTGGAGGAGGGTGCCGGAAATCATAGCATCCTCGGGGCCAATTCGGTAGCGGAGCGGAAACTGCGGCTCGAGCACGCGGCGAACCGCCACCAGAGAGCCCGCGGCATCTCGCACGATGATGAACAGCGCGGCTTTTCCCTGCGCTCGGGCCTCTAACTCAGGCCGCACGCCGATCGTCCCCCGGATGTCTCGGCGGTCGCCCCCCCCTGCGCCGCCGTCTTCATTCCGGCCGACACCCTCTCCGGGCGCTTCCGCCGGGGGCCCGAGATTTTTCAAGAGGACGACCACGGCAGCGCCACCCAAGAGGCAGATGCCCGCGAGGGAGAGGAGCCACGTCCGCAGGCCGCGTCTCCGGAGCGGTGAGATGGGGCGCGCAGGCCGGGGGGATCCCTCGGGCGCGTCATCCCGCCTGATCTCGGCCGGGGCTGATGAGCGGTGGCGTGTCACCCGCCCTTTTCGCTTTTGCGGCAAACCCATGGGAACAGTCCGGGCGCGCAGTCGGTCAGTCTCGACGGAGAATTCCCGGAAGCGAGAGCCGGCCAGAGGGCTTCCGACGTGTTCTGGGGGATATCCGTCGCTCGCGGCCCGGAGAGACGGTCAGCGCGACGTGAGGTAGTGCTCGATCGCGGCCCGCACGATCTCGGACAGCGTCACCTCATCCCGCTTCGCTCGGTCCCTGGCCCGCTCCAGCAACTGGAGCGGGAGCTGAATGGTCGCGCACCGGAGCGGCGAACGGTCCGCTTTCCGGCCCGAGGCCTGTATGGTTTCCGTCTGTCGCACCTGTGCGTGCAGACGCGCCATGGCAATGTCTTCGGCATCCACCGGCAGGACCACCCGGCGCTGCCGCTGGGAGCCGACCCGCGCAATCCGGCCTGGCCGCGGCGCTTGGCGAGACTTCTCAGCCACATCCCGTCCTCGGCCGCCCCGGAACCGCCGAAAGCACCACGACGGCTCGTCGGGGCACGGCCTCCAGGCACGCCGCGCTCGGCGTGCCGCCACGACTCCGGGCTATTCGACCAGCTTTCGCTCGCCGCCCATATACTTCCGCCACTCCTCCTGGCGTCTGGCCAGATACCGCTGCTCCTCCAGGCTCAGCCCCACCGCTTCCGGCGCGGTGTTCATGAGGAAGTAGAACGGCTCCACCAGCGCATACTGGAGCACGTTCCCGGCAAAATCAAAGGGCAGCGCGATGACCCGGAGCGGGTGCCCGAAGAACTCCGGATTCTGGGCGTTCGGCAGGCCCTCGCTGGAAATCGTCCGCGTGGCGCAGCCGCTGAACGCCCCCAGGACGACCAGCCCGATCACCAGCGAGCAAAGGATTCGAACTCCCATCGCCGTCTCCTTTCCGCGGGCCCCCGAGGAGGCGTGCCCACGTGCCGCAGACCTCGCTGCGGATGTCGCTACCGTCCAGCCCAAGTCTTCAAGGCCGCCAGGAGGTGGGTGGCCATGGAGAAGCTCGCCGCCATCAGCGCCACCCAGATGAACCCCTTGGCATTGCCGTGACCGCCCAAGACCGCCACGCCCAGCAGGATGCTCCAGGCCAGCAATCCCACCGACAGCGCGGTCAATCCCGTGACGAGAAGGCGGAACCCGTCCACCGCACCTGGATGCCGGACGGGCCATACGGCCTCGAGAGCAATCCGCACCTCCTGCGAAACACCCGGTCCGGCTGCATCCTGCGGGACCTCGATTCTCCCGCCGGGCCCCTCGTACAGGGGGCATTCGCGCTGCCGCCCCCAGTATCCGCAGGCGATGCTCTTCGGGTCCCGCGCCTGCTCCCCCTCCTTGATCAGGAGGCGGCACGCCGCAAAGATGGGAAGCGACGCCCCCTCCGCATCCGCATATCGGTGCCACTCGGCCACCGTGTGGCGGCACTGCATCTCTCCCCGCCCAACCGAGGCGATCGCCCGCCGATTTGCATCGCCTCACATCGTCCGCCGCACACCGCCGCGGCGTAAGATACCCCAATCATTCGTCTCGCGCTGACAGCAGCAGGCAGGCTTACCTTAATGTTCCCCTTTGTCTTAGTCAACGGAAATATTTGATGTTGAAGGGTTTTCCAGATCCGCCACTACCATTTGCGTACTCTGGAGAAACGGCCCCTACTCCTCGTGGCTTCCGCCCTCCGGGATGGTCCGGGCTCACTTCCAGCCAATCCCTCCGGGTTTCCCAGATGCGTTTCGATTATGGTTTGGGGCTATCTACTTGACTCAACCGCCCCGACAGATTGTGGCTGCGCTCTGGGTTATCTTCGGTCGCCTGACGAGCCAGGGCATCCCGGCACGCCTCGGAGGCACTCGGGCCGTGCGGTGGGCTGCGGAGGCGGCCCGGAGGGGTCGCGCCAGCGGTCCCGACCCGCCGGAGCAGCCCTGCCCCGCCGGGTACCCAGCCGGAGGCTGGGGAACGCGGGGCTCCGTCGCGGCCGGGCGCCGGAGAA
>JACQVN010000045.1 GCA_016209735.1 Candidatus Methylomirabilota bacterium
ATCCGCGAAGATGGGCGAGCCCCAGGTCGTCCGGAGGCCCGCCGTCTCCTCCAGGTCCTTGATCCCGATGGGGAGCCCGTGCAGCAGCGGCAGCTCGTCCCCCCGGAGGACGGCGGCCTCCGCCGCCTTGGCCTCCTTCCTTACCCGCTCCATGGCGAGCGTGACGAAGGCGTTGAGCCGGGGATTCGCCGCCGCGATCCGCGCCAGGCAGGACTCCAGAACTTCCACGGGCGACACCTGTTTCGCGCCGATCTGCCGGCGCATCTCCACCGCACTGAGGTCGCAGAGCTCGGCCATGAATCCCTCCTTTGAGAATTCGGTTAAGACCTATTGCCGCTAAGTTAACTCGTAACTCATTGTCTACATTGATCGCTCTAGGCGCGTCGCGCCGCCCCCACCCCCCGCGTGCCCCTCAGTGGCGCCGCCGCGACGGAGCCCCGCTCCCCCAGCCTCCGGCTGGGTACCCGGCGGGGCAGGGCTGCTCCGGCGGGTCGGGGCCGCTGGCGCGACCCCTCCGGGCCGCCTCCGCTGCCCCGGGTACCCTTTGGGTGCGGCGGGCCTACTCGGGACACGCGGGGGAGGGGGGCGGCGCTGAGTTATCTTAGCGGCGATGCGGTCAAGATCTCAACCCCTGGCGTCCTACCGCTCCCGTCGCGGCGCCGCCACGTCCCGGAGGCCGTCCCCCAGCAGGTTGATGGCCAGGACGAGGGTGAAGAGGGCCGCGCCGGGTAGCGTGATCAGCCACGGGCTGAAGAACATGTGCTCCTTGGCCTCGGAGACCATGAGTCCCCACGAGGGGGCCGGCGGCTGCACGCCCAGGCCGAGGAAGGAGAGCGCCGCCTCCAGCAGGACGGCCTGGGCCACCTTCAGCGTCGCCACCACCAGAAGCTGGTCCAGGACGTTGGGGAGGACGGAGCGGACGAGGATGCGGAGGGTCGATGAGCCTGCAGCCTCCGCCGCCGCCACGTACTCCAGGCCGCGGATCTGCTGGACGGCGGCCCGCATGACCACGGCGAAGCGGTCCCAGAGCAGGAGGCCGAGGACTGCCACGACCACCGTCAGGGAGCCGCCCACCAGCCCCACCACGGCCAGGGCCACCAAGACCACCAGCATGCTGAGGCGGGTGGTGATCATGAACACGACCGCTAAATCGGTCTGGCCGCCGAAGTAGCCCGCGGCCACCCCCAGGGCCGAACCGATCAGCCCCGAGATCGGGACGCAGCCGAAGCCGATGAGGAGCGAGATCCGCGAGCCATAGATCAGCCGGCTCAGGTAGTCGCGGCCCAACCCATCCGTGCCGAGGGGGTGCTGCCAGGTTCCGTCGGCGTGCCAGATGGGATTCACCATGCGCAGGGCGAGATTCTGGGTGTAGGGGTCGTGGGGGGCGAGGAGCGCCATCACGACCATGGCGATCACCGCGGCGGCCCCCGCGACGAGCCCCCCGTGCCGGAGGGCCCGCCGCAGGCGGTCGTGCCCGCGGAGCACCGCCGCCACTGACTGGACCTCCGCCGGCCCGCTCACCGGACGCCTCCGACGCGGATCCGGGGATCCAGCGAGGCGTTCATCAGGTCGGCCAACAGCGTGATCAGGACGTAGGAACAGGAAATGATCAGGACCACCGCCTGGACGACGGGCAGGTCCCGCCGCGAGATGGACTGCCAGGCCAGGTGGCCGATGCCGTGGAGGGCGAAAACCGACTCGATGACGATGGAGCCTCCCAGCATGAAGCCGAGCTGCACCGCCGTGAGGGAGACCACGGGGATGATGGCGTTACGGAGGCCGTGCTTGAAGAGGACGCCAGGCCGCCCGACGCCCTTGGCGTAGGCGCTGCGGACGTAGTCGGAGCGGAGGACTTCCACCATCCCGGCCCGGGTGAGGCGCATGATGGCGGGCAGGGCGTGGTAACCCAGGGCGATGGTCGGCATCACCAGTTGCTGCCAGCTTCCGAACCCCGCGATGGGGAGCCAGCGCAACATGACGCCGAAGAGAAGGATCAGCAGCAAGGCAAACCAGAAGCTGGGCAAGGCCTGGCCGCACACCGCCAGGGTCAGGGCGGCCCGGTCCAGCCAACTGTTGGGCCGCAGGGCGGCCACGACTCCCAAAGGGATCCCCAGGATAATGGCGAAAAGGATACCGCAGGCCCCGATGGTCAGGGTGACGGGCAGCCGTTCCCGGATCATCCCCGCCACGGGCTGCTTGAAGTACAGGGACTGCCCGAAGTCGCCCTGGACGGCGTGACCCAGCCAATCCAGGTACTGCACGGGGAGCGGCCGGTCCAGGCCGTAGTAGCGGCGGAGGTACTCGACGTCCGCCGAGGTGGCATCCGACCCCGCCAGCGCCGCGGCCACATCGCCGGAGAGCCTCAGGAGCCCGAAGCTGATGGCGGAAACCGTCAGGGTGACCAGGCCCGCCAGGAGCAGGCGCTTGATGGTGTAGGTGAGCATGCTGAATGCGGGCGGGAGACCTGTGGCCTCCCGCCCGCCGTCTTGGGGTGCGTCCGCGCCTTACTTCCAGCGGGCACGGTAGAAGCGGGTCACCTCGTCCGGGTCCGGCTTGAATTCCAGCTCGGAGCTGAAGGCGTAGTTCAGGTTGTACGAGAAGAGGGGGAGCCAGTAGGCCTGCTCCGCGATCCGCTTCAGCGCCTTGGCGTAATGCTCCGTGCGCACCGCCGGATCGACCGAGGTGTCCGCCGTGTCCAGCCACTGCTTCACGTGCGAATCCTTGGCGTAGTCGGCCTTGTCGTGCTTGAACCAGCGACTGACCCCCGCGGACGAGTCGTTGATCGAGTACAAGCCCCAGGTCCCGAAGAGCATGGGAGTGCCGCTGGCGTCCCGCTTCTCGTTGTAGGCGGCCAACTGGAGGAAGCGCAGATTCGCCTTGATGCCGACCTTGGCGAGGTCGCCCAGGATGGCCTCTGCGAACTTGCGGTCCTGATAGGCGTACAGCTCCGTCTCGAAGCCGGTGGCATGGCCGGCCTCGGCCAGGAGGCGCTTGGCCTTGGCGGGATCGTACTCGTACCGCATCACGTCCTGGGTACAGCCGAACTGGCTGGGGAAGCAGGCCGCGTGGATCACCTTCGAGGCGCCCTTCAGCAGGTTGTCGACGATGGCCTGCCGGTTCACCGCGTGCCCGATGGCCCGTCGCACCCGGAGGTCCGTGAAGGGGGTCTTGCCCGTGCGCCCGGTGGCGTCGAAGCCCAGGAAGCCGATGCGCATCGTCTCGCCGTTCACAGTCGAGATCCCCGGCATCTTGGCCAGCCTCTCCACCTGGTCGGGCGGCACCTTCCAGATCCAGTCGATGCCCCGGGTCATCAGCTCGGCGAGCTGCGTGTTGGCTTCGGGGATCGTGCGGATGACGATCCGCCTGATCGCCGGCTTCCCCTTGGGGCTGCCGTCCCAGTAGCGCTCGTTCCGCTCCAGCGTCACCTCGCGGCCGGGCGCGACCGCCGTGACCTTTTACGGTCCGGTGGCGATGGGCTTGGTTGCCATGCCCTTGGGGCCGACCGTCTTGTGATACTCGCGGGGGTAAATCACCAGGGGGCCGGAGAGATACTCCAGCGCGGCCGGAGCGGGACTCTTCAGGTGGATGCGGAGCCGGTACTGGTCCACCTTCTCCGCCCGCTTGATCCACTCGACATTGCGCTGGAGCTTGATGCCGTGCGCCGGATCCGACACGAAGTTCAGGGTGTAGACCACATCCTCGGCGTCCACCGGCTCTCCGTTGTGGGCCACGACCCCGTTCCGGATCTCGAACTCCATCGTCAAGGGGTTGATCCACTTGTAGGAGGTGGCCAGAGCGGGTAGGTACTGGTTGGTCTCCGGGTGCCGGTCCAGGAGGCTATCCCCGATGAGGTAGGAGACGATGATCGCCTCGCGGGAGTTGTTGTAGTAGACGTCCAGGTTCTCCAGTTCCCGGTCCCAGGCGATGCGCAGGGTGTCGTCGCTCTTGCCGGCCTGCGCCGCGGGCACGAGCAGGACCAAGACGAGTGCCGCCAACAGGGTGATGCGGAGCCATCCTGACATCATGGCGACGACCTCCTCTCTCCCGGTGCGTCCCCGGGGTGTGACGCTCGAAGTCGAAGGTTCCCGGAGGTGAGGCTGATAAGCACTTGCTTTCAGGGGCGCGCGATCATGCCAACTCAGCCGGGCCGCGAGACTACCGGGACCGAGCCGGCTGAGCGGACCTCCGGCGCCCAAGGCTCGCAATTTGCCGCGTCCATGGGTAGGGCTGGAGTATCTGGCGGACCGCCAGCGATTGTCAAGAGGTGAGAAGGAACATGAGGACGAACACCCGGGACCTGGACCGGCCGGACCCGACCCCGGCGCCCTCGGGCCCCCACGGCCTGGCAACATTGCGCCTCCGGGTCGATCAGGGCGGACTCTACGGCCTATCCCCTTCCATCCTGACGCTCGAGCCGACCTCCACTACCTCTCCGCAGAACTCATGGCCCATGATCCGGGGCTTGTCCCCGAAGATCTTGGGCACCGTTCGCCGCGCCCACGCGTTCCACCGGTAGATGTGGACGTCGGTCCCGCAGATGGCGCACGCCTTCACGCGGATCAGCACCTCGCCGGCGCCGGGGCACGGCGTCTCCACCTCCACATACTCGGCCCCTGGCCCGGGCCGGGTCTTCACGATCGCCTTCATCGACCCCCCTCCGCGGTGATCGCGCATGCGATCCCGCCCAGGAACGGGAGGAGGGTTCGGGCAAAGCGATCCGGATCCTCGATGAAGATGAAGGCGCCTGCGCGGGCCAGAATCTCCAGGCGCGAGGAGGGGATGCGGGCGGCAACCTGCCGGGCCATCTCCGCCATTGGCCCCGCGTGCCAGCTATCCAGCTCGGTCCCCATCACCAGCGTGGGCGTGGCGATCCGCGCCAGCTCCTCGTCGGTGAGCCAGTTCGCCCGGAGCGCCCGCACCCACTTCATCCATTGCTCCACATCGCTCTTGATGAACCGGTCTTTGCCCGCCCGCGCGGACGCCAGCTTCTCCACGACGTCGAAGCGGCGCTCCAGGAACTCCGGGGTGAAGCCGGCCATGAGCCAGTAGAACGAATACAGCTCCCGATCCCCGTGCTCGTAGAGGATGCGCTTGAACTCGATGGCCTTCTCGACCTTCCGCATGTCCGGAAGACGGTAGAAGGGATTGAGCAGGATGGCCGTTGCCACCAACCCCGGGACAGCCGTCGGCAGGACAACCCAGCAGAGGCCTTGCCAGAGCGTGGCCCCATCGATCCACGCCGCCTCCTCCAGGCAGCGTGGCGTGGCGTCGATGTACGTTCGCATGCTCCAGATCACGAGAGAGACGTTTACCGTCAGATAGATCAGCGTCAGGCCAATGCGCGTATCCAGCAGGCCCGCGTATCGGTAGACCAGGAAATACGGGATGGTGAAGGCGAACCATTGCCAGGTGGAGGCAATGATGATTGCCGGCAGCGCCCGGTCGGGATCGGTGATGAGGGCCGGCACATTCCAACCCGCCGTGGCCAAGGCCCAGTGCAAGGGACTGATGTCCGGGGTGTACATGATCTTCCAGATGATGGCCACCACGATGGGGGGCAGCACCATGGGAATCATGAAGATCGTGCGGAGCGCCCGGAAGAATCGCGACTGAATATCGAGCATCAGCGCAAAGAGGAAACCGATGCAGATTTCAAGTCCCGCCGCCCAGAAGGAGTACTTCGCCTGAACCCACAAGGAGTGGTGGAATCGGTCATGGGTCAAGAGAAGCTGGTAATTGAACCGGGGCCGGGTGAAATCCCAGGCCGTCTGGGGGCGGGTGAGATTCAGCGGGCTGAAGCTCGTCAGGACCAGGTAGGCAGCCGGAAGCACGATAATCACCGCCAGGACACAGAGAGCCGGTCCCAGGCAGCACCGGTAGAACCGGCGCTGCATCCGCTCGAACTGCTGGCCCGGCACAGGGGCGGCGACCACGGCAGCAAGAACCGTCGCGGTTGCCGTAGATGGATGCGTCATGCTACGCGCCCTCGCAGGCTACCGGCGTCGTCTGAAGAACGGTGGACCGGAGCCAGCAGGTTGCTGAAAAACCCTCCGTTCGCCCTTCGACGGGCTCACCCTTCGACAAGCTCAGGGTGAGCGGAACGGAGGATGGGTCGAAATCATTGACCTATTTCCGTTCATGCTGAGTCCCGCCGAGGCGGGATCGAAGCATGAACACGCGTCTTTCAGCACCCTGCTAAGCGTCGACTCTCACGCCCGCCTTCCTGAAGTCGCTGAGGATCTCCTGCTGTGCCTGCGCCACCGCCTGGCGCCCTGTCTGTTGGCCGCTGGCAACCCGCTGCACGGCCTTGTTGATGGCCTCCCCCACTTCCGGCCAGACCGCGACGTTCCGATACTTCATGTAGCCGGCGGCGGCGATCTTCAGCGTCTGCTCGATCATGGCACCGACGTCCCGGCCGTTGAGGATATGCTTCTGCTTGAAAAGCTCGGACCGCATGATTGAGCGCCGCCCCACCGAGGTATAGCCACGCTCGATCATCTTGCGGATCGTCTCCTTGCTGCCGACCCACTTGATGAACTCCCACGCCGTTTCCTTCTGCTTGGCGCCGACGGGGATCCCCCATCCGTGGCTGTTCACCCCCGGGAACCGTCCCGCCGGCCCGGCCGGCATCAGTCCATACCGTACCGTCTTCCGGACCGTGCTTTTCGGGTCGGTGGCCAGGGGGGTCAGCCATGCCACGCTCTGCGTGCGAAAGTTGGCGCGTCCGTTCAACTGGACCTGCATCGCCTGCGCATCTTGAAAGGACAGCACGCCCGAAGGGGAATGCTTACGCAGCAGGTCCCCGTAGAATTGCATGGCCTCGCCGACGACGTCGGGGTCCAGGGTGGGCCTCAGATTGTCGGGGGAGTCCTTGAACACCTTGCCTCCGAGGGCCATGAGGTACGGCACCCAGACCCAGTGGTGCGTGGTGTGTGATATGTAGCCCGCCACCCCATCCACATTGTGAACTTTGGCAACTGCCCCCCCAGCTCCTTCAGGGTCCCGGGCATCTTCAGGCCGGCCTTCTCCAGGAGGTCCGCCCTCGCGGCGGCCATGAGGATGGAGCTCTGCTCCCAGGGAAAGCCGTAGATCTTGCCCTTGGCATCCTTCAGGGGGGTCATCGACGCCGGATCGAAGTCGGCCGCATCCCATTCGGAAGGCGTCTGGTTTCGATTGGTGACGAACTCGTCGAGGGGGAAGAACCACCCGGCCCCGATCCAGCGGGCAGCGTAGATATACGTGATGCCGAGGACATCGTAGGCCTGCCCCTTCGTGGAGAGCTCGAGATCCGCCCGTTGATTGTAAATGGGAAAGGCCTGCGTCTCGAGATTGACCTTGATCCCCGTGTTCCGCTCGAATTCGGGAAGCAGTTCCTTGACGTGGTTTGATGGACGTGGGTGAAGGCGGCCACGCTGAGCGTCACGCCGGCGAACGGCTTCGCCTGGCCCAGGACGACGGGCGTCCGGAGGCCCGCCAGACCGGCGGCGGTCACGGCGGCTACCCCCTTCAACACAGCGCGGCGATTTACCCCTGGATAGTTTGCACTCATGACTCCTGCCTCCTTCCCCGAAAGACGATCTTTCCGACAGCACGCCTCCAAAGGAGACTGTTGAAACTGATATGTTAGCTAATACATCAAATGGTATATTGAAATCAAGCGGATTTTTCGCTAAGCTGACGACAGTCGACATACCGGGCGAGAAGGGAGCCGCGATGTTAAGAGAGAAAGCTTACGAACGGCTGAAAGAGTGTCTGCTGGCAGGCAAGCTCAAGCCAGGGCAGTTGGTGTCGCAGAAACAACTCGCCAAGCTGGTCGGGTGCCCGGTCGGGCCCACGCGCGAAGCCATCCACAAGCTGGCCGCGGAGTCCCTGCTGCAGGTGGTCCCGCAGCGCGGCATCGTCGTCAGCGACCTCGGTTTGGAATTCATCCGGAACGTCCTCCAGTTGCGCGCGATGATCGAGCGGGAGGCCATCGGCCCGTTCCTCGCCACAACCCCTCCGGAGGAAATCCTCGCCCTCAAGCGAGCGCACGAGGCCATCATTGCCCGGGCGAAGAAGGGAATCGACACGGCGCTCATGGCCGACGCGGTGGAGCTGGATTGGCGATTGCACGACCGCATCGTCACCTCCCTCAAGAACCCCCTCCTCGAGGAGATCTACCGGGTGAATACGAACCGCATACGGGTGATTCGAGGCAAGCGGGGACTCCTGCCGGAACGGGTTGTGCCGGTCATGAAGGAGCACATTGCCGTGCTTGATGCAGGGCTCAAGAACGATCCAGCGGCGGCGGCGGCGGCCCTGCACAAGCACCTGGAGGAGTTCCGCCGCTGGATCGTGCTCATCTAGTCGCCTCGGCCGGAAAGGGCATGGGGGGGGCGCATCCTGTCGGTCCCGCTCCCATTGCCTTCCCCGAGAATCGAGCGACGTCAGATCGCTCCCGCCCGCTCCAGGATCCGCTGCTCCAGGGCGACGACGGGGGGTTCCACCAGTTCCCCGTCCAGGGCGATCACGCCCTTTCCCTCGGCTTGCGCCTGCTGCCAGGCCGCCAGGATGCGCCTGGCCCGCGCCACCCGCTGGGGAGTGGGCGTGAAGGCCTCGTGAATCCCGGCGAGCTGGCCGGGATGGATGGCCTGCTTTCCCGTGAAGCCCAGGCCGGCCGCCTGTGCGGCTTCGCCCCGCAGTCCCTCGGTGTCCCGGAGCGTCAGGTAGACGCAGTCTACCACGTCCACGCCCGCGGCGCGGGCCGCCAAGACGAGCTGACAGCGGGCGTGCAGGATGGTACCGTGGCCGGCCGGGCCGGGCGTGATCCCGATCTCCAGGGAGAGGTCCACGTGGCCCAGCAGGAGCCCGGCCAGACGGGGCGTCGCCGTGGCGATCGCAAAGGCGTTGAGCACGGCTCGGGCACTCTCGATCATGGCAAAAAGGCGGATGGAGCCCATCGGCCGGCCGGCAGCCAGCTCCGCTTCGGCCAGCCGGACCTCGGCTTGCAGGAGCGCCTCCGGCCTGTTGACCTTGGAAATAATGACGCCGTCGGGTCTCGCGGCGACCGCGGCCCGGAGATCGGCGTCGAAGTGCGGGCTCTCGATGCCGCCTATCCGGATGAGCCACTCGACCTGCCCCCGAGGCTGCGACGGCAGGAAGGCCCGGACCAGGGTTCTGGCGGCGGCCTTCTGGCTCTCGGCCACCGCGTCCTCGAAGTCCAGGATCACCGCGTCGGCTCCCAGGCCGGCGGCCTTGAGGACCTTTCTGTCCTCGCTCCCGGGGACATACAGGAAACTCCTACGGAGATGACGCGGGGCCTCCATGCGATTTACCCTCCCAGGCTGTTGACGAGGTCGGCGGAGAGCCTCCCCCGCCCGATCTCCGAGACGGGACCCGTCAGGGTGAGCTCCCAGTTTTCCGCCACAGCCACCGTCAGTTCGCCGCCCGGACTCTCGACGGTCACCCGCCGGTCCGTGAGGCCGGTCTTGACGCAGGCGGAGACCACCCCGCAGGAGCTGGTCCCCGAGGCCAGCGTCCAGCCGGCGCCGCGCTCCCAGATGAGGATGGACACCCGATCCCTCGCCAGCACCTTGGCGAATTGGACATTGATCCGCTTGGGGAAGCTGGGGTGACGTTCGATCTTGGGACCCAGTCGCTTCGCCGTGGCCTCGTCCAGACGATCCGTCAGGATGACACAGTGGGGGTTCCCGACCGAAACGCAGGTGACGGTGAGCCGCTCCCCTTCCACCTCCAGCGCCTCCATCACCACTTCGCGGCGCGACCCGGCGACGGGGATCTCCTCGCTGACGAAGGTCGCGCGCCCCATCTCGGCGCTGATCATGCGGACGCGCTCCCCTTCGAGGTCCAGCCGCGCCCGCACCGGGCCGCCCAATGTCGAGATGGAGAAGTCCGGGCGCGGGGCGTACCCATGGTCATACAGGAACTTGGCCAGGATGCGGATGCCGTTGCCGCTCTTCTCCGCCTCCCCACCGTCCGGGTTGAAGATCCGGACCCCGAAATCGGCCCCCCGCCCCGGCACAATCAGCAGGATCCCGTCGGAGCCGATCCCGAAGTGGGTGTCGCAGATGGTGCGGACGGCTTCCGGGGTGAGGGGAAAGGAGAGCTGCGATCCATCCAGCACGATGTAGTCATTGCCCAGGGCGTGCGATTTCACGAACTCATTCTGACCCAGCACCCTCTTCATGGCCTCTCCTTTGCAATCGGCACTCGGCCCTGATCCGAAAAACCGAACAACCGCCAAGACGCCACCCCGCCTGCGGCGGGGACGCCAAGGCCGCCAGACAGTCTTGGCCACAAGACGCACAAGCGGCACTGGTCTCACGGCTTCATGGAGATAGGCGGAACCAGGGGCCCCGAGTGTGCCTTCACCTTGTGCCGTCTTGTGCTTCTTGCGGCTGATCCCGGTCCCGGCGATATCGTGGTCTTCTTGGCGGTCGGCCATCTTCCCCGGGGTCGAGACCCGGCACCGGCGGATCCGTGCGGGTGTATAGCGCAGGCGCCCGGGGACCGCAAGACCAAACTGCAGGAGGACCATCGCCATGTCGGGGTCGGTGGAGTATAATGGGATAATTTTTGGCGTCGCTTTCCGTGCCTTGCCGGGGGTCCGATGTCGATCCTGCGACGACTGCTGCCGATCCTGGCTGCCCTGTTCTACGTGGTGAGTCCGGTGGATGCGCTGCCGGATCTTCTCCCGGGACTGGGCTGGGTGGACGACATCTTGGTCGTGGTCGCCCTCCTCTGGTATCTGTCCAGCCAACAGGGACGGTCCTTCCCCTGGGATGTCTTCCGGGGTCGCGTGGGGGACCGGCGCGGCCGCTCGTCCGACGGACCTCGGCCCGAGGACTTCCGGGCCGACTTCGACCGCATGGATCCGTACGCCCTGCTGGAGGTCCCCCCCCAGGCCTCCCCCGAAGAGATCAAGACCGCCTATAAGCGCGCCGTCGGCCGCTACCATCCCGACAAGGTGGCCCACCTGGGCAAGGAGTTTCAGGAACTCGCCCACAAGAAACTGCTCGCCATCCAGAAAGCCTACGACCTCCTGCAAGGCCGATCTCGCTGAGGTCCGCCAGTCCCCCCCCCGCCGGCTCCAATCTCCTTGCATTGAGGGGACGGTCCACTATACTAGGCGAATCCGTCAAGGAGCGCCATGACACACATCGCCGCGTACATCACGGGTCACGGCTTCGGACACGCCACGAGATCGGCCGCCCTGCTGGCGGCAGTGGCCGCCCGACTCCCCGGTGCCCGCCTCAGCCTGGTCTCCACGGCTCCCGAGTGGCTGTTCCGGCTGAACCTGCCAGCGCCCTTCGGATACCGGGCCCAGCCGCTCGATGTCGGCATGATCCAGCGGGACGCCATCTCGCTGGATCTCGACGCCACACTGGCCGCCTGCCATCGCCTGCTCGAGGAGCAGCCAGCGCGCATCGCCCTCGAGGCCGATTTCCTGCTTCGCGAGGGCGTGGACCTCGTGCTGGCCGATATCCCCTGGGCGGCTTTCCCCGCGGCCCGGCGGGCTGGAATCCCTTCCGTGGGGGTGAGCAATTTCTCTTGGGACTGGATCTACGGCGAATACCTCTCCCTGCGTCCCGAGTTCGGCCGGGTGGTGGCGTCCATCCGGGAAGGGTACGCGCAGGCGGATCTCTTCCTGCGCCTCCCCTTTCACGGACCGTGCGATGCGTTCCCGGTGGTCCGGGACATTCCCATGATCGCCCGCCGCGCGCGCCAATCCCGGGACGCGGTCCGGGCCGCGCTGTCCTTGAACGGGAAGCGTCCCGTGGTGCTCCTGTCCTTCGGCGGGTTCGATATCCAGGACATCGATCTCACGCGGGTCGAACGGCTCCGCGACTATTGCTTCCTGACCACCCAGCCGCCTCCACGCCCGGTGGAAAACGTGCAGGTTGTCTCCCTGCCGGACCTGACCTACGAAGAGGTAGTGGCGCAGGCGGACGCCGTCATCACGAAGCCCGGCTACGGCATCGTATCGGACTGCCTGGCCAACCAGACACCGGTCCTCTACACCTCGCGGGGTGCATTCGCCGAATATCCGTGCCTGGTCGATGGGCTCGAGCAGTTCGGGGTCTGCGAGTATATCTCCAACCAAGAACTCTTGGCCGGCAATTGGCGCCCGGCACTGGAGCGTCTCCTGCGTCGCCCGCGCCGCTGGCCGGTGCTCGAGAGCGACGGGGCCGAGGTGGCAGCCGGGATCCTCGTCGAGCTGGCGGAGAGAGGTCGCCGGTCGGAAGACCCGACCGGTCCGGCGGCCGCAGCAGGACGACCCGTTGCCGAGACGGAGACCTCATAATCCGGCGTCGGACAGGCGAGCGGGCTCGACCTCACGGGATTACGCGCCGTTTACGCAAAAGGAGGGGGCAGGCATGGCCATCCCCAGCGAAGGACCAGCGACCACCATCCTCGTCATCGACGATCAGGCCTTCTTCACCACCATGCTGCGGAATGTCCTGGAACAGCACGGATACAAGGTGGTGGCGGCGAGCAATGGGCCGGACGGCATCGCCGCCGCTCGACAGTTCAAGCCCGATGCCATTCTCCTCGATGTGGAGATGCCCGCGATGGATGGGTTCACCGTCTGTCAGGCCCTCAAGGCCGATGCAGCGTTGAGGCACATCCCGGTGATGATTCTGACGTCAACCGACGACGCCAAGCTGAATAAGAAGGCGTTCGCCGCGGGGGCCGACATCACCGCGCTCAAGGCCGTTTCGGGAGAGCGACTGGTCAACACGCTGCGACTCGCCTTGATGCAGAGGCCCCCATCGGCCTCGTGAGCCAGGCGTCCCGGATTGCCGGCACCCCGGGAAATTGGGCCGGACGGCAGGTGTTCGCGGCGGAAGGAACTTTCCGCCTACGGCTCTGCGCCGGCCGGCCGCCGCATGGCGGCCGCTCGCGCCAGGGACCACTTCCGGACCAGGGGAAGCAGGAGCAGGGCCGGCCACGCCAGGAAGAACGTCATCGCGAAGTAGGCGCCATAGCCGAAGGCCTCGGCCGCCCATCCGGACACCGTTCCCGCCAGCACGCGCGTGAGCCCGAACAGGGCGCTCAAGAGGGCGTACTGCGTGGCGGCGTAGACCTTATCGCAAATGCTCATGAGGAAGGCCAGGAAGGGCGCCGTCCCCAGGCCGCCGCAGAAGGACTCCACCGCGGATGCGGCGTACATCCACATCGTGGAAGGGGGCAGGAGGGCCGCCGCGGCGTAGACGAGGTTGGAGGCCGCTTGCATAATCCCCAGGATCCAGAGCGCCCTCACGAACCCCCAGCGCTTGGTCAGGGCGCCACCCAACAGGGCGCCCAGGATCGTACTCACCACGCCGAGGGTGCCGGGCACGGCGCCGATCTGGACGGGCGAGAATTGCTGGTCCACCCAGAACGGACGCACCATGGGGCCGAGCGCCATGTCACCCAGCTTGTAGGTGAGGATGAAGAGGAGCACGGCGCAAAAGCCGGGCACCGCGAAGAAGGGCTGCAGGGGAGTCCAGAGCGCATCGCGGAGGCGCTGCCGGCTCTGAGGCGGAAACGGCCGGTCCCCAGGCACCTGCGGAATGCCAAGGGTGCCGACCGCGGCCAGCCCCATCAGCGCGGCCGCCAGGGCGAAGGTCCGCGGCCAGCCGATGAATCCTGCGGCGGCCACGAAGAGGCCCCCCGCCGCGATCAGCGCGATCCGGTAGCCCGTCACCCGCACCCCGTTGGCCGGCCCCATCTCCTCGGGATCCAGCAGGGTGATGGTATAGGCGTCGATGGCGATGTCCTGCGTGGCGGAGGCCAGGGCCAGGGCGGCCAGGACAATCCACAGCGGCCAACCGAGCTGCCCCGGCTCCAGGACGACGAGCACCCCAAGACCGACGGTCAGTGCAATCTGACAGGCCAGCACCCAATGCCGGCGGTCTCCCCACAAATCCACCGCCGGGGCCCACAGGAACTTGAGCGTCCAGGCCAACCCGACGAGATTCAGCAGTCCGATGTCGGCCAGGCGCACACCGTTGAAGCGAAGGTAAACGGGGACGGCGTCATTCACGATGCCGAAGGGGAATCCTTCGGCAAAGTAGAGGATGGCCACCCACCACAGCTTTCGCGCGCCGCTCACGCTCGCCCTTGTCCGCCCGGCACGCCTGCCACTTCCCCGCATCCGTGGCGGCCTCGCCCCGAGCCCGTTTCTTATAGTCCGCCGGAGGCGGCGGTGTCAAATCCTTCCCCGTGGTCCTCGCCACGACAGGTCAGCGGCCGGGCGTGCGCGGCAGTGCTTTGCACCGTCCTGCTCCTCACCCCGCTGCCGGTGGAGGCCATTCTGGTCGGGGGCCTGCATGTCGATGATCCCGCCGCCGGCGCCACCATCGAGGCGCCCACGCTGATCCGCCAACTGTCCCCGCTGCTCATCGTCGGCACTCCCCGGACCACCGAGTGGTTGCTGGACCGACCCGAGATCGCCGCCAGCATGGCCAGACGCCTTTACCCTCCGCTGGAGCCCTACCAGGTGACTCCCACCGCGGACGGACGCTTCGAGGTGAGCGATCGCGAATCGCTCCGCGGAACCTTCCGGTTGGTGGCGCGGGGGAAGGACCGCCGGCTGTACTTGTGCGAGGGCCAGTTCCGCTCGGCCGAGCAGTTCTTCCAGCTCGGCGGACGCCTGGCCCTCCTCGTGGAGTATCGCGAGCGACCGGCCCGGGCCGGCGAGCCCCGGTTGGAGGTGGCGCCAACGCTCTTCGTCCGTCTGGAGAACGTCTTGGCGCATGGCGTCTTCAAGCTCTTCAGCCCGCTCCTCTCCCGCCTGATCGATCGGCGGGCCGCCAATCTCGCTGCCGCCACAAAGATCCTGAGCCGCCGAATCACCGCGGATCCGGCCGGACTGTTCGAGGAAATGCGCACCTGGCTCAACCTCCGCCCGAGTGAGTTGGAGGCCTACCGTCTGGCCTTTTTGCCTGGAGCTGCATCCCCTTAGCCCGGCCGCGACCGGCCGGGCTGGGGCTTTGTGCTTGACAAAATTTCCACGACGCCCGATAAGCTAGCTTTCGCCGCTTCGCGCCCGCGGAGACAGAGGTATGGGTCCGGCCGCGTCCAACTCCCCCGCACCACAAACGGCAGCCTCCAAGGCTGCGCTGGATGTCAAACTGGCTTCGGATCTCCTCATCCAGCTCAACATCATCCGCAAGAACGCCAGGATCTACCCGGACAGCCACCCGGCCCTGCGGGCCTCCGTGGGACGCGCCGCACGGCTCCTGCAGGCCTTCTTCAAGGAGAACGAGGCCTTCAGCCTCACGGTCGCCCGCAACACTGTCCAGATCGGCAAGCATCGGCTATCCCCCGGCAACCCCGTCGTTGCCGAATTCGCCGCCCACCTTCGTGACCGGTCCATCCACTCTATGAGTCTGAAGCGCGGGATTCAAGAGGAGGGGCTCGCCCGAATCGGCCGCCTCCTCTCCAGGGATCCCAAGACCCTTGCCTCCGAGATCCCCTTGGGCGAGGCCGTGGCCCAGGCCAGCGGGGGCTACGCCGAGGTTCGGTTGCTGGACTGGAACGCCTCCGAATTCGCGGAGGTGCTGGAGATCGACCTCTCGGACCGTTCCGCGTCGCCGGGCTCATCGGAATCCTCCTGGAATGCCTTCGTCCGCCGCCTGCTGCAGCGGGGGGATGAAGCGCTCCTGGGGGGGGAGCAGGGTCTCGCGCTCTCGGACGTGGGCGGGGAAAAACTGGCGGCACTCGCAGATCGGCTGGAGGCGGCCCAGGATCGCCTGGCCGATCGTCAGGCGTTGGCCGACTACGTGCGGGAGGGAGCTTCCGGAGAGGAGGACACGCCCCATAACCGCCTCCTGCGCCTGGCCAACACGCTGGAGTCCCGTCTGCGGAACGAGCTGATCAGGACTGCGCGGCAGTTCGCGGCGCGGTCCCTCAAGGGGGCCGAGACGCTCCTGAACGAGAAGGATGTCCAGCTCGTCCTTCGCGTCTTCGAGCAGGTGAACGCGAAAGGTCTCCCGGTCACCACCAAGGTTGTGGCCTTGGTGGAGGCCCTGGCCGGAAAAGCCGGAGAGGCGGCGAGATGGCGCGCCATAGTGGAACGCCCCTCGCAAGAGCGCGAATTCTGCGAGCACGTCCAGGCGCTCCTCTCCGCGCAGGGGTTCCCGGCTCCACCCGCCACAGAAGATCCCGCCCAGGCGCTGCGCAAGCTCGAGGAGGACCTGAGGCTTCGGACCGGTTCGGCGTCGACGGGGTCGGCCCTCCTGGCCACCCTTCCCAAGCTGTCCGAGCTGGAGCATTACGTCACCACGCTCCAGGACCTGCTCGCGGGAGCGGCCAGCCTGGCGGTGGCCGAGGCCCACGCCCGGACCTTGGCCAGCCTTATCGCCGGCCAGGCGCAGGCGGGCAATTGGGGCATCGTCCTGATCGTCTGGCGAGGCCTCAGCGAGATCGAGGCCCGGACCGCCCCCGACAATCCGGCGCTCAGCGATCTCTGCCGAAAGGCCAAGACCCAGTCCTGGAGTCCGGAGGAGCACCCCCGTCTTGCCACCGCCATCTTGAGCTATGGGCTGGACAAGGCGGAGTTCCTCTCGGACATCCTGCGAGTGTCGGGGCGGACCCAGGGACAACAGATCGTGGAGGCCTTTGCCGTCGAGGGGCGGGCGGCGGCCCAGCCGGCCCTTCTGGCCTTGATCGTGGAGCTGAGAGAGCAGACGATGCCCCACGTGCTTCGCCTGCTCGACGACAAGCGTTCCGCGGTCGTGTGCCGGATGCTCCAGCTCTTACAGAAGTTCGGGGATCCCACCCCCTTGCGCAAGATTGAAGGGCTCGTAGGCCGACCCGCCGTGGATGTGAAACTCGAAACCCTGCGGACGCTGGCCGTGTTGAAAAGTCCCAAGGCACCGCTCCTGCTCCGGCGGGCCATCGGCAGTCCGGACGAACGCCTGTCCGTGGGGGCGATCGCCATCGCCCAGCTCATCCCATCCCCCGAAGTCAGCCGCGCACTACTGGAGATCCTCAGGGCCCCCCGCTGGTTCAAACGGACCTTCGATACCGACCGCAAAGTCGAGGCCGCCCGCTCCCTTATTGCCATGCAGAAGGCGGAACTGCTCTCGGAGGTCTATCGGTGTATCGCCCGGCGGCCGATCTTTCACGCCAGGGAGTTCCGCCGATTGCGCGTGGAGGCATTCCGGACCCTCATCAACGCCGATGCCTCAGAACTGGGAGACCTCCTCCGGTTGGGCCGCCGCCTCGGCGAGCCCGAGATTACCGGAATCTGCAAGGAGTTGGAGCGCCGGGTCCGCACGCGGACAACGCCAGCGCCGCAAGACGGCCGGGGGAGGACCTCCGCATGACCGCCGAGGCCCCGCAGGCCGACCCATCCCCATCGCCGGCGCAGCCCGCGGAGCAGCGCGTCGCCTCCCCCGACGAGGTGGTCCAGTACCTTGCCGCCCAAGTCTTGACCGTGATCCGCAACGCCCTCATTTATTCCCCCACGCACGCGCAGTTCCATCGCGCGACGTCCCAGGCAGCGCGGATGGCCGGGATCGCCTTCGGCTTCACTTCGGAGATCGCCTTCGTCTGCCTGGAGAAAGAGCTGTACTTTGCCGGGCGCCCCATGAACAAGCGAGGCGTGCAGTACCAGAAGCTCGCCGACTTCATGCATTCGCTGGGAATTCAACAATTGAAGCTCCTGCCTGGCATCTCAGCCGAAGAGTTGAAGGATTTCGCCCTGACCCTCGTCGGACGGAGCGAGACGGGCGCGGATCTAGGGATCAAGCGGTTCCGGGCAACGCCCCACATCCGCGCAGGGCGGCTCACGCAGGAGAAGGCGGGCGGCTCGGGCCGCCTCACCCAACAAGCCATTGAGGGGCTGGTCGCCTCGGGAGCGATCTCCGCGCAGGAGATCGCCGATATCCTGACCGGGCGGCCGGAGGCTGCCGGCGACGAGGCGGAGGCCGAAGCAACATCCAGCACGGTCGCTCGGGCGGAGGAGGCCATTGCCAGTACCGTTTCTCAGATGGCTTCCCAGGAAGTCCCCGCGCGCGAAGCGGTGTTGGGGTTCATTGTCCAGTTGGCCGAGCACGGGGGGTACCTCTCCCTCCTGGGGCCGCTCTGCGAGCATCACGAGGCCAGCTACCTCCACTCCATCAACGTTGCCCTCCTCTCCGCGGCTCAGGCCCGGCTGTTTAAGGCTTCGCCGGAGTTGGTGCGCGAGGCCCTCCTGGCCGGCCTCCTGCATGACATCGGGAAGCTCGCGGTCCCCCCGGAGATCCTGAACAAACCGGATCACCCCGAACCGGCGGAGGAGCGGATTTACCGGAGACACTGCGCGGCGGGGGCCGAGATGCTGGCCCAGCATGCGTCGGTTCCCTGGCTGGCCGTTGTGGCGGCGTTCGAGCATCACCTCCACTTCCGTGGGGGCGGCGGGTATCCAAAGGAGCGTCGCTGCGCCCAGCCTCACCTGGTGAGCCAGCTCGTGGCGCTGGCGGACTTTTACGACAAGGCCCGTACGGAAGTACCCGGCCTCCCTCCCCGGACCCTCGAGGCCATTCTCACCGAGATCCGCAAGGAGACCCTCGGCCGGTTTCACCCGGTGGTGGCGGCAGCCTTCCCCCGCGCCCTCCAGGAAGTCGGCGAATACCGCATCCTCTCGTGAACCCAGGCATTGCACCGCAACAGACGGGGAGAATCCGGATGCGAACGGCACAGGCCGCCTCAGACCACCGGCAGCATCCGCTCGGCGAGCTGCCCCGAGGTCTTCCGGAGATTCCGGCTCAGCACTCGGGCGATCCCCTTCAGAATGCCGATGCCGATCGCGGGATGATGAGCGAGGAGGGATTCGAAATCCGGACGCGCCAGCGTCACGAGGCGGGCGGGGCTGAGGGCCACGACATTCGCGGAGCGGGGCGCATCCTCGATGACGGCCATCTCTCCGATGGACTCCCCCTGGCTGAGGGTGGTGAGCACAGTGGGCTGACCGTCCGGGGAGGTCTTTGTGACCTGGAGGCTTCCCGACGCCACGAAGCAGACGTAATCCCCCTGTTCCCCCTCCAGGAACACCACATCCCCTTCGCCGACATCGAGACAGTTCATGTACCGCGCAATCGTCTTGAGCTCGGAGGTCTTGAGGCCATCGAACATGGGAATGGCGCAGAGAGAATCCAGGACCGTCGCCAGGACCTCTGCGCGCGCGCGCTCGCCAAGACTCTCGGGACACATGGACGTATTTCCTCCCCCCGGCCGCCCGTGAAAAGGCATGGAGAACCGCCCGGTCGGAGTAACGGGCGGACGTACGGCGGCCGGGGTCTATTGTATGGGAGGCGCCCTCCGCACACAACCCCTGCGTGTTTGCCAGCAGGCCGCTGAAAAAGAGCTTTTCAGCGGCCTGCTAAAATTGTATCCGCCCGGCCTCGAGCTGCCCTCCTGGACCCCATGCAGGCAGCACTGGCTCGCGCGTTCCGCCTTAATTTCTGGCCAAGTACGGGGGTCCGAGGGGCCGGCGCGTATCTCCTCCCTCGCTCTTCGACAAGTTCATGGCGAGCGGAAGTGGCACCGTAGGACGTAACTCGACCCGCTCACCCTGAGCCCGTCGAAGGGTGAGCCGGAGGAGGGGTGGGTGGGGGGCCGCAAAAGACGCCGACAATCTCGCAAATCGCCGGAGTCAGCTCGCGACGACTTGACACCGGTCCACGCCGATGCTAGCGTGCGCTCCAGGTGCGGCGTGGATCATCGTCACCCTGGCGGTGAGAGAGCGAACCGCCAACGCGCTGTTTCGCCGCGAGAGGCAACGCTGAGGGCCCGGATGTTGCCGGCACGTGGAGTCATCCAATGCATCCGTCAGTTCCTCGCCTCTTCTGTCTTGGCTTCGACGGCCTTACCATTCCGCCCTACCTCCGCCGTTGGCTCGAGTCGGGGCTGGGAGGCGTGATTCTTTTCCGCCGGAATCTTCGCGACCCGCACCAGCTCAAGCAACTGACCTCCTCCCTCACCGCCTCTGCCTCCGCGACTCTCCTCATTGGGGTAGACCAGGAGGGCGGGCGGGTGACCCGGCTGCCGGAGCCCTTCCTGCAGCTTCCGCCCGCCGCGACTTTGGGCCTCCTCGACGATCCGGAGGTCGTTCGTCGGCTCTGCCGCGCCGTGGGAGTCGAGCTGCGGGCGGCCGGCTTCAATTGGAACCTCGCCCCCGTCCTCGATCTCTGGACGAACCCGGCAAACACGGTGATCGGCGATCGGGCCTTCGGCCGAGAACCGGAGCGCGTTGGCCGCCTCGCTCTGGCTGCCATCCAGGGGTACCGGGAAGCCGGCATCCTGCCAACCGCCAAGCATTTCCCGGGGCATGGAGAAACGGTTGCCGACTCCCACCATGCACTCCCGGAGAGCCCGCAGCGGTCCGAACGTTGGCGGTCGGTCGAATTTGTCCCGTTCCGGCTGGCCGTGGCTGAAGGGATCCCCATGGTCATGGTCGCACATCTCCTCTGCCCCGCGCTCGATCCGATTGCCCCAAGTAGCCTGTCCCGCCGGATCGTCACCGGGATCCTGCGGGAGGAGCTGGGATTTCGAGGTGTCGTCATCAGCGACGACCTGGAAATGCACGCCATCACCGGCACCCTCGACATCGGGGAGGCCGCCGTCCGGTTCCTCGAGGCTGGGGGAGACATGATCTTGGTCTGCGAGCGGGAGGAGCGACAGGTCGCGGCCCTCGCCGCCGTGTGGCACGCCGTACAAACCGGACGAATTCCGCTGAGCCGGCTCGAGGAGTCGCTGGAGCGGATCTCGATCTTGAGCCAGTGCCGCCACCTTGGGGAGAGTAAGGTCTTGGATGGCGTCATCGGCTCCCCGGAGCATCGGGGACTCCTGGCGGAAGCACTCGCCTCCATCGGCCAGCACAAGTAGGAATCGAAGAGTTGACTGACAGAATGCCTGGAATCTCTCGTCTGGTGTCAAATTGGCAGTCGAGAACATAATCTGTGGCAAAGGTTGTATAGAAGAATCAGCTAGTTATGATAACAGAAAATTCATTCGAATCGGCCCATTGATTGCAAACCGAGAATGCGCGGATCCAGAATACTCTGGATTCATGGAGATCGTGGCCTGTTGAGGCATTGCGAGCCGAGGGGCTGGTTGTTATGATGCGAAGCATGGGAAACTGGCAAAGACCATGTGGATTCAACGTCCTCGAACTGACCATTGTCGTGGCCGTATTCGGCATCGTGGCTGCCATCGGCATTCCGGGGATCATGGCAGGCATCCAACGGAAGGGATCGGATGGCGCCTCCCGCCGCTTGGCGGAAGACCTTCGCCAGGCCCAGTCGCAGGCCCTGACCCGCGGGGCCCAGAGTCGGATTGTTGTCTTCGATCAGACGGGATCCGCCCCAAACTCTTCCTTGCCCAACGACTCGACCAAGGCCAACCGGTATCGTCTGGAAGTGCGAACCAGTGCGGCGGCCGCCTGGCCTGCCATCGCCGATAATCCCGGGACGAACGCCAATGTGCTCACCGTGTGGCAGGATCTGGCGGAGTTCGGGGGCGTCCGAGTCACTACGGGGAACACCCTCGTGTTCAATTCCCAGGGCTTCCTTTTCGGGACCACCACCCCGCGGGACGTCGTCATTCAGGGTGGGGACGGCACCAAGACCGTCCGGACGAGCGTCATCGGAAAGGCAACAATCCAATGAGCGTGTTGCGCACCCATCGAGTTCCCGCCTCGCGTGGTGGGGTGCGGGACGCGGCCCAGGGCTTCACCATCATTGAAACCATGATTGCCGCCTCCATCATGGTGGTGGCCCTCCTGGCGATCGCCGCCGTGCTGCCCACGGCAGACATGAGCCTTCACCAGTCTGGCCAGATCTCGAAGGCCATCTCGCTGGCTCAAGAGATGATCGAGATGATCAAGAACGACCCCTTCACCGACCTGCCCGCGTACAACGGCGTGGATACCCGCACCACGGGCACCTACCCCACGGACTTCCCGATTCCGCCGGTCCCCGGCGCCCCCGGGAATTTCATGGGGGGGAGCAACATCACCAAGTGGGCCAACGACATCAACCTCTATCTTGTGACGGGCAGCGGGATCACCAGCGGGTTCGGGACCATCGCGGTGACCACCGTGGCCAGCGACACCGGCGGGAATCCGATCCTCCGGAAGGTAACCGTGACGGTCAACTGGACGGATAGCGGCCGGCCGTATCTTGTTCGATTGGCGACCCTTGCGTCGGCCATCTAGGTGGAGAACCATGCTCGCCGGACGGATGAGATTGCGCCACAGGAGCCCCGCAGGTTTCACGATGATGGAGGCCATGGTCGCCACAAGCATCTTCCTGGTGGTCATGTACGGCGTCTACGTGATCTATGATGTGGGCGAGAAGAACTATGTCCGCGGCAGCCGGAAATGGGATGTCCAATCCCAGGCCCGCGTGGCCATCGAGCGGATGGCCCGGGAAACCCGGATGGCCGGGCACGCGTCGCCGAAGCTCACCGACCCGATCGTCATTGCCACCAACGACACCCTGGCCTTTCACGCCGATACGGACGGGAGCGGCGCCAAGTACATCACTTACAGCCGCCGCGACTGCAGTGGGAACATCGGCACCACCCTGTTCCGGAACGTCTACGACGCGGCGACAAACGCGAGATACTGCGGGGGCGATGCCTTCATCGACAACATCAACAGCCTGACCTTCACCTTTTACGAGTTGAACAATGTTTCCATTCCCTACCCCCTCACGTCAACGTATCAGCTCGACAGCCAAGCGCCCACCACCGGAACCGCGGCTCCCACCACCCCGGCAGCGGCTGGCCAGCGGGACCGCGTGCGGCAGGTGAAGATCACGCTGACGGTCAGCGAGACCACTGGGGGAACGACGATGCCGTTCACCCTCAGCACGGACGTGGCCTTGCGGAATCTCTTGCCGTGAGCAGGAAGGATCGGACCATGCAAAAACGAATTCTGTTCTCACTGTCCAAGCGGACAGCGGCCAGCGATCCGCCGGGCATCGTGCTCATCCTCACCGTGCTCCTCGTCGGCCTCCTCCTGGTCATGGGCATGACCATGCTCAACCTTGCCTCCTCGGACTACCAGATCGCCAACAATGAATCGCGGAGCATCCAGGCCCTTTACAATGCCGATGCCGGAACCGACGAGGCCAAGATGCGCCTCAGTCCGAATGCGCCCAGCGCCGCTGCCATCCCGATCGGTACCGCCACCAACTGGCGGGCGTACATCCTGTCGGGGCGGACCCAGGCGGAGATCCAGGGCGGCCTGGACCCCACCTATGCCTGGACGCCCCCGAACTACACGACGGCCGAAGCCACCACCAATTACGTGTTCTATAACACCATACAGACCGGATCCAACACGATCCCCTGGGGTTGGGCTCGCATTCAGCACAAGGTAGATGGCGCCGGAAACGTGATTTACCAGGACGCCCTGACCGGGTCAGATACCACCAGCGCCAGTCAGACCGTGGGTGCCTTGTCCGTCAACAACCCCCCTATCGTCGTGGTCACCACGGAGGGCATCCAGGGGAACGTCCGGCGGATGCTCAGCGTCGAGTACCAGCCGATCGTGGCCCCCACCACCACCACGACGACCGTGGTCACTGACCCGTTCGGTCACGCCGCCCACGGGAAAGGCGTCGTGGATCTCGGCGGCAACGGCTCGACGGATAGCTATAACTCCGACAACGGCACGTACAACGTCGGCGGGAACCGGTTTCAGCGCGGCCACATCAGCTCGGACGGGACAACCGGGGGGACCATCGACGTAGGGTCCAACGCCACCGTCAACGGCGACGTCTATGCCGGCCCGGGGGCCGCCGCCGGCGCGATCCAGAACAGCGGCACGATCACCGGCACGCAGGGCACCGAGACGAGCACCTGGACTCTCCCCCTCTCCGCCATCCCCTCCGGGGTCTCGAACCTCGGCAATCTGTCCCTCTCGGGCAATCCCCACGGGGATTGCTCCTACACCCTGAGCGAGGGCACCTACTGGTTCTCCTCCATCTCCATCACGGGAAACGCCAAGCTGTGCGTGAGCGGCGCGGTCAAGATCTACGTGACCGGGAGCGTGGACATCGGCGGGAACGGGGTGGCCACGGCCAACAACAAGCCGCCGAACTTCCTGCTGTACGGCACGGTGGATCCGAACAACTCCGCCAACAAGTGCACCAGCGTGAGCTTCACCGGCAACAGCGCGTTCTACGGCGCGGTCTACGCGCCGGACGCCGACATTGCCGTGGTGGGCAACGGGGCGATCTACGGCGCCCTGACGGGCAAGACCGTCTCCTTCACCGGCAACGCGGACCTCCACTACGACGAGGCGCTAGGCAACCTGGGTCGCTTCGTCACCACCGCCACGAGTACCACCTACACCACTACGGGCTTCCGGCGCTACTCCTGGCGCGAGATCCCGTTTTGATGGGATGCCAGGAACCTTCCGTTCTCTCTCCAACATGCTCACCCTTCGACGAGCTCAGGGTGAGCGGAGGGCAACTTGAAGTCTATGGCTCTATTACCGTTCATGCTGAGCCCGTCGAAGCATGAACGCTCCGTTCCCGGCAAGCCGCCACACGCGCAGGCCAAAATGCCATGGGCCCTGCGGGATTCCCGCAGGGCCCATGGTGCTTCCTCTTCCTGCCCGTTGTCGCCTCTACCTTCCGCCCTCTGACTTCTGACCACCCACCACTGACTTCTGCCTTTCGCTTCACCGCCTCGCCGCCTCTACCAGCGCTCGGAACAACGCCAGATGCGGCGCGTGTTCGTGGACCATGCGCTCGGGATGCCATTGAACGGCGACCAGGAACGGGTAATCGGCCTGCTCGATCGCCTCGACGATGCCGTCCTCGGCACTCTCGGCGCTGGCCCGGAATCCCGGGGCCACATCCTTGACGAACTGGTGGTGCGTGCTGGTGACCAGGGACTCGCGCACGCCCATGATGGCGGAGAGTCGCGTGGCAGGATGGATGCGGACGGGATGAATGAGCCGCCTTCTCTCGGGAGGGCGTGCGCTGTGGTAGCTCATGGTCCCGGGGCGGCAGGCAAGGTCCTGATAGAGCGTGCCTCCCGCCGCCACGTTCAGGAGCTGAAGCCCCCGGCAGATTCCGAAGACCGGAAGCCGGCGCTGCAAGGCGGCCCGCGCCACGGCAATCTCGAAGAGATCGCGATCCGGGTCGGGCTCCTGGCAGCGCTCGTCCCTGGCCTCCCCGTAGCAGGCCGGCGCCACGTCTTCTCCGCCCGAAAAGATCAACCCGTCCACCGCCTCCAGGTAGTCTGCCACCACGGCCGCATCCTGGCCGGCGATGGGCAGAATCAGCGGAAGCCCGCCCGCGGTCAGAACGGCGCCGGTGTACGTCTCCCGGATCATATCCCAGCGCTCCAGGCCATCGGAATCCTGGCGATGCCATGAGGTGATGCCGATGCGAGGGCGCACGGAATGCCTTTCAAGAGTGCAAAATCGTACGGCAGTACAGGGGTTCGGGTGCTCGGTACCGCCGTACTGCCGTACCGTCGAACCGTCGAACTGCTCTCGCCGTTCACGGCTTCGGAATCAGCAGGACCTGACCCGCGCGGACTTTGCGATCCTGGCCGATGATCTCGCGATTCGCCTCCCACAGGCGCGGCCAGGCCTTCGCATTGCCGTACACATCGGTGCGCGCGGCAATCTTGGACAGCGTGTCCCCCCTCTTCACCACATAGCGCGTGAAGATCGTCGACGGCCTCGCCGGAGCCGGAGGCGGAGGCGACACCGAAGCCTTGCGGATGGCCTCAGCGGCCCGCCCCTCCGCGGATTGCGCCTGGGCAGTCGCGCGCCGGGCCTCTGCCTGCGCCTGCTCGGCTGTCCCCACCGCCGTCCGGGCCGCGGCCTGCGCGTTCGCGGCGGCTGCCGCAGCGCGCGAGGCCTCCTGCTTGGCCGCCTGCGCTTCGGCCTGCGCCCTCTCGAGATCGGCGCCGAGCCCGGAGGCAGTCTGCGCGGACCTGGCCATCGCCTCTGCCACAGCCGCGCGGAGCTGCGCGTCGTTCAGACTCTGGGCGTTGCTCGCGGCCAAGAGCGCCTCGCTTTCCTTCAGCGCTCGCTCGGCAGCCAGAAACTCCTGGGGCGCTCTGGCCGGTGCTCCCGCGGCGCGGGCCGCCTCCACTGCCGCCCGCGCATCCTCCACCCGCTGCGCCACGCGCTGCGCGCACCCGGCGGCCGTCACACCCACAAGCACGACAATCAGGAGGACTCGGGCCATAATCGCAGACATGACACCCCTCCTTCTCCGCACCAACATGACGACCGGTCCCTTCACATGATATCGAAAATGCCTGTTCCAACTCGTCGCTCCACGGGATGGCTCATGCTTCGACAGGCTCAGCATGAGCGTGAATACCTCGCGGAGCTCATGTGGCCCCCCCGTTCGCCCTGAGCGAGTCGAAGGGCGAACGGGGCATTCACATCCCGCTACGGAAACCCGAGCCCGCGGAAGCCGCGTCCCGGCACGATGGACCCCAGCACCCGCGGGCCAATTGCGCCTGTCACTGTCGGTAGATTGCCTGCGCGGCCCGTCGCTGTCAAGTAGGCAAGTGCGGCAAAGGCCACGGCCTCGATGGCCCGGGAGTCGTATCCCAGCTCTTCGGCCAGGCGGAGACGGCATTCCGGCAGGGCCCGGGCCAGCCCCTGCACCAGGCAGGCGTTGCGCGCCCCACCTCCCATGACGATCAGCTCGTGGATCATCCGGGGGGCCGCCACGAACCGCCGGATGTTCTCCGCCGCCGCCTCCACCGTGAATGCCGTGAGGGTGGCCAGCCCGTCGACGTCCCGGATGCCCTCGCGCTGCAGGCGCGAGCGGAACTCGGCCACCAAAGCCGGGCCGAACGTCTCGCGCCCCGTGGACTTGGGAGGGGGGCGCCGAACGAAGGGATGCCGCAGTAGTTCCTCCAAGAGGTCGGCCCGGATCCGGCCAGATGCCGCCAGCCGACCGTCCGGATCGTATCCGAGCTCCGAGAGGCCGATCAGCCGGACGAATTCATCCAGCAAGACGTTGCCCGGCCCGGTGTCGAATCCGGACACGGCGGAGGCGTCGCGCCCCGCGGGGATCAGGGTCACGTTGGCGATCCCGCCGAGGTTGAGGACGGCTCGTCCCAGGGTCGCGTGCGCAAACAGCAGGTGATGAACCAGCGGGGTGAGCGGCGCGCCTTCGCCGCCGGCCGCCATGTCCCGCGGCCGGAAATCCGCGATGGTGGTGAGGCCGGTCCGCTCCGCGATCACCGCGGGCGACCCGATCTGCAGGGTGGAGCGGATGCGGCGGCTCCCTTCAGCCCGAAGCACCGGGCTGTGGTAGATCGTCTGACCGTGAGACCCGATCAGGTCTACCGCCTCCAGCGGGGTCCCCGCCGACCGGGCCACCCCCCGGGCGGCGTCTGCGAACAACTCCCCCAGGTAGGCGTTCAGGTGACAGACCTCCGCGCTGCTGCCCCCCGCGGCCAGGGCCAGGATGCGCTCCCGGAGCCCCCCGGGATACGGGAAGGTAGCGAAGGCAAGGAGCCGGACGGCCGGGCGGTCGGGCGACGGCAGGATCTCTACCAGCGCCGCGTCCACGCCGTCCGCAGAGGTCCCCGACATGAGGCCGATGATCTTCACGAGTCGCCCGCCGCACGTTGCGAGCCGCCATCCGAAATCGGCGTCAACATTTCACCTCGTCTACCGGCACGTCGACTTTCCCGGCCAGGAGCGGCCCGAGACACCGCATGGCTACCTGAACGTCCTCGACGAAACTCCTCTGCACGTTTCCCTCGATGGCCAGCTTCCCCCGGTATCCCATGCCGTCGAGGATGCCGATGACCCCGGAGAAATCGATGGCTCCGAAGCCGGGGAAGTGTCGGGTGTTGTCCGAGAGGTGAAGCGAGGTGAAACAGGCCTGGTGCGACTGCAAGGCCTGCCGCATGTCCGCCTCCTCGATGTTCATGTGGAAGGTATCCGGCAGGATTTGCACGAAGGGACTGCCGGCGCGACGGGCGATGTCCCAGGTATCCGCCAGGCTGTGCCCGACGGGCGCCTCGTACCGATTCACCGCCTCGATGAGGAGCGGGGTTTTTAGCCGCTCCGCCGTCGGTGCCAGCTCCTGCAGGGAGGCCGCAAGCAGCTCGCGCGCCGCCGGGCCGGCGTCCTGCGGCGCGCCCTTCAGGAAGCCGGCGATCACCCCTGCACCGAGCGCGTGGGCGTACTCCAGGAAACGCACGGAGCGGCGGATCGACTCCTGACGGCGCGCCCCGTCGGCCGTGCACAGCGAGAGTTGGAACGTCTTGGCCGTCAGGCCCGAGGCAAACATCGCAAGCGTCAAGCCGAACCCACCCAGATAGGCCTTGAGCCGATACGGGTCCACCGTCTCCGGATCCCGGATGTTCAGCTCGATCCCGTCGAAGCCGAGCCGCTGCAGCGCCTCGAGGTTCCGGCGGAATTCCGCATCCTGCGCGTAGTCTTCCGGCAGCCGGGTTTGGATGGCGACAAAATATCGGTAGCGTCCCATGTGGCGCCTCGCGGATTAAGGATGACGGGAGTCGGGCCGACTCGGCGGCGCGAAGGCGCCGCACACTATCTCACGCATATCAAAGCAGCCTTCTCTGGTCAAAGGCTTGTCGTAGAATTGCCGCGTCGCACCCGCCAGTCATCGCCCCGACCGGACCGCGGGCCATGCAGAATGCAAAACCGACAACCGACCAATGAAATACTTGACCGGTTTTGAATTGTCGGTTTTCCATTTTTCATTGTCAGTTTTCATCCCCCCCTTCCCCCGTCCATCGTTCACGGTCCGCGGTCCATAGTCCATCGTCCGCGGTCCATAGTCCATAGACTTCCCCGGATTTTCATTGACAACCAAACAACTGTTTAGTATATAGGGATTGACAAGACCAGCCGGGCGATGAGGCAGAGCAGACATGTCCGAGCAAGTTTCATTCTCCCGCAATGATCCGACGATGCTTCAACTTGTTGCGGGAGACCAGCCGGGGGAAAAGAGCCGTGCGGCGCTGACCGTGCTGGCCGGACCCGGATGCGTCCTGGACCTCGGCACGACGCTGGCCGGGCGGGCCGTCCTGGGCGGCCGGACGGTCCTGTACGTGGACGGGGCCAACGCCTTTGACCCGTACATCCTCTCCCGGCTCGCCCGGGAGGCCGGCCAGCCCCCCAAGGCGATCATGCAGCGCCTGCGGCTCGCCCGCGCGTTCACGTGCCATCAGCTCGAGACACTGCTCGTGGAGCGGTTGCCGGGGGCGATCGCCCACTTCCGTCCGGGCCTAGTCGTCATCTCCGGCTGGAGCCACCTGTTCCACGACGAGAACGTCCCGACCCGCGAGGCACTCCGCCTGCTCCAGGGGAGCGCCCTCCGGGTGCACGCCCTCGCCGAAACGGGCCAACCGATCCTCGCCACCCACCCCGAGGAGCCGGCGACGCCGCGGCTGCGCCCGCTAGAGGCCATCCTGGTCCGTGCCGCCGACACCGTCCTCCGGCTCCGTGAGGACGGGGGACGCCTCCTGGCCGTGTGCGAAAAGCCGGAAGATTCCCGCGGCGCACGCCCACTCCAGGTGGCGTGCGAGCGCGATCTCCCATGGATCTCCCGGTATCGGCACCAGGAGCTGCTGGCCGCATATCCTTGGTCTGGACGGTGAGGCGAAAGAGTTCATGGCTCATGGCTGATGGCTGATGGTAGCCCGGTCCCCCATGAGCTATGAGCCATGAGCTGTTTGCGAGGTGTCCCATGGGTCGCACCGTTGCCCCCTTCAGCCGGGTGCTCGAGGCCGAGTTCGAGAGCTGGAACAAGTTCCGCCGCGCCCTCAGGCGCGAAGACCAGGAGGCCATGGACGCCCTCTTCGCCGCCGCCAAGTACCACGTGGCCGCCATGGTGTACGCCTCGCGCCTCACCCCCCTGGAGGCCATCCTGATGGGCATCCTGGTGGAACATCAGAAGGCGATCACACAGCTCAAGGGGCGCGTGCGCGAACTGGAAGCAGGGATGTCTCCACCCTTTGCGTTGAAGGCTGACGGCTCATAGCTGATAGCTCATGGCTCATAGAACCGGACGGTTTCCCCCATGAGCTATGAGCAAGAGCCACGAGCCGCCATTCGCCGAGGTCGCCATGTCCCTTCCACTCACCAACACTGGATCAACGGCCAAAGGCATCGAGCGCCTCGCGCAGGAGGCCGAGCCGCTCCTGGAGAAAGCCACCGCCGAGTACCTGGGTCTCGAGGTCCACTCGGTCCTGAATCGCTGCGCCAACGCCGACCGTCCCTTCGCCTGGACCATCAACCCCTACCGGGGGTGTGAACTGGGCTGCCGCTACTGCTACGCCCGCTACACCCACGAGTTCATGGGCTTCACCCGCTGGCAGGACTTCGAGGAAAAGATCTACATCAAGCGGAACGCCGCCCGCATCCTCCGGCGGGAGCTGACCCCCGCCCGTCTCAAGGGCCAGCAGATCGCCCTGGGCACCGCCACCGATCCCTACCAGCCCGCGGAGCGGCGCTATCGCGTCACCCGCAGCCTCCTCGAGGTGATCGCCCACGGCGAAGGCCTCCGCCTCTCCATCACCACCAAGGGCGACCTAATCACCCGGGACCTGGACCTGCTCCGCCGGATCGCCCTGCGGAACCGCCTGCGGGTCTATATCACCATCACCACCGTGGATCGAACCCTGGCCCGGGCCCTGGAGCCTCGTGTCCCCCCGCCGGAGCGGCGACTCGCTGCCCTGCGGACACTGGCGAACGCCGGCATCCCCGCGGGGGTCGCCCTCTCCCCCATCATGCCGGATCTCACCGACGATCCCGCCAGCCTGGAGGCAGTCATCGCCGCCGCGGCCGCCCACGGGGCCAGCTACCTCTCCTGGAACGTCCTGTTCCTCAAGCCGGGAACCCGGCAGGCCTTCTTCGACTTCCTGGAGCGGCACGCGCCACACCTCCGCGCCCGCTACGCCACCCGCTACGCCCACTCCGCCTTCCTGGACCGCCCCTACACCGACCGGATCCGCACCCTCGTCGGGGAGTTGAAGCGCAAGCACGGCTTCCCCGAGACCGGCGCCGAGGAGTCGCCCACGCCCATTCACGAGGCCGAGGTCGAGCCGGAGCAGTTGCCGCTCTTCCGAATCGTCGCGTCCGCCTCCCCCCACGCCAGCGGCTCTCCCTGCGCGGACGCAGGAACATCCATCAGAGGCAACCGCCCATCGGATGCTGGACAATTGCAGCCCATGGGGTATAGTGAACCATCTGTGAAGGAGACCGCTCGGAAGAACAGAATCCAATGCCAGCACCAGGAGAGCAGCCACCATGCTCGCGACGGAACGGACACCGACGTTGCGCTCCGCCGTGGGCATGGAATAGCTTTGGGCCGCACGGTGGCCCCATCTCCGAGCGTCCCGCCATCCTTGACATTGCCAAGGGGCCAGGAGTAGCCTAAGAGATGTCCATGGACTCGCGACACTCAATCACACCGCATGAGAGGGATTGGGAGTTCAGCGGTCAGATCGCCCATCACACCCCGAACCGGAATGCCTTGGTGCTTGACGGTCGTTTCTAATATGACGGGGGTCACAGTATGTCAGATGCAACGATGATGTCCGCAGCTGAGGCCTCAAGAATTTGTGATCCTAACTGCCGGGCTCGAGACGGCAATTGTAGGACCAAAGGCTCCGACGGACTCCCCGTGCAATGTGTCGGCCCATGGGCGGAAGACAAGCACTATTTTCTAGAGCGATACCTTGCTGCGTCTCGTGAAGCCCGAAGGAAGATTAGCAGAAGATGAATCGCGCACGCCAGGAGTGGCCAAAACTCAGATGGGACGAAGCGGTGGACCGAGTGTCCAAGTGTGTCTTTCGCCTGTACGCAGGCTCCGCGGCAGGCACAGGCGTTCTGGTAGGATTGGGACACGACCCGCAAAGCGGGGTTTGCTTCGCGACGCTCGCAACTGCCTGGCATGTGCTGAAAGCGTTGCCCGGAACAACCGACGAGTTGGAGATAGTATCTGCTGACCGGAAGACGGTCTTCAGCAGTGCTGCGAACCAGATAGGGTTTTATCCTCTTGGAGAGGCAAGGTACGATACAGGGTTGATAGTTCTGCGTACTGGTCGACCGCTTGCTAAGGAGAGCGAGCTACTTCCCCTGTTTCCTCATGATTCCGTCCTGGGACGGGGAGCTGATATCGGCTGGTTGGGCTTTCCCGGGATCGCTGAACCGGAACTGTGTTTCTTTCATGGACATATTTCTGGTTACCTCAACGACCCGCCAACCTACTTGGTGGACGGCGTTGCAATTAATGGTGTCAGTGGCGGGCCGGCTTTTGACAACAGAGTTCATGTGATTGGCCTCGTCTCTGCCTACGTTCCAAACCGAGTTGACTCAAGTACGACGCTTCCTGGGCTGATGACGCTTGTCCCGATTAATGCCATACGATATTGGATGGAGCATCGACTCGGTGCAAGAGTGTTGAAGAAAACGGATCTAACTAGTTGATGCATCGGATGCGATAGCGCTGCAGCGCCGCTCCACCGGTGATCATATCGTTCAGCCGACAAAAGGCGTGGTGTCACAGGGGCATGTCGCCTTTTTCTCTTGCCGGCTGATGCCGACATTTGGCGGGGCCTTCATCCTTACCTCCGCAGGGCGCGAGAGGAGAAAAGGTGTTCATGGCAGGATCGAGCCGTCGGTTCCTCATCGGCATCGCCTTTCTCCTCGGCCTCACTACGCTGCGGACGGGCTGGGGCGGAACCGCCAGCACCCACAGCATTGAGGTCGGCGGCGTCCCTCGGACATTCCACGTCTACGTCCCGCCCGGGCTCCGGGGACAGCCGAGCATTCCCCTGGTGATCGCCTTGCACGGGGGTGGAACCAACGGGCAGTCCATGGAACGGTTCTCCGGTCTGAGCCAGACCGCGGAGCGATGGGGGTTTGCGGTCGCCTACCCCGACGGGACCGGGAGAGCCAACCGCTTCTTGACCTGGAATGCGGGGGCCTGCTGCGGACGCGCCCTGACGGAGAACGTGGACGATGTGGCCTTCCTCCGCCGGCTGGTGGACTGGGCGACCGGCACGCTCCACGTCGATCCTGACAGGGTCTACGTCACCGGCATTTCCAACGGGGCCATGATGGCCTACCGGCTTGCCGCCGAGACGCCCAAGCTGATTGCCGCCGTGGCCGCGGTGGCGGGCGGGCTGGAAATCGATCCGGGCAGGATCCGCGCCCCCGTGCCGGTGCTGCACTTCCACGGGACGGAGGACGCCTACGTACCCTTCCAAGGCGGCCGCGGACCCAGAACGGCCCCGGCCTACTCGCACGCCTCGGTCAGCGCCACCATCCAGGCCTGGGTACAGGCCAACGGGGCGGAGCTGACTCCTGCCGTCACCCACCTCCCAGACCGAAAGGCGGACGGCACCCGCGTCGTACGCTCGGCCTACCGCCGAGGGACCGACCCCGACGCGGTCGTTCTCTATACCATCATCGGCGGCGGCCACACCTGGCCCGGCAGGCCCACAGGGGAGCGGATACTCGGCCGGTCGACCCGGGACATAGCCGCCAACGAGATCATCTGGCAGTTTTTCCTGGCTCACCCCCAGGGCCGGTTTGGGCGCCCCATGAGCCATACCTCCCCACAATCCCGCTAACCTGCAGTCTCGCGGCTCAGCGCAGCCCGTTTTCCCGGTAGGCCTGCTTTCACGGCCCCGATGCTGGGCGACGCCAGGCCCGCCGGAGAAAAGCCTATCCGTTACGTCCTTGTTTCGGCTTGACACCGCCCCCCCTGGCTGAGGTATGTTCCGGCCACTCCCGGGCGGGCATCCTGCGCGGAAACCTGGTGCCGGCCGGCTACTGGCTTGGAGACGACGATGCCATACACGGAGCGGAAGCAACGAAACGAAGAGAGCCGGGTCAAGGCCGAACAGGGCATCCCCCGCCGGTCTCAGAAAGGAGGGGACAGCAGCCACATCAGAGCGGATTCACAGGCGGGATGTCGTGCAATGGACTCACGGATCATGGGGAGGGGCCGCAATGCGAAAAATCCTGCTGGCAGGTGCGATTACTTTCCTTCTGGCGGCAATGAGCGTTTCGTCCGCGATTGCCGCGCCGTGTTCCGGGAACGGCTGGCAGCCCACGTTTGTCCATGACCTCGAGCGGCCGGACGGCCCCTGGTATGTGATGCCGAACCTCACGTTCGTCAAACTGCGGCAAAGCGGATCACCTCCGTCGTGGGTTCCGCAAGCCTGCTCGCTCATTCAATCCAATGGCGTACGCAACCGGCGTGGGTTTACCACTTGCCAGGATTACACGCGGATTCAGTGCGGCTGCACCCGCAACGACTTGAGCAACACCACCTGCAGTGCCTTCATCAGGCAACGCCCATAAAGGGCGATTGCCTGCAACCTACCGCAGGCAGTCCGCGTTGGCACCGATGTAAAGGGGGAAACTCGGAAACGCCCAATTCTCGCCCAACGGCAGTGAGGAGCGCCCGGCGCAATCGCGGAGGCTTCTGCGAAGAGGAGGATGCCATGCCCGAGCTCACAATGGAGGGCCTGACCCAACGGCTCGAGCGCCTGGAGCGGGCACAGCGCCGCTGGTGGCTCGTAAGTGTTGCCATGCTTTTCCTGATTATCGCTGCGGCGGCCTTGAGTTACGCCCTGTCGAAAACGGTGACGGTGGAGGCTGAAAACTTCACTCTGAAGGATGCGAACGGCCGGCTCTCCGACAAGGACGGCAAGGTGATCTGGAAGATTCCCTAGGCGCACGATGGCAACGCCTCCGATTCTGCTGAACAAACACTATACGGAACCTTCTGTCTTCACGGCGGAGAACCTGCTTCGCGAGGCGAGGCGACAGAAATCTCTGCCGCGGGGCCAGGTCCCCCGGATTTGTGTGCTGGATCCCGACGGCGACATCGTGCGCTGGCTGGTCGCCACGCGTCGCGCCGAGCGCTCCCTTCAATGGGCCTGCTATCACACCGACCTGTATTCCTTCGCGCAGGACGATATGCGCTTCGGTATCGTCGGATGCGCAGTGGGCGCATCATTTGCCGTCCTCGTAGCCGAAGAGTTGTTTTCATCCGGGTGCGAATTGCTCATCAGCGTGACATCGGCGGGGCAGATTGCCGAGCCCAAAGAGCCGCCATACTTCGTTCTCATAGAGAAAGCCTTGCGCGATGAGGGCACCAGCTATCACTATCTTCCCCCAGGAGACTTCAGCCGCATTGCACCAGGCTTACTGCGGACGGTCGAGGGCGTGTTCACTCAGACGGCGATGCCGCTATTCCGCGGTGCCACGTGGACGACGGACGCCCCGTTTCGAGAGACCGCGTCTGCGGTCGCGCGCTGCCGCGACCTGGGGATCATGGCTGTGGAAATGGAGGCTGCCGCTCTCTACGCCTTTGCAGATGCAACACAGAAATCGGTGGTCTGCCTGGCTCACGTGACCAATCGGATGGCGCGCACGGAGGGGGATTTCGAAAAGGGAATCGCCGGTGGTAGTCAGGATGCCCTGCAGATGGTTGGCCTCGTGGCCAGGGTCTGGATGAACTGCCAGCCCGGGTGAGACGATACCTCATGACACCTCCAGCCATGCGGCACCCCATCCCACCCGGCGAACTCGCCTTCGAGTTCTTCCGCGCCTCCGGACCGGGGGGACAGAACGTCAACAAGGTCTCCACGGCGGTGCGGCTCCGCTTCGACGTCGGGCGCTCCCCGTCGCTGCCAGCCACCGTCAAGGAGCGGCTGCGACGGCTGGCGGGAAACCGGCTCACCCACGAGGGGATCCTCACGATCGAAGCGCGGCGCTTCCGGACGCAGGAGCAGAATCGGGAAGACGCCGTTGACCGGCTGCTGGCCCTGATCGAGAAGGCCTGGGAACCCCCCCGCCATCGTCGCCCGACCAAACCGACGGAGGCGTCGCGGCAGCGCCGCCTGGAGGCGAAGAAACATCGGGGCGCCGCCAAGCGGAAACGGGGGGCCGTCGGCGAGGGCGAATAGCCTCAGGGGCGCAGTATCGCACGATGGCCACGGAGGCGTTCCGGCTGACGATCGAACGGATCTTGGCCGCGGCGGACATCCAGGTCGACGGGAGCCGTCCCTGGAACATCCGGGCCCACGAGGACCGCTTCCACCGCATGTGGAAGCAGTACCTTCGTGCGCTTCGTGGTGAAGCGTTTCGGATAAGGCTTGCCGCATTCCCCCTGATGCGGCAGGATGCAGGCGGATCGTTTCGTCGCCAGGCTGCACCGGGCGTCGAGGAGATGGCCGCCGGCAGGCGGTGTGACCGCTTTCGCGGAGTGTGGATGATCGAGCCCGACCCCACGACAGGCGAGGAGATCGCCAGCACTGTGATACACGGCCTGGGCCTGGTTGCGACCATCGCGGCCATCCCGGCCCTGGCGATGGCCGCGGCCAGACAGGGCGATCCGTGGCGCACCGTCGGCGCCGCGGTCTTCGGAACCACCCTTACGCTCCTCTACGCCACGTCGACGCTCTACCATGCGCTCCCGGCGGCGCGCCTGCCGCGCGCCAAGCGGCTCTTTCGAGTGCTGGACCACGCGGCGATCTTCCTGCTGATCGCCGGCACATACACCCCATTCATGCTGGGCCCGTTGCGAGGACCCTGGGGCTGGGCCCTCTTCGGAACCATCTGGGGGCTCGCCGTCTTCGGCGTGACGCTCAAGACGACGGTCGGCTTTCGCTTTCCGCAGGCCTCCACGGCGCTTTACCTGCTCATGGGCTGGCTCGTCCTGGTGGCCATCCGTCCGCTGGTGGCACGCCTTGACCGCACGGCGCTCGCGTGGCTCGTGGCGGGCGGAGCATGCTACACCGCGGGTGTCGTTTTCTTTGCCTGGGAACGCCTCCGGTACGGCCATGCGGTTTGGCACCTGTTCGTCACGGCCGGCAGCGCGTGCCACTACTTCGCAGTGCTCGCCGGGGTCCTTTCGGCACGCGGATGGTGAGAGTATGTCGCCCGTCTCTCCCCATCCCACCACGGACTCAACGGGGACGAAGTCCCCCGCCCCCGATGGGAGGCAAGAAGCCATGGCCATCGTGACGGCCAGATCGACGGAAGGCGCCGAGATCCATCTCGATGCCAATACCCTGGGGGATCTCCGCGCCCGGCTGCGAGGCGCGCTCCTGCTCCCCGGGGACCCCGGCTACGACGAGTCGCGCGCCATTTGGAACGGGCTGATCGACAGGAGGCCGGCCCTGGTCGGCTGCTGCCTCGGCGTTGCCGACGTGGCGGCATGCGTGAACTTTGCGCGCGAGCGGAATCTCGGTTTGTCCGTCAAAGGGGGCGGGCACAACATCTCGGGCCTCGCCGTGTGCGACGGCGGGTTGATGCTCGACCTGTCCCGCATGCGCGGGGTGTGGGTGGACCCGCTCGCCCGGACGGCCCGCGCCCAGGCCGGCTGCCTCCTGGGCGATGTCGATCGCGAGACCCAGCTCCATGGCCTTGCCACGGTGCTCGGCTTCGTCTCCACCACGGGGATCGCCGGCCTCACGCTGGGCGGCGGGTTCGGCTACCTCACGCGCCGGTTCGGTTGGAGCTGCGACAATGTCCGCTCCATGGAGCTGGTCACCGCAGACGGGCGCGTTGTGCGGGCGAGCGAAAGGGAAAACGGCGATCTGTTCTGGGGTCTCCGGGGAGGGGGAGGCAACTTCGGCGTCGTGACGAGCTTCGAGTACGCGCTGCATCCCGTCGGGCCCGAGGTGGTGGCCGGGGCGATCGCCTGGCGCGCCGAGGAGGCTCCCGATGTCCTCCGGCTGTACGAGTCGCTCGATCGGCACGCCCCGCCGGAGCTGACCTGCGCCGCCATGCTGCGCCTGGCGCCGCCCGCCCCGTGGTTGCAGCCGGCGATCCACGGCAGAGCGATCATCGCGCTCCTCCTCTGTCATTCGGGCCCGGTCGAGGAGGGGGAGAAGCAGGTGGGACCGATCAAGGCCTTCGGCTCCCCGGTGGGCGACGTCGTCCGACGCCGGCCCTACGTGTCGCAGCAGAGCCTCCTGGACGCGACCCAGCCGAAGGGTCGGCGCTACTACTGGAAATCCGAGTACCTTCCCCGGCTCGGTCCAGCCCTCTGCGCGAAGCTCATCGAGCAGGCCCAGCGCATCGTTTCGCCCCATTCCGGGATCATCCTGTTTCCAATCGACGGCGCCCTCCAGCGGCTCCCGGAGGACCACTCTGCCGCCGGGAATCGGGAGGCCGCCGCCGTCCTCACCGTCATGGCCTCTTGGGAGACGGCGAGGGACGACGAGACCAACATGGCGTGGGCGCGCGCGGCATGGAAGGACATGCGCGGCTTCTCGACGGGGGGCACGTACGTCAACTTCCTCACGGAAGAGGAGGGCGACGAGCGCATCCGGGCGGCCTACGGGAAGAACTACGCGCGACTCGCCGACGTCAAGACGAGGTGGGATCCGCGGAACCTGTTCCGGATGAACAAGAACATCCCCCCACGGGACGGGGCATGACGCTCACCACGTCGCTGGCATTCCTGCCCGGACTCGGACGGCCCCAGCGCACGCCGGCTCGGTGCGGGAACCGAGCATTCCAGGCGACGGATCGGCTTGACACTCCCCGGCAAGCGGCGTAGCGTGGCCTCATCGTCCTTGCGTGGCCGGGGAAAGGCCTGTCCCGTGTCAAGTTGACCCTCCTTCTCCGCGGAGGAGATACCCCCATGGCCAACATCGGGCCCCTCGACCCATCGCAGGTTAACCCGGACCTCCAGGAGTCGGTCGACCTGCTCGTCCGGCGATTCGGCCAGCTGCCCGATATCTTCAGCGTGATGGCCCATCGGCCGCAGGCGCTCCGGTATGCCGAGCTGGTGACCCGCCCTGCCGCCGTTCGCGAGCCCGATCTGCAGGCACTGCGATCCTTTCTTTCCCCCGAGCAGCGCTTCGCGCAGCCCTGGCAAACCCGGTGTTTTTTTTCCGCGTCACCTCCAACGACTTCTCCCCCACCGCGCAGGACCTGACCCTGAAAACGCTTCCTTCCGCCATCCGCTTGATCTGGATCAAAGCACTCCTGCTGCACTGGGCATAGAATGGGTGCGTCGATTGAATCGACGCGTCGCGCCTCCTCGCCTCCGGGGGCGACACGCGGAGGACACCATGAGCGAGTTGATCAACAACCGCGAACACCGCATCCAGACCATGAAAGAGGTCATCAAGCACCTCCACCACGGCGGCTCCCCGGAGGAGGTGCGCGGGAAGCTCCGCACCATTGTGCGGGAGACCGACGCGTCGGAGATTGCGGCCATGGAGCAGCAACTGATGGCCGAGGGCATGCCCGTGGCCGAGGTCCAGTCCATGTGCGACCTCCACTCCTCGCTCTTGCGGGAGATTCTGGTGCAGCCGGCGCAGCCCATCATCGGCCCGGGGCACCCCGTGGACACCTTCCGCCGCGAGAACGAGGCCCTGGCCCAGGCCGCCGAAAAGATGCGCACGGTGATGCGGGAGATCGGCGCCCTGCCGGGCGACGCCCCCCTGGGTCCGCTCCTTGGCCGCTGGAAGCAGGCCTACAACGAAACCATGGATGTGGAGAAGCACTACCAGCGGAAGGAGCACCTCCTCTTCTCCTGCCTGGAGCGGCACGGCATCACCGGCCCGTCCAAGGTCATGTGGGGAAAGGACGACGAGGTGCGGGGCCTGCTGAAGACGCTGGGCGAGGCCCTCTCCGCCGGGGAGGCCGATGCCGCTCAGTGGAAGCTGGTCGTAGAGGCGGTGGCCGAGCCGGCCCTCCTGGCTCTCGAGGAGATGATCCAGAAGGAGGAGCGCATCCTCTTCCCCATGTCGCTCAACGCCTTGACGGAGGACGAGTGGGGGGAGATCTGGCAGCAGGCGCCACAGTACGGCTACTGCCTGGTGGAGCCGCAGGCGGGCTACAAGCCGCCGACGCCGAAGAGCCCGGACAGGCTCGCAAAGGTCGCCTCCAACGAGAGCCTCATCTTCCCCTCCGGTGCGCTCACCCCCGAGCAGCTCCGCGGCATCTTCAGCATCCTGCCGGTGGAGCTGACTTTCACGGACGCCGACGATCGGGTCCGGTTCTTCTCCGAGGGGCTGGACCGGGGCTTCGCCCGGAGCAAGGCCATTCTGGGCCGGAAGGTCCAGCACTGCCATCCCCCCAAGAGCGTCCACACCGTGGAGCAGATCCTGGACGACTTCAAGGGCGGGCGCCAGAACGTGGCGGAGTTCTGGATCAATTTCCGCGGCGGGATGGTGCACATCCGCTACTTCGCCATCCGGGGCGAAACTGGGGAATATCTGGGCACCCTGGAGGTCACGCAAGACATCACGCGGATCAAGGCGCTGGACGGCGAGCGCCGCTTACTGCAGTACGACAGCGCGGAGGGAAAGACGGCATGAGCGCATCGCTTCCGATCACGCCCGACACCAAGGTTGGCGAGCTGCTGGAGGCCTATCCTCAGCTCGAAGAGGTCTTCGTCCGGCAATCGCCCCACTTCAAAGCCCTGAAGAATCCCATCCTGCGCCGGACGGTGGCCAAGGTCGCCACCCTGGCGAAAGCCGCGCAGATGGGCGGCATCCCCATCCGGCAGTTGATCCTGGCCCTGCGCCAGGCGGCCGGCCAGCCGACCGAGGAGCTGGCCGCCATGGCCGCGGACGAGTCCCCGGCCGCGACGCTCGCCGCGGCCGGCCCCCCGGACTGGCTGGACACCAGCCGGGTTCGGGTGACGATCGACGCCGAAGCGCTGCTGGCTGCCGGCGAGCATCCCCTCGGCCGCGTGCAGCACGCCGTGCGGGAACTGGCGGAGGGGGATCTCCTCTGTCTCCAGAGCGCCTTCCGTCCGATCCCCCTCGTCGAGCTGCTGGAGCGCGGTGGCCACCGGGCTTACGTGCAGGAAGCCGCGCCGGGCGCCTATCGCACCTACGTTGTTCGTGGAAAGTAATCTGCGCGAACCTGAACGAACCAGGGTTCGATCCGCTCTTCCTCCGAACTGAGCCCACTGCTGCTCCTTTTGCCGAACGCCAGGACACTGCGCTCCGAGTAAATCCCCGCGTCCCCCCCTTTATCAAAGGGGGGCGAGGGGGGATTTTGCCAGATGACGCCCACTTCGGATGGCACGCGGGCGACCACTCGGGGCCGGTTGACGGCTCCCCTTATGTGGCTGCAGCCGTTGGTCACTTAGCCCGGAGAATTCACCGTCCCCCTCGTGAATTCTCCGGGCTGGCCGGAGGCGAAGTCATTTCCCATGACCCGGCATGGCCGTGGGAAAATCTTGACTTCACCGCCCCCCGGCTGAATACTGGAACGCCTTGCAGTGCGCTGTCCCAGAAGTCGGTACCTGGTTCTTGCGCGCTGGGCGCGCAAAAACCAATCTGGGGTGCAAACAATTTTTTTGCACGGGGCTTCCGACCAGTCTCATCAAGGGCACGCGTGATAGGGGGGGTGACCCATGCGATTCGAAACCTTGGCCGTCCACGCCGGGCACTCCGTGGACCCGGCCAGCGGCGCCATCGCGCCCCCCCTGGTGCTCTCGACGACCTTCGAGCGCGCGCCCGACGGCACCATCGACAGGTACTTCTACTCCCGGCTGGGGAACCCGAACCGGACCGCCCTGGAGGCGTGCCTGACCGCCCTGGAAGGCGGCGCGGCGGCGGCGGCTTTCGCCTCCGGGGCCGCGGCGACGCTGAGCATCCTCCAGGCGCTGTCGCCAGGCGACCATGTCGTCGCCCCGCTTGACGCTTACCACGGGACCACCATCATCCTGCGCGACATTCTGGGTCCCTGGGGACTGGCGGTCAGCTTCGTGGACATGACCGACCCCGCCGAAGTCGCGCGGGCCGTCCGCCCCCGGACCAGGATGGTCTGGGTGGAGTCCCCCTCCAACCCGCTGCTCCGGGTGAGCGACATCGCCCGCATCGCCGGGATTGCCCACGCCGGCGGCGCCCGCTGCGCCGTGGACAACACCTGGGCCTCTCCTGCCCTCCAGCGGCCCTTCGAATTGGGGGCGGACCTCATCCTCCACTCCACCACCAAGTACCTGGCCGGCCACTGCGATGTGCTGAGCGGGGCGGTGGTGGCCAGGACCGAGGACGAGTACTTCCAGAGGATCCGACTCATCCAGCTCCAAGGTGGCGCCGTTGCGGCGCCCTTCGACTGCTGGCTGGTCCTGCGCGGCATCCGGACCCTCCCCTACCGGATGCGGGGACACTGTGCCAACGCCCGGCAGGTGGCGGAATTCTTGGTGCAGCATCCCCGCGTGGAGGCGGTGCACTTCCCCGGCCTGCCGAGCCACCCGGGCCATGCGTTGGCGGCGAAGCAGATGAGAGAGTTTGGCGGCATGCTGTCGTTTCAGGTCCGAGGCGGAAAGGCCGAGGCGCTGGGCGTGACCGCCAAGCTCCGGATCATCCTGCGGGCGACCAGCCTGGGCGGGCCGGACACCCTGATCGAGCACCGGGCCTCCATCGAGCCGCCGGACAAGGGCACCCCCCAGAACCTGCTGCGGCTGTCCGTCGGCCTGGAGCATCCCGAGGACCTCATCGAGGATCTGGCGCAGGCCCTGGGCTGAGCCCGCCCGCCGGGCGGCAAGTGAAAATGTCGGTTGTCGGTTTGAACTTTTGCATTCCCGACGTGTTTGGCGTCCCGAACCTCAGCGATGCCAATAGATTACGGGTGGAACCCCCATGGGACGCGACGATTCGATCCTGGCTTCCGCGTTGGGCGCAATCGGGGAGACCCCCCTGGTGGAGCTGTCCCGGATCGCCCGGGGACTTCCCGGCCGCATCCTGGCCAAGCTGGAGTTCCTGAATCCGGGCTATTCCAAGAAGGACCGGATCGCCCTCCAGATCATCCAGGACGCCGAGGCGAACGGCCGCCTCGCGCCCGGGCAACCCGTCGTGGAGCTGACCAGCGGGAACACCGGCACGGGTCTCGCCATCGTCTGCGGCCTCAAGGGGTATCCCTTCGTGGCGGTCATGTCCAGGGGCAACTCCGTGGAGCGCGCCCGCATGATGCGCGCCCTGGGGGCCGAAGTCGTCCTGGTGGATCAGCTCCCCGGCGGGATGCCCGGCCAGGTCTCCGGGGGCGACCTGGACTTGGTCGAGAGGGAGGCCCAGCGGGTCGTGGAGGAGCGGCGAGCGTTTCGCGCCGACCAGTTCCGCCTGCAGGGAAACCTCCGGGCCCACCTGCTCCACACCGGACCCGAGATCCTGAGGCAATCGGGGGGGACGGTCCAGGCCTTCTGCGACTTCGCGGGCACCGGGGGCTCCTTCGCCGGCTGTGCGGCCGCCCTCAAGGCCCAGGACCCTGCGATCCGGTGCTACCTGGTGGAGCCGGCCGGCGCCGCCGCGTTCGCGGGCGAGCCCGTCACCTACCCCAATCACCGCATCCAAGGGGGCGGCTACTCTATGCGCGACCTCCCCTTGGTGGACCGGCGCCACGTGGACGGCTACCTCCGGGTGACGGACGAGGAGGCCATCCGGACGGCCCGCAGGCTGGCACGAGAAGAGGGCCTCTTCACCGGTTTCTCTTCGGGGGCAAACGTGGCGGCCGCCCTCCGTCTCCTGGAGTCCGAGTGCGCCGGGAAGACCATTGCCGTCCTGCTCTGCGACTCCGGCTTGAAATACCTCAGCACGGATCTGTGGGAGTAACCCCCCCCGCCAGCCGCCTGACATGGGGTGTGCTTGTGGAGGCCATCCTACGAGGCCATGGAGATCCTGGAAATTGCCCTGATCGCTCTCGGCCTAGCCATGGACGCCTTCGCGGTCTGCATCGCGGCGGGAACGCTGGAGATCATCCGGGGGGTGAGGCCGACCTTTCGCCTCGCGTTTCACTTCGGCCTCTTCCAGTTCTTGATGCCCGTGATCGGCTGGTTTGCAGGGATCAAGATCGCCTCCCACGTGCAGGCCGTGGACCACTGGATCGCCTTTGGTCTCCTCGTCTTCGTGGGCGTCCGCATGATCCGAGCGGCCCTCGATCCCGAGCCCGGACCGCAAGTGGACCCCTCGCGCGGGATGACCCTCGTGACCTTGTCCGTCGCCACCAGCATTGACGCCATGGCCATCGGATTCAGCCTGGCCATGCTGGGAGTGAGCATCTGGTACCCCAGTGCGGTGATCGGCGTGATTACCGGCGCCCTCTGCACGCTGGGGGTCCAGTTGGGGGGGCGGCTGGGCGCCCGCTTCGGTCAGCGCATGTCGGTGGTGGGCGGCGCGATCCTTATCCTGATCGGCCTTCGGATCGTGACCACCCAGCTATGAGCTTCTACTCGCAGTTCGCCGATCACTACGAGGCAGTCTTTCCCTTCCAGGAAGAGACCTACGCCTTCCTGAAGAGTTGCCTGCCCGCGGACACCCGCCGCATCCTCGATGCCGGCTGCGGCACCGGCCACTACTGCGGCCGCCTGGCCGCCGATGGATACGAGGCCGTGGGCGTCGACCTCGACCCGGAGATGATCCGGGTGGCCCAGAGCCGATACCCGGCCCCGGCCTTCCGCTGCATGAACATGCTGGAGGTCGGAACCCTGCCGCCCCCCTTCGACGCCGCCTTCTGCATCGGGAATACCGCGGCCCACCTCGCCGGGGAGGCGTCCGCCCGGCTGCTGGAGGGACTCGCCCGCGTCCTCCGTCCCGGCGCCGTCTGGATCGTGCAAACGGTCAACTGGGATTACATTCTCCAGCGCTCCTCCTACCGGTTCGCCCCCAAGGTGATGGCGGCGGCCGGCGTCACCTTCCTGCGGGAATACCGGGAGATTTCCGAATCCCGACTCCGCTTCTGTACCCGGCTGGTCGCAGGCGACCGGACGCTGTTCGACGGCGAGGTCTGGCTCTACCCGATGCGCGCCATGGAGTATATTGATCTTCAGGAGCGGCACGGCTTTCGCCTCGCCGGGCATTACGGGGACTTCAAGGGCGGCCCTTTCAACCCCGATGCCTACTCCGGAAGCGTCTTCGTTTTCGAGAAAGGAAGCACCGCATGACCGAGAAGAGGCCTTCTTCCCTGAAGGTGGCAGTGGTACAAGCGGCACCCGTCCTCTTCGATCGCGAGGCCACCACGGAGAAGGCCTGCCGCCTGACGGCGGAGGCAGGCGGCCGGGGGGCGCAACTCATCCTCTTCCCCGAGGCCTACATTCCCTGCTATCCCCGCGGCTTGAGTTTCGGGGTGACGGTGGGGGATCGCCGCCCCGACGGGCGCCACACCTGGCAGGCGTACTGGGACGGCGCCGTGGAGGTTCCCGGACCTGTCACGGCCGCCTTGGGGGACGCCGCGCAACGGGCGGAAGCCTATCTCGCCATCGGGGTCATCGAGCGGGACAGCCGACTCAGCGGGGGAACGCTCTACTGCACCCTCCTCTACTTCGGGCCGGACGGCCGACTCCTCGGCCTCCATCGGAAGCTCAAGCCCACTGCGGCCGAGCGCCTGATCTGGGGGGAGGGCGACGGCAGCACGCTGACGGTCATCGAAACGCCGTTCGGCAGACTGGGCGGCCTGATCTGTTGGGAGAACTACATGCCCCTGGCACGCATGGCCATGTATGCCAAGGGCATCGAGATCTACCTGGCCCCCACCGCCGACGCCCGTGACACCTGGCAGGCTACGCTGCGGCACGTCGCCTGCGAGGGGCGCTGCTTCGTCCTGGGCTGTAATCAGTTCGTGACCAAGGCCATGTATCCCCCGGGTCTCGCCGGCATCCAGGACCTGGCCACGGCCCCCGACATCCTCTGTCGCGGCGGAAGCGCTATCGTCTCCCCCCTGGGCGACCTCGTCGCCGGCCCGCTCTACGATCGGGAAGGGGTGCTCTTCGCCGAGCTGGACCTCGGCGAAGTGCCGCGCAGTCGCTTCGATTTCGATGCCGTGGGCCACTATGCCCGGCCGGATGTGTTCCGGCTCATCGTCAACGAGCGGCCCACGCCGCCGGTCACGCGCCTGCGCGAAGACGGCGAGGCATCGCCGGAGACGGGCGCAGGCGGGACCTGCCTCGGGGCCGGGCACGAGCGCCACTGAGTCCGAACGTTTGGGCTGGGCGGAGGGAGGAGCATCATGGAGAAGCCCGCGGTCATCACGTATCCGATCCACGATCTCGTGCGGAGGCGCTGGAGCCCCGTCGGCTTTGCCGATCGCCCGGTCGAGCGAGAGAAGCTGCTGAGCCTGTTCGAGGCCGCCCGCTGGGCCGCTTCGTCGTTCAACGAGCAGCCCTGGCGATTCATCGTCTGCCCCAAGAACGACGCGGAAGCCTACGGACGCCTCCTGGGGTGTCTCGTGCCGCAGAACGTAGCCTGGGCGCAGCACGCTCCCGTCCTGATGCTGACAGTGGCCAAGCTCCGCTTCAGCCACAACGACCTCCCGAATCGGCATGCCTGGCACGACGTCGGCCAGGCCATCGCCACGCTCCTCGTCCAGGCCACGGCGCTCGGCCTCCATGCGCACCAGATGGCAGGGTTCGATGCGGCCAGGGCACGCGGAGCCTTCGGCATCCCGGACGGCTTCGAGCCCGTCGCCGCCGTGGCGCTGGGCTACCTGGGGGACCCCCAGGCGTTGCCAGAGCCGCTCAAGGAACGCGAGTTTCGCCCCCGGCAGCGGAAGCCGCTCAACGACATGGTCTTCGGGGGGCGGTGGAGCGCTCCGTCACTCCTGCTGGGCGGCTGAGGACTCAAGAACGATGGTGATCCGCCTTGCGCTGCCCAACTGCATCATCCGGAGCTGGCAGCCGGCAGATGCCGGGGCCATCGTCCGGCACGCCAACGACCGGCGTATCTGGTTGAACCTGCGCGACCGATTCCCCCACCCCTATACGCCGACCGACGCCGATCGCTGGATTCGCGATGCGACATCTGCACCCCCCGAGACGCAGTTCGCCATTGCCGTCGGCGGGGAGGCTGCAGGGGGAATCGGATTGGAGTTGCGGTCGGATGTCTGCCGCGGCTCCGCCGAGATCGGCTACTGGCTGGGCGCGGCCTACTGGGGCCGCGGCATCGCCACGGAAGCCGTCCGCGCCGTGACGGCCTACGGTTTCTCCAGGCTCGGCCTCCGCCGCATCTTCGCCGGCGTCTTCGAATGGAACCCGTCGTCCATGCGGGTCCTGGAGAAGGCCGGCTACAGTCTGGAAGGCCGTCTGCGGCAGGCCGTGCTCAAAGACGGTCGTGTGCTGGACGCCTTCCTGTACGCCATCGTCCGCGACAGCGGCCCCGAGGGCCCGCGTGCTGGTTGACGCCCACGCCCACCTGGACGAATACCCGGACGATGTCCTGGAGGACGCATTGGGGGAGATCGAGGGCCGCAGGATCCTCACCGTCAGCACGGCCATGGACATCTCCTCCTACGAGCGGAGCCTTCAGATTGCTGCGCGCTGCCCCTGGGTGATCCCCACCTTCGGCATCCATCCCTGGAAGGCGCCGGAATATGCCCATCGCCTGGACTCCATTCGGCCGCAGATCGCCTGGAGCCCCATGCTGGGCGAGATCGGCCTCGACCATCGGTACGTGGAGGAGGCCTCGCGCTATTCCGCCCAGCGCGTTGTCTTCGAGTTCTTCCTGGCCGAGGCGCGAGCGCGCGACACGATCGTGAACCTTCACACCTCGGGCGCCGAGGCCGAGGTGCTGCCTCTCCTCGACCGCTACGCCGTCCGGCGCGCCATCGTGCACTGGTACGATGGGCCGCTCCACATTCTCCGGGCCATGGCAGAGCGGGGATTCTACTTCACCGTCGGCGTTGAGGTGCTATACTCCCCCGGCATTCGGGCCATTGCCCGGGAGATCCCGAGCCGTCTGCTGCTCACCGAGACGGACAATCCCGGTGGCCTCAAGTGGCTCACGGGCAGGCGCGGCATGCCGAGCATTCTTGGGACGGTGGTTGAACGCCTGGCCGAGGTGCGCGGCAAGACCCTCCATGAGATGACACACTTGATTCACGAGAACTTCACACGCCTTGTGCAGAATGATCCCGGTCTGCTGGGTCCTCCGGCCTCGTGACACCGACCCCCGTTGGGAGCATACACAATGGACGTCTCAGAGGTGCCCATGGGCTTGCGCAAACGGATTGCCCTGGTGGCCCACGACAACAAGAAGCGCGACCTGGTGGAATGGGCCCGCTACAACCTGGGGCTGCTCGCCCAGCATGAGCTGTTCGCCACCGGCACAACCGGCAGTCTCCTGGTGGTATGACATCCCCCAAGGTCCTCGCGCTGGACTTCGACGGGGTCGTCTGCGACACAGTGCGCGAGGCGGGACGATCCGCCTGGGAAGTGATCCGTCCGTTGCGCGGAACGAACGGCGGCCCGCTGCCGGCCGGCGCCATGGCAGCCTTCGTTCGCCTGCGGTCTGCCGTCGAATTCGGGTGGGAGTTCCCGCTGATCCTCTGGAGCATTCTGGACGGTGTGTCCGAAGCGGCCCTCTTGGCGGAGTTTCAAGGGAAGTGGCGGGAGGTGGCGCTGGAGAGCATCGGGCTCACGCCGGAAGAGCTGGGACGGCGATTCGACGCGGCCCGGGACGGCGCCATTGCCAGGAGCCTCGAGGATTGGCTGATGGACCAGAGGCTTTACCCCGGGATGGCGGCGCGTCTAACCTCCGCCCTTCGCCAGGGAATCCGGATCTACATCCTCACCACCAAGGGAGGTCGTTTCGCCCATAGGCTGCTGGAAGTCCACGACGTGCCGCTTCCGCTGGACCAGGTATGGGGAAGGGAGCGGCAGCACCCGAAGCCGGCGCTGCTCCGCATCCTGCGGAGGCTCGAGTCGGCGGCTTTTCGGGATATCTGGTTTGTGGAGGATCGGCTGAAAACCCTGCAGGCCGTCAGGCGGGAGCCGGATCTGGGGGAGGTCGGGCTGTTCCTGGCGCTGTGGGGGTATGTCAGGCCGGGAGATCCCGACGAAGCCGGCGCCGACCCCCGCATCTCCCCCCTGAGCCTCGAGCGGTTCTGCGGGGAGTTCGACGGGTGGCGGAAATGACTGTTCGAAGTTCAAGGTTTCAGGTTCGAGGTTAAGAATCGCCGCACCTTGAACCGCAGCACGGCAGCACCCCGGCACAGCGGTGCAAGATCAGTACGGCGGTGTGGGAAGGGTTCGAAGGTTCGGGGGTTCGGGGGTTCGGCGGTACGACGGTACGGCGGCACAGGGGTACGGGAGCAGTACGGCGCACGCGGTATTGTGTCCTACTCACCACCCAAGTGGAGTTCGGCGGTTCGGAGGTTCGACGGTCCGAGAGTTCGGGGTATGCTCGTTCAACGTTCAACGTTTAACGTCATCGCCGCAAAGATAACTCAGCGCCGCCCCCGTCCCCCGCGTGCCCCGAGCAGGCCTGCCGTGCGGTGGGCTGCGGAGGCGGCCCGGAGGGGTCGCACCAGCGGCCCCGACCCGCCGGAGCAGCCCTGCCCCGCCGGGTACCCAGCCGGGAGGCTGGGTGCGCGGGGCTCCGTCGCGGCAGCGCCCCCGAGGGGCACGCGGGGGACGGGGGCGGCGCGACGCGACGAGAGCGATCAATGTAGACAATGAGTTACGAGTTAACTTAGCGGCAATAACGTTAAATGCTCATCGTTAAACGTTTAACGCAGGCCAGGTACCGTCGTACTCTGGTACCGCCGTACTGTCGTACGCTTTCATCCCATCTTCGGCTTGAACCGTCTGAGGCGCAAGGAATTGCTCACGACCGACACCGAGGACAGGGCCATGGCCGCCGACGCCACCATGGGATCCAAGAGGATGCCGGCGACCGGATACAGGATCCCCGCCGCGATGGGGATTCCCAGGATGTTGTAGACGAAGGCCCAGAAGAGATTCTGCTTGATGGTGCGCATCGTCCGGCGGGAGAGCGCCATGGCGGTGACCACGCCCCGGAGATCGCCCCGCATGAGCGTGATGTCCGAAGCCTCCATGGCCACATCCGTTCCCGTGCCGATGGCGATGCCCACGTCCGCCTGGGCCAGGGCGGGGGCGTCGTTGATCCCGTCCCCCACCATGGCCACCCGCTTCCCCTCGGCCTGAAGCCGCTTCACCTCGGCGGCCTTCTCCTGCGGCAACACCTCGGCCCGCACCCGGTCGATGCCCGCCTGCTCGGCGACGGCCCTGACCGTTCGCGGATTGTCCCCGGTGAGCATGATCACTTCCAGGCCCAGGCGATGCAGGGCGCCCACCGCCTCGGCCGAGTGTGCCTTCAGCGTGTCGGCCCCGGCGATGATCCCGGCCGCCCGCCCGTCCACCGCGAGGAAGACGGGAGTCTTTCCCTGCGCCGCCAGCTCCTCCGCCCGGGCCTCCAGCGGGCCGACCGCCACTCCCGCGTCCCGCAGGAACCTCGCGTTGCCCAGCAGGACATGGCGCCCCTCCACGCGGCCGCGCACGCCATGACCCGGTACCGCCTGGAACTCCTGGACCTCGGCAAGCGCGATCCCCTCGGCTTTCGCCCGGGCAACGATGGCCTCCCCCAGGGGATGCTCGGACCCCCGCTCCAGCGAGGCCGCCAGACGCAGCAGCTCCTGATGGCTGATGGCTGATGGCTGATGGCTGATGGGAGTCCCGGGCATGGCGCTCGGCGCTCGGTGCTCGGTGCTCGGCGCGACAATCAGAATGTCCGTAACCTCCGGACGGCCTTCGGTGAGCGTCCCGGTCTTGTCCAGGATCACGGCTTGCACCCGGTGGGCCATCTCCAGGCTCTCCCCGTTCTTGATCAGGATCCCCTGCTCGGCCCCCCTCCCCGTGCCGACCATGATGGCCGTCGGCGTGGCCAGGCCCAGCGCGCACGGGCAGGCAATGATGAGCACCGCCACGAAGTTCAGCATGGCGAAGAGGAAAACCGGCGCGGGCCCCAGCGCCAGCCAGACCAGGAAGGTGACCACGGCGATGCCGATCACCGCCGGCACGAAGACGCTGGCCACGGCGTCGGCCAGCCGCTGGATCGGCGCCTTGGAGCCCTGGGCCTCCTCCACCAGGCGGATGATCTGGGCCAGGACGGTGTCCTTGCCTACCTTGGTGGCCTCGAAGCGGAAGGTCCCCGTCCTGTTCAGGGTGGCCCCGATCACAGAATCGCCGGGTCGCTTCTCCACCGGGAGACTCTCCCCGGTGAGCATGGACTCGTCCACCGCCGAGGCGCCCTCCCGCACCAGCCCATCCACCGGGATCTTCTCCCCGGGCCGGACGACGACGAGGTCACCGATGCGCACGTCCTCCACGGGAATGTCCCGCTCCTCGCCGCCGGCGAGGACCCTGGCCGTCTTGGCCTGGAGTCCCATCAGTCGCCGGATCGCCTCGCTGGTCCGGCCCCGCGCCGTCGCCTCCAGCATCCGCCCCAGCAGGATCAAGGTGATGATCACGGCCGCCGTCTCGAAATAGACGGCGGGCCGGATGCCTCGCGCAGCGAAGAAGTCCGGGGCCAGCGTCATGGCCAGGCTGGAGAAGTAGGCGGCGGACGTTCCCACGGCGATCAGGGTATTCATGTCGGAGGTCTTGTGCCGGAGGGCGGCCCACGCCCCGCGGTAGAATTGAGCCCCCACCCAGAACTGCACGGGCGTGCTGAGGAGAAGCTGCACCCAGAAGCTCTGCAGCATTGCCGGAGCCCACAGGAGCCAGTGGTGCATGCTCCCGACGGCCACCGGCGCCGTCAGCACCGCCCCGACGGCGAGCTTCCGGCGCAGCGTCTGGATCTCCTGCTCCCGCGCCTGCCGCTCGCGGTCCACCGGGGAGACATCGCCTGCCGCCTCCAACGGCTCGTAGCCGGCTTCGCGGATCGCGCGCCGGAGATCGGCCATCGAGACCATGGCCGGCGAGTAGTGCACCGTGGCGGCGTTGGTCGCGAAGTTCACCGAGGCGGAGATCACCCCGGGAGTCTCTTGCAGGGCCCGTTCGATGGTGGCCACGCAGGAGGCGCAGGAGATCCCCCTCACCGGGATCGTCGCCTGCTCCACCACCGGCCGGTAGCCGGCGTCGGCGATGGCCTGGACCAGTGCCGCGGGCCGCGTGGCGGCCGGGTCGAACCGGACCGAGCCGCGATCCGTGGCCAGGTTCACCGTGGCCTGCCGGACCCCCGCCACGCCCCGCAGCGCCTCCTCCACCACCGCCACGCAGGAGGCGCAGCTCATCCCCTGGATGCCGACCTCGAGCTTGCCGCCCGGCGCGGCAACCCCGCCCAGATCGCCTGGCTCAATCCTGTCGAGCCTGGCCGATCCGGATTCGTGCCCGGCCAAGACCGGGGCGTGATCATCTGTCATTCGGGAACCTCCTGGAATCCGCGGAGCCTTCATGAGGCTCCTGGCATGCTCTGCGGCTCATTTGCAGCGTTTGGAGTCGCTCCGTTCCTCCTTCCGCGCGATGCCCAGCCGCTCCCCGACCCACCGGCCGGTCCCGCCTTCGAGCCGGACCAGGAGGCGGCGGACGAGCCCGCGATATGACTCCTCCCCCGCCAGGACGCCCGCATACCGCAGGATGCCGCGGGGCAGCCGGGACAGGAGCCGGAACCACCAGCGCGGCATGCAGTGGAAGCAGAACGCGATTCGGCCGGCCATCCGCAGCTCGGGCCAGATCGTCCCCGCGACGGCGGTGCCGTACCGTCCAGCGATCGCCTCACCGTCTCCCCCCGCCAGAACCGCATCGGCCGCAAGGCTGCCGCTCCACATGGCATAGTAGATGCCCTCGCCCAGAAAGGGATCGGCAAGGCGGGCGGCATCCCCCACCAGCAGGACGCCGGGCGCCGCGCAGCCTCCTGCGCCGTCCCGGAAGCCGGCCACCGGAGCGGCCTTCGCCCCGCCGGGATGGCCGCCCGGCAGGCAGGCCGCGCCTGCCAGGAACCGGGCCAGGGCCTCCTCCAACCGCCGCCCGTGGGCCCGGCCGAGCATCACGCCGATGTTAACGCGGTCCCCCACGGGAAAGGCCCAGGCGTACCCGCGGGGGTACCGCCCCACGTCCACCCGGGCCGTCTCCCCGTGGGGCCACGGACTGGCCATCTCCGCCTGGAGCGCCAGCAGGGGTGGGGGATGGTCATGCGGGCACAGGCCCTCCGCCACGATGCTATTGGCCCCATCGGCGCCGATCACCAGGCGGGCCCGCACCCGTTCACCGGAGACGCGGAGCAAAATCCTCTCCCCGTCCCGCTCCACCGCCTGGACCCGGGCTCCGTCGCGGATCGCGGCCCCCGCCGCCGCCGCGCGTTCCAGCAGCCAGAAGTCGAACTCCTCGCGGCGGACGGTGTACCCCAGGGGCCGGTCGGCGACGACCTCGAAGGGCTGCGCGGCGCAATAGGAGAAGACCGCCCGGCGGATCCCGGTCCGAAACTGCCGCTCGATGCCAGCCGGCGCGTAGCCGAGCACCCGGGGCGACAGGGCCCCTCCGCAGACCTTCGGTCGCGGGAACCGCGCCGTATCCAGGACGAGCACCCGGACGCCGGCCGCGGCCAGCCGGCGTGCCGCCGTGCTTCCCGCCGGTCCTGCCCCCACCACGACCACCTCGTGCGCAGACATCCGCCCAGCCCGGATTATTCACGAAGGAACCGTGAATACTCCGGGCTTACCTCCTGATGAATCCTTTGAGATTTCGTAAGCCCGCATTGTTCGCGAGCTGTTTTCGCGAACCATGCGGGCTAGCGGCCGCCCAGGCCCCCGTGCCGGGAGAAGACCGCCACCAGCTCCTCAATCTTCCTGGCGCGCTCGCGCTCGCTCCCAGTCCGCAGGCTGTCCGCCACGCAGGTCTCGATGTGCCGCTGCATGACGATCTTGGCCACCTGCTCCAACGCACCGCGGACTGCCGAGATCTGGAGCAGGATATCCACGCAGTACTTGTCCTCCTCGATCATGCGGCGGACGCCCTGCACCTGCCCTTCGATGCGCCGCAGGCGGGCCAGGGCCTTCCCCTTGGTCTCGGCATCCATCATCGCACCGTTCCTCGTGTACGATACCCGGGTATGGTATATACCACACGAAGGAGCACCGGTCAACCCACCCGCCGCTGGGCCGCGGCGGGTGTAAGCGAGCGGGAGAGATTCCACCGAAACCTCCCACCACAAGAAGCACAAGAGGCACAAGAGTCGTGATGGTCGGGGGTTTCCCGCGAGGCGGCGATGTGGGATTGGACATGGAGACAGTGCGACCCCGGCGGCCTTCTTCCCAACGGGAATCGGCCGGCCGGGGTCGGCACTGTCTCGGATGGGATGTCGAAAAGGGGGGGCTAAAGGCTACAGCGCGACGATCGCCCCCCAGGCCAGGCTGACAGCGGCGGCGACCAGCAGAGGCACCAAGTCCGAGGCAAGAACCCGGGTGGGCATGACGAGCCCTACCGCCCGCGGACCGGGCGCAATTGCGTCCGCGCCCTGGAGCGGAAGCCGTTCTGGGGAAGCTTCCAGTAAGCTACCCACACCCGCTCCGCCTGGGCGACGGCGGGTGGGATCGACGGCCCGAGGTCGAATTCGAACGCATTTGCTTCGCTCTCCGCGATCTCCTCCAAGAGTCGCAGTTCCTGCTCCGGCGACCACAACTCCATCTCTGGTACCATGCCTTCCTCCTTGATCTACCCCACGCATGGGGATCACGCGGGGCCCTCCTCCCCGCGACAGCGGTTGACTTGCCGGGCACCTCCGGTGCGCCCAACCGATTCTAGCCGTCACCACTCCCGGCGGCGGTGCCGCCGGAACGTTCTCAAGGGAGATAACCGGCCGGCACCAAGCGGCGAATGGATCGCAGCCACTTGGCCACCACCGGCCGATCCGCCTCCAGGCCGTACTGCAGCGACTTGAGCCGGGCGAGGTGACCCTCTTCTTCGCTGTACAAGGTCGTAAGGAGCGCGAGCAGCTCCTCGCGACTACATCCGGCAGCCAGGTCCTTGAACAGGTCCGTCTTTCGCTGCTCCTCCGCCAGGGCGGAACGCAGGATGCTCTCATCGGCCTCGGGAGGCCGTCCGGAAGAGTCGCCGGACGGGAACGTGAGGTCCAACTTCTCCATACAGTCCTCGGCGAGACCATCCATCAGGCTCACCAGGGTGAGGAGGTGCTTCAATTCATCGAGTGCGAGCTGATTGTAGAGTCGGCGGGCCTTGGGATTCTGGCAGGTGTGGGCCGCGGATGCGAGATGAGCATAGGAGGCCTTCTCCCTCGCGATGGCCTTCAGGATAACCTCGCTTTCGCTCGCGGCTGGTTTCGCCTCCACTCCCCTACCCCGTCTCGACCACAACTGAATGTGGCGAGAATCTCCCCCCAGGGGATCCATGCACGACTCTCTTCTCGTACGGGAAGCAAACGGGGTGCCACGTCTGAACGGAAAGGGCAGAGTTTCCTGTAGATCCGTTTCTGCCTTATTTCTCAATAAGTTGACGCATTGAAGGGTTGTAGCATTAATCGGACAATTGATCGGCTTCCACCAATAAGTAACTAGAATGTCCCAAGGGAAGCTTTGGTCTGTGGGATTTCCCGCACGGCCTGCGCCCATTCGAGATTGGATTGATTCGGGACTATTCCCATGCTATAGATATACGGTTTTGTCGCTTGGGAAATCGCGACTGGGTGGGAGGTTAAAGCTTCATTGACTGCCGGGTCTGGTCAAAGCCCCTCGGATCGTGCGATGGCCCCAGACCTCCAAGCGTGGAACTTCTCACGCAAGCTGCGCCAACGAAACGAGCGGATCATGAGTGGCTGGACCGCGAATCGAGAGATCCTGCGACGCGTCATCGCCGCATTCGCCCTCCTTCTCTTACTCCTGCCGGCAGCCGCCCGGGCATCCGCTGCCCCTGCGACGCTTCCATTCCCTGTCACGGAACACCGTCTGAAGAACGGGATGCGCTTCCTCATCGTGGAGCGGCGCGAGTCCCCGACCTTTTCCGCCTACCTGCGCTTCAAGGTCGGCAGCGTCAACGATTCGCCGGGACAGACGGGCCTCGCCCATCTGCTCGAGCACATGATGTTCAAGGGAACGGCTCTCTTCGGATCCTCTGACCCGGAGGCCGAGCGACCCCTCCTGGAGCGGATTGACGCCCTCCAGGCCCAGTTGCAAGCCGAACGGGCGAAGACCCGGCGGAATGCCAACGTCCCGGATGCGGCCAAGATCGCCGCGCTGGAGAAAGAGATTGCGGCGAGCCAGGCCGAGGCCAACCGCTTCATCGTCCGGAACGAACTCTGGGAGATTTACCGCCGCAACGGCGGGACGCGCCTCAACGCCTCGACCTCCCGCGACGGCACGCAGTACTACATCAGCCTCCCCAGGAACCGCCTGGAGCTTTGGGCCCTCCTGGAGTCGGACCGCATTCGGAACCCCGTTTTCCGGGAGTTCTACACCGAGCGGGACGTGGTCCAGGAGGAGCGCCGCGAGCGGGTGGATACGAGCCCGCGCGGGCAGCTCTGGGAGGCGGCCTTGGCCACCGCCTTCGTGGCGGTACCCTACCGGCAACCCACCCTGGGCTGGCCGGGAGACCTGGCCAATCTCACCCGCCCGCAGGCCGAGGCGTATTTCCGCACCTTTTACGCTCCCAATAATGCCCTGGCCGTGCTGGTGGGGGACCTGGATCCGGCGGAGGTCATCCGGATCGCGGAGCGGTATTTCGGAGCCATTCCCTCGCAGCCCGTGCCGACCGAACCGCTCTTGCAGGAGCCCCCGCAAGGGGGCGAGCGGCGGGTTCGCGTGGAATTCCCTGCAGAACCCCACCTCCTGATGCTGTACCAGGGTCCCGCTGCCGGGCATCCCGACACCTATCCCCTCTGGGTGCTCGGGTCTCTCCTGGGTGACGGCCGATCCTCCCGTTTGTACACACGCCTGGTGGAAGAGCGGCGCCTCGTCACCAGCATCGCCGTCGGGCCCTGGTTCCTGCGCCACGCAGGGCTGGTGGTCGTGCAGGCCACGCCGCGTGCCCCCCACACCTTGGAGGAGGTCGAGGCGGCCCTGAGCGAGGAACTGGAACGCAGCGCGAGCGAGGGGCCGAGCGCGCGGGAGCTCGAGAAGGTGCGAAATCAGATCGAGATGGAGGCCGTCAGCAGCCTCGCCTCGAACGGCGGACTCGCCGCCCGCCTGGGCGACGCCTGGGCGATCTTGGGCGATTGGCGCCTCGCCCTGGAAGAACTGCGACGCATTCAGGCGGTCACCGCCGAAGACGTTCTGGCGGTCGCCAAAAAGTACCTCACGCCTCAGCACCGGACGGTGGCTTCCCTGGTGCGCGGGGGAAAAAGGCCCGCCTCTGCCTCCCCGGGCCAGGCCGGCCCCGCCCGCCAGGTGTGGGAGAGTCAGTGAGGGGGTTACCGGTTCGAAGTTCAAGGTTCGAGGTCGAAGGCGCCGGAGGCGCCGGAGATCCCGCCGCCAGGCGGGATTCGAGGTCGGAGTCCCGCCGGAGGCGGAACCAAAATCCCGCGCAGCGGGATTTGAGAGTCGAGAGTCTGGGTTGTCCGCGGTTGTGGCGCCATCCCTGCTGCACCCTGCGAGGGTTCTGACGGTGACGCACTTTCTGGGAAAACGCGGCGCCCTGGGAGTCCAGCGGGCATTGGGCAGCCTGGCAGTCGTGGCTCTTCTCCTCGCAGGCTGCGCCGCCGAGGTACCCACCCGGCTGGACGCGCAACAATCGCCGGGGTCCGAACTGGTGCGCCGCATGACCTTCGCCCCCCTGGAGCTTCGCATCCCCCGGATCGGCCGCGAGGTGGAACGGCGCGTCTTGCCCAACGGCATCGTCCTCTACCTCGCCGACGATCGCTCTCTTCCGCTGTTGCAGGCCTTTGCGGTCTTCCGTGCCGGCAGTCTCTTCGAAGATCCGGCACATCCGGCGAGCGCGCGCTTCACGGCCTCGCAACTCCGGAGCGGGGGGACGGAGACGCTGCCCTTCGCCAAGCTGAACGAGGAGTTGGAGTTTCTGGGCGCCTCCATCGAGGCCTCGGCCTCCCTCGAGGAGATTACCGTCAGCCTGAGCGCGCTGGCCAAGGACGCGGACCGCGCCCTGCAGATCTTCTCCGATATCATCCGCCGTCCCGCCTTCGACCCGACCCCCCTGAAGATCGCCAAGGGGCAGGCGGTCGAAGACTTGCGGCGACTGGTGGACAATCCTGGCCGGCTGGCCAGCCGGGAGTTCAACCGGTCCCTCTACACCGACGCCCATCCGTTGGGCCGGCCGCTGACGACCGGGCAGGTTGCGGCGCTCGAGCGCGCGGATCTGGTGCGGCACCACGGCCGCTTTTTCTATCCCAACAACATGTTCCTGGCCCTCGTGGGGGACTTCTCCCGGGAGCAATTGGTGACCAAGGCGCTCGTGGCGTTTGGCGACTGGGCCCGGGAGCCTGCCTTCGCCCTTCCCCCCGTTCCTCCTGTCACCCCCCGGATCGAGCAGGGGGTCCGCGTGCTGCCTCGCGACATTGCCCAAGCCAGCGTCATCCTCGGCCACTTCGGCACGACCCGCGAAAACCCGGATCGCCACGCCATCGAACTCATGGACTTCATCCTCGGCTCCAGCGGCTTCAATAGCCGCCTGATGGACCGGCTCCGCACCAGCGAGGGGATGACCTACGGGGCCTGGAGCAGCTTCCCCACCGGCAGCAACGTGCTCGGCCTCTTCCGCGCCGGACTCCAGACCAAGAATGAGAACGTGCCACGGGCCGTGGCGGGCATCCTGGAGGAGATGCGCCGGCTGCAGGTGGAGCCCGTGACCGCCGCCGAACTCGACCGGGCCAAGGAGGCCATCATCAACTCCTTCATCTTCCGCTTCACTTCCCGCTACGGCACCGTGACCCGCCTGCTGATGCTGGAGGTGGACGGGGAGCCTGCCGGCTACTACGATACCCTGCTGGATCGTTATCGCCAGGTGACCCCGGCCGACATCCAGCGCGCGGCGCGCCAGTATCTCCACCCCGATCACAGCGTCGTCCTCGTCGTCGGGGCGGCGAAGGCCTTCGAGGCCGCCCTTGCCCCCTTTGGGCCCGTCCGGCAGATCCCCCTCGATCCCCTCTGAGTCCGAGTGCAGCCGCAGCACCACGGAGGCACGGAGAAAACTCCGGAACTGTCTCGTCCGAACGGACATCAGCAGTCGAGACCCCAAGATATCCTCCCTGTCCTGGCTGGGTTGGACGAATATTTCTGTCTACGCCTCCTCCGTGGCCTCCGTGGTGAGAGACACCGGTTGAGGATCCCAACCCCACTGGCCACGGCCCGGCCGTACGGCCGACCGGACAAATCTCCCGTGGCGCCCCCGCTCCCCTGTTTTGGCGTTGACACCCTCGGCGCGGAGGACTATGGTGCCGCTGGATATTGACAATCATTTTCAATTAGGAGGTCTCATGCCAACCTCCGATCAGGCCGTCCGGGGCTTCGCCGAGTTTCTGAGCCGCACGGGGCTGAAGTTCACCCGCCAGCGGGAAGAGGTCGCCCGGGCCTTTTTCGCCGCCGGCCGCCACCTCGGCGCCGGAGCTGTACCAGCGGATACGCGGCCTGAACTCCCGCATCGGGCTGGTCACGGTGTACCGGACCCTCAAGCTCCTGCGCCGGGCCGGGCTGGCCACCGAGCGACAGTTCGGTGAGGCCTATGCCCGGTTCGACCCGAACCCGGCCGACTGGACCCACCACCACCTCATCTGCACCCGTTGCGGGAAGGTTCAAGAGTTCGAGGATACCTCGCTGCAGTCTCTCCGGCGGCGCGTGGCCCGCACCCAGGGATTCACCGTCACCGACGAGAAGCTGGAGCTGTACGGCCTGTGCCGCTCCTGCGCCCGGCCCGCCCGGCGCTGCGGAAAGCGCCGGGGGCCTCCCGGTCCGGCCGAAGGGAGAGCCCACGATGCCCGACCCTAGCCAGGCTCCAGTGACGGACGAGATGCTGGAGGATTGCCTCCAGGCCCTCCAGCGACTCTTGCAGCAGGACCGATCCGCCAGGCTGGAGGAGGTCGCCGCCTTTGCCCGGTTGACTCCCGAGAGCACGGGAGCCGTCTTGGCCGAGCTAGAGGGCCGCGGCCTGGTCGAGCGCGACCCGAGGGGATGCCTCGTCCTCACGCGGGAGGGACAGCGCCAGGCTGCCGGGGTGCTCCGCCGCCACCGCTTGTCGGAGCGGCTCTTCACCGATGTGCTCGGACTCCCGTGGGACCAGGCCCACGAGCAGGCCATGCGACTGGAGCACAGCATCAGCCCCGTTGGGGAGGCGCGGCTGGCCAACCTGCTCGATAACCCTGCGACCTGCCCCCATGGCAGCCCCATTCCGTCTTCCGATGGCCGCATCCCTGCCCCCGAATCCCGGACCCTCGACCGGGTGGCGGCGAGGAGCCGTGTCCGAATTCAGCAGATCGCCAACGAGGAGGCGGAATTCTTGCGCTACCTCGCCAGCCTGGGGCTCCTCCCCGAGGCCGAGGTTACCGTCGAAGAGGTGGCCCCGTTCGGCGGCCCACTTCTCATCCAGGTGGGCGGGGCCCGTTATGCGCTGGGGCGGGAGGTGGCTGGCAGGATCCTGGTGCGGGACGGCGGCGGGGATGGCGGGGGCGGGCGACGGCGGCGGCGGCGGCAGGGCGATTGACGGCGGCGCTTCTGCGCATGAATCCGGGGCGAGGGGTTTCCGATGAATTGCACCTGTCACGGGCCGCTGCAAGACCTCCAGCAGGGGGTAGATCTCTCCATTGCCCTGGCGGGAAACCCCAACGTGGGCAAGTCGAGCATCTTCAACCGATTGACCGGGATGGGGGTCGAGACGGCCAATTATCCCGGCAAGACTGTGGAATTACAGTTCGCCAGGACACGCTTCGGCGACCAGACCCTCGGCGTGATCGACCTGCCCGGGACGTATGCCCTGGATGGGATTTCCGAGGATCAGTGGGTGGCCCGCCGGGCCCTCCTGGACGGAAAGCCCGACGCGGTCATCCTGGTCCTCGACGCCACCAATCTGGCCCGCAACCTGTACCTGGGGTTGCAGGTCTTGGATCTCGGGCTTCCCCTGGTGGCGGCGCTGAATGTGGTGGACCAGGCGGAGGCGCGCGGCATTCAGATCGACGCCCACCGCCTGGCGGAGATCCTCGGCAGCCCGGTCGTCCCGACCGTGGGCAGCCGGGGAACCGGCCTCGACCAGCTCATGGTTCATGCCGTGGAGCAAGCCACGCGGCGCTTGGTTCTGCGGCGGCGGGTCCGCTACAGCGACGATGTCGAGTTTGCCATCGGGAAGCTGGAGCGCCTGCTGGCTCGCCGGTCCGACCTCCCCTGCGGCCTCCCCGCACGCGCCGTGGCCCTGCTTCTCCTGGAAGGGGACAGCGGGGTGACGGGCTGGCTCGAGTCCGCCCCGGAGGCCGAGGAGGTGCTCACCCTCCGCGACGAATTGACGGCGAGTCTTCGCGACCAGCGCGGCGAAGACGCCGGCATGCTCCTGTCGCGCGAGCGGCACGGCCTCGCCGGCCTCATCGCCAGCGAGGTCGAGACCAGGGAGCCGCCCCGCCCTCTCCTCGCCGATCGCCTCTGGCGGATCACCACGGGGCCATGGACAGGCCTGCCCATCCTCGGCGTTGTCCTGGCCGGGATTTTCGGCCTGCTGTTCTACGTCGGCGACTGGCTGTCGGTGGGCTTCAACACCCTCTGGACCAGCGCGGCGTCGCCCGTTATCCAGTGGCCGATCCATATCCTGCTCGGGGAAGGCGCCCTGGCCAAGACGCTCCTCTGGGGGTTCGACGCCGGGATCAACGCCGCCCTCTCCGTCGGCATCCCCTACGTGCTGGTCTTTTACTTCCTGCTGGCTTTGCTGGAGGACAGCGGCTATCTGAATGCCGTGGCGTTTTTGACCGACCAGGTGATGCACAAGATGGGACTGCACGGCCGCGCCATGATCCCGCTCGTCGCCGCCGCGGGCTGCAACGTCCCGGCCATCATGGGCACCCGGGTCCTCGGGAGCATGCGCGAGCGGATCATCGCGTCCACCCTGGTCATCCTGACGCCGTGCAGCGCCCGGACGGCGGTGATCCTGGGCGCCGTCTCCCTCACCGCCGGATGGCGGGCCGCCCTGGGCGTCTATGCCGTCACCGCGCTGCTTGCGATCCTGACGGGCATCGGCCTCCACCGGGTGCTGCCCGGTCAAGGCACCGGACTGGTCATGGAGATGTTCCCCTTCCGCCGGCCCGCCCTGCGCCCGATCCTGCGGAAGACCTGGATGCGCTTCCACCACTTCGCCGTCGTGGCCACCCCCATCGTCGTGGGTGGCAGCATCGTTCTGGGGGGCCTGTACGAAACGGGCCTGCTGTGGCACCTGACTGCCCCCCTGCGCCCGATCTTCGAGGGGTGGCTCGGCCTTCCCGCCGTGGCGGGGCTCACTCTGGTCATCGCCGTCCTGCGGAAGGAGCTGGCCCTGCAGTTGCTCGTCACCCTGGCCATGATCCAGTACGGTCCTCAGGCGGTGAACCTCCTGACCTTCATGCGGCCGGATCAGATCGTGGTGTACGCCCTGGTGAACACCATCTACGTGCCCTGTCTGGCCACCATCGCCATCCTGGGTCGGGAGCTGGGCTGGCGGCGGGCGCTCTTGATCTCCGGCTTCACGTTCGGACTGGCGCTTGCCGCCGGCGGCGCCGTGCGCCCGCTCGCCCACTTCCTTCTCGGCTGAGCCAGCAGTTCTCCTCCAGCCCCCTCCCCGCGGGAAGCCGGGTGGTGGTGCGCTGCACCCGACCGGCCCTCGTCGTCTTCCCGGATCCCGGCCGGGAAGATGCCCCATCGTGGCCGCCAGAGGCGCGGCGGGCGCCGGACAACTCAGAAGCACTCATCCCCAGCCGGTAAGCCTCCCGCGACCCCGGCCGTCCCTCGCCGGGCCGCTCGGGCGTCAAAGCTGCCATAGCCTCTCTTTCCTGGCGCCGCAGGGCTGGGGACGGCACCGCCGCCCCGATCATCCCCTCAGCCCGCGCTCCGAAGGCGTTTCCGTAGCCGGGAGCCACCCGACCGGCCAGGCGCACCCCCTGGCCGTGGAGCCCCTCCGCACCCTGCGCATGCCCACGGACGGGCTGCGGAGCAAGATCTGACGCGTCATAGACACGGCGGAAGCTCCTCCCTCAATACCGGCAAGTCATTCCGGTCCGCCCCCTGCGCACAACATAGGTGCCGCCCCCCCGGACCGCCAATTGAGCAAGAGTCCCCTTCAGACCGGCTGCGCAGACACTCCTTGCCGGCACACGCTCCGAAAGAGCCATCTTCCAGGCTCCCTCCAGCCCCCCTTTCCTGTTCAAGAACTGTAGGTGCTTGTGACCACAGCAACGCTGGGAGATGCTGTCTCGTGTCCCTCACGATACGGCCCTCCCAGATGCAGCGCAGG
>JACQVN010000046.1 GCA_016209735.1 Candidatus Methylomirabilota bacterium
CGCCCGCTTCCCGGTCGTCAGGGTCAGGAGCGGTTCTCCGTGCCTTACCGCTTCGTGATCTCCGTGCCTGCCTGTCCCGCTCCGGAGCGGGACGCAGGCAGGTCCTTCGTGGTGAGATGGGTTTTTCGTGAAAGACTCTGGTTAGCCCCAATACTGTTTAGATAGCATCGGCACTGGCGGTCCGCCTCTCCGAAGGAGTCCGTCCGCCAGTGGCGGATGCGGACCGACGGATTCGAGCAAGTCCCCCCAACCCCCCTTTGCCCGCCTGCCAGAGGGAGCGGCGGGCAGGTCAAAGGGGGCGAGGCCTGCCTGCGCCTAGCGAAGCGCCTGCCTGTCGCGTTCGCGACGCAGACAGGCGGCAGGCAGGGGGGATTTCATCCGCCTGGCGGGTTGGGTAAACAGCATTGAGGTTACCCCCGCTACTCCGGCTTCGCAGGCGGCTTCGGAATCAGACCCTCGCGGACGGCGAAGGCGGCGGCCTGCACCCGATTCTCCAGGTGGAGCTTCTCCAGGATGTTCTTGAGATGGTTCTTGACCGTGTTCTCGGTCATGGCCAGGGCCGCGGCGATCTCCTTATTGCTCTTTCCCTGGGTGACCAGCTCCAGCACATCTTTCTCGCGTGGGGTCAGGTGTACGCCCGCCGGGGTGGCCACCGCCGCTTGCTGGGCCTGGCGGGCGAATTCCCGGAGGATCTTCGTGGCAGTGGCCCTGGAGATGGGGGCGTCGCCCTGGATCACCCCTCTCAGCAAGGCGAAGAGTTCCTGGGGCACGATCTTCTTCAAGAGATACCCTTGGGCACCGCTCTTGATGGCCTCGTAGAGGTTCCGGTCTTCCTCCGAGGCGGTCAGCATGACGATCTTGACGTACGGCAAGGCCTCCATGATCCACCGGGTGGCCTCCAGCCCGTTTGCGCCGGGCATGAAGATGTCCATGAGGATGACATCGGGCATGAGTTCCCGGGCCCGCTTCAGCGCCTCCATGCCGTCGCCCGCCTCACCGACCACCTCAAAACCGCGCTCTGCGGCCAGGATGCTGGCGACCCCTTTGCGAAACAGGACGTGGTCGTCCACCAGCAGGACGCGAATGGGCGGCGGACTGGCCATGCTACGCCTCTCCCGGCAGGGTGGCCACGATGCGCGTGCCGCGACCCGCCGCCGCGTCCACGTCCAGCTTGCCGCCCAGGCCCTCGGCCCGTTCGCGCATCGTCTGCAGGCCGAAGTGGCGCCTTTCCGACGACGCAGGAGTCGTCGGGTCGAAGCCACGGCCATCGTCTTGGATCGTCACCCGCACCCAGGGCTCCTGGCGATCGAGGCGAACCCACGCGCGGCCGGCCTCGGCGTGCTTCCACACATTGGTGAGGGCCTCTTGGATGATTCGCACGAGCTGCACCTCCGAGGCGGGCGAGAGACGGATTGGCCCGCCGTCGGCCACCTCGAGTTTCACGGCGATTCCGGTCTGGGCACTGAACTCGTGGAGGTACTCGGTCAGCGTGGGAACCAGGCCCAACCCGCGGGAGACCATGGTCCGGAGGCCGAAAATGGACTGGCGCACTTCCTCATAGGCGTGCTCGGTGATGGCGGTCATCTCTCGAAGGGTGTCGGCGATCTGGAAGGCGTCGCCGGCTGCCGGGGGCTCTTGGACCTGGCGCAGCTTCATGTAGAGCAGGCCTAACACGGGGGTGAGACCGTCGTGCATCTCCCGGGCGATGCGCCCGCGTTCCTCCAGGGTGGCCAAGCTGCGAACCTCCTCGTACAACCGGCTATTCTCGATGGCAATGGCCGCCTGCGTGGCCAGACCGGTGAGGAGCTCCGTCTCGGCGGTGGTGAAGGTTCGCGGTTCCCGACCACAGACGCAGATGACGCCGATGGCGCGCTCCCCCCGCCGTAACGGCGCGGCGAGGTGCGCCCGGAGAAACTCTGGCTGCATGACTGTGCATCGCGGAAGGTGGCCGTCTAGCTCGCCGGGGGTCGCCGCCGTCCGGCCGGCCGGTCGATTCCGGGTGGCCTTCGACTCGCCCGACCGGAAGGCCTCGGGGGGGCCGCTGGTCGCCAGGGCCACCAATTCGTTCTGCTCCGGGGTGAACATGCAGAGGGCGGCCGCTTCACTGTGGAGGAGTTCTCGGGCGTTCTCTACCACAGAGCGGAGAATCCGATCCAGTTCGTGGAGCCCCGAGATCTCCGTCCCGATCCGGTAGAGGGCCTGGGTCTCGCGGACCTTTTGTTCCAACTCGGCGTGGGCCGTACGGAGATCCCGCTCCCGCGATTGCAGCCGGTCCGCCATGACGTTGAAGCTGTGGGAGAGCTGGCCGATCTCATTCAGGGAGTGAACCGCAACCCGCTTGTCCAGGTGACCCTCGGCGATCTCCAATGCGGCGTCGGCGAGGCCTCGGAGCGGTGCGGCGATGCGCCGGGTGAAGGCCAGGCTGGCCAGCGCCACGACGGCTCCGCCCAGCAGCAAGAAGGCCAGGTACAGGCCGACGATGCGTTGCAACATGCCCCCGCTGGCTTGAAGCAACCGCGCCACCTTGGCCCGATGGATGGTGTTCAGATCCTCGGCCTTCCTCATGACCTGGTGAGACACGATGTTCAGTTGGGCCAGGTCCATGGGACCGAGATGCCAATTCCGCCCGGGGGTCGCCAGCATGCGATCGGTGAGCGCGCGGAGGTCCCCCGCGAGTTTCCCGAGGTCGGCGAAAAGGGCCATCTCCTGCTGCTCCTCCGGGAAGTTCTCTTCCCCGTGATGCAGCGCCCGGAAGGTCTCCAGGTGGTGCGTCAGCTCCCCGCCCAGGGCCTGCACGTCCTCTTTCCGATCGAACCACCCGATGGCATGCATCTGGTGGAGCTCAACGATGATGCGCTGGAACGTGGTGTGGATCTGGTCGGTGACGCGGATGTGGGCGTTCTGCTGGTCCACCGCCTCGTTCATCCGGGAAATCCGAACGGCGAGGACGAGGGAGATTCCCCCCACCAGCAGCACCGTGGCGACGATGACGGAGAGCGCCAGGCTTAGCCGCAGGTTGATTCGGGCGGGGAAGTGCGAGAGTTGCGGAGAGGCTTTCACGGGGCCGATGCCCTTCTCGTAACCGTTCAGCCAGCCTGCCAATCGCCGGGGCGGCCAGGGCCTCCCTCCGACGCCTGGCGCCTCGTCGATGCCGGCTCGCCCTTACACCGGGTCGGCCGCCACAGAACGGCGGCCTCCGTACCGGCGATGGGCTCGCCCGCGGGCGCGGCGCTCCGGGAGCCCCTGGCCGCCCCTCGAATGTGGCCTGAACGCGTACCCTTTTTCCGGATGGGAGCCATGCCGGTCGTCCGATACGAGAACGCTACTCAATCGGCCGAGGGCTGTCAATGAGGAAAACGTCGTACAGTAAAAGGCTTACGCCAGATCCAGCTTGATGTGGAGCTCCTGGAGCTGGGCGGGGTCTACGGGTGATGGGGCCTTGGTCATCAGGTCCTGGGCGCGCTGGGTCTTGGGGAAGGCTACCACGTCGCGGATGGACTCGGCCCCCGTCAGGATCATCACCAGGCGGTCCAGGCCGAAGGCGATGCCGCCGTGGGGGGGCGTGCCGAACTCCAGGGCGTCTAGCAGGAAACCGAACTTGGCCTTGGCCTCCTCCGGGCCGATGCCCAGCGCCTGGAACATCTGGTTTTGGACCTCGCGGCGGTGAATGCGGATGCTGCCGCCTCCCACCTCGGCCCCGTTGATCACCAAGTCGTAGGCCTTGGCCCGGATCTTCCCCGGGTCGCTGGCGAAGAGCGGCAGGTCTTCGTCTCGGGGTGAGGTGAATGGGTGGTGCATGGCCGACCAGCGCCTCTCCCGCTCGTCCCACTCCAGGAGCGGGAAATCCGTCACCCAGGTGATGGCCAGGGCCTTCGGCTCGAGGAGCTTCAATTCGTTCCCGAAGCGGAGGCGCAGCCGTCCCATGGCGTCCCCGGCCGCCTTGGGCCGGTCCACGGAGAGCAGGAGGAGATCCCCCTCCTCCCCCCGCATCCGCTCCCGGAAGCGCTGGAGCAAACCGGCGGAGAGAAACTTGGCGATGGGGGACTGCATGCCGTCCGGGCCGAGCTTGAACCAGGCTAACCCTTTGGCCCCATACCCCTTGGCGAAGGCTTCAAGCTGATCCAACTGGCTGCGGGTCATCCCGCCCTGCCCCTTGGCGTTCAGGGCGAGGGCGCGCCCGCCGGCTGCCAGGGCCTGCGCGAAGGCCCGGAAGCCGCATCCCGCCAGGAGATCTCCCACGTCTTCCAGCTCCAGGCCGAAACGCAAGTCCGGGGCGTCCAGGCCGAAGCGGCGGATGGCGTCGTCGAAGGTGAGCCGCGGGAACGGCCGCGCGATCTCGATGCCCCGCACCTCGCGGAACAGCTCCACGACCAGCCCTTCCATGGTTTCCAGGACGTCGTCGACGTCCACGAAGGACATCTCGATGTCGATCTGGGTGAACTCCGGCTGCCGGTCCGCCCGCAGGTCCTCGTCCCGGAAGCACTTGACGATCTGGAAGTACCGATCGAACCCGGCCACCATCAGGAGCTGCTTGAAGAGCTGCGGCGACTGGGGCAGGGCGAAGAATTGCCCGGGGTTGACCCGGCTGGGCACCAGGTAGTCCCGCGCCCCCTCCGGCGTGCTCCGGGTCAGGACCGGAGTCTCCACCTCCACGAACCCCTGGCGGTCCAAGTAGCCCCGCGTCGCCTGGTAGAAGCGGTGGCGGAGGCGGAGGTTTCGCTGCAGCGGCGCCCGCCGCAGGTCCAGGTAGCGAAAGCTGAGGCGGAGCTCCTCGGCCACGGCGGTCTCGTCCTCGATGGGGAAGACGGGCGTCTTGGCCTCGCTGAGGATCGTGGCTTCTTCGGCCAGCACCTCCATCTCGCCGGTCGGCATCTCGGGGTTCACGGTCCCCTCGGGGCGGCGGCGCACCTCGCCCCGTAACGCCACCACGTACTCCGACCGCATGGCCTCGGCGACCCCGTGCGCGGCGGCGAACCGCTCCGGGTTGAACACCACCTGGACGATCCCTTCGCGGTCCCGCAGGTGAACGAAGATCAGTCCCCCCAGATCCCGGCGCTTGTCGACCCAGCCGGCCAGCGTGACGCGGCGTCCCGCGTGCTCCAAGCGAATCTCCCCGCAGTAACAGGACCGCTTCCACTCCCGCATCTAGGCCATCTCCCGTTCGGGGACCTGGCGGAGGTACTCCCCCACCCCTTCCAGCCTGACCTCCACCTGTTCGCCCGTGGCCAAGTCTTTGACGACCGCTTGGCCGCGCGCGATCTCGTCGCTCCCCAGGATCACGACGAACCGGTACCCATCGCGGTTGGCCTGCCGCATCTGGCCCTTCAGGCTCCGCTGCTCGAGATCCACCCCCGCCCGCAGTCCGCGACGCCGCAAGTCCTGCGTCAGGGCGAGCGCCTTCGCGTACACCGCCTCCCCCACGGTGGCCACATACACGCCGGTGGCACCCGCCGAGACGGCCCCCTGCTCCCGGAGGGCCAGCGAGGCCAGGATCCGCTCCTCGCCCACCGCGAAACCGATGGAGGGGGTCGGCGGGCCGCCCAATTCCTCCACCAGGCCGTCGTACCGCCCGCCGCCGGCGACGGCGTTCTGGGCGCCCAGGCCGGGGTTGATGAACTCGAAGGTCGTGCGGGTGTAGTAATCCAGGCCGCGCACCAGCCGCGGGTTCACCTCGTAGCCGATCCGCAGGCCGTCCAGCAGCCGCCGGACCGCGTCGAAGTGCTCTTGGCAGGGGCCGCAGAGGGACTCGGTGAGGGTCGGAGCCCCCCGCGCCGCCTCCTGACAGCGCGGCTGCTTGCAGTCCAGCACGCGCAACGGGTTCTTCTCCAGCCGGACGTGGCAGTCCGCGCACAGCATCTCCTGGCGCTCCCGCAGGAAGGCGACCAGCGCCTCCCGGTAGGCCGGCCGGCACTGCCGGTCGCCGATGCTGTTCAGGTGGAGCGGCGTATCCGGCAGACCCCAGGCCTCCAGCAGATGGTGCAGCAGGGCCAGGATCTCCACGTCCACGGCGGGACCGGGCGAACCCACGGCCTCCACATCGACCTGGTGGAACTGGCGGAAGCGGCCGGACTGGGGCCGCTCGTGGCGGAACATGGGCCCGATGAGGTAGAGCTTGACGAGACTGCTTTTGGCCGCCAGGCGGTGCTCGGCATAGGCGCGCATCAGGGAGGCGGTGGCCTCGGGGCGCAGCGTGAGGCTCTCCCCGCCGCGGTCCTGGAAGGTGTACATCTCCTTCTCGACGATGTCCGTCCCCTCGCCGATCCCCCGAACGAACAGCTCGGTCCGCTCGAAGAGGGGTGTCCGGATCTCCGCGTAGCCGTACCGGTCGAGAATGTCGCGCGTCATGGTCTCCAGCGCTTGCCAGCGCCCGACCTCGTCCGGCAGGATGTCCGGAGCCCCGCGCACACCTTTGATCACGTCGCTTCCCCTCGTAGAATCACGAATGACCAATGACCAATGAGCCAATGACCAATGGCGCCCCCCCTGTTTGGGATTTGGTCATTGAAAATTGGTCATTCCGCTCAGTATTCCGGGGACCGCTCGAACCGATGGGACGCCTCGATGAACCGCACCGTGCCGGACCGGCGACGCACCGCCAGCGAGTGCGTGCGGGCCCCGCCTCCGAAGAAGCGAACGCCCCGCAGCAGATCCCCGTCGGTGACGCCCGTGGCGGCGACCATCAGCTCCCCGTCCGCCAGGTCGTCGATCCGGTAGACCCGGTCGAGATCCTTATCCTTGATCCCGAGCCGGCGCGCCCCTTCGACCTCCCGGTCGTTCCGCGGCTTGAGGCGCGCCTGCATGTCGCCCCCCAGGCACTGGAGGGCGGCCGCCGCCAGGACCCCCTCCGGCGCCCCCCCGCTGCCCATCAGCACGTCCACGCCGCTCTCCGGAAAGGCGGTGGCGATGGCCGCCGAGACGTCCCCGTCCTGGATCAGCTTGATGCGCGCCCCGCACCGCCGGATCGTCCGAATGAGGTCGGCGTGCCGGGGGCGGTTCAGAATGACCACCGCCAGATCCTCCACATGGCATGCCATGACCTCGGCGATGCGCTGGAGGTTCTCCTCGGGAGGAAGCGTGAGATCCACCGCCCCCCGGGCCCGGGGACCGACGGCGATCTTGTCCATGGCGGTGTCGGGCGCCCGGAAGAACTTCCCGGCATCGGTGATGGCCACGATGGCCAGCGCGTTGGGCCGCCCCTCCGCCAAGATCCGTCGCCCCTCCAGGGCCCGCAAGGCGATATCCAGGGCCGGGCCTTCCCCGCCGCCAAGCCGCTCCCCCATGAACAGCATGGGGGCCCCGCCGCGCTCCCCCTCGCCGATGACGACGGTCCCGGCACAGGCAACCGCGTCGAAGGTTCGGCGCATGGCATCCACCGCCGCCTGGTGGGCAGCCTTCTCGTTCCCGATTCCCATCCAGCGGGCCGAGGAGAGGGCCGCCGCCTCGGTCACCCGAACCATTTCGAGCGCCAGGTTCCGTTCCACGCCACCTCCACCCCCGGAAGGAGGAAAGGTCCCCGCCGGCGGACCCCCCTGCCCTCCCGGCAGAGCGGGAGGCAGTATACTGCCCGCACGGACTGCGGTCAACGTGAACCCGCATCCTGCGCGACTGCGGTCGCGCAGGATTGGGCTTTGCGGACCATGCGCAGATATGATAATAAGGTTTTCTGGAGAAAGAACCATCCGCCATTCCGGACACGGGAGGAGAGACGCATGGCACTGGTGGGAAAGGTGGTGGTCGCCCAGGGCGGCGGCCCGACAGCGGTCATCAATCAATCGCTGGTGGGGGTGGTGCTGGAATCCCGGAAGTTCCCGCAGGTGACCAGCGTGTACGGGGCGGTGCACGGGGTCCGGGGGATCGTCAACGAGGACTTCATGGACCTGACCCAGGAGACGACCCACAACCTGGAACAGGTCGCCATCACCCCCGCCTCGGCCCTCCTGTCCACCCGCGACAAACCGGACGAGAAGTACTGCACGGAGATCTTCCGGGTCCTGAAGGCCCACGACGCACGCTACTTCTTCTACATCGGCGGCAACGACTCCGCCGACACCGTCCGCATCGTGAACGAACAGGCGGAGCAGGCCGATTACGACTTCCGCGCCATCCACATCCCCAAGACCATCGACAACGACTTGGCGGTCAACGACCACACGCCAGGCTTTGGCTCGGCGGCGCGTTTCGTCTGCCAGGCCTTCATCGGGGCGAACCTGGACAACCGGTCCCTGCCTGGGGTCTACATCGCCATCGTCATGGGTCGCCATGCCGGCTTCCTCACCGCGGCTTCCGCCATCGCCCGCAAGTACCCCAACGACGGCCCCCACCTCATCTATCTGCCCGAGCGCCCCTTCGACCTGGATCATTTCCTGGCGGACGTGAAGAGGACCCATGACCAGTATGGCCGCTGCGTCGTGGCGGCCTCCGAGGGGATCCAGGACGCCCACGGGACCCCCATCCTGGCCAAGGCACAGCAGATGGGTGAGCGGGACGCCCACGGAAACGTGCAGCTCTCCGGCACCGGGGCGCTGGGAGACCTTCTGGCCGAGCGGGTGAAGAGCGACCTGAAGATCAAGCGGGTCCGCTCCGACACCTTCGGGTACCTGCAGCGCTCCTTCTTCGGCTGCGTCTCCGACGTGGACCAGCATGAGGCTCGGGAGGTGGGCGAGAAGTCGGCCCAGTTCGCCATCTGGCACAACATGGACGGCTCCATCACCATCCACCGGACGGGAGACTACTCCGTCGATTATCGCTTGACCCCGCTCCAGGAGGTGGCCGCCAAGACCCGCACCATGCCCGACGCCTTCATCAACGCCGAAGGCAACTATGTGACCGATGCCTTCCGCTACTACGTGCGGCCCCTCATGGGCTCCGGGTTGCATTCGGCGCACCGCCTGCGGGCCCCCCGGGTCGCCAAGATCCTGCACTAGCCCGCATTGTTCGCGAAAAAGACTCGCGAACAATGCGGGCTTAACAGAAACCCTTATGGTGGGCGGCCCCGGGTGGATCAGACGTCGCTGTTGCATCTCGACACCGCACCCATCCTGGCGAACGGATACCCGGTGCGCCCGCCGCCATGCGGCATGCCGCCGTCCCGGTCCGGGATCTTGCGGACCGGCGGGATTGGCCAGTGGTCAGGTAAGCCCGGATTCTTCACGGTTCTTTCGTGAAGAATCCGGGCTGGGGGCTCGCCGTGGGTGTGGTGGCGGTGACCGACGACCTGTTCATCGGGGCGCGGATTCTGGAGACGGCCCGGCGGCTCCGCGTTCCCCTGACCTTGCTCGGCTGGGGGGAGGACCTCCCCGAGCGCTTCCGGCGCCTAGCGCCCGCCCTGGCCCTGCTCGACCTCACGGCCGACTCCGCGGAGGCCCTACAGATCATCCGGAGGCTCAAGGACGATCCTGCCAGCGGCCGGATCGTGCTGGTGGGTTTCCTCCCCCATGTCCTCCAGGATCGCAAGCTGGCCGCGGAGGCGGCGGGGTGCGACCGGGTGCTGGCCCGATCGGCCTTCTCGAGCCAGTTGCCGGACCTCCTTCGCCCGCACGGAGAGGCGGTCTAACGGCGTGCTTGACCTGAGTTATACACGAAAAGCCCGTCTCACCACGAAGGACCTGCCTGCCCCGCTCCGGAGCGGGGCAGGCAGGCACGAAGATCACGAAGCGGAGAGGCACGGAGAACCGCTCCTGACCCTCTCGACCGGGAAGCGGGCGGGCCTGAAGCCCGCCCCTACGCACCCACAATTGAAGCGAACACGGTCCTCCGTAGGGGAGGGGTTTATCCCCTCCCGGAGGTGGAGGGGTTTATCCCCCCGCTTCAACGCATTGTAGGAAAAGCGGGTGCTGTGCGAAAGGCCCATCTAGACCTCTTCTTCGTGTCCTTCGTGCTCTTCGTGGTGGATAGTCCGGGTTAAGCGAGGGGCCCAGAGGCGAAGAGACCATGAACAAGCAGGCGCGCATCCTGATCGTCGACCACGACGGAGAGTCCCGCCGTCAATTCCAGGAGATCCTTGAGGGAGAGGGGTTCTTCGTCATCACCGTGGAGACGGGGACCTCTGCCCTCGCCTGCCTCAGGCGGGAGGCCGTGGACCTGGTCTTCACGGACTACGACCTGCCGGGCCAGGACGGGCTCGCCCTCCTGGATGCAATCCGGGCGCTCACCGCCCCGCCGGCCGTGATCTTCGTCACCGCGTACGGAACCATCGATTCCGCCGTGGAGGCCATCAAGCGGGGGGCCCTGGGCTACATGACCAAGCCCCCCAGCCGGGATCGCCTCCTCCACCTGACCCGGAAGGCCATCGACGAGATCCGGCTGCGCCAGGAGAACGAGGCCCTCCGGCGCGAGCTGGAACGCCGCTACACTTACCAGGATCTCATCGGCAAGAGCCCGAAGATGCAGGAGGTCTTCCAGCTTCTGGAGAACCTCTCGGGCACCGAGAGCAGCGTCCTGATCCAGGGGAAGAGCGGGACGGGCAAGGAGCTGGTGGCGCGGGCCGTCCACTCGCAGAGCCCGCGGCGCGACCACCGCTTCGTGGCCCTGAACTGTGGCGGGCTGAGCGAGACCCTCCTGGAGAGCGAGCTGTTCGGGTACGTGCGAGGGGCCTTCACAGGCGCCCTGACCAACAAGCGAGGGCTCTTCCAGGAGGCGGACGGCGGCAGCCTGTTCCTCGACGAGATCTGCAACATGCCGCCCCCCATGCAAGTGAAGCTCCTCCGCACGCTTCAGGAGGGAGAAATCAAGCCGGTCGGCTCCAATCAGACGATCCGGGTGGATGTCCGCTACATCGCCGCCAGCAACCGCGACCTGGCCCAAGAGGTGGCGGATGGAAGATTCCGAGAGGATCTCTACTACCGGATGAACGTCATCACCATCGCCCTGCCGGATCTCGCAGAGCGGGCCGAAGACATCCCCCTCCTCGCCGCCCACTTCCTCGACCGCTTCACCAAGAAGCTCCGCAAGCCGGTGGAGCGGATCGGCGAGGATGCCATGGCCCTCCTCCTCGACCACACCTGGCCCGGCAACGTCCGCGAGCTGGAGAACTGCATCGAACGGGCAGTGGTCCTGGCCAAAGGGCCAGTCATCACCGCCAACGAACTGCCGCCCGCCATGCGCGCCGCCTCGCCCAAGGCAGGCGCCCGCCTGACCATCGGGATGACGCTGGCCGAGCTGGAGAAGGAGGCCATCCTGCGGGCCTTGGCCCACACCGACGGAAACCGGGCCAATGCGGCCAAGATGCTGGGCCTGTCCGAGCGCACCCTCTACCGCAAGCTCTCCCTGTACGCCGCCGAATCCTCCCCGCCTCCCCGCTGAACCCAGACTTTGCAGTGGCACCGTTCGCCTTGCCGAGAGAGAGGGAGGAATGGCAGATAGCGTATGGCAAATGGCGTATGGCAAGGGCCTCGGGTTTTCTTCCCTGGGGGCCAGAGGCCATTTGTCCCTTGCCATGGGCTAGCGGCCATCTGCATCCTCAGAGGCCTCCCGCCGCCTTGACATGCCTCGGTCGCGATGGAGGCGTGCCGCCCGGCTCGGCCCGTGGGGCGTCCCCCCTCCGCTCGGGCGGCCACGTTGGCAGGCGCAGTCGGAAGAATGCCGATGATCCACGACAAGCGGGTGGTGGTGCTGCCGGCCTACAACGCGGCGCGCACCCTGCGGCGGACGATCGCGGAGATCCCGCCGGGGTTCATCGACCGCCTCATCCTGGTAGACGACGACAGTTCGGACCGCACCGTGCAGGTGTCTCGGGAACTCGGCTTGCGGACGATCCAGCACGAGTCCAACCGGGGCTACGGCGCAAACCAGAAGACCTGCTACCGCGCCGCGCTCGAAGAGGGGGCCGATGTGGTGATCATGCTTCATCCGGATGCCTGGTACAATGCGGGGGTCGCCTATGCCCGCCTGGGGGACGCCAGGGGGGCCCTCGCCTCCTTCCGGGTGGCTCTTCGGCTCGACCCGACCAATGCCGATGGATGGGTGAATCTGGGTCTCGTGCATCAGACCCTCGCCCAATACCAGCAAGCCGTCGCCTGCTACAAGCCGGCACTGCGCCTCAGGCCAGAAGACCCCGTCGCGCACCGGAATCTGATCATCGCTTACGGGTTGCAAGGAGAGCGCGGGAAGGCCCTGGAGGCGCTCCGGCGATTCCGCGCGATCGATCCTGCCGGGGCGGAGGAGCTGCGGCGGTCGCTGGGTGCGGCTCCCTAGCCCTGCCCTTGCCCCGTAGATAGGGCTGAACAATGTGCTCCATGTCGGGCATACTGCGCGGCATGGACACGCAGACGCAGGTCAAACGGACGCTGATGCAGGCCCTCGGTGCTGTTCGGGAG
>JACQVN010000048.1 GCA_016209735.1 Candidatus Methylomirabilota bacterium
CGCGCCGGAGCTCACCGCCGAGCAGCGACGCGCCGTGAAGGTGTTTGACCTGGAGCGCTGGTATCCCCATGTTCTTTCCTGTATGACAGCCCGGCCACGTCAGCGCTGAATCGGCTGGACTACCATGGTGAAAGAGGAAGCCAACTCGATCAGCCTCCACAAATCTGCGAAGGTCGGGCTAGGGGCGCGCGCGAGCGGACGCATAAAACCAAACAGCCTCCTGGAGGACCAGGAGGCCGTTCGTCTGCGATTGGTTGCGGGGGCTGGATTTGAACCAGCGACCTTTGGGTTATGAGCCCAACGAGCTACCGGACTGCTCCACCCCGCGGAGGCATAGTACGAAAAGTCCCCTTGGGTGTCAAGCAGTTTCCAGGGGCATCAACCGCCAAGTCGCCACGATTGTTTCAACTGAAGAGCAGAGGCGAGGGACCGGGTATCACCGCCAAGACGCCACCGAGGAGGGGGGACGCCACCGAAAACGGATAGGGCAAGCGCCAGAGAAGATCGCCTCCAGGCGAGGGTTCTTGGGCCTCGGCCATGCCGACCTTTCCCATCACCCCGGTGGCGTCCCATCCCTCCGGTGGCGCCTTGGCGGTTCAGTCGCTCTTCGGCCCTTCGCTCGCAGTCTCTGGCGCCTGGCGGTTCATCCCCAGTCCTACTCCATGCACGGACCGAGGCAAGCCTATGTGAGCACGACGCGGTGGATTCCGGAGCGGAGGACAGGCACGTTGAAGTTGATGAGGAGTCCGAGTTGAAGTCCGGACGCCTTCAGATACGAGATGAGTTGGGCCTTGTGAATTGGAGCCAGCGCGTCGACCGCCTTCAGCTCGACCACGAGTACCCCACCCACCACCAGGTCAATACGTGCTTCACCCACCGGATGCCCTTTGTAAACGACCGTGAAGGGGCGTTGACGCTCGAAAGGGATCCGGCGGATCGACAACTCTACCCCAAGCGCTTCTTCGTACACGCTCTCCAGAAAACCAGGCCCCAGGTGACGATGGACTTCCATAGAAGCCTCGACCACGGCTCCGGCAAGGAGATCGACTTCCGGTGGGGGTTCCTTGGTCTGCGTCATGTCCCCTCCCCTTTCCCGTTCCCCCGGTGGCGTGTCAGTCCTCCGGTGGCGCCGTGGCGGTTCAACCGGTGCCTGGCCGTCTCAGGAAGCCTCTCAACCGCCAAGACGCCACCGAGGGGGGGGACGCCACCGAAGATGAATCGGGTAACCGCCAGCGCAGATCGCCTCCAGGCGAGGGTTCTTGGGCCTCGGCCATGCCTCCCCCTTTTTCGTGACTCCGGGGATGCCTCTGCCCCCGGTGGCGGCTTGTCCTCCGGTGGTGCCGTGGCGGTTCATCCGGTGCCTGGCCGTCTCAGGAAACCTCTCAACCGCCAAGACGCCACCGAAAGCGGATAGGCAACCGGTAGAGAAGATCCCCTCCAGGCGAGGGGACACGGGTCCCCGACCATATCCCTCCCCCTCTACGTGACTCCGGCGCTGCTTCTGCCCCCGGTGGCGTCTCGGTCCTCCGGTGGCGCCGTGGCGGTTCAGCGGCCCTCGGCTTGCCGTCTCTGGCGCCGTGGCGGTTCAGTCGGTCTTCGGCCCTTGGGTCGCAGTCACTGGCGCCGTGGCGGTTCGCTTCTTTTCTGCGTCGGTCTTCAGCATGCCGCAGGCGGCGGAGATGTCTCGGCCGCGGCTCTCGCGGATGGTGGCGGTGAGGCCGGCGTCGTGCAGGATCTTCTGGAAGATCTCGATCCGATCCCGCGGCGAGGGTCGGTCGGGAAGATCCGGCGTGGCGTTGAAGGGGATCAGGTTGATCTTGCAGCGGATTCCCCCGAGCAGGCGGACCAGCCGGGCGGCGTCCTCGTCGGAGTCGTTCACACTCTCCAGCATCACATACTCGAAGGTGAGGCGCCGCCGGTTCGGCAGGGGGTACTCGCGGCAGGCCTGGAGCAGCTCGGCAATGGGCCAGCGCCGGTTGATGGGCATGATCCGGTCGCGCACCGCGTCCGTGGTCGCGCTCAGCGAGACGGCCAGGTTCACCCCGAGGTTGGACTCGGCCAGCTTTTTGATCCCCGGCACGTGACCCGCCGTAGACAGGGTGATGCGCCGCGGCGAGAAGTTTGCCCCGAGCTCGTCGCAGAGGATCGTCAGGGCGCGCTCCACCTCGGGGAAGTTCAGGAGCGGCTCTCCCATCCCCATGAGGACGATGTTCGAGATCCGCTCCCCTTCTCCCAGGGCATCCTGGAGGGCGAGGACCTCGCCCACGATCTCCGCGGCCCGGAGGTTCCGGCGTATGCCCATGAGCCCCGTGAGGCAGAAGCGGCAGGCCAGGGGGCAGCCCACCTGGGTGGAGATGCAGGCGGTGAGGCGATCCTCGTCGGGAATGAGGACGCCCTCGATTTCCTCGTCGTCCTCCAGACGCAGGAGGAACTTCCGCGTCCCATCCCGGGCCCGCTGCTCCCGCGACACTTCCGGTCGGCCGACGTACGCCACCGGCGGCAAGCGTTCGCGAAACGCCAGGGAGAGGTCGGTCATGGCGCCGAAGTCCGTCTCCCGGCGGGCCTGCACCCAGCGGAAGAGCTGCCGCCCCCGGTAGCGGGGCTGCTCCAGCTCCCCGGCCAACTCCTCCACCTCCCCCCGCAGGCAGCCGACCAGATCCAGCCCGCGCGGATCGTGCCCCCTCATGGCGCCCCCTGGGCGGCCCGGATGGCGTCCAGATCCATCAGGGCCGCCGCCGGATAGGAGAGGCCCAGGACCCCGTCCCGCAGGGTCTCGCCCTCGTCCAGGAACGGCACTCCCCAGAGCACTGCCTCCCCCACCTCCAGGAGCAAGGTCGCATCCGTCACGTCCACCCGCCGATCGACGATGGCGAGCAGGTGCGGCTCGAGGTAGGCCAGGGCGTCCTCAACCCCCCGGACGCAGCCGGCGACTCGCCGCCCGCTGGCCTCCGCGGCCTCCAGCCGAACCCCCCGCTGCGTGTAGAGGAGGCCGGGATCCCCGAAGTAGGACGCGTTGGTCAGATTGAATCCCGTCACGTAGACCCATTGGATGGGCGGCAGTCCCCGGAGGAGCCTTCCCCGGGACTCGTCGGCCAGACGGATCTTCCAGCGCACCCCCACGGCCCAGATCGGGAGGTACAAGAGGGTTGCCCCCGGCTCCGCCGCCGCCACCGCCCCCCGGCGGGCCACGAAACCCCTTCCCACGACCTCGCAGGGGACGGCGCAGTTCGGACACCAGAACACCACATCTTGCTCGGCCCCGCGGAGAGATCCGCCGCATTTCGGGCATCGGAGGGAAAGCACGGCTAGAGTCTGCATGGCCGCCTAGCGCTCCCGGCCCCGCGTGAAGGCCTGCACCACGAGAGCCGTCCAGACTCCCCGCACCTCACCCTCCTCGCCCACCATCACGTCCCCGTCCCGCTGCAAGAGCTTCCAGGCCAGCCAGGCCAGGAACAGGGTGAGGAGTCCCCCGCCCAGAAGCCCCGCGGCCACGCCGAGCGCCCCTGGCGGCAGGAGGGAGACCGCGCCTCGCCGCCAGAGCTCCACCAGAAACGGGTGACTGGCCCGCCCGAAGGCCAACGATCCGCCACCCAGGACGAGGGCTACGCCCAGGGCGGCGGGCCGGATGTCGCGCGGTGCCCGGGCTGTCAAGAGGGCGCCCGTCACCCCGTCGATCGCCAGGTCGTACAGGCGTCCCCGAAAGGTGTAGCTGGCGCGCCAGACGGGATAGTACAAGAGCCGCACCCGGCGCTCCACCACGCGGGTCCGGTCCCCCGCGCTCCGCCAGGCCCCCTCCCCGTCCGCCAGCAGGGCCTCCGGCGTCCGTGTCGGGGGGAGGACCACACCATGGACCTGCAGGCGCACCGGGTCGAAGCGCTCCAGGGTCACGGGCTGCCGCTCGCGGCGGAGCCGCTCCAGGGGAATGGCTGCCACGCCCAGCTCCGGGTGATCGCAGGCGGGCCGGAGCCGGAGCCACTCCTGCTCGATGATGTGTGTTTCCACCGTCTCCTGCGGCTCGGACTCCGGGCGAAACAGAACGCCCGGATCCCCCTCCGTATCGCTCACGGGCAGCCGCGGGGACTTCCGGTCCCGCAGCAGGAAGGCCCCCAGGCGGATGCCGCTCCACTCGTAGAAAGGGACGTAGTAGAGGCAGAGATGTCGCGGCCTCACCCGCCCCCGCACGGCGCCCGGCATGGCCGGGCCGGCCAGGACGCCCGCCACGGCGGCCTCCGCCGCGGCCCGGTCCAGCCCGAGCGCCACCGCGTAGCGGGGCACCTGGTCCGGGACCAGGGCCAGATGGTCCGCCCCGCAGTAGGCGCAGCGGACGATCCGCTGTCCCTCGGCCAGGGCGATGGGGGCCGCGCAGTGGGGACAGCCCAGGTGGATGAGGGACATCAGCCAGCCTCCTCCTGTTCCTGGGCCAGGATCAGGTGATACAGGATCCACGCCCCGATTCCCACGATGGGGGCGGAAAGCCACCAGACGGGCAGGCTCGCCCCCGCCACGAAGAGGCCGACCCAGCCGGCGGTGGCCAGGCGACGGAGGCGGCGCCTCCCTCCCGCCGCCGCGACGGCTCCCGCCCCCAGGTTCGTTCCGTAGACGCGCCCCGAGCAAGCCTCCACCGCCACCTCCCGCTCGTCGGACCCAAGGCGGAGGCGGAGCTCGAAGAACGGGACGTGGATCAAGACGCCCGGCTCCGCCGTCTCGGCTCCGCAGGCCTGAATCCGCGCCGCGGCCTCGGGAACGGCCGGCTCCACGACCTCAGTCCCGCCGGCCATCGCGGCCGGGTCGAAGACCGTACGCTGCCCCGCCGGAGGAACCACCCCGCTCCAGAAGGACGCCAGGGCGGGCCAGGCCGGCATCAGGCGTGCCCCGCCGGCGCCGCCGAACGACCAGAAGGGCCGGAACACGAGGCGCGACGAGCCGGCGATGGCTCCGGACGAGGCGCGGGGGGCGCCCACCCTGCGGCGCAGGAGCGGCGGGAGGTCCGCGGGAGACAGCCGGGGATGGTAGCAGAAGTGCAGGCGGACGCCCGTGAGATCCAGGAAGAGGCTGCACGCGCAGAAGGGGCAGCGTACGAATCCCGTCGGATCCGCCACGGGTACGTTCGCCCCGCACTGAGGACAAGGGAAGTGCACGGTACCCCCGGAGGTCGCCCGGCGCGCCGTCCGGCCCTTCCCGGTCCCGTCCAGGCGCGAACCCGGCCCTCCCTCTGGCCGGCGGCAGGCTACTTCAACTTCTTGAGATGCTGCCGGGCCTCCTCCGCCTCCGGGCCGGTCGGGGTGAGGTCGAGAACGCGCCGGAAGCTATCGCGCGCCTCAGCCCGCTGCCTGAGCTGCAACAGGGCTTTCCCCAGCTCGAGATGGAAGATCGAGATGGTGCCTTCGATCTTCACGGCGCGTTCGAGATTCTCCCGGGCCTCCTGAAGCTTCCCCTCGGCCAGGAGCGTCCGCCCCAGGAGGAAGTGGCCATCGGGCGACTGGGGTAGCACATCGATTACCTTTCGGAACTCCTCGGCCGCCAACTCGTACTGACCCTGCATGTGGTAGATGTCGCCGAGATTCATGTAGGCCCGCTCGGGATTCAGGTAGCGAGGATTGGCCAGCGCCCGACGAAAGGCCTCGATGGCCGCGTTCCAGTTCTGCTGCATCTTGTAGGCAAAACCAATGTCATTCAACGCGTCAGAATAGCGGGGATCGATCTCCACCGCCTTCCGAAACTCGGCGATGGCTTGGTCCAACTGCTGACTGCGTAGGTAGGCGTTCCCGAGGGCATGATGGTAGCGCGAGTTCTGGGGATCTAAGCTCACCGCCTGGCGAAACTCGCTGATGGCCTTGTTCAGATTGCCATCCACCAAGGCGCCGAGCCCGATATCGTAGCGGGTCTGGGCTGTTTCCTGGCGTGCCAATTCGGCCTCTGGCCCCCCGCAAGCCCCGATCCCGACGAGGAGAATCGCCAGCACACCCAGCGCCGCGCTTCGCGCCATGCGTCCCTCCTGGTTTTTGCGCTGCACGCGCAAAAACCAAGTTAAGGAGTTCCTAGGTTCAAATCCGTGATCCCGCGTGAGTTGGGGACTCCGTACCACTTGTGCTTCTTGTGCATCTTGTGGCCGGGAGTCTATCGGGCCCCCTCTGCCCCGCCGGTGGCGGGATTGGCGGTAAAATGGCTTCCTCGGATCAGGGCTGAGAGTCCTGCTGTTCGCAATTACGCTCACAAGAGCCGGATAACCGTTCGCCCTGCGTAGGGGCGAAGCATGCTTCGCCCCTGCATGTCGAAGGGCGATGCGACGTTCGTGGTTCGATCCTGCCTGGGCGGGGCTCCCCACGAACGGGTGGAATACGTTGGCGTAAGAACGACCGAGAGCACTAAGAGCCCGCTGCCTTTCCGCCCCGCTGGTAGATGACCACGGCGCGGGAGTGTTCCCGCAGTGTCCTCGAGAAGACATGCGAGCCGTCGTTCTTGGATACGAAGTACAGGTAATTGACCTTGGCGGGCGCAACCGCCGCCAGGATCGAACCCAACCCGGGGTTGGCGATCGGCCCGGGGGGCAAGCCAACCATGAGATACGTGTTGTACGGGGATTTGCGCTGCAGGTCCGCCAGCGTGATCCGACGGGCGGCATCGGGAATGCCGTACACCGCGGTCGGATCGGACTGCAGGGGCATCTTGCGACGCAGGCGGTTATGGAAGACCGCCGAGACGAGCGTCCGTTCTCTGGCCAGATGAGCCTCTCGCTCGATGAGGGATGCCACCGTAATGGCGCCGTGGAGATCCAGCCCGACGGCCTGTGCCAAGGATGCCACCTCTGCCGGCAGCTTTCGCCGGAAGCGGGCGACCATGACCCGCAGGATCTCCTCTTCTGCCATGCCCCGGGTCAGCCGGTAGGTGTCGGGGAACAGATATCCCTCCAGCCCGGGCGCCTCTATTCCCAGCGCTTCCGACAAGGCGGGGTCCCGCACCAGGGCCAGGAAGCGCTCGGGATCCACCAGGTTCTCGCTCGCCAGCAGCTTGGCGATGTCGAGGGCGTCGAATCCTTCGGGAATGGTGACCTGATGGGTGATCACCCGGCCCGCCTCGAGCTTGCGCAAGACCTCCATGAGCGGCATCCCGACGGAGAACTCGTACTCGCCGGCGTGCAGTCGCGTGATGGAGCCCTGGAGATAGGCGACCGTGAGAAACGTCCACACGCTCCGGATGATGCCCGCCTCGTGCAATGCCTGCGCGATATCGTGGACGCCGGTCTTCGGCTGGATGAAGACGACTCGGGGCGGGCCGCCCGGCAGGCTTCCGGTCGGCGCCGCACTGGCCTGCAAGTAGGCCCGAATCCCTGCGACGGTGAGCATCAAGGCCAAGAAGATGGGACCCAGGGCCCGCAATCGGAAAAACCAGGTCGTACCCATCGGCGTCAGGTCGCTCGAGGCGTCGGGGCGGTTCCCGCCCGTTTTCGGTCGAGGAAGCCCTGGAGGATCAATGCCGCCGCCATCTTATCGATTGCCGCGCGCCGGGCCCGCCGGCGAACGCCCGCCTCGATCAGGGTCCGTTCGGCCGCCTGCGTGGTGAGTCTCTCGTCCCACAGGCGAACGGGGAGCTGAAGCGCGCTTTCCAGGCGCTCCGCGAACTGCTGGACGCTGCGCGCCGCCTCGCCCAGCGACCCATCCATGTTGCGCGGCAATCCCACGACGATCTCGTACACCTGCCACTCCGCGGCATAGCGCGCAATCGCCTGCATGTCCGTGTCGTTCCCGGAGCGGGGCAAACTTGTCAGCCCCTGGGCAATGAGCGCGGATTCATCGCTCACGGCGAGACCCAGGCGAACCTTTCCCCAATCGATTCCGAGGATCCGCATCGTGCCGTCCGATATCCCCCTGGTTTTTGCGCGCCCTCAGCGCAAAAAGCAGGCGGGACAGTATACCACAACCACCGCTGCCCCCAGGGAATCAGGCTTTTTGCCGCGACCAGAGGACATTGTAGCCGTCGACGAAGGCGCTGACTGAAGCCACGATGATGTCCGGCGAGGTGCCGGTGGCCACCACCCGCGTGTTGCTGGCGTCCTTCATGGTGATGGATGCCTCCACCGAGGCGTCTGTTCCGGCGGAGTTGATTTGCACCTGGTAGTCCACCAGCTCGAAGAAGAGCTTTCCCCGGCTCTCGGCGGCGGACTTGAGGGCGTTCACGACGGCATCGACCGGGCCCACACCCATGGCGGTCGCCTGCACCCTGTCCCGGTCAAATCGGACCCACACCTTGGCCTCGGACTTCCCCTTCAGCGACGTGGTCACCTGGAAATCCTCCACCTCCAGGATGAGGGCCTGGCCCGAGAGCCCCTTGAGGACGTTCTCCACGATGTACTGGAGGTCCGCCTTGGTGATGGTTTTCCCTTTCTGGACGAAATCCGCAACCAGCGAGGTCACCCGATGGGCGTACTCGGCCGTCAGCTTGACCCCCAATTCCTGGCGGACCGTCTCCACCACGGCCCGCTGCGACGGAATCTGGGCGAACAGTCCCCGTCCCCCATCTTTGGCGGCGGCCGCCCGGATCTCGTACAGGCGGAGCCTCAGGAACTTCTCCACCTCCGCCATGGTGGGCTCGATGGTGGCGGGGGAGGGCAAGACGCGCAAAGCGGCACGCGGGTCTTTGAGGCCGTTGCCCGTCGCGACGCAGACGATGGTTTCGTCCGGCCGAACTCGACCGCTCGTGGCGAGCGTCTGAAGGGCCGCAATCGGGACTGCCCCTGCCGGTTCCACGAAGATGCTCTCCAGGTGTGCCAGGCGTTGCTGTGCCTCCAGGATCTCGGCATCCGTCAGGATCACCCCGCAGCCGCCCGACTCCCGGAGTGCGGTCAGTGCCTTCGTAGCGTCCAGGGGGTTGCCCGCCGCCAGGGCCGTGCAGACCGTGAACGGCTTCTCCACCGCATCGACCTGCGTCGCTCCCTGCTGGAAGGCCGCCACGATGGGGGCGCATCCATCCGCCTGGACACCGATCATTCGAGGCAGTCGATCGATCAGGCCAAGCTCGTAGAACTCCTTGAACCCCTTCCAGATGGCGGCCAGGTTGGTCCCGCACCCCATGGGCACGATGACCGCGGCGGGCGCCTTCCAGTCGAGCTGCTCCACGATCTCAAAGGCCTGCGACTTCTGCCCTTCGGCGCGGAAGGCATAGTCTCCCGCCAAATAAAAGCCGTGCCGGACGCTCATCTCCTCGGTCAATCGAGCCGCATCGTTGTACGTCCCACGGACCTGTAGCAGTCTGGCCCCGTAGGACAAGGCCTGGGCGAGCTTTCCCAGAGCGGTTCCTTCGGGGATCAGCACATAGCACGCCACCCCTGCCATGGAGGCGTACGCCGCCACGGAAGCGGCCATGTTCCCGGTGGAGGCAACGCAGACGGCCTTGGCGCCCTGCTCTTTGACCTTGGTCAGCTCCACAAGGCTGCCGCGATCCTTGAATACGCCTGTCGGATTTGCTCCCTCGTTCTTGATGTATAGGCGGCGAAGGCTCAACCGCTCCGCGAGACGGGTACACTGGTAAAGCGGGGTCCCCCCCTCGTTCATGGAAACGACCAGGTCGAGATTCAAGAGCGGATAGAAGTCCAGATACTTCAGCGCCTTGACCGGAGAGGTGCGCAGGGAATATCGATTGAGGCGGGAACGAATGAAGTTGTAGTCATACCGGACGCTCAGTGGCTGACGGCAGGCCGGGCAGCGGGTGCTGCTCTCCTGCTCTCGCACCACCTTGCCGCAGGCAATACAGTGCAGCTCGTAAAAGAGCGTGCCGTTCTTTCGTGCTCGTGTCGCGATCATGAAGCCTCACTCGTGGAAATTGGCGCAGATTAGCGACTGAAACAGAAGGTGTCAAGGCAATTTGTCTGTTAACTGTATTTCCTTATAATTTGACAGTTGAAGCATACAATAACTTACTAACATTAACTATATTCATGTAACGTATTTATTTAATTCATATATATCCAAAATGCAAAACGCACTCGGTCTATGAGTTAATGTGCACAACCCATTGGAATTACTGTTCATCCGTATCCGTACTCCTGAAGATCATCTTCATCCAACCCAAAAAAATGTCCGACTTCATGCATGATGGTGATCCGGATTTGTCGAATCAACTCCCGGCGATCTCTGGTCATGGCCTCCAGCGGCCGGCGGAAGATCACGATCTGGTCCGGCGTCAAGCGGTTGGTCCAGACGCTCAGCTCGTTCTGTGGAATCCCCCTGTAGAGCCCTAGGAGCGCCCCTCCTGGCTCGATCCCGACCGACTTCAACTCCTCGACCGTGGGCAGATCCTCGATCATAACCTCGACGTTTTCCAGCCGCTTCCTGAACTGCGGCGGAAGGGATTTCACCGCATCGGCGACCAGCCCCTCGAACTCAGACCGCCCCCGGCGTATCTCCTCGAGCCGCCGGCGAAGCGGGGTATCCGTGGGACCGCCGCCACGGGGAACCCGCCTCAAGCGTGCCATCGCCGTCTATTCCATCCCCAGGGGACATACCGCTGTTTGAAGAGGCCGATCAGCGCCATTCCGCCGAAAAAGCCCCCGATGTGCGCGAACCAGGCGACGCCCCCTCCTGCGAAATCGAAGGTCAGGAGCCCGTTGAAGAGTTGCACCAGGATCCAGAAACCCAGGACGATGAGCGCAGGAATTTCCACAAGCTGCGTGAAGAATCCGAGGGGAATCAGGGTCAGGACGCGGGCATCGGGAAAGAGGAGGAGGTAGGCCCCGAGGACACCGGAGATGGCGCCGCTAGCCCCAACCATGGGAATCCGGGAGGCCGGGTTCACCACCGTCTGCGCCAAGGCCGCCGCCAGGCCGCAAAGGAGATAGAAGACCGCAAAGCGGACCTTCCCCATGGAGTCTTCCACATTGTTGCCGAAGATCCACAGGTAGAGCATGTTGCCGGCGAAGTGGAAGAAGCCCCCATGGACGAACATGGAGGTGAGAATGGTCACCTCGCCCGAGAAGGCCCGACCGATGACCTCGCAGTTGCCGGTCAGTCCGCACGGGATCAGCCCGTAATACAGGATGACCCGCTGGCTGGCCCATGGGCCCAGCAGAAAGCTCTTGAGAAAGACGTAGGCGTTGATCCCGATGATGCACCAAGTCACCACCGGGAGATGCCGCGTGGGAATGTTGTCCTTGAGGGGGATCATGGGGAGGCGCCCTCTACTTCCTTCCGTCGGGAGCTTCGTCCGGCCTCGCGCCCGGTGGCGTCACGGGGACCGGCCCGAAAAACAGACACCGATCCATGGCCCGGTTGAACTCTGTCCAGCCGGGTCGCTGGGGATCCGGATGGGCCTGGGAGAAGTTCAGGAAGGCGTTGATCTTGCCGTCGAGGTCCTCGGCGTAGTGCAGCACCATGGCCTCGAGGGTCTTCGGCCGCTTGGGGGACCCCCACTCCAGCTCCCCATGATGGCTGAGGATGCAGTGGATGAGGCGGTCGCCCAGGGCCGCGGGAAACTCGGCCATGCGCCGGATGTGCTCCTCCACCAAGAGCACCCCGAGGGTGATGTGGCCCACCAGGCGGCCCGCATCGGTGTAATCGAATCCCCGCTCCCAGGTGAGTTCCCGGGTCTTTCCGATATCGTGCAGGATGGCCGCCGCGAGCAGCATGTCTCGGTCCAGGGCCGGGTAGTGCTCGGCCAACCGTTCGCACAAACCGACCACGGAGGCCGTGTGTTCCAAGAGTCCGCCCAGGGTCGCGTGGTGGAGGGTCTTGGCCGCCGGCGCCTCGCGCAGGCCTGGCCGAACCGTCTGGCTGGCCAGGATGTCCGTGAGGAGTTGTCTCAGAAAGGGATTCTGGAACCGGTCGATGGTCGTCTGCAGGCGCTCCAGGAGCTCGTCGGGATCCTTGGAACTCCGCGGATAATAATCCTCCAGGGTGATCTCCGCGGCCTGTGCGGGTCGCAGTCGATTGAGGGTGAGTTGACGCGCTCCCTGATAGCTTCCCAGCGCTCCCTGAATCTTGACCACATCCCCTTCCCCGACCGTCTTGATCACATCCTCGATCCCCTCCCACAAGACGGCCGGGAGCTCGCCGGTCCGGTCGGCGAGGAGGAAGGTCAGGTAGGATTCCCCGCTCCGCTTCTGCCGGGTTTGCATCTGTCGCACCAGAAAGAAGGAGAGGACAGGAGTCCCTTCCTGGATATCGGAGACAAACAGCTTCCCCATGCCACTGGCCTCGTCCGCCGCCTACAGCAGGATGTCGGAAATCCCGCCGCTCACCCTTCGACGGGCTCACCCTTCGACGGGCTCAGGGTGAGCGGGGAAGAGCTTGAACTCACTGAGGTATTTCCGCTCATGCTGAGCCTGTCGAAGCATGAGCATTCCGTTTCAGCAGCCTGCAAGGCTGCCCCGTTACCGTTTCGGTTCCACCAGAGGGACGAAGCGAACCGGGGACACCGGCCGCGTCACCAGGCTTCCCCGCTCTTTCCTGCCGAGCAGAAGATCCTGGAACCCTCCACTCCCAACGGGAATGATCATCCGGCCGCCTTCCCGGAGTTGAGCCACCAGGGGCGCCGGTATGTGCGTGGCCCCCGCCGTCACGATGATGGCATCGAAGGGGGCCTCCTCCGGCCAGCCGAGGTAACCGTCGCCGGCGCGGACCCGCACCGTCTGGTACCCCAGGGCCTTGAGGCGTGTGGCGGCGCTGGCCGCCAGGCCCGGCAGGATCTCGATCGTGAATACCCGGGGGAGGATTTCGGCCAGCACCGCCGCTTGATAGCCCGACCCGGTCCCCACCTCCAGGACCTTCTCGGCGCCTGTGAGGGCCAACTGCTGGGTCATGAGGGCGACAATGTACGGCTGCGAGATGGTCTGCCCCTCCCCGATGGGAAGCGGATAGTCATTGTAAGCCTCTCCCGCGAGGGCGGGCGGCACAAAGAGGTGGCGCGGCACCTTCCCCATTGCCTTGAGCACGGCCGTGTCGGTGATGTCCCGCGCCTTGAGCTGGCGCTCCACCATCCGCTGGCGTGCCCGGGTCATGGCCGGGTCCTCCCCCGCCCCCGCCGACGCGCCCAGCAAGAACGCGCCGATCAGACCCAGAGCCAGCCCCGCCTGCACGCCCATGGCCGTCCCCCTCTCGCATCGGCCCCCGGGGGGACGCCGCGCCGGGGTGCCGGCCTCCCAGGAACCGTCAGGCCGCTCCCTTCAATGGAGCAATAGCCGGCCTCGTCCAGTCTGCCGAGATCGCCGGTGTGATGCCATCCGCCCCGTAGCGCGCCGGCCGTTTCGGCCGGCGACGATCCCCTGGCGTCAGCCCCGCAGTCCCGGGACAACGTCCCCCGTAAACACATCCACCAGGAGGGGATCGAACTGCAGGCTGCGGTGCTTCTGCAACTCGGCCACCGCCCTCTCGATTCCCATCCCCCGCCGGTAGCTCCGATCGGCGGTCATGGCCTCGAAGGCGTCGGCGACGGCAATGATCCGCGAAGTCAGGGGGATGGCGTGTCCCGCCAGGCCGTCCGGGTAGCCGCGGCCGTCAAAACGCTCGTGGTGATGGCGAATCGCCGTAGCCACCTCCCGCAGCTCGGCGATCTGGCCGACGATCTCGCTGCCCTTCACCGGGTGGGCACGGACCAGGGCCACCTCGTCCTCGGTCAGGGCCGCAGGCTTGGTCAAGATGGTGTCCGGCACGCCGATCTTCCCGACGTCGTGCATCCAGGCCGCCAGCTCCAGGACGTAGCGCTCGTCTCCCGCCAAGCCCAGGGCCGCCAAGAGGGCCAACGAGAGACGCGAGACGCCCATGGAGTGACGGGCCGTGTAGGGATCCTTGGCGTCCACCGCCGAGGCCAGCGCCTTGATGGCCGCGAACAGCACCTGCGCTTCCCGCTCTTTCAAGCGGGCGATCTCCAGCCGGCGGCGCGTGAGGTTGCGCTCGATGACGATGGGCAGTTCCTGGATGTTGATCGGCTTGGTGATGAAGTCGCTGGCCCCGGCGCGCAGGGACGCTCGGGCCAGATCCACGTCGGTGTGGCCGGTCAGGAGGACGACCGGGATGTTGGGGTGTATCCGCACCGCCTCTTCCGTCAACTCCAGACCCGACAGGCCGGGCATGGCCTGGTCGGTGAGCAGAAGGTCAAACTGCTCCCTCCGCAAGCAATCCAGCGCCTCCATGCCCGAGGCGGCCGAAACCACCTCGTAGCCGTTCACCCGCAAGCACTCCTGCAGTGCGACGCGGATGCCCTCCACATCGTCCACCACCAGCACGCGGGAGGCGCGACCTTCACTCCGCCCGCCGGAGGTCCATTTTCCCCTGGTCGCCTTCACTGCGGGAATTCCTCCCGTCTCGTGCCTTCACGCCAGCCATCTTTCCGCGGCGCCGCTCCACCCAGGAAGCCTCTCAACCGCCAAGACGCCACGATTCCTTCGGCCGGAGAGGTCAAACGAAGGACCGCGTATCACCGCCAAGACGCCACCGAGAGGCGGGACGCCACCGAACGCGAATAATGCAATCGTCAGGGAAGATCGCCCCCCGGCGAGGATTCATGTCCCTCGGGTGGGCCCCTCCCCCCCACTCCGGTAGCGGGTCAGTCCTCCGGTGGCGCCTTGGCGGTTCAGCCGGTGCCCTTCTCACGACGTCTCTCTCAACCGCCAAGACGCCACCGAGAAGCGGGTCGCCACCGAAGGTGACTCGGCTCATCGCCCGGGAAAACCGCCTCCAGGCGAGGGCTCTTGAGTTTCCGTTGGGCCCCTCCCCCCCACTCCGGTGGCGGGTCAATCCTCCGGTCGCGCCTTGGCGGTTCAGCCGGGCTTCGGCGCTCAGTCCCTCGGCGCCAGGACGACGAAGCGCGAGTTCCCCTCGCGCTGGACCAGGAGCAGGAGGTTCGAGCCTTTCTGCATCTGCCCCACGATCCGCGCAAAATCGCGCAGGCTCCTCACCGGCTCGCGGTTGACCTGGATTATCAGGTCGCCCGGGCGCAGCGCTTCCCGCGCGGCGGGCCCGCCCTCCTCAACCCCGGCAACCACGAGGCCCCCCGCGCCGGCCGGAAGCTTGAACTGTTCGCGAAGCTCGGGCGTCAGCTCCTGCACGGTGAGGCCGAATCGCTCGGCGGTCTCCGTGCCCGGGGGCTGCGCCGCGACGGTGAGGTCCGCCGGCTGCTCTCCCAGCGTCACCGTCAGAGTCAGGGGCTGCTTGTCCCGGAGCACCTTTACCGTGGCCTGGGAATTGGCCGGGGAATCCGCGACCTGGAGCTGAAGCTGGCGCACACCGGTGATCTTGACCCCCTTGAACTCGTGAATGATATCTCCGGGCTTGAGATCCGCTTTCTCCGCGGGACTGCCCTTCATTACGTTACCGACCAGCACTCCCTCCCCCGCCTTCACGCCAAATTGCGCGCCCAGTTCGTCAGTCAGCTCCTGGATGCCGATCCCCAGCCATCCCCGGACGATCTTGCCTTGAGCGATCAGCCGGCCGGCAATCTGCCGGGCCATGTTGATGGGAATGGCGAAGCCGATCCCCTGGCCGCTGGCGACGATCGCCGTGTTGATCCCGATCACCTCTCCCGCCAGGTTCACCAGGGGACCCCCGGAGTTGCCCGGGTTGATGGAGGCATCGGTCTGGATGAAGTCCTCATACGTCGTGATGCCGACATCCGCCCGCCCCACGGCACTGATTACGCCCACGGTGACCGTCTGGGTCAGCCCGAAAGGGTTGCCGATGGCGATGGCCCACTCTCCGGTGCGGATGCGGTCGGAATCGCCGAGCCGCACCGCCGGCAGGTCGCCTGCGTTGTCGATCTTGATCACCGCCAGGTCGGTCTTGGGGTCCTTGCCGATCACCTTGGCCTGGAACTTTCGCTTGTCCGAGAGCCGCACCTCGATCTGGTCCGCCTGCTCGATGACGTGGTTGTTGGTCAGGATGTGGCCCTGGGAGTCCATGAGAACTCCGGAGCCCAGGCTGTGCCGCTCCCGCTGCTGCTGCTCGCCGAAGAACCGGTCGAAGAACTCCTCGAAGGGCCCGCGGAAGGATGGCGGGAGCTGCTGTCCGCGCCGCCCCTCTCTCGGACGGGGCTTCTGCGTGGTGGCGATATTGACCACGGCGGGCTTCACCGATTGGGCAACGTCCACGAAGGCCTCCTGGAGCGTCCGCAGCGCGGCCTGTGCCTCCTCCCCCGCGCCGGCCGGCGTGAACGTCCCGAGCATGAGCGCCACCGCCAGGGCCGCCGACCCAAGAACCGAGCACCCGAATCGCAATCGCATCACCGACACCTCCGTTGGTTTTCGCGCCCAGCGCGAAAACCACCTCCTACAACCTGAGATCATCCGGCGTTCCCGGACGTCGGTCCGGTCCGGCGCTCACAACCCACACGCGCTCCCCCCCTGTCTCCAGGCGATACGGCTGCCCCCAGGGATCCGTCAGGAGGCCGCGCCCGATCGGTCCCAGGGTCGCCAGCGCCTCGAGGCTCCCCGGATTCCTCCCCGTCCATACGCTGACCGCCTCGACGCGTCGCGCCAATGCCTGCAGCTCTTCGAGGGCCCTCAGGACGCGCACCCGATCCAGAGACCGCTGCTGGTCGGACGAGGCCGGGAAAAGGCCGAGCGGCTCCCCCCCGAACACCGCCAGGACTGCCGCCAAGCACGCCGCGGCGGCGGCCCAGGCCGCGCGCGCCGCCCAGGCCGGCGGGGCAGCCTGCGCCTGCACGGGGGCGCGCCGTATGGGGCGCACGGCTGCGGCGCGAGGCGGGGCGGCGTCCTCCGTCGGCGCGGCGGGCCCCAGAGAAACGGGGCTAATGGCATTGGCCCGCACGAGATTGGCCAGCCCGCTCCAGGCTTCGAACTCTCCCAGGCCGCTCAGGGCCACCAACTCCTCCACCGTTCGCTTCCCGTCCACCAGCTTGAGCATGGTCACGTCGGTCGGCCGGATATCCCGCGGGTCGACCTTTGCCTGCTGCCCGCCGACCCGGAAGACCGCCTTGGGCGAGTGGACCTCCTGCAGGATGAGAGGCCACTCGTCTGCCCGGCGCATGCCCTCCATCAGGAGGGTATCCACCCGGAGGGGTGGGAGGCTGTTTTCGCCGGGCTCCACCTTCCCCTGGGTCGTGAACCGGTACTTGCCATCCTTCCAGCGGAAGGGTCGGTAGAGCCGCCCTTCCAGCTCCGCCGCCAGGGCACTCGCCCACTCCTTGCCGGGCACCGCGCCGGCGGTGAGGATGGCCCCCAGCGGCTGGGCCTGCTCCCGCTGGACGGCCAGCGCTTCTTCCAGCGCGGCGGGTGTCAGGCTCCCGCGCGCAATCAGCAGAGCCGCCACGCGCGTCTCCAGGGGCGGGCGGGCCGACTGGACGCCCACCACCTCGCCGTCCCGGAGCAGGAGCTGGAGGGATTCCTCCGCAGTCTCCAGGCTGAGAACGCCGGTCTTCTGCTGGAGTCCGATCAACTGCAGGACGTCGGCAATGTGGAAATCCTTGAAGGAGCCTTCGAGCGCCATCGCCCAGTCCTTTCGATGCCTACTCCCTCATGCGGAGCGGCTCGGATTCTTCCCCTTCCCGCCCGGCGCCCGACCACGCTCCCCGGAGCGCGCGCTTTCGATCCTCGCGGGCTGCCGCGGCAACTACCCGGCTCCGCCAGGCGGAAAGGCTCTGGAGGATCAGAACGGCCGCCGCGGCGCCCGTCCATCGAAGCGCGGAGGGCAAAGGCGAAGGGAAACGCAGGTTCGGCGCCACGGCATCCAGGAGAAGCCCCTCGAGCAACGCCCACAGGCTCACGAGACACACCGGCAGGGCCAGGACCCCCCCTCGGTACCACCAGCCTCCGCCGGGGATGAGGGTGCCCAGCCACACGGTTCGCCGCGCCTCTTGCCGCGACCAGCCGTCCGCCTCGCGCTGGCGGGCCAGCTTCACCATGGCCGGCACGCCCTCCCGATCCCGGAATACCGGAGCGCAGGGAGAACAGTAGGCCCGTTCCCGAAAATCCGATTGGCAGTGCACGCAGAAAGGCGTTCCGCACTCCTGGCACCGCGTGGCCACCCGTCCGCCCCGAAGGCGCGCATGGGTCCAGAACGCCACCAGGAAGACGAGGGCCACGCCGGCGAGCCAGCGCACCCGGACGCCGCGGAGCGGCCTCCCCCAGAAGCCCTCGGCCACGACATCGTCCTCGTCACCCTCGTACAGCCCCGCCGCCAGCACGGTCCCCGGGACCGGCTCGTCCATGACGACGGCGGGCCTCCCGCTCGATCCCGCCCGTGCCAACAGGGCGGCCGCCTGGATATCCAGACGCGCGCTGCGCGTCATCCACTCGGAGGACTTGTCCAGTTGCATCTGGAGCGTATAGACCGTCCCCAGATTTGCGGCCGAGGCGAAGGCGGGGTGGATGGAGGCCGCCCGCTGATAACTCGCCTCGGCCTCCTTCAGTCGCCCCGCCAGGAAGTGAAGATTCCCCAACCCCGTATGGGCGAAGCTCCAGCCGGGCCGGAGCTTCACTGCCTCGGCCAGGTTCGCCTCTGCCGCCGCCAGTTCCCCCCGCCGCTTCTGCAGCAGCCCGAGGTAATAGGCGGCCAGACCCGACTTCGGGTTCTCGGTGCGCCATGCCTCCAGCGAGGCCAGCAGCCCGTCCCCCGTCTCGCCCCGCTCCGCCGCCAGACTCGTCGCCATCCGTGGGGAGGCCGCCAGGATATGCTGTGCGGCGATCCAGCGGTATCCGATCGGCACGATCGCCAGACCCGCCACGAGCACCGAGACGACCGTGCGCTCGCGCGGCGTGAGGTAGGGGGCCAGCAGGAGCAGCATCCCCAGGGCCGTCCAGGCGAGCCCGAGACCCAGCATCAGCGGAGCGAGGAGGACGAGGAGGCCGAGACTGCGCTGGACCGCCGGCAGGAATGGGCGGAACGGCCCCTCCCGCAGGTCGTGGAAGAAGAGGGTGTGAGTCCGGAGGGCCGCCACACCGGCGGCGACCAGCAGGCAGAGCAGCCACGCGCTCATGAGACTCCAGAGAAGGTTGCTCATCAGCCGACCGCCCGTGATCCGGTGGCCCAGGCTCGCCCAGACGCTTTGCGCCACATCCCTCGCCGCCCCGAAGAGTCTCCCCGGGGAGAGGCCCCAGCGCATCGCCGCGCGTCCCGCCAGTGCCTCCACTTGACCGGCCTGGTAAAGGAGCGCCCGGTCATACAGCCGCGCCGCGGCCTCGGAATCCCCGTCTCCTGCCGCCTGCTCTGCGGCGCGGACCAGCGTCTGGCTGATCAGCGGAGCGTGAGCCAGTCCCAGGCGTACCTCCAGGGGCAGGAGGGCCTGCTCGTGTCGCTCCGCCTCTCGCCAGAGGCCGCGCGCCAGGTGCTCCTGCCAGAGGATCCAATGGATGACGGCCTTGGTCCCCGCCCGCTCCGCCGCCCGCTCGAAGGATGCCCCCGCCACCTCCATTCCCTGAGTGCGGCGAAGGATCTCCCCGCGCAGCCAATGGAAGAAGGGGTTTGCCGCCTCCCGCCCTTCCAGGGCCGCCAGGCTCTTGGCCGCCTCCGCCAGACTTTCGGCCGGCAAGGCCGCCGCTGTGCGCGGCCGGGCGAGGTCCAGGCCCGGCGTCGCATCGAGAACCCGCTGGCGTAGCGTGTGAGCTTCATGAACCTGGGCGTCGGGGAAGATCTCGAACGCCCCTGCGATCCCGCCCGACCCCAGCCCCACACCGACGAAGAGCAGTCCGATGAGGAAGCGGCCCCGTTGGCTCATGATGGCTCTGCCTTCTTGAGATAGCGCATCCGGAGATCGAACAGCAGATGCTCCAGGAGCCCGGCCTCTCCGGTCGTCAGATTCCCCTGGGTCTTCTCTTGAAGGACCCCCAACAGGTCGATCATGTACTGGGCCTGCGCCAGATTCGCGGGAGGCTCTTTCCCTTCGGGCGTGGCGACCTCCCCCAGAGACTCCAGGCCGGCAGAAGAGAGCATCACCAGCAAGCCCTCGAACAGTCCCGGTGTCGAATCCTTCGCCTTCGCCGCGCGATCCTCATCGCTGGCCATGATCCGTCCACCTCACGGCTCTTGAGGCCACGAGAGTTCTTCAGTTAGTTTTTGCGCGCCCAGCGCAAAAACTAGAGACGCCCATACCCTAACAATGTGTGCAAACTTTTCAAGCTAATTCTTCGTCTTGGCCATTGGGAATTGGCCATGGGTCATTCGGACCGCTGCCGCCCCCACCACCACCGTCGTTCCAGGCGCGACTCCCCATTCTGCAGCGAGGTTTCCCCGGTTCTTGAACAGTTCCAGGTGGTCCGTGCTCCCGATCAGGGCACCGACTCCCCCTGCGCCCGCGGCCTCGAACCGGGGAACGACCCTGCCGATCCGTTGAGTTCCCGCGAACACTTCCAGTACCGCACGCACCCTGCCTTGCAAGGCGTTGAGGTCGCGCCGACCGATATTGGTCAGGCAATTGCCGAAGCCATCGACCCACACCACTTCCCCGCGGAGGCGGTCCGGTTCGGTTACCACCCGCGGAATCGACAGCACAGCCAGGTCGGACACCTCCGGCCCAAAAGTCTGGGGAGGGCTGCCCGCCGCCAGCATCCCCGCCACGGGGGCAAAGATGTCGCGCCCGTGAAATGTCGCGCTGGCAGGATTCCGGACGAAGGATGGCTCCGTCACCTCCCATGCGCGCCACTCTTTGGCGGCCATCAAGGTGTGGCTCAGCACGCCGTTGTCTGGCGCGACGAAGAGCTGCTCGCCGATTCGGGCGACGAGCGGCCGCCGCGCTCCGCCTACACCCGGATCCACCACAACAAGGTGGATCGTCCCCGCCGGGAAATAGCCCATTGCAGACTGGAGCTGGAGGCTCGCGCCCAGGATGGAGAAGGCCGGCACCTCGTGACACAAATCCACCAGAATGGCGTGACGACAGTGGGAGAGCACCACCCCCTTCACGATGCCCACGAAGGGATCCCGCTGGCCGAAATCGGTCAGAATCGTGACGATGGGCAATTCGGACATGGCTGGCTCAAGGTTCACGGTTCCAGGTTCAGGGTTCGAGGTTTCGGGTTTTGGGTTTCAGCGTCATGGTTCGAGGTCGTCGTCCCGCCGCCCGGCGGGATTCAGTTTTTGCGCGCCAGCGCAAAAACTGAATTGACTTTTCTCCGCCAACCGACTAGAAAGATAGCCGCCTGCCGAAGTGGCGGAACTGGTAGACGCGCTACGTTCAGGGCGTAGTGGGGGTATCCCCATGGGGGTTCGAGTCCCCCCTTCGGCACCAAAATATCCTTCCTGCCTCCAAATCCACCATTTACAATTTCCTTGTCGGAGGATTTGTCGGAGCGGGCGCCGGTAACTTCCGTCCGTTCATTTCCTGAGCAACCTCCACGACTTTGCGGAGCAGAGCTTCACCGCCCGGGGTCGCCCTGCTACACTAGCCGAGGCAGTGCGGACGGTCAAGCGGTTCGTCGATGAGTGCCGAGCCCTGAAGTTTGCTGAACCGCCAAGGCGCCACCGGAGGACTGACCCGCCACCGGGGTGGGGGGGGAGGGGCCCAACGGAAACTCAAGAGCCCTCGCCTGGAGGCGGTTTTCCCGGGCGATGAGCCGAGTCACCTTCGGTGGCGACCCGCTTCTCGGTGGCGTCTTGGCGGTTGAGAGGCGTCGTGAGAAGGGCACCGTCAGGCGTTGCGCGAACGGACGTGGAGGCCTATGTGGCAGCACGACGCACGGATGTTTGGAGTGCGGCGACCCTGTCGCCGCTTTGCGGTAGGTCTGCGCCTGGCCGTGGCAGGGCCGGCAGAGCATGAGCAGGTTATCGACATGCAAGCGAGCCGGCGGGCGACAAGACGAAGCTCGGGGAAACCAGGCGAAACCTCCCGGATTTGAGCCGAAAACTCAGTCGGCCCAGGGGTGGGCGGTCCCGCAGCCTACGGGATAAACTCCGCCGTGGCGCAGGGCGTGAATTGCCGCCCCGCATGGTATTTGTGCCACGCAGCACTTAATCGCCCCGCCCGGATTCCGCACGCTCATCCGATTTCGATTGTGCCCCCGCCGCCCGCGGGGACCCGCAGCCTCAGCCTCCCCGGCCCCAGACGGCTGCCAACAGGCAGGCCACACCGATGACGAACGGCAGTCCGCTCAGCCGCTCCAGCCAGGCGGTAATCACCGGCGGGAATGCCGTCACGACACCTTCCTGGAGAAGCAGTGCCGCGACGATGAACGCACCCGCGCTTCCGCCCAGACAGGCCAGCCGCCACCCCGCCCAGGTTCTCATGGTAGGCGATCCTCGAAGACTTCGGGCTTGGCCGTCGTCTCCAGCGTCGTGACATACAAGAGGATAACTTCCCGCTGCTTCTGTTGCGCCAGCATCTCCTTGAGGCGGTCTCTCACGTTCTCCAGGGGCTCCACCACCTTCTCGCGGCCTCCCCCCTTGAGGATGTGGTACCCCTGCTGGGTCTTCACGACCGGGCTGATTTCGCCGTCGGAGAGCTTCCCCGCGGCCTGCTCGAACTCCGGCTCCGCAAGACCCGGCGCCAGGATACCCAGGTCACCGCCTTTCTCCGCGCTGCCTGCGTCCTGGGACTTCTCTCGCGCCAGCGTCGCGAAGTCTTTGCCAGCCACCGCTTCGTTCCGGATGGCCTCGGCCTCGGCCTCGTCCGGCACCATGATATGACTGACCCGAGGCGCGTCCCTGGTGAAGGCGGTCTTATTCTCCTCATAGACCTTCCGGATCTCTTCGTCCGTGACCTCCCCCAGGGCGACCAGTTTCTGCTTCAGCAGCTCGTCAATGAGGACGTGCCGCCGAACCTGCTCTAAACGAGCCTTCACCAGGGGCCGCTGCTCGAGCCGCTCTCCCGCGGCGGCGTGCAACAGCACCTCCTCCCGCACCATCCCGTGCAGGATCTCCGCGTATCGCTCCGGCGGAATGGGACCTTGCTCTCTCTCCAGAATCTGGATCCGGCTCTTCAGATCCTGGTAGGTGATCTCCGTCCCTTGCACCCGGGCGACCACCCGGCTCTCGTCCGGAGGACCGGCCGGTGGCTCGGCCTCCCCCGCCGCCACCGGAACCGCACAACCGAAAAGTATCAAACTGACTGCCAGCCAGTACCGCATGCTGACCTCGATGTCTTCAACGCCACATGCCATGCGCCAATTGCGCCGCTCTGTCACGTTCGTGCCTCCGTGGTGAATTCCCTGGGTTGACAGGTACCATGGGGAGGCCGCGACCCGTCCGAATTGGAGACCCTATCCTCTTGGAGCCTACAGTTTGGAGCCTACTGTACGAAAGAACAGGCGTCAATCGCGGATGCGGATTCAACCCAACCCCGGCGGGCCCCGCCAAAGGCAGAGTGGCGCCAACACCTCTCAACCGCCAAGACGCCACCGAGAAGCCGGGACGCCACCGAAGGTGAAGAGAGTAACCGCCAGCGCAGATCGCCTCCCGGCGAGGGCCCTTGGCCTTCGGCCATGCCCCCCCTTTTCGTGACTCCGCGGATGCCTCTGCCCCCGGTGGCGGCTTGTCCTCCGGTGGCGCCGTGGCGGTTCAACCGGTCCCTGGC
>JACQVN010000047.1 GCA_016209735.1 Candidatus Methylomirabilota bacterium
CCGCGAGGAGCTGAGCACGCATCAGGTCATGACCGTGGTCTTGCCCGCGAGCAATGGGGATGTGCTGAAGATCCGCAAGGGGTCGACGCCGGAGCCCCGGCACAAGGAGATCTACGCCACCTTGGGCATCCCGGTGGAGGTCATGAAGCCGGTGAGGACCTGGGTGCGGGCGATAGTCACTGAATGACACGCTAACCTCACGAAATTGCCGGATCCCGATGAGCCCACATTGGAAGTTGGGCTAGTACCCCGCCAGCGCCAACACCAGGGCCGCGAAGGACGCGCCCAGGAGACCCAGGTAGTACCGGATGGCCTGATCGATCCGGTAGCGGGCGTGGGTCGCCGCCACCAGCGTGACGGCCAGGACCAGGACGAGTAGCTTGGCGAGGAGCGCAAGCAGGTTGACCGGCGCCGGCAGGCCGCTGCCCCAGGGGGCGAAGAGTGCCACCAGGAGCGACCCGTAGACCACGACCTTCGCCATCCGGGTGAACTTGAACAGGGCCAACTTCGGCCCCGAGTACTCCATCAGCGGCCCTTCCATCAGCTCCGTCTCGGCCTCGGTGATGTCGAAGGGCAACCGGCCGATGAAGGCCTGGAGCGCCAGGACCGAGACGGCCAGCATGATGAGCCCCGCCAGCGGGAGCTTCGCGTGGGCATAGGGCGAGCCGTTCAGCACCTCGTCCAGCCGGAGCGAGCCCACGCGCACCACGCCGATGATCACGGCGACCGCCAGGAGGGGCTCCAGGGTCATCACCGCCATCATCTCGCGGCTCATCCCGACCACGGAGTAGGTGGAGCCCGCAGCCAAGCCGGCCAACATGGTGGTGATGCCGCAGAAGGTCAGCATATAGATCAGCAGGTAGGCGTCCCCCGCAGGAGAGAGCGGCGAGGCACCGCCCATGGGGACGAGCAGAGACACGCTGAGGATCGCCGCCAGGGAAAGCCAGGCCGCCAGGCGCTGCACGCCGGGACTCTCGCCGGTCTCCAGATCCTCCTTGCCCAAGAGCTTCAGGAGGTCGAAGTACGGCTGCCAGACGGGCGGTCCTTGGCGGGATTGCACCCTGGCGGTCACCTTGCGCAGGATGCCCTCGAAGAGCGGGGCCAGCACAAGGACCAGGGCGACGTTCAACACGCCGTGCAGGATGCGAACACCGAAGCTCGCCTCCATGGGTTCCCTCAGCCTAGCCCCAACACTGTTCACATAGCGTGGAAAGTGGGCACCTGCGTAAGAGCAAATCCCCCCAACCCCCCTTTTTCAAAGGGGGGCGAGGGGGGCTTTCGTCGGGTGCACGTGCTAAGTGAACAGCATTGAGCCTAGCCCGGATTATTCACGAAGGAGCCGTGAATAATCCGGGCTGACCTGAATGCATGGCCAATCTCCCCAGCGACGGGACCTGCCTGCCGGCAGGCAGGTGATGCATGGGGGCTAAGCACACCGGGGACCCGTCCCGCGTCCCGCGGGATGGGTGCTGTGTCGAAATACCCCACCGTCGTCCGATTCGTCCTGGCGGCCCAAGCATAAGGTTTCCTATTAAGCCCGCCTTGTTCGCGGACCGCGTTCGCGAACAAGGCGGGCTGGGCGGGCGGACCCGCGCGCGAGCCGCAGGAGGTCGGCCTGGGTGTAGCGGCGCGCGGCGCCCGACCGGAGGTCAACCACTTCCATCCGGTCCGTACAGGAGAAGCAGGGGTCGATGCTCCCCAGGGAAATGGTCATGTCGGCGATCTGCTGGTCCTTGATCATGGCGGGGACCCCCTGGAGGTTCTGGTAGGTGGGGGCCCGCACCCGCCAGCGACGGGGCCGGTTGTCCTCGCCGGTGATGACGAAGTGGTGGGATTCGCCCCGCGGGGCCTCCACCGAGGAGAGGCCGACGCGGCCCGCGGGCAGCTCGCCCTGAATGGCGGCCTGCAAGGGCCCCTCGGGCATCTGGCTCAGGCACTGGCGGATGATCTTGATGGACTCGAACACCTCGCGGACCCGCACCAGGACGCGCGACCAGACGTCGCCCCCCTGCTCGACGATCACCTCGAACTGCACCCGGTCGTAGGCGGCGTACGGGTGATCGCGCCGGGCGTCGATCTGCACCCCCGCGGCCCGGGCCACGGGACCGATCAGGCCCACCTCTTTCACCAACCTTGCGTCGGCCACCCCCACGCCCCGCGTCCGCTTCTGCAGGTTCCGGTCGCCCGCCACGGCGTCGGCCACCGCTGTCCACTCCCGCTCCAGCGTGGCCAGCACCTCGCGTAGTTCCGCCTTCAGCTCCGGGGTGACGTTCCAGCGGACGCCACCGATGACGCAGAGCGAGTAGGTCTTGCGGTTTCCGCTGATCTTCTCGGCGATCCACATGATGGGCTCGCGAATGCGGAAGCTCTGCATGAACAGGGTGTCGAAGCCCAGGATGTGGCAGGCTAATCCGACCCAGAGCAGGTGGCTGTGCAGCCGCTCGATCTCCAGCATGATGGTCCGCACATACTCGGCGCGGGGCGGAGCCGCGATGGCCGCCGCCTGCTCCACGGCCTGGGCGTAGGCCACGTCGTGGACGCAGCCGCAGATGCCGCAGATCCGCTCGGCGGCCATGGGGATCTCGTTGTAGGTGAGGACCGAGTCCCCCAGCTTCTCGATGGCCCGGTGGACCATGAAGCCGCGGTACTCGCAGCCGCGGACGGTCTCCCCCTCCACGTAGAGCCGGAAGTGGGCCGGCTCGTCCAGCGTGGGGTGGAAGGGGCCGAAGGGGACGAGGCTACAGCCCTCCGGCGGGTCGTCGAAGGTGAAGCTCCGCTTCTCGTCGTATTTCGGCGGCACGAAGTTCCAGGAGAAATCCTTGCGCAGGGGGTGGACCCCGTCGGGCCAGCCGTCCGGCAGGATGAGGCGCTTGGGGAAGGGATGCCCCACCGGCTCGATGCCCACCAGGTCGCGGAACTCCCGCTCGGCCCAATTGGCCGCCGGCACTAGGTCGGCGATGCTCTCCACGCGGGGCGGGTTCCCGCCCAGGGGGGTAAGGATGCTGCTTAGGACGTGCTCCCGGTCGAAGGCGAAGTTGTGCGCCACCAGGAACATCCCCGAGACCGGCCGGTCGTCCAGCCCGATGCTGATGACGTAGCGGGCGTCCAGATCCCGGAAGACATAGCGGCAGATCTCCCGGATGGCGGGCGGCTCCACGTAGAGGAAGAGCCGCCGGTCGGTGGGGATGTCGGTGCGCCGGATGACCGGAGTGAACCTGTCGATCAACTGCTGGAGGATCTTCAGCGCTGCCATGTCAGGTCCTCGGATCCGCCGTGTTCGTTCCCGCTCCCGCCGCAACGGCGTCCGCGGAGCGTCCAGCTCCATTTTCTCGGTGCGGGGAGGGCCCCGTGCCGCCGAGCCAGTGGAAGTACCGAGTCACCTCGCGGTAGAAGTTGTGAGCGGTGTAGCGGTTCTGTTCCGACTCGAGGGCGTATCCGCACAGCCAAGGCTCGGCGGCGCGACGGTGCACGCCTCCGAGGCGCGAGACAGCGGCTGCGAAGAGCAATGTTGCGCCGAACACGACGAGTACCACGAGGGGCACGAAAAGGGCCCGGCCTCCCGGCGGGGCGATGCCGGTGAGACCCGTCGCCGCGATTAAGGGCGGCCGGGCCAGGAGTATGGCGAGGCCTTGGGGACTTGTCGCGAGGGCGCGCTGAATCACCCAGTAGCCGAAGAGGGGGGCGAGGCCAAAGAGTAGGCAGCCTACGGCCAGCGTGACCTGGGCTGCCTGCATGCTCCGCCCAACCTCCAGCCTGCCTCGGCTCGCGATTCGCTCAGCAACCGCGGCACTCCTTCGGGAGAGGAAACTGGCGCCAAAGAATTTAAGGAAGGAGGCGAGGGTGAGGGTGCTGGTCAAGATGGCGACGACCACGCAGAGGGCCAGGTACGGAGCGTGAGCGCTCCCCAAGATCGCTGCCACGTAGAGGCTCCACTTGCTCGCGAAGCCATTGAACAGGGGGACGCCAGAAATGGACAAGGAGGCGATCAGGGCGGTCACGGCCGTGGTCGGCATGGGTCGCATCAGGCCGCCAAGACGGTTGAGATCCTGGGTGCCGATGGCAGAGAGCATGGACCCTGCGTTCAGGAACAACAGGCTCTTGAAGATCCCGTGATTCATCGCGTGGAAGAGGGATCCGTAGAAGGCGAGGGCGGCGAGCCCCAGCACGCCCTCGTCTCTCACGCCGGCAGGTAAGAGCGCGAGGCAGGCCCCCAACCCCAAGAGGATGTAGCCCATCTGCCCGATGCTGTGGAAGGCGAGCAGGCGCTTGGATTGCTCCTGTCGCAACGCTTGCATGGTCCCGACGAACAGGGTGATCGTGCCCAGGCCCGCAATGGCTAGCCTCCAGGCCTGACTGGGAAATGCCGCGAGGGCATCCTCACGGACCAGCCACAGGAACGAGCGCATGAGCCCGTACATGCCGGTCTTGATCATGACGCCGGACAGCAGCGCACTGATCGGCGAAGGCGCCGCGGGATGCGCGGCGGGGAGCCAGCACTGCCCGAAGGGCCACATGCCGGCCTTAATCCCGAAGCCGAGGAGGAAACAGAGGAGGGCCACCGTGACCAAGCCGCCGCTGTGCCGGAGCAGATCGGGCATGCCATGGCTGATGGCGTCGAAGTCGAACCGCATGCGTTTGTGCCCGCCGACGGTGGCCGGACCCTGGGCCAGCATCGCGGCGCCGGCCAGGATCAGCGCGCAGGCCACCTGCATGGCCACCAGATAGCGGTTGGCGGCCCGGATGTTCTCCACTTTCCGGTATTCGAAGCGGACTAGGGCGTAGGAGGCGAGCGTCATGAGCTGCCAGCAAATGAAGAAGCCGGCCATGAGGTCGGTGATAACCACGATGGCGTACATCCCGGCGACGAAGAGCTGGAAATAAGGGTAGTACCGGAGGAGACTGTACTCGGCGTAGTGCTCCATATACTCGAGAGAGTAGAGCGCGGCCAAGGCCGAGATCAGCGCGATGAGCAGCAGGAAGACGGCGCTGAGGCCGTCCACGTGGATGCGGAGCGCGGAGCCGTACTCCGGCATCGTCAACAGCGTGAGTGGCTCCCCGGGACCTCCCGCCAGGACGCTCAGTCCTGCACCGGCCGCGAGCAAGCCGGCCAGTACCGAGGCCGCGAGGTTCACCTGGCCCGCCAAGAGCCGGTTCCGGCAGACCGGAATCACCACCACGGCTCCCACCAGGCTCACGCAGCAGGCGGCCAGCATGACGGTCGCAGCGGTCATGGGTGTTCTCCACACACGGCCATGGCCGGCGTGCCAGCCCGCCGAAGGTTGCTCAAGAGGTCGGCCAGGATCTCGACGGTCATCTCGACAGGGGCGGAGAGGCCGCCGCCCGGGGCGAGCCGGGCGGGCTGGATGCCCAGGAGGAGGACCCGGGCGCCGCCCTCGGCCTCCAGCAGACGGGCCAGCGTCCCCAGCGAGAGTTTGTGGGTGGAGAGTTGGGGGAAGCGACTCTCCGCCTCCGCGCCGTCCAGGAGGAGCACGCTGCCGGGGTGTGCTCCCGCCTCCACCGCGTCGAGGAACAGGACACCGTCATACCCGACCCGGGCCAGGCGGGGAAGCCACCGCTCCGGGGTCCGCTCCGCCAGGATGACGTCCGGCAGCCCGCGGGCCGCCAGGCGTTCGGCCAGCCGCATCCCCGCCCCATCATCCCCCAGGTCGGGATTGCCGATCCCAACGACGGCGACCCGGCCGACGAGCCGCCTTCGCAGGTCTTCCGCTAGATCCATGGCGGGTGCCTCGGGTGTAACACGTACGGGTTACGTTTCCCCCAGTCAAATGTCCTCCCCTAGCCGCTTGATCTGCTCGTAGGTGAAGACGGGGCCGTCGGTGCAGACGTAGGCCAGCCCGATGCAGCAGTGGCCGCACTTGCCGACGCCGCACTTCATGTACCGTTCTAGCGTGGAGATGATGTTGCGGTCCTCGAAGCCCATGGCCTTCAAGTCTCGGATCACGAAGCGGAACATGATGGGTGGGCCGCAGACGAAGGCCATCGTATTCTCGACGGGCACCGTGACGCCTGGCTTCTTGAAGAGGCTCCCGGCTACGCCAACGTGGTGCGACCAGGCCTGATCCGGCCGGTCTACGGTGAGGTAGCACTCGAAGTTCGGGGCCTCCTGCCAGGCGGGCAGCTCGTTGAGGTACATGAGGTCCCCCGGTGTCCGCGCGCCGTAGAACAGAAGGATCTTCCTGAAGCGCTCATGATTGTGCAACGCGTACACGATGCAAGAGCGCAGGGGAATGAGGCCGATGCCCCCTGCCACGATCACCAAGTTCTGGCCGAAGTAGTTCTGCATGGGGAAGCCGTTCCCGTACGGCCCCCGCACGCCGAACCGGGCCCCCAGCTTCAACTGGTGCAGGGCGGCGGTGACACTGCCCACCTTACGCACGGTCAAGAAGAGGTTCGGCTCGGTGGGACTGGGGGGGAGGGAGGCGGGAAACTCCCCCACCCCGAACACCGAAACCTGGGCGAACTGTCCGGGCCGGAACCGTTTGAAGACGGTCTGCACGGCGGGGTCGTCGAAGTGCCAGTAGAACGTCCGGACATCCGCGATCTCGTCTTCGGTCCGGTCGAGAATGGCGATCTTGGGGAGGTAGACGTTGTCAGGCGCCGGTGGTTGCATGGATCTCGCTCCCGACGCTGGCCTGTCGCAGGATCTCGACGACGGCCGGCATCCCGATGGCCCCGTGGCAAACGCCGATGCAGCGTCCGCAGCCGACGCAGGTGACCGACAGATCGCGCTGGATGAAATAGTGGGCGAGCTTGTGGAAAAAACGCCGATTGCGGCGGTCATGGGCCGCCCGCCGCGGATTGAACCCGCCTGCCATGCGGGTGAACCCGCCGAGGGCGCAGGCGTCCCAGATTCGCACCCGTTCGTAGTCCCCGGGACCGGCGGGGCGCTCGGTGACGGTGAAGCAGGTGCAGGTGGGGCACAAGTAGCTGCAGCCGCCGCATTCCAAGCAGCGGTTGCCGATCTGCTCCCAGATCTCGTTCGAGACCTTTTTGAGGGTGATTAGCCGCGAGGTTCCGGCATACCAACTGGTGGCCAGCTTGAAGCGCTTGCGGATCTCGGCCAGGATCTCGCGGCGCCGGTTGACGTGGGCCGGCGTGGCCTTTTTGAAGAGGGGCTGGCTGAAGTAAGCCTCGCCCGCCGGCGTCCCGGCCACGGCCAAGAGTTCCTCGCCCAAGTCCATGAGCTGGAGATCGAAGTGGTCCCGGGCGGCGGGGCCGGTGTCGGCGCACATGCAGAAACAGTCGTCGTCGATGTCAAGGTCGGGGTCGGTGCAGACGACGTTCACCAGGAACAGATGCTCCCGCAATTGGGCGTAGTACACGTCGCGGTAGTCCCGCCCCAGGTAGAAGCGGTCCAGGTGGTCGATGCCGGCAGTGTCGCAGGAGCGAATGCCGAAGAGTGCGCGTTTGGGGGCGTCGTAGAGCGGCTCGATGTGCGGCAGATCGTCCAGGTGGATGCGCAGCATCCGCTCGATGTGGGGGAAGACGTAGCGCTTGGGGGGGTAGCTGGGGTTCGGCAGATGCAGCCGAATCGCACTGCGGTTCTGGTCCGTCACCGGCTCGAAGAAGGAGTCCCGTCCCCGGCCGGCGAAGGGGGCGATGACCTCGTAGTCCTGGCACAGGCAGTCCACCAGGGCGAGGAGATCGGCTTTGGCCAGGACGCGTGCCCGCATGGTCAGGCCCTCTCGATCCGCACGCACACCGGCGCGCGGGTGCTCCCGGGGATGGAGGCTGTCGCTCCCAGGATCTGTTCCCGCACCTCCCACAGGAAGTAGGGCACGAAGATCATGCCGCGCTTCACCTCGGGGGTAACGCGGGCCGTAGTGACCGCTGCGCCGGTCGGAGCCACCAGGCGGATGCGGGACCCGTCCCGGATCTCCAGCGCCCTGGCGTCCACGTCGTTAATGTCCACGAAGCCCTCGGGGTAGTCCAGGAGGAGGATCTGGTACTCGCGACGGAGCGTCTCGCTATGTTGTACCAGGACGTTCTGGTGCCAGTAGTAGAGGGAGTGGCCGAAACTCAGGACGAAGGGGCACTCGGGGGTGGAGTAGGGGAGCGCCGTGGGACGGGGGAAAGCCACGAAACGGAACCCGTGGTCCGGGATGCCGTCCTCGAAGAGGTCGCGGGTGCCCAGCGGCTTGTCGTGGGTGCAGGGCCACTGCCGTCCGTAATCCCGGGCCAGGTTGTTGTAGCTGGCCGCGGCGTAGGCGGGCACGGCCCGCCCGATTTCGTCCATCACGGCCGTGGCATTCCCATAACTCCAGACCGCGCCGACGGCATCGGCCAGGGCGACGATCTGGCGCCAGGCCGGGGTGAGATCCCCCTGCGGCTCCACGGCCTTGGCCACCAACTGAATCCGCCGCTCGGTGTTGGTGAAGGTGGCCTGTTCCGCACCGAAGGCAGCCACGGGGAGGATCAGGTGGGCGTGTTTGGTGGTCTCGCTGAGGAACGTGTGCTGGACCACCACGAAGTCGAGCCGCTCCAGAACGGAGGCAACCTCTGCGGAGGCAGCTACTACCGGCTCGTGCCGGCACAGCCAGAGCGCCTTGAGGCCCGATCCCGCGCGGAGGAGCGCCTGGGCGTCCAGACCGATCTTGGCGGGCAGGCGCCCCCCCCAAAGCTCCTCCAGGCGGGCGCGGCCCGCCGCATCCCCCACCGGGACGTAGCCGGGAAAGCGGTCGGGCAGCATGCCCATGTCGCAAACGCCCTGGAGATTGTTATGCTCGGCTAACGCCAAAAGGCCTGCCCCCGGCCTCCCGAGGTTGCCACTGAGCAGGACCAGGGTAACTATGGCCTGGACGGGCGGGGTCCCGCGTGCCTCCACGCCGGTGGAGAAGAGGATGGCCGCGGCCGCGGCCCGGCCGTAGAGCACGGCGGCCTCCTCGATGGCGTCTGGCGTCAGGCCGCAGGTGTCGGCGGCCCAGAGCAGGTCGTAGGTATGCAGGGCCTCGAAGAAGGCCTCGGCGTTTCCGCAGTGCGCCTTGATGAAGCGGGTGTCGGCCAGGCCGCGGTCCACGATCACCTTGGCCATGGCGCCATAGAGGATGGCATCGGTTCCGGGCCGGACTTGGAGGAAGCAGTCGGCGTGCTCCGCCAGGCGGTGGCGCCGCGGATCGATGACGATCAGGCGAGCCCCCTTGTTGAGCTTCGCCCGCATCACCCGGCCCCCGATGGTGGGGAGCTGCAGCCCCAGGTCCACCCCGCACACCAGGATCGCATCGCTTGTGTCCAGGTCGCGGATGGCCGTGGTGGAGGCGGGGACCCCCAGCATGTCCAGGAGGATGTCGATGCTGTTGTGGCGGAAGGCTCCCCTGCCGTGATCCACGTTGTTGGTGCCGATCAGGCAGCGGGCGAACTTCTGCAGGAGGTAGGTCTCTTCGTTCCCGCAGCGCGGGGAGTTCAGGAAGCCGACGGCGTCCGGGCCGTGCCGGTCTCGGATGCTCTTCAGGCGGTCGGCGAAGAAGCCGAAGGCCTCGCCCCAGCCGATCTCCCGGAACTGGCCGTTGCTCCGGAGGAGGGGGCGGGTCAGGCGGTCCGGCGCGCTGGCGACCTCGTTGACGTGCCAGCCGCGCACGCAGAGGTGACCCCCGTTGGTAGGGTGGCAGAGGCTGGGATAGGCCCCCTGGATCCGGTTTCCCGCCGTCTCCAGGTAGATGCCGCATCCCACCCCGCAGAAGGTGCACGTGGTCAACGTGTGGGGCATAGGGGTCCCCTTCTGGGCAGAACCGGATCTCTCGACCGGGCGATCGCCGGGGCCCGACGGTGCCTCCCGCCTTCGCCGATCCGCCGAGCCTGCCCCTCGCCCGGCACCTCGTTCCTCGCGCGCAAGGTGGCGCCCGTGGAGAATCCCTCGAAGGGGTCCTGCTGGGACGGCTGCCGATTCATGGCCGCGGCCGGGGATTCCGGGCGGGCATCCGCGGCGAGTCGGGAGGCGCATATTGGCTGGCGAGAGCCGTCTCTCGTAGCCGATCCACTTGGCATGCGCCCCCCCGATGCTTTCTGGCGATGCACGGAAACCGCGTTGCCAGGAAGGGAAGCAGGTTTTGGGCCAGTCGGGGGAGTTTGGCGTCATGAGGCGCCGTTTTTTTCTGGAAGGCACAAGGCGGGGCGAATACACGGCGAGAATCGGGCAGAGCAGTGGATGAAATCGGCAGTGCGAATGAGCACGACTGGTCCGATCTGTTTTGTTGCAGACCGGAGCAATGAGGTAATGTGTCTCAATCCTGCTCCATTCTTGACAGGACTTGTCCCAAGGATAGCATGGCGTTCTCGGGGGAGTGGCTCGAAGCCGCCACACGCATAAGGAAGAGCGCGCAGAAAGGACCACCACGCGTCAAATTAGTTGTTGAATTTCCCCCCGCCCTTGCCTATGATCCGCGCCGATACACCGCATCGGTGACGCGTCCCTTGCGTGCAGCCGGCGCTGGGATCTCCGGATAACCCATCCCGGGCCGCGCGTTCCGCCGGCCCGGACGGGGGAAGGGGAGGGTGTGTGTCTCCTGCCCGCGAAGTCGCATGCCCGAGCTGCGGTGCGCCTGTGAAGTTCGCGAGCGCTGTCTCACTCCTCTCCATCTGCCCCTATTGCAGCTCCACCCTCCTTCGCCGTGATCTGGACGTCGAGAACGTCGGCAAGATGGCCGAACTCGTGGCCGATTCCTCGCCCCTGCAATTGATGGCGGAAGGTCGGTACCGGGGGGCCTATTTCACCGTGGTGGGCCGCATCCAGGTGGAGTATTCCGAAGGGACCTGGAACGAGTGGTTCATCCTGTTCGGTGATGGGCGCACCGGCTGGCTGGGAGAGGCCTCCGGCTCCTATACGGTGTCGTTCGAGACCCCGGTGCAGGAGGCGATTCCGCCCTGGGAGGGTCTCCATCCGGGCCTGCAGGTGACCCTCAAGGGCCGGCCCTACGAGGTCTCCGACCTGCGGGAGGCCAAGGTCGTGGGCGGGGAAGGCGAACTGCCTTTCCGGGTCGGGTGCGGGTACGCGGCTCGCGTCGCGGACCTCCGGACGGATAGCGAAAGGTTCGCTACCCTGGAGTACAGCGACGAGACGCCCCGCGTCTTTCTGGGCGAGGCCGTCGAATTCGGCGCGCTCCAGCTCCGCGGACTCCGCCGCTTCGAGGGGTGGTGAGGTGACAGCGACCCCCCAAGCACCGGTCGACAGCCGTCCCCGAAAGCCGGCCGCGCCATCGGCCAAGACCCTGACCTGCTCGGGATGCGGCGCGCCGCTTGCGGTGCGCGCGCCAGGCCATTCGCTCTCCGTCGCCTGCGGCTCCTGCGGGGCGGTCCTGGACGCCAAGGACCCCAATCTCCAGATCATCGCCTCGTTCGAGAAGCGGACCAAGCTCAAGCCGTTGATTCCCCTCGGCACGCGCGGCAGGTTCCGCGGCCAGCCCTTCGAGGTGATCGGCTTCCTCGTCCGCCAGGTTACGATCGAGGGCGAGACCTTCGCCTGGTCGGAGTACCTGCTCTTCAATCCGTTCCAGGGATTTCGCTGGCTCACGGAGTACCAGGGCCACTGGATCTCCGCCAAAACGGCCTCGGGGATTCCCAAGGCCGATCCCAGCGGAGGCGAGGGGGCGGTCAGCTACCTGGGGGCGACTTTCCGTCACTTCCAGATGGCCGAGGCGGAAACGATCTACGTCCTGGGCGAGTTTCCCTGGCGCGTGCAGGCGGGGGAGCGGGTCGTGGTGGAGGACTACATCAGCCCGCCCCGGATTCTCTCCAGCGAGGTGACGCCCGAGGAGCGCACCTGGTCCATCGGCGAGCACGTGGACGGCGAGCAGGTCTGGAAGGCTTTCAAGCTGTCCGGGAGCCCGCCACCCCGCGAGGGAGTCGGGGTCGCAGAGCCCTCGCCGTACGCCCCCCAGGCGCGGACGATGCGCTGGCTCTTTCTGGCCTTCCTGGCCGCGGCCTTCGTCTTGAATCTTCTCTTCGGCCTGATGGCACAGAACCGCGTGGTCTATTCGAAGCAGTTCCAATACGTCCGGGGCCAGGGGAGCCCGGCGGTGGTGACCGAGCCCTTCGAGCTCACCGGCCGCCGCTCCAACGTTCTGGTCGAGATCGCCACCACCGTGACGAATCAGTGGGCCTATTTCACCCTGGCCCTGATCGACGAGGCCACGGGCCAGGCCCTCGATTTCGGGCGCGAGGTCGCCTTCTACGCCGGCGTGGAGGATGGCGAGTCCTGGACGGAGGGGAGCCGGAACGATTCCGTCTACCTCTCGAGCGTGCCCTCCGGGCGCTACTACCTGCTGATCAGCCCGGAGACGGACGCCGCCGGCCTGGGGTACACCCTGCGGATCCGCCGGGATGTGCCGCGGACGATGCACTTCTTCGTGGCCCTGGGGCTCCTGGCCATCCTGCCCCTCTGGTTCTGGTTCCGCAAGGCCCACTTCGAGTACAGGCGCTGGCGGGAGAGCGACCATCCGTGGGTCGAGTCAGGAGGATCGGACGAGGATGATGACTAAGCTGTATGCGGTATTCGGGGCCTTGGTGCTGCTGGCTTTGTCGGGGGCGCACTACGCGGGATGGAGTCCGAGCGACGCGACGGAAGTCAAGGGGGTGCCCAAGTCAGTCCGAGACAACCCGGGCTCGTACCGCTCCTCGTACGGTTCGGGGCGTCACTTCGCGGGAGGAAAATAGTCATGGCGGAACAGCTCAATTGGTGGCCCGTGGTGGCGGCACTGTTCTACGCGATCCTCGGCCTGGTGGTGTTCGCCCTGGCGTTCGTGATCGTGGACCGCCTGACCCCCTACCATCTCTGGAAGGAGATCATCGACGACCAGAACGTCGCCCTGGCCATCATCGTCGGGTCGGTGGCGATCGGGATCGCCATCATCGTGGCGGCGTCCATTCACTGAGGAGGGCAGAGATCTCCGTGCCGTCCGCGGTCTACGTCAGCGTCGTCGTCATCGCCACGGCCGGCCTCATCTACGAACTGATTGCCGCCGCCGCGGCGTCCTACCTGCTCGGGGATTCCCTTACCCAGTTCTCCACGGTGATCGGGAGCTACCTGTTTGCCATGGGGATCGGCTCCTACCTCTCCCGCTATCTCCGGCGGAACCTGGCGGCCTGGTTCGTCCAGGGACAGATCCTGGTGGGGCTGGCGGGGGGATGGTCGGCCGCCCTGCTGTTCCTGGCCTTCGTCCACACGCAGTATTTCCGGGCGATCTTGTACGGGCTGGTCGGCGCCATCGGCGTCCTGGTGGGCCTGGAGATTCCCCTCCTCCTCCGCTTGCTGCGCCAGCGCCTGGCCCTGCGCGAGCTGGTCGCTCACGTCCTCTCCCTGGATTACCTGGGCGCGCTGGCGGCCTCCATCCTCTTCCCGCTCTTCCTGGTGCCCCGCCTCGGACTGATCCGCACCGCCTTCGCCTTCGGCCTGGCCAACGTGGCCGTCGGCCTCTGGTCCACGTGGATCTTCCGGCAGGAGATCGTGGTGGCGCGATTCCTGCGGGCGGTGGCCGTGGCCGCCATGCTCATCCTGGGCGGGGGGCTGATCGCGGCGGAGCAGCTCACCGCCTGGGCGGAAGTCCGCCTGTACGCGGACGAGGTCATCCTGGCCCGGTCCTCGCCGTACCAGCGGATTGTCCTGACGCGCGCCGGGGACGATGTCCGCCTCTTCCTCAACGGACACCTGCAGTTCTCCTCGCGGGACGAGTACCGATACCACGAGGCGCTGATCCACCCCGCCCTGGCCGCCCATCCGGATCCCCGGCGGGTTCTCGTCCTGGGCGGGGGGGATGGGCTGGGGCTCCGGGAGATCCTCAAGTACCCGGCGGTCCGCTCGGTGACGCTGGTGGATCTGGATCCCGAGATGACCCGCCTCTTCTCCACCCACGCGTTCCTGCGGGGGCTCAACGAGGGCGCCTTCGCCGATCGGCGCGTGAGGGTCGTCAATGACGACGCCTTCGTGTGGCTCGACCGCCAGACGGACGTTTTCGACGTCGTCATCGTCGACCTCCCCGATCCGCACAGCTTCTCCCTCGGCAAGCTGTATTCCCGCTCCTTTTACCGGCTGGTCCGGTCCCGGCTGGCGCCGGGCGGCCTGGCCACGGTCCAGGCGACCTCGCCCCTGTTCGCCCGCCGCTCCTTCTGGTGCATCGTCGAGACGATTGGGAGTGCGGGCCTGCTGCCGCACCCCTATCACGTCCATGTTCCCTCCTTCGGCGCGTGGGGGTTCGTGCTGGCGAGCCAGACGCCCTACCAGCCGCCCCGGCGCTACCCGGAGGGATTGCGGTTCCTGACGGTGCGGGGCACCCCGGCACTGTTCGACTTCCCGCCGGACATGGCCCGCGTGCCCGTGGAGGTCAACCGCCTGGACAATCAAGTGCTCGTCCAGTATTACGCCGAGGAGTGGCGCCGCGTGTTCCCCTCGTCGTATTAGGCCGAACGTCGTGGGTCCGCCACGGAGACGCGAAGACGCGGCGCCAGGGAGACGCGGGGACGCAGGGACACAGAGACGCGGTGACAGGGAGCAGGGCCTGACTGTTTGCCGAGCCGACAGCCCTTGCCTCGGGACACGCGTTAGGATTGGTCTGATCGATGGTGATCTGTGCCTTTTCCTTGATTCAGGCGCTCCTCCGTGTCCCCGTGTCTCCGCGTCCCCGTGTCTGCATGGTGAAATGTTTGGGATGAGGCGGAACGGCATGGAGGTACAAGATGTCAGCAGACGGGACCTCCTGATCGGCAGCCTGACGCTGGCGGGGGGGCAGCTTGCCGGCTGGGGCCGGACCTCCGCCGCGGCGGCGGATGGGGCGGCGGGGCGGATCGTCGGCACGTCCTGTCGGGAGGGACACCTCCTTCTCGGCGGATTCGCCTTTCCCCGGGCAACCCGCACCGAACGCGCCTCGGTCGTGATCGTGGGCGGCGGCGTGGCCGGGCTGGCCGCCGCGCGGCGGCTCCGGCGGGCAGGCTTTCGCGATTTTCTCGTGGTGGAGCTGGAGGAGACGGTCGGGGGGAACGCCCGCGCCGGGAGGACGGAGGTCACGGCCTTTCCCTGGGGCTCCCACTATCTTCCGTTGCCGGGGCCGGAAACGCGGGAGGTCAAGCGGCTTCTGTTCGAGCTGGGGGTGATCGAGCGGTTCGACCGCCGGGGACGGCCGACCTACGACGAGCGGCACCTCGCTCACGCTCCCCAGGAGCGGCTGTTCATCCACGGCCGGTGGCAGAGCGGCATCTACCCCTGGACAGGCGCTACGGCGCGAGACCTGGCGGAGTACGCCGCGTTCCGGGAGGCGATGACGCGATTTCGGGACTGGCGGGATGCCGCTGGGCGCCGCGCCTTCACCATCCCGCGAGCCGCGGGCGCGCCCGGCGCCTTCCGGGAGCTGGACCGGATCTCCATGGCGGAATACCTCCGGTCCAATGGATGGACCTCGCGGCGGCTCCACTGGTACGTGGAGTACGGGATGCGGGATGACTATGGCGTCGGCGCCGCCGAAGTCTCGGCGTGGGCCGGCATTCACTACTACGCCGCGCGCCTGCATGATCCGGAGTACGAGGACGTCGTGCTGACCTGGCCGGAGGGAAACGGCTGGCTGGTCGATCGCATGGCGGAGCCGGCCCGCGACCAGATCCGGGTCGGGCAGCTCGTGTATAACGTGGCGCAGGCCGGGAACAGGGTGGCGGTGGAGGTCTTTGACCTCCAGAGCCGGGTTAGCTATCGCCTCCTGGCGCGCGAGGCGATCCTGGCCTGCCCGCTATTCGTCGCGGCCCGTCTGTATCGGCCCTGGCGCGAGAAGCCGCCCGCGTTCCTGTCATCCTTTCATTACGCCCCCTGGCTCGTGGCCAACCTTCACCTGCCCGCCCCCCCCGATGACGGCCCGGGTGTCCCCCTGGCGTGGGACAACATCATCTATGAGAGCGAGGCGTTGGGCTACGTGGTGGCGACGCACCAGAGCCTGCGGATCTCCCGGGGCCCGACCGTCTGGACGTACTATCAGTCCTTTCCCCACCGGGCCCCGCAGGCCGTGAGGCGCGAGTTCCTGGGCGGATCCTGGGAGACCTTCCGAGATCGGATCCTGGCCGATCTCTCCCGCGCGCATCCGGAGATCGGCCGGCGGGCGCGGCGCCTGGACGTCATGCTCTACGGCCACGCCATGGTCCGGCCCGAGATCGGTTTCGTCTGCGGCCGGGCGCGGGAGCAGGCCATCAGCGCTTCCCGCGGGCCGGTCCACCTGGCCCACGCGGACCTCTCGGGCCTCTCGCTGTTCGAGGAAGCGTTCGAGTGGGGCACCCGCGCCGCGGCGCAGGCGCTCGCACGTCTCGGGCGGTAAAACACAGTTCGGGAGTTCGAGGGTTCGAAAGTTCCAGAGTTCCACGCGAAACCTTTAACGTTCAACGTATGAGGAACGGCGGCACGAGAACGGGTCGAGGTTCGAAGTCCGAGGTTAAGAACCGCAGCACAGCAGCACCCCGGTACGACCGTACGGTCGAAGCCCGCAACCCCCGAACCTCGAACTTTCGAACTCCCGAACTCGCGAACCTTCGAACGCGCGATGTTCCGAACCCCCTGATCAGGATAGCTTCTGGCCGCACTCCGGACAGAACTTGGCGCCGGGCTGCACCGCCGCATTGCACTTGGGGCAAGCAGACGCCTGGAGGCTCGCGCCGCACTCCGGACAGAACTTGGCGGCCGGCGGCGCCTGGGCGTTGCACTTGGGGCAGGGCCTCGTTGTCGCCAGCTCCTTGCCGCAGGAGGAACAGAACTTTGCCTGAGCCGCGTTCTCGGCCCGGCAGTGGGGACAGGCGATCTTGGCGCCGGGCGCAAACGCCGGGGCCATGACGTTCTGCATCATGCCGGCCATGCCCACGCCCAGGCCCGCGCCCGCTCCCAGGCCGAGCCCCGCGCCCATGAGGTTCGCCCCCTCGGTAGAAGCCGCCTTCTCCATGGTGTCGAAGGTCCGCTTCATCCGGTAGGTGTCCTGCCCCAGGATGTCGATCTCGGCCCGATCGGCCAGCGCCTTGCGGAGCTGCTGAACCGACGGGTCCTCCTCCGGGACGTTGATGGACTCCACCACAAAGCGAACGGCCTCCAGGCCGAAGCTGGCGAACTCCTCGGCGATCTTCCCCCTCCCGGCGATGCCGATCTCCTCCAGCAGGGTCATGATCTTGAGAACGGTCACCTTTTGCTTGTAGAGGGTTTCCGAGATGAAGTCCTGGAGCTTGGGCAAGATGACCAGGTCGCGCAGGGCGGCGCCCGCATCTTCCGTGGTGGAGGCCTTCCAGGTGCCGATGGCCATGAGGAGGAAGGCCCGGGCGTCTTTGACCCGGATGGAATAGGAGCCGAAGGCGCGGACCGGCACCGCCAGGTTGTAGAGCGGATCCTGCAGGAGAATGGGAACCTTGGTGCCCCACTTCAGGTTGGGGATCTCGGTCTTGGCCACGAAGTACACCTCGGCAGGAAAGGGAGTCTGCCCGCCGAAGGGGAGGTTGATGACCTTTTCCAGGATGGGGAGGTTCCCCGTCTTCAGGGTGTGGCGGCCGGGGCGGAACGAGTCCAAGGCGCGGCCCTCCTTGAAGAGGATGGCCTCCTGGTTCTCCCGCACGATGAGCTGCGCACCCAATGCGATTGCCCCTTCGGGGAATGGGGCCAGAATTTCACCGGGTGTTGGATCCCATCTGACGACGTCGAGAAGTGCCATGGCTTACCCCCCCATGAGGACGTGTTGGCGATCGGCGAAGGCACGTTCGAATTCCTTGATCGGCCGGAAGACCTCTCCGATCCCGGCGGCGTCGACCTGCTCGGTGCCGGCCAGCTTGGCCACGGCAGCGCGGACGGCCTCGACTTTCCCCAGGAGCGACGTGTCGTATTGGATCAACCGGTCCTGGTCCGCGCTGGTGAACTTGGCCTGGGCGCTGGAGAAGGACGAGGAGGCGCCGAAATCCGCCGCCTGGCAGGTCTTGGCGTTCTTCTCCAGCGTCTCGTTGATGCCGTTCAGCTCCGGGAGAATTGCCAGCTCCCCCCGCTGGGCCAGGCGTTTGGCGATGGCGTCCACCTCCCCCTTGCAGGAGATCAAGACGTCGGCCAGGTATGTTCTCATCATGCGATCGGAGGCGTAGCGTTCGCGGTAGTGCATGTACCCCTTGAAGCCGGGAAGCTTCTTGAGCAGGTTGTCCAGCAACGTGCGGCTGTCCTCATGCTTCCTCCGGATGCTGCGGATGTCGGGTTCCATTCCGTCCACCTCCCGAGTGCCACGGGTCATTAGCCTGGTCAGGGCAATCCCAGAACGGCTCCCAGGACCGCCTCAATCCCCGTGAGCCTAGCAGCAAGCGGAGCACGGTGTCAAGGAAGCTGGAGTTGCCTTCCTTCCACTCGTGATCGATGATTGGGATAGGACAAGGGAACGAGAAGAATTATGGATAGCCTCGAGAGGTTGGGAGCCTCGTCGCTTCCACTTTCTCTTCTCGCTCCGATCTGTTGGCAACCGGCGAGACGAGCCCAGATTATTCACGAACAAAGGGCTTTCGTGAATAATCCGATCCGGGAAACGGGACGTGGCCCGCCGACCCCTCGGAGGAGGCGATGCGAGGGATTCTGATCCGGTGGTTGGTGCTGACCCTGGCGATCCTGGCGACCGCCCAACTCTTGGACGGCATCCGGGTCAGCGGGTTCTCGAGCGCCGTGGCGGCGGCCGCCATCCTTGGGATCCTCAATGCCTTGCTCCGGCCGGTTCTCCTGATCGTGACCCTGCCGATCAACATCTTGACTTTCGGCCTCTTCACCTTTGTCATCAATGCCCTGCTGCTGCTGATGGCCTCGGGCGCGATCCCGGGCTTCGAGGTGGGCGGATTCTGGGCGGCCGTCGGCGGGTCGATCGTGATCAGCCTCGTCAGTTGGCTGCTCAACAGCTTCATTGGGAAGCGAGGAACGGTCCAGTACGTTGAACTGCGGAAGACGGGGCCGGGCCGCTGGGAGTGAGTGACCAGTCCTCGGTTCCTGCGGACTCTTCCGGGGATGTCATTGGCTGCCCTGGAACGCCGAGGGGCCGGTAGGCGGCCGCTTCCTTGCGAGGAAGCACCTCAAGAATTGATTCGTTGGCGGTGCATCGCCGTCGATTCGCGCCCGCCGGCGACAGCCTCCCTTCCCCGTGACTGGCAACGGGGGGGCGTCGGCCGAGGCTTCTGGCCAGAGGGTCTCAGGGTATGGATCTCGTACCGGCGGCCGTCCGCCGGGAGCGCCTCGTATTCCCTGGAGGTCAAGATCACCCCAGTGGTATGCATCGGCAGTTGCCTCGCAAAGGACACGCTCGACTGTGCCGCCCCCCCCTTGTCCCGTCAAGGAGCGGTCGCGCGGCCTCGGCCCCGCGGCCCAGTTGTGACTTGACAAGGTGCGGTGCTTCGAGTACCCTTTCACGGCTATTTTCCTGGAGTTCCCAGTCGGACAGGAGCGGTGGAATGAAGACGTATCAACCAAAGACGGGGGAGATCGCCCGTCGCTGGGTGCTGGTGGATGCGGGGGGGCAAAACCTCGGCCGCCTGGCGTCCCGCGTGGCGATGATCCTGCGCGGCAAGACCAAGCCGGCCTTCGCCCCCCATGCGGACGTCGGCGATTTCGTGGTGGTGATCAACGCCGAGAAAGTGGCCTTCACCGGCAAGAAGGCCCAGCAGAAGATGTATTACCACCACTCCCAGTATCCCGGCGGCTTGCGCGAGGACGCCTTGGGAAAACTGATGAAGGAAAAGCCCGAGCGCGTCGTGGAGAAGGCGGTGCGGGGCATGCTCCCGAAGACCAAGCTGGGGAACGCCCTCTTCGGGAAACTGAAGGTCTATGCGGGGGGGACCCACCCGCATGCAGCCCAGCGGCCGGTGGCCGACGCCCCCGTCCGGTAAAGGGGAGGAGAGGATCGAGGCATGCAGGTGACAGCGCGCTTTTACGGCACCGGGCGGCGGAAGTGCTCCGTGGCCCGCGTCTGGTTGCAGGCCGGCGACGGGAAGATCCAGGTGAACGAGCGTCCCGCGGACGACTTCTTTCCCCGCCCTCCGCTCAAGATGATCCTGGCGCAGCCCTTCAAGGCGGCCGGCCTAGAGGGGAAGTACGACGTCATGGCCACGGTCTCGGGCGGCGGGATGACCGGGCAGGCCGGGGCCATCCGGCTGGGAATCGCGCGGGCACTCCTCCAGATGGACCAGGCCATTCGCACCACCCTCAAGAAGGCGGGGCTGCTCACGCGGGATCCGCGCGTGAAGGAGCGGCGAAAGTACGGGCAGAAAGGCGCACGGGCCCGATTCCAGTTCTCCAAGCGGTAGTCAATAGCGCGAGAAGATCAGGGGAAGGGCCTCCGGGTTCTTCCCCTTTTTTTTGCGCTGCGCGCAAAAAAAATAGAGCGGGACAGACAGGATCTCCCATGTCGAACTCATCGCCGTCGCAGGCGCGTCGGGTTGCCATCGCCGGGGCCAGCGGCTACACGGGGGCGGAGCTGCTCCGTCTCCTGGTCTCCCACCCGGCCGTCAAGGTGGTGGCCCTCACGGCGGATACGCACGCCAACCAGCCGATTACGAAGATCTTCCCCAGTCTGACGGGCTTCGTGGACCTCACCTGCCTTCCGTTGGATCCGGTCAAGCTGGCGGCGGAGGCCGAGTTCGTCTTTCTGGCCCTGCCGCACAAGGCGTCCATGACGGCGGGGGCGGACCTGGTGGCGCGGGGCGTGCGCGTCCTCGACCTCAGTGCCGACTTCCGGCTCAAGGATCCTGCGGCCTATCCCCGCTGGTACGGGATGGAGCATACGGAGACCCACCTGCTCCGGGAGGCGATCTACGGGCTGCCCGAGCTGTACGGCCGGGCCATCGCGTCTGCCCGTCTGGTGGCCGTTCCCGGCTGCTACCCGACGAGCGCTATCCTGGGGCTGGCGCCCTTGGTGAGGCAGGGCCTGGTGGATGTCACGACGATCGTGCTGGATTCCATCTCGGGCGTCTCCGGCGCGGGACGAAAGCTCGACCTCCCCTACCATTACTCCGAGGTCAACGAGAGCCTGAAGGCCTATGGGGTGGCCAAGCACCGCCACACGCCGGAAATCGAACAGGAGCTGTCCCGCCTGGCGGGGCGGGAGATCGCCGTCACCTTCACTCCCCACCTGGCGCCCCTCACCCGGGGGATCCTGACGACCATCACGGCCGCCTTGACCGGCCCGCGCTCCACCGCGGAGCTCTTGGAGGTCTACCGGGAGTTCTACCGCGACAGCCACTTCGTGAGAGTCCTGCCGGAAGGGCGGCTTCCGGAGACGAAGCAGGTCCTCCACTCGAACCTCTTGGATGTCGGCCTGGTGGCCGACCCCCGGACAGGGCGGGTGATCGTGGTCTCGGCGATCGACAATCTGGTGAAGGGGGCGTCGGGCCAAGCCGTGCAATGCTTCAACCTGATGGCCGGCTTGGACGAGCGGACCGGTCTCTGGATTCCCGGCCTCTACCCCTGATCCGGGCGATTCACAGAAAGACCGCGAATCGCCCGGATTAATCTCGAGCGCCTCTGGTGTCGGAACCGAAGCCCGCGAAACGCGGGGTGGTTATGCCCGAAAGCGCAGCCTCCACGGGTAATTCTGACTGCCTCTCTTTGCGGTCTTCGCGAGCTTTGCGGTGAGAGGTTTGGGATAATCTTACCAACCCGGGGAGCGGGGGGAGACGGCCCATGGCGGATCACCATTTTCGCCCGGTTGCCAGCGGGCTGGCTGCGGTGCAGGGACTCAAGGCGACCGGTCTGGCCTGCGGGATCAAGACCACCGGCAAGCTGGATCTGGCCCTGGTGGTGACCGATCGTCCGGCCACCGTGGCGGCAACCTTCACCACGAACCGCGTCCAGGCGGCACCCGTCCAACTGTCGCGCCGGCACCTCCGGGGCGGGCGTCTGGCCGCCATCGTCCTCAACAGCGGGAATGCCAACGCCTGCACGGGGGCTCGCGGCTTCCAGGACGCCGAGGCCACGGCGGCGGAAGTGGCCGAGGCGCTGGGCTGCCCCCTCCGGCAGGTCTTCGTGGCGTCCACAGGGGTGATCGGCCGGCCGCTGCCCATGGCGAACATCCGGGCCGGCATCCGGGAAGCGGCAACGCAGCTCTCGCGGCGGGGGGCGCGCCTCGCGGCGCAGGCCATCCTCACCACCGACAGCAGACCGAAGGAAGCCGGCGTCTCCTTCGACCTGGCCGGACGGCGCGTGACCGTGGCCGGCTTCTGCAAGGGTGCCGGGATGATCGCGCCCCGCATGGCCACCATGCTGGCCGTGATCGCCACCGACGCCACCCTCTCCAGCCGGCTCCTGCACCGGGCGATCAAGACGGCGGTGGCGGAGAGCTTCAACCGCATCACGGTGGACGGGGACACCAGCACCAACGACACGGTCCTCTGCTTCGCCACGGCCGCGGCCAATGCTCCGGCCATCGCGGCGGGGACAGGGGCCTTCCGAACCTTCCAGGCGGCCTTGACCCACACGTGCCGGTCGCTCGCCCGAATGATCGCCCTGGACGGCGAAGGGGCCACAAAACTGGCGGCCGTGCGGCTCTGCGGGGCGCGGTCTGCGGCGGAGGCGGCGCGGGCGGCCCGCACCGTCGCCGAGTCCCCGCTGGTGAAGACAACGCTGTATGGCGAGGATATGAACTGGGGCAGGATCATGGCGGCCCTGGGTCGTTCCGGAGCCGGTTTCGATCCCGAGACGGTGGACATCGCGGTGGACGGCCTCCCGGTGGTCCGCAGGGGCCTGAGTCTGGGCCCGGCCGCCGAGGCCCGGGCCAACCGGCGCCTGCGCCAGCGGGAGTTCGCCCTGGAGATCGATCTCGGCGCGGGGCGCGGTGAGGCGGAGATTTGGACGACGGATCTGACGGAGGAGTACGTGCGGATCAATGCTGGGTATCGGACGTAAGAACGGTTCGAGAGTTCGAAGGTTCGGGGGCTCGCATGTTTAACGTTCAACGTTTAACGTTCAACGTTCCACGGGGAAGGTTCGACAGCGGCCGGCCGATGTGATATAAAAACCGACGGCTCGCGCGGAAGCGGAGCCCATCACACACGTGCGCGGATCCCGGCAGGGGTGTCTTGCCGGAGGGCAGGACCCTGCGGGGAGATGAAGCGCGCGGCGGATCAACCACCAGAAGGGGGAATGGCATGAGCGCGGTGACGATCAAGGAGTTGCTGGAAGCGGGGGTCCACTTCGGGCACCAGACGAAGCGCTGGAACCCGAAGATGAAGAAGTACCTGTTTGGGGAGCGGAACGGCATCTACATCATCGACTTGCAGAAGACCCTGAAGAAGTTCGAAGAGGCCAGCGAATTCGTCCGTTCCGTGGCGGCGCGCGGGGCGGCGGTGCTCTTCGTCGGGACGAAGAAGCAGGCGGTGGAGATCGTTGAGGAGGAGGCGGTCCGCGCCGGCATGTTCTTCGTCAACCGCCGGTGGCTGGGCGGCACCCTCACCAACTTCCGCACGATCACGCGGAGCATCTCCCGCCTCAAGCAGTTGGAGGACATGAAGGCGACCGGGAAGTTCGAGGCCTTCGCCAAGAAAGAGGTCCTCCGGCTGGAGCGGGAAATGGAGAAACTCAACAACTCCTTCATGGGTATCAAGGGGATGGAGCAGCTTCCCGGGGCGCTGTTCGTCATCGATCCCAAGAAGGAGTCCATCGCGGTGCACGAGGCGCGCCGCCTGGCCATCCCGGTGGTGGCGGTGGTCGACACCAACTGCGATCCGGACGACGTGGATTTCCCCGTGCCGGGGAACGACGACGCGATCCGGGCCATTCGACTGATCACCTCCCGGCTGGCGGATGCAGTCATCGAGGGGCGCGGCGAGGGGGCCAAATCCGGCGTGACCCTGCAGGAGATGGAGGGCCGCCCGCCCGCGCCGGCACCGGCAGGAGTCGCCCCGGCAGCGGCGGCGGCCGGCACGCCGCCACCCCCGCCGCAGGCATAAGGAGTGGGCATGACGATTACGGCGAACATGGTGAAAGATCTCCGCGACAAGACCGGCGCGGGGTTTATGGAGTGCAAGGCGGCCCTGTCGGAGTCGGCCGGCGACATGGAGAAGGCGGTCGACATCCTGCGCAAGCGGGGGCGCAAGGTTGCGGAGAAGAAGGCCGGCCGGGCCGCGGCGGACGGCCTGGTGGCGGTGTGGACCTCGCCCGATCGAAAGATCGGGGCCGTCGTCGAGTTGAACTGCGAGACCGATTTCGTGGCCCGCACGGAGCAGTTCGTGGCCCTGACCCGCACGCTGATGGATCTGGTCGGTGCGGACGCGGGTGCGACCAATGCGGCCGCGCTCCTGGAGCGGAGCGTAGGTGGGACCAAAGTGTCCGACCGGATCAAGGAGCTCATCGGTTCGCTGGGCGAGAACGTCGTGCTGCGGCGGGCGGCGCGCCTGGCGGTGCCCGCGGAGGCCACGGGGGCCGTGGTCAGCTACCTGCACGCCGGCGGGAAAATTGGGGTGCTGGTCGAGGTGCGGTGCGCCTCGCAGAAGGCCTCCGGGAGCGAGGCGCTCGCCCGGGTCGCCAAGGAGCTGGCCCTGCAGGTCTGCTCGGCGGAGCCGGCGTACGTCTCGCGGGGGCAGGTGCCGGCGGTGGCGCTGGAGCGCGAGCGGGAGATCCTGCGGGCCCAGCCGGACGTCCAGTCCAAGCCTGCCCCCATCCAGGACAAGATCATCCAGGGACGTCTGGAGAAATACTACGCCGAGCGCTGCCTGCTGGATCAGCCCTTCATCCGGGATCCCGAGGGCAAGCAGAAGGTCAAGGACGTCCTGAAGGCGGCGGGTCAGGAAGTGGGCGAACCGCTCAGCGTGGCGGCGTTCGTCCGCTTCCGTCTCGGCGAAGGGGCGGAGAAGCGGTCGGAGGAATAGCCGGCCGGCGAACGGGAAGCGTGGTGAGCCACAGGAAGCACAAGAGCCACAAGGAGTCCCTGGAGGCAGATCCGGCATGCCGTACGATATGAGTTGGTGATTCCGCATCCCCTGTGCTTCTTGTGCCTTTTGTGGCCAGGGCCCATCGGGTCCCCGGTGTCCGCCTCGGGAGGACTGGGCGGTGAAGCGGCGTCCCCGGAACAGGATGGATTGAGGGGCAGACACCGATGCCCGAGATGATGTACCGACGCATCCTGCTGAAGGTCAGCGGGGAATCCTTGGCAGGCGATCAACCCATCGGCATCAGCACGGATGTGGTGCGTTTCATTGCCGAGGAGGTCCGGGAGGTCCATCGCCTCGGCGTGCAGGTCGGGATGGTCGTCGGCGGCGGGAACATCTTCCGAGGCGTCGAGGCCAGCGCCCAGGGGATGGACCGCACCTCCGCCGACTACATGGGCATGCTGGCCACGGTCCTGAACGGACTGGCCCTGCAGGACTCCCTGGAGAAGATCGGTGTAGACACCCGGGTCCAGACCGCCATCCAGATGCAGCAGGTGGCCGAGCCGTTCATCCGGCGCCGGGCCATCCGGCACCTGGAGAAGGGTCGGGTGGTGATCTTCGTGGGCGGGACGGGGAACCCGTACTTCACCACGGACACCACGGCGGCGCTCAGGGCCATGGAGATTGCGGCTCAGGTGGTCTGCAAGGCCACCAAGGTGGATGGGGTCTACAGCGCCGATCCCATGAAGGATCCGGCGGCCACCAAGTTCGACGAGCTGACCTACCTGGACGTCCTGAGCCGGCGGTTGAAGGTGATGGATTCGACCGCAGTGTCCCTGTGCATGGACAATGGGTTCCCCATCGTGGTCTTCAACCTGCACGAGCGGGGCCGCCTGCGCCAGTTGGTCTTCGGCGAGCGGGTCGGCACGCTTGTCCGAGGAGGTTGACGGTCATGCAAGACATTCTCCGCAAGGCCGACCAGGACATGAAACGGGCGACCGAGGCCCTGGTGAAGAGCTTCAATGGTGTGCGGACGGGCCGGGCCTCGGTGGCCCTCCTGGATGGCATCCAGGTGGAGTATCACGGGGCCGTGCTGCCGCTAAACCAACTGGCGAACCTGGCCGTGCCCGAGCGCCGGCTGCTCACGGTCCAGCCCTGGGATCCCTCCTCGGTCTCCGCCATCGAGAAAGCGATCCTCAAGTCCGACCTGGGGATCACCCCCTCCAACGACGGGAAGATCATCCGGCTGGCGATCCCGACGCTGACGGAGGAGCGCCGGAAGGAACTGGTCAAGGTCGTCCGCAAGATGGCGGAGGAGGGCCGGGTGACGATCCGCAATCTGCGCCGGGACGCCAACGAGGCCGTCAAGAAGCGGGAGAAGGACAAGCAGGCCTCCGAGGACGAGGTGCGGAAGGTCATGGAACAGGTCCAGGAGCTGACAAACCGCATGATCAAAGGGGTGGACGATCTCTTGGCAAAGAAAGAAAAAGAAATCCTGGAGTTCTGAGCCCACCCAGACCTTGGGCGGGGCGCCTCGGACGAGTCCGTCATGCACCACCGCCGCGTGCTGAGTGCAGTCCTCCTCATCCCGGCGTTCCTCCTCTTCATCCACGCCAGTTCTCCGCTCGCCTTCCATCTCCTGGTCAGCGTGGCCGTCGCCCTCGCCGGCTGGGAGTTCGCCCGGCTCTGTCCGGTCCAGACGGGGAGAGGGTTCGGGCTCCTCGGTGCGGTGGCCGCCCTGTTGTGGCAGGCGTCCCTGGTGCGGGGCTCGGGCGCGGGGCTCGTGACGCTCGCGCTGACCGGCGCGGCCCTGCTCCGCCTCCTCTGGACCCGGGCCGAGTTCAGGAGCGGCGCGATCCAGGCGGCCTGGCTGGTACTGGGTGCGGCGTACGTGGGGGGCTTTCTCGGCTGCGCCGGCCTCTTGCGGGATCAGCCGGCCGGCCGTCAGCTCGTCTACTTCCTGATGCTGACGACCTGGGCGGCGGACACGGGGGCCTACTATGTCGGCTCCACCGTGGGGCGACGCCCCCTGGCGCCGGCGCTCAGCCCGAAGAAGACGGTGGAGGGCGCCGTGGGCGGGCTCCTGGCCACGGCCCTCACCGCACTGATCGCCGGCCACTGGCTCTTGCCGGCCCTGTCGTGGTGGGCGGCCGTGGGCCTGGGCCTCCTGCTGGCAGCGGTGGGGATGGCGGGGGATCTGTGCGAGTCAGGGCTAAAGCGGGCGGCGGGGGTGAAGGACAGCAGCGGGATAATCCCAGGTCATGGCGGCATCCTGGACCGCCTGGATAGCCTGATGTTCGCCGGGCCGTGTCTTTACGCTCTGGTCCGATTGGGCTGGCTGTGAGCGGCGTCCCCTCGCCCGGCCTGCGCCTCGGTCTGGCGCTGGCGAGCGGTTTGGCCGCCGCCGCCGCTTTCCCCCCCTGGGATGCGGGGTGGCTTGCCTTCGTGGCGCTGGTCCCCTTCCTGGTGGCCCTCGAGGGGACCAGCCCGCGGCAGGCCCTGGCCCTCGGCTTCTGGCAGGGCTTCAGCTTCTACCTGGTGACGGTCTGGTGGGTTATCAACACCATGACCACCTACGGCCGGATGGCGCCCCCGCTGGCCGTCCTGGCTCTCCTGCTTCTGTGCGCCGTGCTGGCAGGGTACCACGCCGCCTTCGCCTGGCTCCTCTCGATCGGCCGCGCCTGGTTCGGCTGCCCCGCCTGGCTTGTCCCCGGCCTGGCTGCCGGCCTGTGGACGGCTCTGGAGATGCTGCGCACGATCCTCTTCTCCGGCTTTCCCTGGGCGCTCTTCGGCTACAGCCAGTATCGGCACGAGACAATCCGGCTCCTGGCAAGCCTCGTCGGAGTGTACGGGATCTCGGCCCTCCTGGTGTGGCTGAATGCGGCCGTGGCCGAAGGCATCCGTGCGCTGCGCTGCCCGCAGCCGGGAGCGCATCGTGGCAGGGTGGTCCTGGCGATTCTCACGCCGGCCGCCGCACTCTTTGCCGGCAGCCTCGGCTATGGCGCGGCATTCTGGCGGGACGCGGCCACCGGCCCCGCCCTGACGGTGGCGCTCCTGCAGGGGAATATCGACCAATCGCTGAAGTGGGAGCGGAGCTATCAGGGGGAGACGCTGGCGGTATACGAAGAGCTGGCACGCCGCGTCGCGCGGGCGCGGCCCGCGCTGGTCGTCTGGCCGGAAACGGCGGTGCCCTTCTTCTTGCGGTACGAGAAAGAGCTGGGGGGGCGCGTGGTGCGCTTCGTGGCGGCAACGGGGATCCCGATGCTCCTCGGCAGCCCGGACGTGGGTCCCGACCGACGGTTGTACAACGCGGCCTTCCTCCTGGACGGCAGCGGGACCATCCGCGGGCGCTACGACAAGCGACACCTGGTCCCCTTCGGTGAATACGTCCCGCTCCAGCCCCTCTTCTTCTTCCTGGACAAGCTGGTGGTGGGCATCGGCGATTTCGGCCGCGGGGAGGAGGCGACGCTGCTCCCCCTGGGGGCGGCCCGCTTCGGCACGATGATCTGCTACGAGGTCATCTTTCCTGCCGAGGTGCGCGAGTTCGTGCGGCGGGGGGCCCAGTTCCTGGTCAACATCACCAACGATGCCTGGTTCGGGAAGAGCGGCGCCCCCTACCAGCACTTGGCGATGGCCGCCATGCGAGCCGTCGAGAACGGGACGTACCTGGTGCGGGCCGCCAACACGGGAGTGACCGCCGTGGTGACCCCTTCCGGGGAGATCCGGCAGGCCACGTCCCTCTTCACCCGCGCGGCCGTGGTGGCGACGATTCGATTGCGCGAGGGCGAGACGCCCTATGCGCGCTATGGGGACGTGCTGCCGTGGGCCTGCGTCGTCGGCCTCGGCGGGTATCTCCTGCTTTTTGCGCTGAGGCGCAAAAAGCAAACGTGAAGAGCTCGGTCCGATATATGATTTTCGCGCGTCAGCGCGAAAACCAGAGAGGAGCGTGGCATGATTCCGGACATGCAGCGGATGGTGGACGAACTACAGCGGAAGCTCGATCAGTTGCGGGTGTATCTTTGACCTGCCCGGCAAGGCCGCCCGGCTGGAGGCTCTGGAGAAGGCCGCGGCGGCTCCGGAGTTTTGGAGCGCCCCCGAGGCGGCGCAGAAGGCTCTGAAGGAACAGAGCGACCTGCGGCAGACGCTGGAGGGACACGGTGCCCTGCTGAAAGTCCTGGAGGACCAGCGGGTGCTTCTGGGCCTGGCCGTCGAGGAGGAAGACGGCGCCGCCCTCGCCGAGGTCGAGCAGGCGCTGGCGGAGCTGGCCGGCCAGGTCCGCGCCCTGGAGCTGACGACCGCCCTGTCGGGGGAATACGACAAGGGGAACGCCATCCTGAGCATCAATGCCGGGGCCGGCGGGACGGAGTCCCAGGACTGGGCGCAGATGCTCCTGCGCATGTACCTGCGCTGGGCCGAGCGCAAGCGCTTCCGGAGCGAGGTCATCGACATGCTGGAGGGAGAGGAGGCGGGGATCAAGAACGTCACGGTCACCCTGGAGGGGACCTATGCCTACGGCTACCTCCGCCCGGAGATCGGCGTGCATCGGCTGGTGCGGATCTCCCCCTTCGACGCCAACAAGCGGCGGCACACCTCCTTCGCCTCCGTGTTCGTCTATCCGGAGATCAGCGACGACATCGACGTGAACATCGACGAGAAGGACCTCAGGATCGACACCTATCGCTCCGGCGGTCACGGCGGCCAGCACATCAACGTCACCGATTCCGCGGTGCGGATTACCCACCTCCCCACGGGGATTGTCGCCTCCTGCCAGAACGAGCGCTCCCAGCACAAGAACAAGGCCATGGCCATGAAGGTGCTGCGGGCGCGCCTGTACGAGCATTACAAGGCCCAGCGGGCCGAGGAGCTGTCCCATTTGGAGGGGACGAAACAGGCCATCGCCTGGGGGAGTCAAATCCGGTCCTACGTCCTCGCCCCGTACCAACTGGTGAAAGATCACCGCACCGGCGAGGAGACGGGCAACGTCACCGCGGTCCTGGATGGGGAGATCGACCGCTTCGTGGAATCTTTCCTGTTCAAGCCGCCTGAGGCGAGCACCTTGCCTGCAACGCCGAGCGCCGAGGAGTAGGGCGCGAGCGCCGATCGGCGAGAGGGGTTGCACGGGGGCAGAGGGGCGGAGAAGCGGAGGAGTGGAGCAGAGGAGTGGAGGGGCGGCCACATGAGGCCGCCCGTACAGGGGGCAGTGTAAGGGCGCCCCTGCGTGGGCGCCCGGGGGGCAGCGGAGCGGGTGCCATGGGTGCGAAAGAGTCGCGAAATCCGTCTGGCCGGCAGCGTCTCGGCTATTACCGCGCGCACGGAAACGTTGAACGTGGAACGTTCGAACCCTCGAACTTTCGAACCCCCGAACCCTTCTTGTCCCGCCGAACTGTCCTATCCCCGCAGCCGCCAGAGGGAGAAGAGGCCGGCCAGGGCGAAAACCGTGTTTGCCAGCCAGACGGCAACCAGGGGCGGCAGCGTGCCGGTGCGCCCCAGCGAGACGCCCACGGAGAGGAGGGTCCAAAAGACGAATCCCATGGGGATGCAGGCCCCCACCCACAACATGGTGCTGCCTTTCCCGGTCCGCATACCGAAGCTGACGCCGATCAGCGCCATGACCAGGCTCACCGCGGCAATGGACCCCTTGGCGTACAGATCCACCTGAAAGCGAAGCACGCTCACCCCGCTCCGCGTCAGCCGCTCGATGTAGGCCTGGAGCTGCGCGTAGCTCATCTCTTCCGGCGAGGGGGCGACGCGAGCGAACTCTTCAGGCCTCTCGTTCAAGGAGAGCCGGAGGTTCTGGAACGCGACAACCCGCGGGGAACTCTGCCGCTCATCGAGGCGGTAGCCCTCCTTCAGTTCCCACTCGTTGCCGCGCCATGAGGCCTCCTGGGCATCCACCCGCTCCAGCAGGTCGAAGGTGGGAGAGAGCCTGAAGACACTCATGCCGCGGATGACCCCGGTGCCGGTCTCGATCACGCCGATGTGGACGAACCGGTTCCCCTCGGCCCGATACCAGATGTCGCGATCCTGCATCAGGCGGTAAGCGGGCAGCCGCTTCACCTCCATCCGCTCGATGGCCAGGGCCTGCTCGTTGGCTCCGGGCGCCACGTGCTCGGCGATCCCCCAGGCGGCTCCGCTTGCCAGCAGCCCCACCAGGATGCAGGGTGCCGCGATGCGCAGCGTGCTGACCTGGCCCATCTTCATGGCGAGAAGCTCGTTGTAGCGCGCCATCCCGCTCAGGGTCAGCAGGCTGGAGAGCAGGACGGCCGCGGGGAGCATCTCGATGGTGATCCTGGGAAGGCGGAAGAAATAGTAGCGGAGGATCAGCTCCGCCCCCACGCGCGCCTCCAGGAAGCGCGAGAGCTTCTCGAACAGATCCACCACGAGGTAGACGCCGACGAACACCATCAGGCAGAGGCCGAGCAGCTTGAGGCATTCGCGGGCGATATAACGATCGAGGATGCGCATCCGGATCATCCCTGGGGGCGAGGGGCCGGCCGCTGCATCCACGGCAGCCCCTCGAGTCCCGCCGGGACGCGCGCGGCGCGGGCAAACAGGGCGGTCCCCGCCAGCCCCACCAGGACGTTCGGGAGCCACATGGCCAGGGCCGCGGGCAACCGCCCGCGGTCGCCCAGCCCTTCTCCTCCGACGATCAACATGTAGTAGCCGAGCGCGAAGGCGACCGAGATCACCAGGCTGATCCCCCGTCCCCCTTTCTTCAGCCGGCTGCCCAGCGGAACCGCGACCAGGGGGAAGAGGAGGGAGGAGAAGGGGATCGCCAGCTTTTTGTGGATTTCGACCAGCGGGGGGTGGTAATTTTGACCCCGGCCGCGGAGATCCGCGGAGCGCTGGCGCAGTTCCGCGATCGTCAGCTCCTGTTCGCCCAGCATCCGCGCGCCGGGGGGAGGGAGGGCCCGGCTCACGTCCAGGGTGAGGGCGTAGTCGGTGAACGTGAGGAGTCGATAGCGGCCGTTGCCCTCCTTGCCGGTCAGGTGGATCGAGCCTTGGCTCAATTCCAGGCCCAGGCGATAGTTCCGGGGGTCGGAGGTGAAGCGGCCTTCCCGGGCCACGATGACCCGTTGCTCGCTGGGGCTCCGGTTGTCGACGAGAAAGACCCCTTCCATGCGCGAGGCTTTGGGGTTCAGCCGCTCCACATACAGGATGAGGCCGTCGAAGGGCGAATTGAAGATCCCTTCCTGGATGCCCACCGCCGCCTGTCGCCGGGCCATCTCGAAGACGAGAGTCTTGAAGGCGAAGTTGCTGAAGGGGAGGATCCAGATGGTGATGGCCAGCGTGGCAAGCGTGCCGAGCAGGCCGAGCAGGATGGTGGGGCGGGCGACCCGGGTCAGACTCAGGCCCGCCCCGTGCAGGATGAGGATCTCCCCGTCGGCGCTGAGACGGGTGAAGGTCGCCAGGACCGCCAGAAGGACGGACATCGGAATCGTCACCACCAGGGAGTACGGGAGGATGTAGAGAAACAGTTGAACGACCGTCCAGATGCCCACCCCTTTGCTGACGATCAGTTCCACCAGCCGGAGGATCTTGTTGGTCAGCAGAACGAAGGTGAACACCATCAGGCCGATGCCGAATACGATAGCCATCTCTTTGAAAATGCTGCGATCCAGGAGCGTCATGGCGTCGTTGGCCTCTCTCTGTTCAGGCGGAATTGTACTCTACGGTCAGGGGCTGCACTAGTCCTTTTTCCCGTGGGGGAAAGCGATGGACGGCGAGACGTGTCCGCCCTCCCGCGGTAAGGCATCCGGCCAGCCGCTGCTCCCCCTGGCCTGTGCCTTCGGCCTGGGCATCCTTCTCGAGTCCTGGCTGGGGGCTTCGGCCCGGGTCTGGGTTGGGGTCTTCCTCGGATTCCTGCTAGCCGCCCTGATCCTGTGGCGGGCAGGCTCCCCCCGCCTTTCCCACCTCTTCGTGGTGGCGGGCTTTCTCGGCCTCGGGGCAGAGACCCTCGCCGTTGTCCTGCTGGAAGCTCCCGCCAATCACCTCAGCCGGCTGCCCGAGGGCTGGCTCGCGGCGCCCGTGCGACTGGAGGCCTGGGTGGTGGCTCCGCCGGATCCCGCGCCGCCGGATCGACGAGATGTGGCTGGTCCCGACCGCACGCAGTTTGTGGCCGAGGTGCAAGAGCTCCAGGTCGGCGACCGCTGGATGGCCGTCGCGGGGCGGGCCAGGCTCACCCTCTACGGGGAGCCCGTTCACCTCGCCTACGGACAGGCGATCCAGGGGACGTTTCGCCTCCGGAAACCTCGGGCCTTCGGGAATCCCGGAGCCTTCGACTATTCGGGGTACCTGGCCAGCCAGGGGATCTTCCTGGAGGGCTGGAGCCCGGGTCCCCTCGAGGTGGGGGAAGCCACTGCCGGCTCCCCCGTGATGGCCGAGGTATTCCGGCTCCGGGGGCTCTTGCTGCGGCGCTTCGGTGAAGCGCTGCCTTCCGGTCAGGCGGCGCTCCTCAAGGCCATGGTCCTCGGCGACCGCTCGGGCCTGACCCCGGAGATGCAGGAGGCGTTCCTGGGGTCGGGGACCTACCACATCCTGGCCATCTCGGGGCTCAACGTGAGCCTGCTGGCCGGGGCGGCCTTCGGGGTCCTCCGGCTCCTCAGAGTGTCGGGGCGATTCGCCGCCCTGCTCTCGATCCTGCTGGTCACGCTCTACGCCGGGCTGGCGGGCGCAGGCTCTTCGGTGGTGCGAGCCGGCATCATGGCGGACGTGTATCTCCTGGCCCTGGTCCTGGATCGGCAGATCAGCCTGCTGAACAGCCTGGCCCTGTCGGCGCTGCTGCTCCTGTGGTGGAATCCCTATGCTCTCTTCGAGGTGGGCTTCCAGCTCACCTTCCTGGCTACCCTGGGGATCATTCTGGCGGTCCCGGCAGTCGAAGAGCGGCTGGCCGCATTCCGCCGGCCGGTGCGCTACCTCTTGGGGTCGGCGGCCATCACGATCGCGGCGACCGCCATGACGGCGCCCATCCTGGCGGTCGCTTTCAACCGGCTGACCCCCATCGGCCTCCTGGCCAATCTGCCCGTGGTGCCCTTGAGCGGCGCCATCACCGCGGTGGGCCTCGCCGCCGGGGCGGGCCTCCTGGCCCTCCCTGCCGGCCTCCCCTGGCTCACCCAGGCGGGCGGTGCCCTGGTGGATCTCCTCTTCGTTGTGACGCGGTGGTTTGCCGCCTGTCCGTGGGGCTCCGTCCTGGTGTACACCCCCACGCCGGGGATGACGCTCTGCTACTACGGAGCCCTGGCCGGGATCGCCCTGCTCCTGAAGGAAGGACCTCGGTCCGCACGGATCTGGGCGGGAGGGCTGACGGCGGCTTGTACGCTGGCGCTGGTGAGCCAGGTGGCGGTCTGGCTGTATCCGCCCCCGGCGGACGACCGGGTGCGTCTGACCCTCCTGGATGTCGGGCAGGGCGAGGCGATCCTCCTGGAACTTCCCGATCGGGGCCGGATCATGGTAGACGCGGGTGGACTGTTGGGAGGAAGCTTCGATGTGGGCCGCCGGATCGTGGCGCCGTTTCTCTGGCGCAAGTGGATCGGGCGGCTGGATGTCGTGATCGTGAGCCATCCCGAGACGGACCATGTCCACGGCATCGCCAGTCTGCTGGAAACGATGCCGGTGGGAGAAATCTGGATTGGCCCAGCCCCGGCCGAGTCGGTGACGGCGGTCCGCCTGGCCGCGCTCCTCCTGCAGCGCGGCATTCCCCAGCGGGTGGTAACGAGCGACTCTCCCCCTTTTCACTTCGGAGCGGCCACGCTGGAGATCGTCCATCCCGCGCCCCGAACCGGGATGGGGGCGCCGGCCGGCACGCGTTCCCGGGGAGTCAACGATGCCACGTTGGTGGTGCGGCTGGGCCTGGCAGACAAGGCGATCCTCCTGACGGGAGACCTGGGGCGGGACGGCGAAGCGGCCCTCCTCAAGAGCGGCCGACCCGTGCGTGCCCAGGTCCTGAAGGTGCCGCACCACGGCTCCCGCACCTCCAGCACCGCCCCCTTCCTGCGGGCGGTGGCTCCGGAGATTGCCGTGCTCTCGGCAGGATACCGGAATCGCTTCCGCCATCCGCACCCGGAGATCGTCGAGCGGTACCGCGCCATGGGCGTGCGTCTGCTCCGGACGGACCTGGACGGGGCCATCTCCGTGGAGATGACGCCTGAAGGGATCCGCGCGTGGGGGTACCGGGAAAGGGAATCCCAAAAAGACCAATGACCTGGTTTTTGCGCTGGCGCGCAAAAACCATAATTGAAAGACTTCAGTACACTCCTGCGGAATTGGCCGGAGTACACACCGACCATCCCGGAAGGAGGTCACCCCGAGGCGTATGCACGATGGGAGATGACCCAAGTCGCAGGGGTCACCTCCCGTCACGCGTCCCCTTGATGCGACTACTTGGAGGCTCCGTGGAAAAAATTCTTTGCCCCACCAGTTTGGTTTTTGTGCGCCCAGCGCGCAAAAGCCAGGTCATTGGTAGATCTCTTCCTTGATCCTCCAGCCAAAAGGCGTGCGCTGCAGGCGCCACAAGACATGGTTGCGGATGACCTCTTCCCGCCTATCCTGCCTGCCGCCCTCGGTCTTGACGAGCGTTTCGAGGTACCCCTCGGCCACGGCGCGATCGCCACTGACCGATAACTGAAACTCCTTAACGTCCATGGAAGTATCCTTGGTTTCCTTGAAGAGAGTTCCGTACACCATCCGGAGATCCGGTTTCCGCAGCGTCGTCTTGTTCGAGCGCCCGATGCCACCCAGGTACTTGTTGAAGTTGCCCACATAGGCGTCATCGGCATAGGCCAGCAGGATGGTGTCGACCGAGCGCGCACTGATGCCGTTGGGGATCCGCATCAGTGTGACCAGGATCTGAGCCTCGTCTGGGGACTTGGCCCGATAGTTCTCCAGGGTGGCCGCGCACCCTCCGGCGAGCAGGGCAAATCCCAGACTGAAGGCGAAGAACCGGCATGTCATGGGGTCCCTCCGCGAAGCATAGGATTGATCCGAAACGGCGCGTGCGAGAAGATGCCCCGGTTAGCGCCCCATCACGAAGCGGACCACGCAGCGCGGGCAGCGCTGGAGGGCCTTCACCAGTTCGGGATTCCGCCCCGGCTTTCCTGGCGCCATGAGCGGGAGGTCTTGGTATCCTGGCGGAACGGGCTGCCAGGCAACCTTGTGGGCCGGCACGGCGGGGCAGTGAACTGTGTACAGCTTGGGCACGCAACTGTCCTCCCGGGATCGTCTGTTCTCCCTCCCTTATACGTCAAGGCGTGCTCGCTGGCAAGAGGGATTGCAGGGGCAGGGCAATGCAAAAATGAAAAACCGACAATGCAAAATTGAAAACCGGTTATTGCCCGAGCTCTGTTCCCATTGGTTCATCTTGCCTTGTCGGTTGTCGGCTTTGCCTTTTCAATTGCCAGGGGCTAGCGGAGAACCAGGGCAACGCCCGCCAGCGTGAGGGCGGCTCCCGCGACGGCGTTCCAGGTGGGGGGCTCGCCCAGCAGCGGCCAGGCCAGCAGGATCGCCAGGGTGACCTCCTGGGTGGCGATGAGGTTGGGAACGCTGGGGTGCAATCGTCGAACGGCGGCATTGTACAGGGTGTGACCCAGGGCCATGGGAAAGATTGCCATGGCCACCACCGCGGCAATGGCCTGGACGGGAATCGGGCGATGGTATAGACCGACGGCAAAGGGGGCGGTGACCAGCCCGGCAAGGAGGTAAACCCAGCTCGCGTACGCCAGGACCGGAATCCCGCCGCGCTCCCGCCGCCCGTAGACGGAGTAGAGGGCGAAGGTCACGGCACTTCCCGCCGCCCAGAGATCTCCGATGAGCATCCGGGGTGTGAGATCGGGCTGGAAGCCGGCCAGGACGGCGATGCCGAGCACCGCCAGAGTCGCGCCCGGAACGGTCCGTCGTGGCAGCGGCTCCCCCAGGAGGCGGCGCGAGAGGCCGGCGATGAACAGGGGGGCCGTGTACGTGATCGTGAGACTGTGGGCCACGGTGGTGAGGGTCAAGGAGGTGATGAAGGCGATGAAATGCAGGGCTGCGATGACCCCGATGGGAAGCACCCGCCGCCACTCGGCGGCGTTCAGGCGGAGACGCTGCCGGCCGGCCCAGGCCACAGCGCCGACCAGGCCGCCGCCCACGAGGAGGCGAAGGCTCGTGATCTCCAAGGGAGAGAGGGCTGCCGCCCAGCGGACGAGAATGGCGCCGGTGGAGAAAAACACCGTGGCCAGCATCGCCTGGAGGATGCCGATGCGATGCTCTCGGTTCATGGCGAGGCAACCTAGCACATGGAGAGCCGAGAGTCGAGAGCCGCGGGGCGAGGAGCGTGATCGTGGCCGTGATCGTGACCGGGACGAACAAGCGCTCGACCACGGGAAGGCGGCCGCCGAGGGGTGAGGAGCAGGCGCGAATACTGATTGACGAGCGACGAATGAGGAATACGGCATGGGGAATGCGGAGTGCGGAATGGGAAGGCGGCAGGTTTCGGTGGACAGCTTTCGGCGAGGAGCTTCTGGGCGCAGGTGTCGAGCGATACTCACGACCAGAGGGAGCCAGGGATCAGGTCGAGATCGGCAAAGGGCGGGGGACTCACAGGGTGCGTGCCGGTGGCGCGGACCGCAAGCGAGTAGCCTTGAGGCCCCAGAATGAACGCCTCCAGGCTCTGCCCCTCGGGATCCACCAGCCAGAAGTACGGCACACCGTACTTGGCGTAGAGTTGGTGCTTGCTGCTGCGGTCTATCAAAGTCGTGGCTGGAGAAAGTATCTCGATCGCGAGCGTCGGAGGTCCTTCCACGCCGCGCTTGCTGATGGCGGGGAGGCGGGCTTGATTGAGGTACACGATGTCAGGCTGCACGATGGAGATGTCGCTCAGGATGACGTCCAACGGGGCGAAGAGAACCTCTCAATTTGCCTCGACTTGACGTGCATGCGGAGGACCGAAAAGAGATTCGCACAGACGATCTGATGCTGCGGGCTCGGCGCTGCAGTCATCGACAGTTCTCCCTCGTGGATCTCGTACCGGCGGCCGTCGGCCGGGAGCGCCGCATATTCCCTGTAAGTCAAAATCACCCCGGTGGTGTTCATCGGCAGACCCCTCGAAGGATACCTACAAGACAATACCGGCGCGCCCCTGCCGCGTCAAGGAAGCGTTCGTGCGCACGTGCGAGCCGCCGTGCCATGCACGTTCAACGTTAAACGTTAAACGTTCAACATGCGAATCCCCGAATCCCCGAACCCCCGAACCCCCGAACTGCTCTCGTACCGCCGTACCATCGAACTGCCGTACCGTCGTACTGTTCTTCTATTGCTGGCGCGCCTTGGCGATCAGCTCCTTGAAAACCGGCAGTTCGATCGCGCCGGGCACAAGCTCGGGACCGATGATGAAGGCCGGCGTCCCGGTGATCCCCATGGCCTGCGCCAGCGCATGGTTCTTCTGGAGGGCCGCCTGGATCTCCGGCTTGTTCATGTCCGCTTGGAGCTTGCCGGTGTCGAGCTGGAGCTGGGCTGCGATCTTCAGGATGTCTGGCATCGACAGAGCAGAGTTCGACGTCATCAGGGCGTCGTGGAAGGGGAGGTACTTGCCCTGAGCGTGGGCGGCCAGGGCGGCCTTGGCGGCCAGAGTCGACTCCGGGCTCAGGATGGGGAACTCCTTGAACACCACCCGCACATTGGGATCTTCCGCCATGAGCTGCCGGAGGACGGGCGCCACGCGCTTGCAGTATCCGCAGCGATAGTCGAAGAACTCGACTACCGTCACATCCCCCTGGGGATTTCCCGCCACGGGCGAGGCCGAATCCCGCAACAGGTCGTCCTGCCGTGTGGCGATGGTGGCGCTGGCGCGCTTGCGCTCATCGGCCCGCTGCCGCTCCTGGAACTGTCGGACGGACTCCATGATGACCTCGGGATGGTCCAGGAGATACCGGTGGATGATCTGCTCGACAGCCTCCTTCGTCATTGGCTCTGGCGGACTCTGCGCCCCCGCGTCCCGCACGAGCGGGCTGCCGGCAAGCAGGGCCAAGATGACGAGCAACGTGCCCATACGGATGGTGCGCTGCGGCCGCGTCATGAGAGATGCCTCCTGGAGAGCGTCCTGCCCTTGACCGCCGTGCCGGCTCGACACCGCTTGCCACCGCTCTTGCCGGCGCGATGATTCGGCGATCACCCCATGGTCGGAACCGACCAACGCTCTCAGCATACACCGTTAACGGGAAAGGCAACAGGGCCGCCAAAAAATCCCTCGGAGTTGAGGGCAAGGTGCGTGTGGCGGATGCGAGGTCAGAACCAACGCACTCTTGGGGGGCCATCGATACCCGGCGACTCGGCTCCGAGCTGACGGAACACCAGGTCCGGATAGTCGGTGCCGATGGCATCGGCGCGGAAGCGGATGGCGTCGGCCGCGGCATCTGCCGTGTTGACGTGATACACGTAGACCTGCAAGCCGGCCGCGTGCGCCCTGGCGATCAACTCGGGGCTGGTCATGCCGGACCGGGGAGAGATGAGCCGATGTCCCCGGTCGCGGGCCAAGGTGACCAGATCGCAAATCGGATCCTTGCTCGGGCGCATATCCATCTCTACCCGCTGACACCCTATTGCGATCCCCGTGGCGAAGGAGCGGAACGTATTCTCCGGGGCGTGGGCGCACGCCCCACGATGGCCGACGACGGCTACGCGGTCTTGGGGTCTGCCGGCGGGGGCAACCATGGCTCTTGTGCTCCTTCTCGGTGGCGCCCTCGTTCCCTCTGGCGCCTTGGCGGTTCAACCGCGAGATCCGGCCTCAGTCCACGATGAAGAGCTTGGCCCCCACGGCGGTCGCAGAGCGGTGGGGCTCTGCGCCATCGGCGACCTGGTAGCTGACCCCGGGGGTGAGGGTGTACCTGCGGCCGTCGGCCAGTTCGGTCTCCAGACGGCCCTCGAGGCAGAGGAGGATGTGGCCCTTCTGACACCAGTGATCGGCCAGGTAGCCGGGCGTGTACTCGACGAGGCGCACCCGGATCTCCCCGAGCTGCCGTGTGCGCCAGATCGCCTTGCCGGTGGTCCCGGGATGCTCGGTCGGCTCGACGGCCGCCCAGTCCGTGAGGCCGAAGGGAATGTCGGTCATCTTCATGAAGGTGCCTCCTGAGTAGCGTCGCTCCCCGCCATTGGGCGCGGCTGCGAACCGGTCCGTCCCGCTCACGTTGCGGCCGGATCATACTGCCGAGGCCGAACGGATGTCCAGGACCACTCTTCGCCTCTGACAGATACCACTGATTCGCGGACTATTTCTGGGGCGGATTGATGCGTGTCCCTGGCTTGCCAGTGTACGGATTGGCATGCGGTTTCGTCGACCAGTTGTCGTGCCAGGTCCGGTTCGGCATCGACCGACGGTGCGGCGCGACATAGGTTCCGTCCCGACGGACATGCGGCCGGACACTGTACGACCGAGGATTGCTACCCATACCGGGCCCGATGGAGCGTCCGCCGGAGCGGCTCCCTCGCCCCTCAACGTCGCTCACGCCGACGATCATGCTGACCAGGAAAAGCCCCACCGACACCCAGGTCCCAATCGTTCGCATGGCCGCCTCCTTTCGAGTGATCGAGTGTCACCGCGGCTGTCCATCTATCCTCGATAACGCCCGCAGACTGCTCAAGGGGACACTCCAGTCCGATATTCTCCCCGATTTTTCACGCAAAGATCGCCAAGGGCGCAAAGTTGGGGGAAAGCGCGCTCGTCGCGCCGGTTGGGCTCGGCCAGAATTCTCCTGGAGGATGTCCCCATCCGGGCAGTCTGCCGGTTAATGAGGTAGAGGAAACCTTCTAAACCCAGGTGGCGTCGGCGTCCTTGGCGGCTCCACCGGTCAAGGCGAAACCGACAACCGACAATGCAAAACCGACGGTGGTAAGCGCACACACCGCGCCGTCGAGATGCAACAGCGACGCCCCATCCGTCCTTGGTGACTAACCACGTGGAGTCTTGTTAAGCCCCCCATTATTTGCGAGCCGTCTTCGCGAATAATGCGGGCTAGGGCTGCCCTTGCCCCGTAGATAGGGCTGAACAATGTGCTCCATGTCGGGCATACTGCGCGGCATGGACACGCAGACGCAGGTCAAACGGACGCTGATGCAGGCCCTCGGTGCTGTTCGGGAGTGGCTCGGCCGCACGGTGTTCCGCCACCGCACGGCGGGGGCGGAGGCCGTGTGTGCCGCCTTCGGGTTCACCGACGCCCGCGGGAGCCCGCAGCGCGGGACCTGCCTGAAGGCGCTGCGGGAGCTCGAGGCCGCGGGCGCCCTCACGCTGCCCCCGC
>JACQVN010000049.1 GCA_016209735.1 Candidatus Methylomirabilota bacterium
AGAGAGCTCACAATGTGGCAGGGATGGACCAGACGCAGTAGGGTACCGATGTGGTATTTGCTCGGCCCTCCGCGCGCGACCAGGCCCCTTTGAGGGGCCAGCGCGCGTAAAGCCCCCGGCTCTGCCGGGGGATACTTACTTAAAGGGGAGAAGCGGGCACTGACGCCATTGACCGGTTTTATCCGCCGAAGGCGGATCGGTTGTCGGTTTGCATTCCTCCCCCGCGCATCCCCTTGCTTCTCCTCGCGGCTGCGTCCTACACGCCCTTCATTCTTCGTACCGCCGCACTATAACAGGAAATAGCGGCTGGGGAAAAGCTCAACTGCTCCGCAGAGACTTGGCATTCCGGCAACGAGCTCAGCTGAGGATGGAGGAGCATGGGCCGGGCTCGCCCGCCTTGGATGGAGCAATCAGATTGCGTGAGCTTAGATGCCACATGTCCCCGCTATTATCGACGCGAGCCAGGGAGATCCGCTGGTGACACTGGCTAGTCAGCCGGGAAGTGCGGTCAATGTGGACGCGCGGACAGAGGAAACCGTGCGAGCCATTGGGAGAGATGAAGGATGATCAACCTCCGCTCACCCTGAGCCTGTCGAAGGGGGAGCGGAGGCTCTTCGGCAATCCGCCAAGAATTGGAGGCTGAAAAATGGCCAAACAGTCCGGGGCGCCTGTATTCCCCATCGACCTTGAGCCAAATGGGAACGCAGGTCGCTGGGCAGGGCTCCTGGAGGTTTTCCAGGCTTTCCAGCGGTGGCAGCAGAGCCCGGTGAATCAACTCGACGGTTTCCCGGCCAATACCGGTGTCCTGACCATCGCCACGACGAACGACCTGAAAGCGATCGAGCCAGCCCTCGCCGAAAGGCCAAGCAGATTTGACCACATTCTCCGGATGGAGCCCCCGAGGATGCCCGAGCGATAAGAACTTCTGGCGCGGTTCCTGCGAAAGGTGCCGTATCCCCCCGGGTGCCTGGATGAGGTCGCGGCGGGGACCGACGGCCTCACCGGCGCTCATCTCCAAGAGGTCGTCCACGCCGCGATCCAACAGGCACTGGAAGGGCAGAGGCTTGCCGAGACGGGGCCGCCCAGCGTGACGGCCGATCACCTGCGCGATGCCGTCCGCATCGTTCGTCTACAGCGGCCGGGGACGGCAGGGTTCTACGTATGAGGGCTGTGATACAGGGATCAGGGATCAGGAGTCGGGGGACGGGGGACGGGGGACGGGAGGGACGGAATCAGGGCAAAGGGCTCAGAGCCCGCGAAGATACCCCAATCGCGAGTAGCGAGGGAACTCAGGATTCGTTGGTCAGTCCTTCTCATTCAGTCGAAATCCCCCCTCGCCCCCCTTTCGCAAAGGGGGGTTGGGGGGATTTGGTCGACGGGCAGCGTTGTGTCCAGGCGTGGGTGAACCATCGCAACACTTGTTACCAGAGGGATTCTTTCTCAGGCTCTCAGGTTAGATTCTCGTTAAGGAGAAGCGTTGTGCGGGGATCGAGGCAGATAGCGTGCTTGACAGGTGAGGGAGGAAGAAGTATGAATCGCCCCGGATCATTGCACATGGTTTTTGCGCTGAGCGCGCAAGAACCAAAACTGAAAGGCATCGGGGAACCCCTATGGGATTGGTTGGGAGCAAACAACGACCAACCCACAAGGAGCGAACCCCGATGGTTACGCGCGACCGCAGCAGACCTGAATCGCGTGCGTCAGATCCCCACCACGCGCCTCCTTGATGGGACTGCTCGAAAGGGCCGTGCAAAAAATTCTTTGCACCACCTGGTGGGGTAAATCGGACGGCGGTGCAAAATCCAAGAAGCAGCTGTGCCATGGGGCACTCCGCGGAAGATTTCTGCGAAACCCTGGTGGCCTGGATTCGGCTGTCCCGGAGCGAGCTTCTCGCACAGATGAAGACGGGGCCGCTGGCCCCGAAGTTCCGAGCCATGACCACCCTGGTCCAGAGGTATGGGGGCCGCGGCGTGGACCCCATCGCCTGCCGGTGAGCTTTCTCCATTCTCAAACCGGTTACTGAGAGAGGAATGTCCATGCTTCGACAAGCTCAGCATGAACGGAAATACCTCATGGAGTTCACGCTCTCCTCCGCTCACCCTGAGCCCGTCGAAGGGTGAACGGAGGGTTCTTCAGCAGCCTTGCATGCGCGATTCTCGTAAAGAAACGGAACAGCCCGAGGATTCGGGCAGATGGCGTGCTTGACAAGCGAGGGGGGGAGGAGGTATGAATCGCCTCGAAACGTTCCACCATGAACCGGGGGGCGGACAGTGCGGCGGAGCCGTCAGGTCATCCGCATCGTGACGAATACGCACAGCGGGTTTGTCGCCGGATAGAGATGGACTACACTTTTTCCCATCTTCGTCCGACCGCATTCTGGATTCCTCCCCAGCGTCAAGCGTGGAGGTGGGCCACATGGCGGGCAGCTCGCTCCAGCCAGATGAGCCATTTTCGGGGTTCGCCCTGAAGTTGGCCGAAGGGCGATGGCGCGAGATCGTTCGTCGCGCCCTCGAATTCGGTCCGCAGGCGCCCAACCGGACCGGGGAATTCCTCCGCCAAACCCTCCGCAAGTACGTCAGAGTCCCTGGTTATCGCGATCCCACCCTTGCCTCCACCGCCGTACTGCTCCATCGAACTGTCCGTGCGTGCGGATTCTCAAAGCCGGTTTTCGCCGCTGTGCTCGTCACCTGGCTGAAATCGCATGCCGAACTGGAGGCAACGCTTCGGGGCTTCCTGCAGAAGCCGGAACGCAACGCATGCGCTGAGGACCTCTTTGATATGGCGTTCGGCCAAGTGGAGCAGCTTTCCCGGTCTTTGTGCCAGGAGTATCGGGAGTACGGCACCGACGACATTCTCCTGATGCTCTGGTGCATGAAAGGTTTGAGGCAAACGGAAGAGCAAGGCAGTTGGACCAGCGGAACCGAGCCGGCAATCCAACCATCAGATGTGGACGATCCACACCCAGGGAAGGCACCCGAAGGAGATCTACCAATGACAGCCGATCAAAAGGCACCGAGGTGGGTGACCTGGCTGGATGAACTACGAGTGCTGCCGCCCGAGGCGCCCGAGTGGGAGAGAATCGGGGAGTTTGTGGAGGCAGTGCAGGAGCTTGCAGCGGACAAGGACCGAGAAAGGGACGCCGGCAGAGAGCGGCTTCGAATTGCTCTCGCCACCTTCTTCGGGGAGGCAGCCGAGGGAATCGGGTACTTCGAAAAGCAGTCCTGCCTATCGTGGTCGGCAGAGGTGTGCCCACCGAACGAGGCCAATGAGAGAGCCGGGCAAATCGATGCGCTCAAGGCGGCTCTGCTCCGACATGCCAACCTGAGGAAACAAGTCTGCAGGACTGTGGCGGAGGAACGGAACCGGCGTGACGAGATGGCGGGTGTCGAACGCGAGATCGATGAGACGTACGAGAATCTCATGGCAGCTTTTTCTGCTCCGGTGGCAAGCGAACCGATAGGGCAGATAACCACACCGCCAATGGTCGAACCATCCCCTGTCGAGGAGCAAGTACCACCCGAGGCTGATGCTAGTGGAATCCTCCAGGTAACATCGACCGAGGGCTCAGCAGAGACCATACCGGCGGGTGAACGCTTAGCTGAGTCCGCTCCTCCTGGCCAGCCCGAGGAAACCAGAGAAGAGCTGGCCACGGAAAAGCCAGCCGAGAAGGACTCCCCGACCGCGCCCGGGTCAGAGGCTCAGGCTGCGGTCATCCTCGAAAGCGAGCAGGCGGCGGGTGCTCACGTGGAAGGGAGATGCGATCCTGAATCGCTGGCTCTCCTGTGGGCCCTTATGAAGGAGGATGATCTTTCCGGAGCCTACTGGCTGGTCAGGTCCCTCAGAGTACAAGACCAGAATCCGGGTTTCGGAGATTGGCTGCTGGCCACGACACAGGGGGCGCGGTGGCTGGGCACTTCCCCCGATCTCTTTGTCACCGATCTCCTCGAGCTTGCGACGGAGCATCAGCCGGACACGGCAGTCTCCGAGGAACTGCTGGGGCTCGCGGCGGCCCTTGCTCCATCACTAGCTGCTTCCGCAAGCGGTCTCGTCGGATGGCTGAAAAGGCCTTCCTGCTGCACCGAGCTCCACCGAATGACGGAAGCCGTCCGATTCTACGCGAGCTACGGAATTGGCCTGCGGCCGGAGGACCTTCTGGGTGTGTCGGGGGCGGAACGGCGGAACCAGCTCATCCGGGAGGCTACTGCCGCCGCCCGGGACTGGCTCGAGTCGGCCCCGCAGAAGAAGACGCAGATGCGCCGCGCGAACGACGTCTGGCTGCGCCTCGTCCGGAATGAGCTGCAGAAGCTGTTAACCCCTGTAGCCGCAGACCGGCGCGATCAGGCAGAAGAGGTTCGGTCCCTGATTTCTCAGTGGCAGAATCGAGCGGCAATTTTCGAACGGATCCATGAAGTGGATGGCGAACTGGCCAAGCGCCGGATTCAGCCGATCGTCGGAGCCCCTCGAGACAAGATTGTCCGGGACTTTGTGGAGGGGTGGGACCTTGCCCGACACTGGTACGACCTCGTGTGGCGAGAGCAGGAGATCCAGGCCCGCGGGGACTGGCTGTTCGACCGGGTGACGAAGCTACGCGAGGAGCTCCGGGAGGCCATCCCGGCCGCTGAGCGGGCTCTGGAGGAACTGGTGGCAGACGAGCGGCCTGCGCACATCGCTGCTCCCGCCATCTGCCTCAGGCGCTCGATATGGCAAGTGCGGAAGATCACCGGTCTTTCCGGGGATCTTGAGTACGGAACTGAGCCGTGGGCGTCTCTGGTCAGTGGGGCGGACACCTTGGCGAAGGCCCTGGCGCGGCGGCTACTCTGGATGCCGGAGTTGGAACTGGAGGACGATTGTCAGCCGACTCCGGCCAGTGTTCCGGGTATCGCGGATGCCCTCCGGATATCGGTGAGCGAGGGCCGCACCCTCCTCGCGGCTCACGAAGCCTGGATGCGCAAGGAGGACTACCGGTTCCTCGAGAGCATCCAGTCGATGCTTCCTCCAGCCGAGAATACGCCAGCGCTGACGGGTCGTGTTCAGGAGGCGCGGGAGGCATCGCGCGGCAAGCTGCGCGAGGAGATGGCGCACACGACCGAGCGGATCGAGCAGGCAGTGGTGGACGGGGTCATCTTCGACGAGCGATCCGAGTACGATTCGATCGTGGCTGCCATCAATCCGGATCATGTCCTCAATGTCGCGGCACGGCTTCGGCGTCTCGAGAAGGTCCGAAGCGGGCTCGCCGAAGCTCTGGAAGCCCGGCTGGAGGGGCAGCGACAGCACTGGAGCAGCCTGCAGGAACAACTCACCGCATCGAATCTACCAGCAGATATCCGGGAGAAGGTACGGACTCGGATAGATCAGACGATCGCGCGACGGGATACCAGACTGCTGGATGAGTTTCTGGCCCAGCTTCGAGAGTCCTTGGAAGGCGGTGCGGAGCTTCCGGCGAGCTGGATCGACCCGCCGCAAGAGCGGGACGTTCTTGAAGAGTACTTGCGCCTGCTGAGTCCCCTGGAAGAGACGCTGAAGGGTGGACTCAATCTTATCCTCCGGATGCTTAAGCAAGGGGACTGGCCGCCGCCATTGCTTCCCTTCCCCCGCATCATGCCAGCACCCAGGATGGCGGAGGCGGCAGGAGCCTTCGAGGCGTGGGGTGAAATGCGGCGGTCACGACCGGGCGTACGCGACATTCTGCACCATATCGAGACGCTCCTGCGATACGTCGGATTCAACTTGCCATCCGCTGCGGCTCGGCCCGTGACGCTTCAGGAGGAGGGCCCGGACTGGGTTCACTTCAGGGTCCGCATGACCGACGGCCGACTCTCTCCGGTACCGCAGTTCGGGTCGCAAGCGGGCGGCCAGTATGACGTGGTTTCGGTTTGGGAACGGCCGGGTGTCGATACCATTCGCTCCTGGCTGCAGGAGCTGCGGCTGGATGATCGCCCCGTCCTGCTCGTCTATCTTGCCCGGCTCAGCGCACCGCAACGGCGCAATCTGACCCGGATGTTCCGCCGCGGCGAGATGTCGGTGCTGACGCTGGACGAGACACTGTTGCTCTTGCTTTCCGCAGAACGCGACGCTCGCCTGCCAGTTTTCATGCGGTGCGCCCTGCCCTACGCGCTCGTGAACCCCTTTACACCATTCCAGGCAGGGGACGTGCCGCGCGAAATGTTCTTCGGCCGCGATGGCATGGTCCGCGAGCTGCACCGCGCCGAGGGAAGCTGTCTCGTTTATGGCGGGCGCCAACTGGGGAAGTCGGCGCTCCTCAGGCAGGTGCAGCGGGAATTTCACAACCCGACCCTTGAGCGGTACTGCTGCCTCATCGACATCAAGCTGGTGGGCGACCCTCAAGCCGGTCAGGACACGGAGGTGCTGTGGAGGAGGCTCCGGGACGCCTTGCGGGAAACGGGCGTCCTGTCAAGCAAGACGACCGCCGATCGCCCGAAGGGAATCGACCGCGCGATTCGGGACGCATTGACTGTCGCGCCGAATCGCCGCATGCTGGTGCTCTTCGATGAGGCGGACAACTTCCTGGATGCCGACGCGAAGCAAAACTTCAAGGTGGTAACCGGCCTGCGGAATCTCATGAGCTGGAGCGGCCGTCGCTTCAAGGTGGTCTTCGCTGGCCTTCACAACGTGCAGCGGTTTCAAGGGATTCCGAATCAACCGTTGGCGCACTTCGGCAGACCGCTGCTCGTCGGCCCCCTAGAGGCCGATGCAGCCTACCGGCTAGTCCGGGAGCCGCTCCAAGACCTCGGGTACCGGTTCGACGACACCGGGACCGTGCTGCGCATCCTTTCGTACACCAACTACCACCCGGGGCTCATCCAGCTCTTTTGCCAGATGCTCCTCAAGAGGCTCCAGCAGCGGGGGATGGGAGAGAGCCCGCCCTACCCGATCCATCAGGCAGACGTAGAAGCGATCTATCGCGATCAGGTGGTGCGCGAGAGCATCCGGGAGCGCCTCGACTGGACCCTCGCACTCGATCCTCGTTACCAGGCGGTGGCCTGGACAATGATCGTCGATCAGATGCAGGCGCGAGATGGCTACGCGAAGGCCTATGCGGCGGGCGAGCTTCTCGGGCAGGTCCGGGGATGGTGGACGGCTGGATTCGGGGCCATGAGCTCGGATGACCTGCGAGGATGGCTAGACGAGATGTGCGGCCTGGGCATCCTCATTCGAAACACCGACGGGCACTACCGCCTTAGAAGCCCAAACTTGGTCCGACTCATGGGACGCGATGAGGACATTGCGAACCGGCTGCTGGAACTCTCCGAGCGGCAGCCGCCTGCGGTGTTCGAGGCCGACAGCCACCACGCACCGCTCGACGAGCTCGGAATTCGCTACAGCCCTCTCACCCACGCGCAAGAGCGGAGGTTGGCTCCTCCGCAATACGGAGTCGACCTCGTCTTTGCTTCTCCCGCACTCGGCCTGGCCGGTATCGCCGATGCACTTGCCCGCTTTCTACCGGCCGAAGCGCAGGAGGGTGAGCCGTCGGCGTGCACGGAGATTCCGGTGGACCGGAAGGACGCCGGACAAGTAAGGGGGTGGCTCCGGACTCACCTTCGAGAGTCCCGCAGCGAGGGAGGCCAAGTCGTCTATCAGCACGTCACCGGGAGAGCCATCGGGGTCTCCGAGCGGGTCGACGCTGCAATTCAGTTCTGTCAGGAACGCATGCGTGCGGGCCGGCAATGGATGCGGGTCGCGTTCCTCTTTGACCCACTTGCGACATGGGAGTGGCTCTCCTCGCTTCGGACGCTTCGCGAGAAAGTGGAGAGCAGGGTGGACGCGGCCGTGTCCCCGAAGCGCTGGAACAGGATGGGAATCCGCCAGCGGCTGGAGCAGCAGCAGAAACTTTCGCCCGAGGAGGTGCTGTCGCTGGTTCTCAAGGTAACGGGGGGCTGGCCGTGGCTATTGGATCTTCTGTTCGACCGTGCGCGCGGGACCGACGACATACGGCCAGCCGCTGCTGCCCTGGAGCAAGAGTTGGCTGATCCGCAGGGCAATATCGTCGGCGAGTTCCGCGCGAGCCTGGGGATGGGCGCTCTAGATCCCGCCCTTCATGTATTGAGGACGGTTGGCACATTCGGTGAAGTGGCAGAGGTTGACATCGCGCCAGACCTGATCGAGGGGGGCGCCGCATTGACACAGGACGAGTGCGGAGCCGCCCTGGAATTCCTCATCCGAATGGGATGCGTGGAGCGGCGGGAGAGCGGAATGCTGGTCGCCGATCCGCTCGTTGTCCGCCTCCTCGCCTAGCATGCGTGATCGACTGCTGAGGATTCTGCTCGAGCTGCCAGGACCCCGGCGATTCGTGCGCACGATCTCCGAGGACCTCGCGCAGGGGCGGACTGTTCTTTATATACTGCCTCCCGACGTTTCTGCAGAGGTCATCTGGGAGGCAATTCACGGTGAGCTGTGGCATCGGCATTTCGACATCCTGGATGGGAAGGTCGATCCGGATGCGGGCGCACGCCCCATTCGCGATGTGCTCGCGGAAGCACTAGGTCTTTCCGGCGCTTCGTCGCCCACCGTCACGCCTGAGAGCCTTCTGGCCCGCAAGGGACTCCCTCAGGTCATCTGGCTCAGCGGACTTGACCGCCTTCCATCCGATCAGGCGGCGACTTGGTGCAGCTTTCTGAGTCGCTGGGCAGCTTTCACTGCCGGTGAGAGAGGCCAACTGTGGCCTGTGTTCTGCGCGCCGGTCTCCAAGTCCGGGGTTCTGCCGACTCCTCTGCCAAGCGATGTCCGTATCGTTACAAGGCGGTGGTGGGGAACTTCCTCGGCAACCGAGATTCGACTTGCCTGCCGGTCGCTTGAGGACAGCGGGCCTGGAAGTCTGTCAGCGCTTTGGAGAGAGTATCTGCTTCCTTCGCTGGCGGGGGGAAGTCTATCGCTCGCCGCTCATCTTTTCGATCTTCGCGTGGAGAGCGAACAAGAGCTCCGCTCGCATCTCGTTGACTATGCGAAAGAGCGGGACTGGGATCCCGCGCTCCTCGAGCAGGTCGACAGATTGGATCGTGCGAACTCCAGCCTGCGGAAGCTGAGGGAGGGAGAAGCAACTCAACCTGACGAGTTTCTCCGTCGACCTTGGCTCGAGGGTATCATATCCCAGACGCCGGAATACGGGGTGGAGCTCTCTTCCGCAGCACTTGCGATGCTCGGGCGATGGGAGGTGGTGAGACACCGGCTCTGGCGTGCCCAGGCGGCGCTTCTGCTTCCACTCCTCGACGGCCTTCGATTGCGTCTCTGCGGGATTCTCACAACTCGCCAAGGCGCCGACTGGCCATGGCGATGGAGACGCCCCGAGTCTCCAGATGAGATGGCCCAAGTATCCAGCGATCCCTATGGCTGCCAGATCCGACATCTTGAAGCCCTCCTTCGCGAATGTCGCCCATTCCAGAAGGAGCGCCACTGGCTTCCGCTGCTGTCTCTTGCGAAATGGCTCAGGAACGAACTGGCACACTACCGCCCTGTCAACTATTCACACCTCCTTCGACTGACTGAGCTAAGTGAAAGTGTGGACGACAGCAAGCGCTCCTGATCAACTGAGATGAAAAAAGACTATCCTCGACCTGTAGCAATGACGCTCAACATCCCGAGCGAGGCGATCAGTGTGTTCTCGTGGCCTTGGTGGATGCCGAGTCGAAGCTGATTCCGACATTCCTGGTCGGTAAGCGGGACGGGCAGACCGCCCTGGCCTACATGGAGATTCCACGCCGACGACTCGCCGAGAACGGCCGAATCCAGTTGACCACGGAGGGCTCAACGCCCACATTGGGGCCGTCGAAAGGACCTTCGGCAATGAAATGGATTGCGCGCAGCTCGTCAAGATCCTACGGGGCGGAACCGGCCGACGACGGAAGCTAGGCCCCACCCCGGGTCATGGAGGCGGTATCCACGACGATTAACGGGAATCCCGACCCGGACCGGATCCGCACGTCCTATGTGGAGCGGCAGAACCTCACCATGCGCATGATGATGCGCCGGTTCACCCGGCTGACGAATGCCTTCAGCAAGAAGCTGGAGACCCTGAAGGCGGCCCTAGCACTGCATTTCGCCTCCTATGACTTTTTCCGCATCCACCGGACCTTCCGCGTGACGCCGGCGATACGACCCGGAATCACCGATCGGGCATGGGGGCTGGATGAGCTAATTGATTGAAAGGAAAGCCGTTGCGTATATGAAACTTTTCCCTTGACATTCGTTTACACATACGTAAACTATGCAGATGTCAGATCCTGAGCGTATTGTAGCCCAAGGGGCGTGGGGAACGGTCGAGTGGGCGAGAGACTCCCGCGACCGACTACCCGCCCGGGACCTTTATTTGAGCCTACCTGACGAAGACAAAGCGAAGGTAATATCCCTTTTCAACCGATTGGCTGATTTCGGCCGCATCTCAAACAGGGAAAAATTCAATCAACTTGGAGAGAAAGCTGGACCTAGGGGCCGTGGCATCTGGGAATTCAAGAGCTTCCAAATCCGATTTTTTGGCGAATTCAGGGCTGGGGCCAAGTTCGTCATTGCTCATGGCACCAGCACCAAGAAATCCCGCGCATTGTCGGCGTCAGATATCGGAATAGCCATTCGAATCCTGGCTGAACACGATGCGAGACGGAGCGAGAGCAAATGACTAGAGTGGTTTCTGACTATGAACTTTTCCAGAAGTCCTCGGATCGGAACCGGAGATTGCTGCGGCAAGAGGAATTGATTTTGGACGTTACCGAGCGGTTGAGTGAAGCCCTTTCCTGCGAAGGAATCACAAAGGCAGAGTTGGCCAAGAGGCTCGGCAAGACAAAGGGTTTTGTGTCTCAAATTCTGTCTGGTGGTCGCAACCTGACCCTGAGGACGATTGCCGATGTCGCCGATTCCTTGGGATGTGAAATTCGCATTCAACTCGGAAAGGAAAATCGATTGGATGAAACAGGAACGCAAGTGTCGAGGGGGCAGAACGGACGAAAGATCATTCCCGTGACGTATAGCCATGCCCCCGAATACAAGATTGCTCGCCCGGCGCAGGTACAATACGCTAAGGGGGCGATCGGACATTCGCAGGTGGCGGCGTGACACAATCAGTAAAAGGGATTGCACCCCTTATCGCGGCTGTGCAAATCGAAGACATCCGACTTACCGAAGCCACCGTCAGAACAAAGATCAGTTCGCCCAAAGACGTGGACGAAGTGGATCTTGTCCTCGATACATCTGCAATTGTTAAGGAACACCACCCACCCGAACCTTTTGTCGTCTTGGCCACCATTGACGCAAAGCTTGTTCCGCGCAGAACACCCGAGAGCGCTGCGGTTTCGATTAAGGCTGGGTTCGAGCTTCGGTATAGCCTTCCGCCGGACCTTAGGGTCTCTCGTCGCGACTTGAATACCTTTGCTCGGATCAATAGCGTGTTCAACGTGTGGCCATACTGGAGAGAATTCATTCAGAGTATGACTACAAGGATGCATCTGCCTCCACTTGTTCTGCCGGTCTTCAGAGTGCGAGAGGCTGCGAAACGTATTTCAAGGAAGGCTTCCAGCACAACGAATAGCACTCTCCCAGCAATCCCCCAGGACGACGCTTCGGCTGCAACGGCCCGACCGTCGTAGGTCTCACCTTCTCAATCCCTAATCCAGTGTCCCGGTTTCCTAGAAAATCAAGTCAGGACGCTGCTGGCCGCCACAGGACTTGACAATGTCTTACAGATGATGGTTTTTGCATGACAGCATAGGAGATGGCATGGCCAAGGTGCAGGTGACGGTTCGGCTGGAAAAGGAGCAGTTGGCGCGCGCCATGAAAGCCCTGGGAGCCGAAACGTTGACGGAGGCGATCGAGCGGGCGCTGGCGTTTGCCGCCGAGAAGGCCACCCACGACGCCATCATCCGGAAGTACAGCGGTGTTGGCGGGAAGAACGCCTGTACCGGCGGCTAGCCGCCCTGTGCCATACCGGTAAGTCTGCCCGGGCACAAACCTTCAACCAAGAAGGTCTCACCAGCCGATTCTCGTTGGGCTCGCCAACCCCCTTCATGCTCTTCATGGTGGATAAGCTTCAGGGCCTTCACCCCGGAGCTCACGAAGGCGAACGAATCCTGCCGGCCACCTCGCGATGCCCTGGATTCCCGCTTGCGCGGGAATGACATCGAGGGAGGCGACCTGGAGATACCAAAGATCTCCACAGGGAGCTAGTCAGTAGGTCGGGCTTGGCCCGACGCGGCGGGCAGAGCCCGCCCTACGGGTGTCGAGGGAGATCGGCTGCCGTAATCGGTTGTTTCTTTGCAGAGGCGAAGAAGGCGGGATGTCCGGAGCCAGAATTCGAGGAGATCGCCGGGGCATTCGTAGTGCGATTCCGGCCGGCGGGCCGGCCAGAGCGACCTGGGCGCATGCCGGAAATGGGGGAACGGGCGAAGAAGATCCTCGCACTACTCCGGCGATCGGGACCCCTGAGTGCTCCCGCGATTTTCGCCAGACTCGAGGAGCCGATTACCCTCCGCACCCTGCAGGCGGACCTGAAGCGCCTCCGCGAAGCGGGCCTTATCGCTGCAACCATTGGGAGCAGGGCAACCGTCTATCAGGCCGCAGGGAGGGCCGGGTGACATTCGCGAAGTTTCGCGAAGTTTCGCGAAGGGCCACGCGTAATGGATCAGCTCGGGGCTGGGAGGCGGACGGCCTGGCGGGCAAAGGAGCATACTAGACCGGCGGGAGCGGCACAGATCTGCTTGCGAAGAGTACGATGGATGACCGACGGTTTGGGTGAGGCTCCAGCTCCAGGTCGGGCTTGGCCCGACGCGGCGGGCAGAGCCCGCCCTACACGATGACTTTCACCCGTCCATTCTCGTTGGGCTCTCTCCCCCTGCTTCGTGTCCTTCGTGATCTTCGTGGTGGATAAACTTCGGGGTCGGTTCACCACGAAGCACACGAAGGCGAACCGATCACACCGACCAACCTGCGATGCTTGCGCTGGGAGAATGACCTGGCCCTTGGCCTTTCGCCAAGGGCCAGCCGTCATCTCGCCAGATTGCCGCGGGGATGCGGGCGATTCAGCAGGATGTCACGCCCTGACGGGTGAGGCCCCCTTGGCCTCCCGGTAGACGGCCAGGGCCGCGTCCACGCCGGTGCCGCGGAGGAGGCGGAAGCCCTCGGCGGCCAGGACGGTCTCCAGGGCCTGCACGGTGATGAGGACGGCGTCCTTCCTCGCGCAGTAGCCCATGCTCCCGATGCGCCAGACCTTCCCCCGCATGGGCCCGAAGGAGGCGCCGATCTCGATGTTGAAGTCCTGAAGGAGGGCCGACCGGACGCGCTCGCCGTCGATCCCTTCCGGAATGTAAACCCCCGTCACGTTGGCCATCTTGTGGGCGATGTCCCCGAAGAGGGCGAGGCCCATGGCCTGGCAGGCGGCGACCAGGGCGCGGCCCGCCAGGGCGTGGCGGGCGAAGACCTGCTCCAGCCCCTCCTTCAGCAAGAGCCGGGCGCATTCCCGGGCCGCGTACAGGCCGGTCGTCGCCTCGGTGTGGTGGTTCAGGCCTTTCTCGTCCCAGTAATCCATGAGCATGGCGAGGTCGAAGTAGTTCGAGGCGATGCGTGTACCCGGGCCCTGGGATTCGCCCGGACCGAGGAGTCCCCGCTCCACGTGCCGGCGCCGTCGGACCACGGCGGTCACCCGGTCGTTGACAGTGATGGGGGACACGCCCGGAGGGCCGGCCAGGCACTTCTGCAAACCGGTGCTCACCGCGTCGATCTGCCAGGCGTCGACGGGGAGGTCGTTTCCGCCGAGGCTGGCGGTGGCGTCCACGTAGAGGAGCGCGTCGTACTGCCGGCACAGCCTCGCGATGTCGGCCAGGGGCTGCAGCATGGTGGTGGAGGTGTCGCCCTGGCAGATGGCGACGAGCTTGGGCCGATGCCGCCGGAGGGCTGCCTCGATCTCTTCGGGTCGGAACACGGCTCCCCACTCGGTTTCGATTACCTTGACGTCCGCGCCGCAGCGCTCGGCGATCTCGACCTTCAAGTTCCCGAAGCGGCCGAAGACGGGAACCAGGACGACGTCCCCCGGCTCGATCACCGAGACGAAGATGGCCTCGATGCCGGCTCGGGCCGTGCCGTCGATCATGAAGGTCCACTCGTTCCGTGTCTGGAAGATCTCCCGGTACAGGGCCATGGTCTGCACCATGTAGGCGCGGAACTGCGGATCGAACTGCCCCAGGATGGGGGCGCTCATGGCACGGAGGACCCGGGGATCGGCGTTGATGGGGCCGGGCCCCATGAGGAGGCGAGGCAGGGGATTCAATTCCTCGAAGGCCGCATCGTAGTGGTCCATGGTCAGTCCGCTCCTTAGAAAATCCCCCCTCACTCTCGCCCTCTTCCCCGCCGGGTACCCGCCTCAGGCGGGTGGGGGGGCGAGGGGGATTTTCATCCGCCGCGGGTGGGCGAACCCCCTGCGCGACTGCGATGAAAAGATCCGACAATACCGGGGCCGATCAACCGCCAAGACGCCAAGGGGATCGGAAACGCCACCGCACAGCTGAGATTACCCGGCAAGAATGGACCGCCAGGCGAAAATACTCGATTCCCGGCGGGAAGGCAACCTGGAGTGCTCCAATTCAAAACGGAAAATGAAAATGCAAAACCGGCCCACGCGTTCCCGGCATTGACCGGCTTTCAATTTTTCAATTTTTCATTTTGCCTTAAGGCGGCTCCTTCCTCCGCTGCCAGGGCCTGCGCGCGCGCGAACGCCGCCTCGGCACCCGCCCCATCGCCCATGCCGGCCAGAACGAGCCCGAGGTTCTCGTAGGCCTTGACGTACCCCGGTCGAAGGGCGATGGCCTGGCGGTAGGCGTCCCGGGCTTCCGGGAGGCGTCCGCGCCTTGCCAGAGCCACGCCGAGGTTGTTCCAGGCGACGGGGTTCTTGGGTTCGAGATCGCGGGCGCGGGTGAGGGCCAGAACGGCCTCCTCTATGCGCCCCGCGGCAAGATACTCGAGGCCGAGCTTGCCCTGGACGAAGAACGAGGCGGGGGCGTGGGCGACCATGCGCTCATAGACGCGGACCGGATCGGCCCACTCGGCGCTTCGGGCCTGGATGGTAGCGGCAAAGAGGCCGACCAGCGCTAGGAGCGAGACGAGACCGGCGGCCCGTAGTGCGAGCCGCCGGTCTTCTCGAATGGCCGCCTCCAGCACCAGGGCAGAGAGCAGGCAGAAGCCCACCGATGGCAGGTACATGTACCGCTCGGCCACGGTAAAGCCGGGGATGGGGAAGACGTTCAGGACGGGGAGGAGTGGAATCAGGGTCCAGCTCATCGCCACGGCCCCGAGGCGGTGGCGTCGGAGAAGGACGACCGCTCCCGCCAGGATCAGCGCGGCCAAGAGGAGAGCGCTCAGGACGCGGGGCTCCCAGAGGCTGTCGGGTACCGGGATGGTCCGAACGAAGGAGAAGGAGAAGGGCCACACCAGGAACCGGAGATAGGTGGCCAGGGTGATCGCCACCAAGCCCCCCCGGGCCGCGCCGAAACTTCCCGGATCGAAAGGAGCGATCTGGCCGAGAAGGTGCCAGCGGAGGAGAAGGTAGGCCGCCAGGACGAGGAAGGCCCCTCCCCCCAGCGCCATGTAGCGGCTCCGCCACGCGCGAGTCGTGGCCGGACCGAGCCAGACCAGACCGACCGCCAGGAGCGGCCACGTCGTGGCGGTCTCCTTGGACAGAAGGGCGGCCGCGAAGGCCGCGAGGCTCCCGGCGCTGGCCAGAACGCATTGCCCGGAGGTTGACGCCCGCAGGGCGCGCCGGAAGGCAAGGAGGCCGAGGAGCGTGAAGAGCGTAACCAGCAGGTCCGTCCGACCCTGGACCATGGACACGGACTCGCTGTGAATCGGGTGGCTGGCGAAGAGGACCGCGCAGAGGACGGCAGGCAGCGCCCGACCCGACAGGGCCAGGGCCACCTGGAAGGACAGGAGCGTGTTCGCGCCGTGCAGGAGCCAGTTGCTCAGATGAAAGCCGCCCGGGCGCAGCCCCCAGATCCGGCTGTCGAGCCAGTAGGTGAGGTTGGTCAGCGGGCGGTAGTACGGGAGCGTGAAGTCCGCAAACTGCTCCGGCCTGCGGAATATCTGAAGAGGGCTCTGGCCGGGGGCCAGCCGGATGTTGGCGGCGATGATGGTCTCGTCGTCGATGAGGAAGTCGTGGCCCAGGGCCCCCGCGTAGAGGAGGAGGGCCAGCAGGACGGCTGCGAGCCGCCCCCAGGACACGAGCCGGCTCGGCTCGTTCCACCCAGTCATAGCCGTGCCACCACAGAGGCGCGGAGCACGCAGAGAAGGCGCGGGTTGTGTCCAGTCATGCTGGTCCTCGGCAGCCGAGACCGCTAGCAGGCTGCCGAAAAACCCTCCGCTCGCCCACCGACTGGCTCAGGCCGAGCGGAGGGTGGCTTGAAATCAATGAGGTCTTCCCGTGGCGTCTTTGCGAGAGGCAAATATCTTCGGTTTGGGCCCAAGAATCTTTCCCGCAAGGACTGCGCCTAGCCGGCTCCTTGAATTCCTTCCCCCTCCGTGCCCTCTGTGCCTCTGCGGTGAGATGCCCGGATCCACGGACCGTTGCCCCCGAGGACGAGTCGCTCCGCATCACGGCAGGAGCCGCTGGTAGAGCGCGATCAAGGCATCGCCCCAGAAAAGCGCCACGACCGCGCCCAGGGCGAGGAACGGGCCGAAGGGCATGTGCTGGCGGCGGCTCAGCCTCCCGGCGACGATCAGGCCGAGACCCACGACCGATCCGCTGAAGCAGCCGATCAGCACGGTAAGGATGACGGCCCGCCAGCCCAGGAAGGCCCCCACCAGGGCGATGAGGTTGAGGTCCCCCTCGCCCATAGCCTCCTGGCCGTACAGGACGCTGCCGTAGAACAGGACCAGGTAGAGAAAACCGGCGCCGGCCAGGCACCCGATCAGCCGATCCAGGAGGGGCGGGTCCCCCACCAGGAAACCGGCCAGGAGCCCCAGGGGGATGCCCGGGAGGGTGACGGCGTTGGGGATGATCTGGTGGTCCAGATCGATGAAGGCGACGGCGACGAGCCCGCAGAGGAAGACCAGGAGGAGAGCGGCTTGCAGGGTGGGGCCAAAGGTGGTGACGGTGAGGAAGAAGAGCGCAGCCGTGAGCGCCTCCACGAAGGGATAGCGCCACGAGATCGTCGCCCCGCAGGCGCGGCATTTCCCCCGCAGGATCAAGAAGCTGAGGACCGGGATATTGTCCCAGGGGCGAATGGGAGCGCGGCAGGCGGGGCAGCGCGAGCCCGGCCAGACGAGGCTCTCGTCCAAGGGGAGCCGGTGGATGACCACGTTCAAGAAGCTGCCGAAGATGAGGCCGAGGCCGATGGTCCAGGCGATCAGCATGACTCCGCTCCCTGGTCGAGACTCGTCCGGGTCAGCGCACACTCCTTGCCAGCATAATTCCAGTGTGTGCTTGCGGCGCTCCTCGATATGTGCGGCGACAGGTGTGCTTACGCACGGCTGGGGCAAAAAAATCCCTTGTCGCTCCCGCGAAAGCGGGAGCCCATGGCCCCGAGCTGGATTCCCGCTTGCGCGGGAATGACACCGTTGGACGTCGCCTAGGTGCACCGCCCGCCTGAGGCGGATACGGAACACACGGAGAAAGCCCAGAAGTGGGTCTCATCTGAACACACCGGAGGCGACGCGACCTCGGGAATGTTCTCTGCCGGGGATGGACGCAGCCAGCCCCTTGAACTGTGCCGCCTCCGTGTTCTCCGCGTCTGCTCAGAAAATCCCCCTCACCCCAGCCCTCTCCCCCGGCCAACCGGGGGCGAGGGGGGGGTTCATGCGGCGCGGGTGGGCAAACTGCCCATGACAACTCCGTGGTCAAATACTCGAGCTCGGCCGCGGGCCCCGTTCCGGCGCGCGGGTCATGGGGTCTGGCCTTCGAGGCGCCGCTCCAGCTCCTGGAGGCGCTGCCGTGCCGCGAGGTGATCGGGGTGAATGGCGAGGAGCTGCTCCAGCGCCCCCGCCGCCTGCGCCAGATCGCCCTGCGCCCCGTAGGCCAGGCTCAGCGCGAGGCGGAAGTCCGCATTGCCTGGGCTCGAGCGGACGGCGGCCTCCAGCTCTCTGATGGCCTGCGGGATCTGACCGGCCTTGACGAGGGCGACGCCGGCCAGATGCCGGATACCGGCCCGGGTGCTCCCGGGATAGGCGGATAGCCCCCGGCGGAGCGGCTGGAGCACCTCCAGGGCCCCCCGCACATCGGCCTGCGCCAGACGGACCTCGGCCCAGGGGAGGAGGACATCCGTGTCCTCGGGGTGACGCTCTGCCAGGAGATCGTATTCCGCGCGCGCCCGCGTCAGGTTCCCCTGCGAGCGGAGTAGCTCGGCGAGCCGGAGGCGATACTCCCGCCGATCCGGAGCCAGGGCCGTGGCTCGTTCGAAGGCCGCCAGGGCCGGCTCGGGGAGACCCTGCTGCTGGTAGAGCGCGCCGAGCTGGAAGTGGACCCGCGGGTTGCGGGGCTCCCGGGCGAGGAGCGCCTCGAGCATCCGCAGGGCTTGCACATGGAGGCCGCGCTGGGCCAGAAGACGCGCCTCCTCCAGGAGGCTCTCGGTGTGCCGGGGATCCGCCAGCCGGGCCATGGCAAACTCCGCCTCGGCCTCCTGCGGGAGGCCTTTGGCCAGGTAGGCCACCCCCAGAGCATGGCGCCCGGGGGCGCTCTCGACCGCCTTGCGGTCCGCTTGATCCAGAGCCGAGAGCATGGTGTGCCGGTAGCCTCGCAGGATTGCGTAGTTCAGCTCCGCCGTCTCGAGCTGGTAGAGGCTCTTGGGGGCCGAGTACTCCAGCCGCAGGGTGTCGTCGGTGTTGAGCGGCGCCTGGGCCGCGTATCGGGCGAAGTCCTCCGGCGGGAGGACAAGGTCGGCGAGCAGACCGATCGGACCGGGGATTCCGATGCGGGCGAAGTCGGCCCGGAGACCGGCCGAGGCCTCGAAGCGCGCCCGGATTCGCCCCAGCGGGACGGCCAGCGGCTCCGTGCCGCCGAGGAGGCAATTATCGCTCAGCGTCGTATTCCACAGGCTGGCGTGAGGGAAGGCCGTCCGGAACGTGGCCGCCACCATGCGCAGATCCTCGGGGGCGAGGCCATAGCTCTGGATCCACTGCATCATGAGCCCCCCCGGGGCCAGGCGGCGCTTGGCGAGGGCGAAGAACTCGCGGGTGAAGAGGGTGGCCAGGCCACGAATCCAGGGATTGGAGGGCTCGGAGATGATCACGTCGTAGCCTGTCTGAGCGTTCTGGAGGAAGTTCCGGCCGTCCGCGACGATCAGGCGCACGCGGGGGTCGGACAGGACCTTGCGGTTCTCGGCCTCGAAGAAGCGGGAGGCCGCGACGACGGCCGGCTCGATCTCGATGACGTCGATCTGCTCGGCCGGATGCTGGGCCACCGCACCGGCGGTGATCCCGCTGCCCAGGCCGATCACCAGGACTCGCCTGGGTGCTGGGTGGAGGAGCATGGGCAGGTGTCCCAGGAGGAGCTGAGTGTGCATGTCGGAGGTGCCGGCGTCCGTCTTGCCGTTCACGCGGAGGAACAGGCGGGGGCCGTCCTGGTGGACGGTTACCGTGCCGCTGATCCCGTCGCGGTAGGAGAGGAGCCTGGGCTGCCACTCCGGGCTGGCGAACTCCCCCGCGCGGAGGAGCGGGAGGTACTGGCGTCCGTAGATGGCCACCCCGCTCGACACGAGCGTCGGGTTCCACGGCGGGAGAACGGCGGCGACCGCGGCGGCCCCCGCCGCCACCGCCACGCCGGCGGTTCGGAGCAGGCGGGCCCGACCCTGGCCGCCGGCCACGAGGATGGCGATCCCGACGGCGAGGTTGATCCCGATCCCGACCCGCATCGTCCACTGGATCCCCAGCGCCGGGACGCCCAGGAAACCGGCCGCGCCGGAGCCCAGGATCGCCCCAACCGTGTTGACCGCGTAAATCCAGCCGGTATCGTATCCCACCCGGCCGACTCCCTGAGTCAAGATGCGCACGGCGCAGGGAAACGTGGCGCCGATGAGGAGCGTCGGCGCCAGCATGGCGGCGAAGCTCAGGAGGAACTGCACCCCCTGGATGTAGCCGGGCGCCTGGGAGAACTGGAAGGCGGTCAGGAACCAGAGCGGCATCCGCTCGAAGGCGGGGACGAGGGCCAGGCAAGAGAGTCCGATGGCGACCTGGAGCGCGGCAAACGCCTCCGGCCGCAGTTGGCGGCGGCCGGCCACGAGGGCGAAGGCCCAGCTCCCGCCGGCGATCCCGCACAGGAAGGCGGCCAGCATGGCCGTGAAGGCGTAGGTCGAGCTGCCGATGGAAAGGGTCAGGGCGCGCGTCCAGGTGATCTCGTACACCATGGACGCCGCCCCCGAGGCGGCGAACCCCGCCGCGACCAGCAAGCGAGCCAGGTCCGATACGGATTCGGGCCTTTCCCCTGGCGCCCCTGGCGCCGCAGGAATCGCGGCCGGCTCCGTGGCCGCGCTTCCTCCGGCCAGCCGCCGCAGGTGGCGATCGAAGGCCAGGACCAGCGCGCCGAGGCCGACGTTGGCTACCACGGCCATGCGCAGCGTGGTCTGGATGCCGAGGGACGGGACGAGGAAATACCCGGCCAGCAGGGTCCCGGCCACGGCCCCCCACGTATTGGCCGAATAGAGGAGCCCCACCTGGCGGCCGAGCGTTTGCTCTTCCCGGACGAAGAAACGCGTCAAGACCGGGAGGGTCGCCCCCATCAGGAAGGTGGGGGGAACCAGGAGGAGGGCGATGAGAGCGAACTGGACCAGGTTGAAGGCGACGTAGGGAAGGGTCAGCGACCGGGAGACCCACAGGTAAATGGTCGCCGCCCCGTCCAGGAGCGCGGGGAGGAAGAAGCAGTAGAGACCGATGCCGATCTCGAGGAGTCCGTAGAGACGAAGGGGCGAGCGGGTGCCGTCGGCGACTCTGCCGAAAACCGCGCTGCCGAGGCCCAGGCCGCCCATGAAGGAGGCCAGCACCGTGGTCACGGCGAAGACGGTGTGGCCGAACACCAGGCCGAGCATCCGGATCCAGAGGACCTCGTAGATCAGGCCCACCGCCCCGGAGACGAGAAAGCAGCCGATCACGGCGCGGACGATCTGCCGCTCCTCTCCCCTGGCCTGCTGTCCGCGCCCAGCGGCAACGCATCCCGCCGGGCTCTGCGCCACTTTCATCACGGTCTCCCCAGTGGTGCGGCCTCGCCCTCCGGCGTGAGCCGGACGATGTGGCGAAGGATCTCCGCCCGCTGGGCGGCCGTGATCTCGAGACCGAGCATCCGCTTCCACGTGCTCCGCGATGCCTCCCTCTGGCCGGAGGCTTCCAGCGCGAGTGCCAGGCTCCGAGCGGCGATGGCGGAACCCGGCGCCAGCCGGGTGGCAGTCTCGGCCGCACCCAGGGCCTCCTGCGCCCGGCCGATCCGGAGGAATAGCAGGGCCAGATCGGTGTGTCCCTCCGCGCTCCGGGGGGCCAGGGCAATGGCGGTCCGATAGGCCGCCTCGGCCGCCGGAAGGTCGCCCTGACGTTCCCGGGCCTGCCCGAGCAGGCGGTGGAGGCTCGGATAGTCTCCATAGCGCCGGGCCGCCTCCTGCAGGACGTGCGCGGCTGCCGACCAGGCGCCCTGCATCAGGTAGGCAGTGCCGCGGACCTCCAGGAAGGCCCGCTGTCTGGCCAGGCGAGGCGCGATCCCGTCCAAGATCTGGTGCGCGAGCTGCGGCCGTCCGGCCATCACGTAGCCCCCGGCCAGCGCGAGCTGCGCGCGGGGATTGTCGGGCTCCACGGCGACGGACTGCTCCAGGGCCGCCAGGCCCCCCGGGAGATCGCCGGCCCTGAGTCGGGCCAGGCCGAGATTCTGGTGGCCCAGGGCCACGCGGGGGGCCTGCTCGGACACCCGGGTGAAGAGGGAGATATCATCCTGGAAAACGGGGGCGTAGGTCAAGGTCCTTAGGCCCCAGAGGCCGATCATGACCATGGCGACCCACCTTGCCAGCGGTGCGCGAATCCGCCGAAGGGTGGGCGCTGCAACCGTATCGCTGCCTCCCGACCGCAAGAGAGGAGCGAGCAGGGCCCCGGCCAGGAGGGAGAGGCCGATGCTGGGAATGAAGAGGTGCCGGTCGGCGAAGTTCAGGGGGCGGGAGGAGATGGGCACCAGATCGAGGACGGGGCCCAGGGAGAGGAAATACCAGCCCAGGCCCAGGCTCGCCACCGGAGCGTGCATCCGGAGCCGCCAGGCCAGGACGCCTCCCGCGACGAGCAGGCCCAGGCCGGCCAGCGGCCAGGGGGCGAGAAGGGTTGCGGGGCGCGCCAGGTCGTACACCGGCTGGAGCCCGATGGGCAAGAGGGCCGTCAGGACGTACCGGGCGATCAGCTCCAGGGAGCCCGGCAGCCTCGACCACAGGTCCCCGCCGGAAAGGGTCTCCTCCGTCCAGCGCGTGAGCGCTCCGTGCCGGAGCCACAAATAGCTCAGGGCGAGGGCGACGAAGGGGACCGGCCGGAGCCAGCGCTGGCGGTCTCGCGCCGTCGCGTGGACCCGACCGACCCGCTGCGGTTTTACCACGGAGGCACGGAGATCACGGAGAAAACTCCAGCATTGTCGAGGCCGGACGAACCTCGACCACCGACCCCTCAACAACATCTCCTGCCGGCACTGCGTTGACGTACCCCCCGTGATCTGTCGCCCCTCCGTGGCCTCCGTGTCTCCGTGGTGAAAACTCCGAGCCGGAAGGACCAGTTCGACCCAGAGGAGGAGCAGGGGCAGGCTGACGGCACTCTCCTTGGCGAGGAGGGCGGCTCCGAAGGCCAGGAGGCCGCCGGCGAGAATGGCCACCTCCCGCCGGATGCCGCCAGCCGCCCTCCCGTGGAGGTACGCCAGCATGGCGGCCATGAGGCCGATAGCCGGCATGGGGTCGCAACGGCCGGACACCCAGGCGACGGTCTCGACGTGGGCCGGGTGGGCCACGAAGAGCAGGGCCGCCAGGAGAGCGGCTTGGCCGGGGCCGAGGAGGGCGCGGGCGAGGAGGAAGACCAGGAGGCAGACCGCGGTGTAGAGGAGGACGTTGCTGAGGTGGAAGCCCGCCGGGTTCCTGCCCCAGAGCTGGAAATCCAGGAAGAGGGAGAGCCAGAAGAGCGGCCGGTAGTAGACCGCGTGCAGGGCCCCGCCGGTGAGGGAGGTGACGTCCTCGGTGAAGAACCGCGGCAGGTGTCGCGCCGTTTCGAGATGCGGATTCTGGAGGATGATGTTGTAGTCGTCCCACACGAAGTCGTACGCCAGGCTCCCCGCGTACAGGGTCAGGGCGGCAAGCCCGACGAGACAAAGCTGACGGGAAACGAACGGATGGCTCAAATTGTCGGCGGCGGCTGCCGCCTCCGGCTGCAACGATATCCGGCTCATCCCAACTCCAACATTTCTGTTCACTTTGCCAGAGTGGGTCGTCCCGGCGTCAGGGCGCGGATCCGGGCCTGCGCTTCGGCGCGGATGGCCGGATCGTGGGCCCGCGCCTCGAGGGTGTTCCAGAGGCGCAGGCTCTCCTCGCGGCGGCCCTCCGCCTGCCGGATCAGCGCCAGGAGCCGAAGCGACAGGAGGCGGTCCGGCTCCAGCTCCAGCGCGCGGGTCAGGGCCTCCGCCGCCCCGGCGAAATCCTGCTGGCGCACCATGAGGCGGCCCAGCGCCTCGTGGGCGGAGGCGAGTCGCGGATCCCAGCGCAGGAGATCCCGCTGCATGGCGACCGCGCCCCCGATGTCCCCCGTCGCCTCCAACGCTTGGGCCAGGAGCCGCGTAAGCTCCACGGCCCGGGGAAAGCGGCGGAGCCCGGCGCGGGCGACCTCGGCGGCTCGTTCGGGCGCCTGCGCCACCAGGTGGGCCTCGGCCCGCGTGCGGTAGTAGTGGATGTCGTCTTGGGCCAGGGGGGCTGCCCGGTCGAAGAGGGCGAAGCCGCGCGCGCGGTCGCCCGTCCCCACCAGCACCAGGCCCAGCATGATCTGGGGGCGGGCCCACATGGGCTGGCGCCGGATGGCCGTCTCGAGCTCGGCGATTCCCCGGCCCGTCTCCCCCATGTCGAGATAGGTGGTCGCCAGGTTGAGGCGCGGGACCCCGGCATCCGGGAAATCTCGAACCATCCGCGAGTAGAGACTGAGGTTGTCCCGCCAGACCGGGAGGTATCCGGCGGTGAGCGCGGTCCAGCCGAAGGCGAGCAAGGCCACGGCGACCGCCGGGAGGTGGGACGGGAGATGTTGCCGTGGACCTCCCCACCAACTCCGGGCGCCCTCCGCCACCCCGACCGCCCAGAGCAGGAAGCCGATGGACGGCAGGTAAAGGTAGCGATCGGCGAGGCCCATGGGACGCGGCGAGACCGCCACCAGGTCGAGAACCGGGCCCAAGGTGATGAGAAGCCAGGCCAGGCCGAAGGCCGCCGTCGGGCGCCGACGCCAGAGCCGCCACAGGGCGAGGAGGAGGCCCAGCAAGAGGAGGCCCCCGAGAAGCGGCCAGGGGGCGAGAAGGCTGTCGGGCCGCGGCAAGTCGTAGAACGGACGCATCGTGAGGGGGAAGAGGAGCAGTCCGAGATAGCGGGCGAGGGTCTCCAGCGCCCCGGGGAGCCGGCCCCAGAGGTCTCCCGGGGCGAGGAGAGTGGCGTCCAGGGTTCGGAAGGGACCCGAGAGAAAGGCGAGGTGCCCGGCGGCGAGCCCCCAGAAGGGCAGGCTCCGCACCGCGAGGGAGACAAATCCTCCGGCGGAGGCCATCCCGATGGTCGTCCCGAGGAGATCCGCGACGAGAAGCAGGAGGGGGAGTGCGGCCGCCGTCTCCTTGCAGGACAGCCCAGCCACCCCTGCCAGGAGCGCTGCGGCATACCAGCCGAGTCGGAGTCCGCCGCCGGCGGGTCGCGCCCGCCGGTAGGCAAGGAGCCCGATCGTCAGCCAGAGAGTCGCCAGGAGGTCGGCCCGCGCCGAGACCCAGGCCACGGCCTCCACGTGGACGGGGTGCACCGCGAAGAGCAGCGCCGTCGCCATGGCGGGGCCCGGACGTGGAAAAAGGTCGCGCGCCAGCCAGAAGACCGCGAAGGTGACGGCGGTATGGAGCAGAACGTTGGTCAGGTGGAATCCGGACGATCGCTCGCCCCACACCCAGAAATCGAGCGCCAGCGCGAGGAACGTGCCGGGACGGTAAAACCGTCCACTGAAGTCGCCGAAGCTGACCTCATCCGCCGTGAGACCGATCCAGCTCGGCAGGGCCGACAGACGTCGAATGAACTGGTTGAAGAACACGAGCTGGAAGTCGTCCCAGACAAAACCGTATCGCAGGGTTCCCAGGTAGAGCGCGGCGGCCACGAGGGCCAACAAGGCGCCCAGCCGGAGGTCGGTTCGCCTGCTTCCCCCGGACGGACGGCCGCCATCTCCGCTCTCCTGTCCGGCGGCGCCGAGGATGCGTCCGGGGTCGATCACCGTGCCCCCCCTGCCGTTTCCAGGCGGCGAACGGCCGCCGCCGCTTCACGGGCGGCGGGGCCGGAGGGTGTCAGGGCCAAAATCTCGCGCCACCAGGAGAGACTGGCCTCGCGCTGGCCCTGGGCCTCCAGGACGATGGCCAGGGCACGCCGGGGCTGTGCGCGGTTCGGCAAAGCCTCCGCGGCCCGCCGGAGACGCATCACGGCCTCCGGCAGCTCACCGCTCTTGGCCAGGCTGAGGCCCAGCGCCTCCTCGACCAGGGGCTGGTCCGAGGCCAGGGCCTGGCGGAAGTGGGGAATCGCCTCCTGGGGTCGGCCGCTTCCGTCCAACGCGCGACCGAGCCACTCGTGGAGTTCGGCCCGACGCGGGAACCGTAGCAGGCCCTCCGCAGCCACCGCCACCGCCTGGGCGCTTTCCCCGAGAAAAACATGGGCCTTGGCACGGTTCACGTAGTAGGACACATCCGTGACCGCCTCCCCCTGGAGGGCGTCGAAGATCCGGGAGCCTTCCCGGGCGCGCCCGTGGAGGACGTACAGAAGGCCCAGGGTCGCCCGGGCTCGGGGCCTGGCGGGGTCGAGGGCGAGGGAGCGCTCCAGCAGGACGATGGCGCGCGGGTGATCGCCAGCCTCCATGGCGGCCAGTCCGAGATTGAAGAGTGGGAGCGGATCGGAGGGGGCAGCCTCCACCATCCGGGAGAAGAGCGTGAGATTGTCCTGCCAGACGGGGACGTAGCGCAGGAGCAGCGCCGGGTACGTCACGAGCACGAAGAGCAGGCCTGCCCAGCCGGCGGCCGCGCAGGCGGCCCGCGGCCGCCCAGGCCGGGGAGTGAGCAAGGCGGCGATAGTCCATGCCAGCAGGAGACTGGCGCCGACCGAGGGCAGGACCAGGTAGCGGTCGGCCAGCCCCATGGTCCGGAAGGAGACGGGGATGAGGTCAACCACGGGGGTCAGGGTGATCAAGATCCAGGCCAACGCCATGGCCGGAAAAGGCGCACGGCGCCAGGCGACGGCCAGGGCGGCGAGGAGCGCGACCAGGGCGGCGAGGCCAAGCGCGGGCCAGGCGCCAAGCAGCGACAGGGGGCGCGCCTGCGCGTAGGACGGTTGCATGTAGGCCGGGAGGAAGAGCAATCGGAGATAGCGGGCCAGGATCTCCAGGGCGCCGGGCAGCCGCTCCCAGAGGCCCGCGGCCGTCAGTCGTCCCTCTGCGAGCGCCAGGAGCGCGGGGACTCGAAACGCGACAAAGGCAAGAGAGATGCCGAAGTAGGGCAGCGATCGGCGAAACGCCCACCGCCAGCGTGCCGCCGCCGGGAGACGAATGTGAGGGGGCGGGCACAGACCATCGGCGAGCGTGAGGAGCATCGGCACGACGACGGCGACCTCTTTGGAGAGGGTGGCCAAGAGGTGAGCGGCGAGGGCTGCCGCCATCCACAGTGCCCACTGCGCGGAGCCGGCGGCCCGGCGGTGCGCCCAGAGGCAGGTCAAGGCTGTCACGGCGACCCAGAGGTTATCCCGTGCGCTGACGAAAACCACCGCTTCCGCGTGCGCGGGGTGGAGTGTGAAGACGAGCGCCGCCAGGGCGGCGACGAGCCGGCCGGCGCCCAGGAGCTCGACGAGGCCGAAGACGAGGGCCGTGGCGAGCAGGTGCAGGAGGAGGTTGGTGAGCCGAAGCGGGCCCGGCTGAAGTCCCCACAGCGTAGTGTCCACGGCCAGTGAAAGGGCCTGGACCGGCCGGTAGTAGCGGCCCGCCAGCTCCCCGTCGGTCAACGCCGTGAAGTCTTCGGTGAGGAGGCGCGGCAGGCTGCCGAGATGGCGGAACGGCTCGCTCCGCAACAGGCCAACGTCGTCCCAGACCAGTTGGTAGCCGAGACTGTTCACGTAGACGGAAGCGCCCAGGAGGAGGATGAGGGGGAGAATCCAGGGCCCGAGCGGGAGCGGCCCGCCGCGCGCGGCCGGGGCAGCCGGAATCACGCGCCGCCTCCCTTCCCGCCGGTCGAAGCCGGCGGGACCTGCCCCTTGGTGGCGCGGAAGATCATCTCGCAGAAGCCCACGTAGCGGAGATCGTGGATGGTGTACCCCAAGGCTCGAAGCCGTGCTGCCAGGGTGGCCTGGGAGAAGTGGGTGACGTGCTCGTGGGCGTAGGCGCCCGGCAGGATCTTGCCGTAGAGCCATTCCAGGATCCACCAGAGGCGGCGGCCGTAATCCGGCGTCCCCAGGATAAGCGTCCCGCCGGGGCGCAGGACGCGGGTCATCTCCTCGAACAGGGGCGGGGAATCGGGGACGTGCTCGATCACCTCGGAGCAGATGACGGCCTCGAAGGATGCGTCCGGGAAGGGCAGCGCGAAGGCGGAGGCCTGGGTGAGCCGCCGGTGGCCCCGCGTCCGCAGGAAGCGGAGCTTCGGCAGGAGGATGTCCATTCCCACGGCGTCGGGAAGGTCCTGGATGATCCGGCTGGAGCCGCACCCGAGGTCCAGGACGCAGCATCCGGCCCCGGGCCGAGCCGACCGCAGGTAGTCCAGGGTGATGCGGTGGCGGGTCCTTTGCCAGTACCGCTGCAACCAGATGGGGCTGTCGAAGGCGCGGTGATCGTAGTCGGCGGACGCCACCGAATTCCTGAGCTGCCACATGCGCACCAGGGTGGTCAGGTACGCCAGGCCGAACCGCAGGAGGCGCACGTGCGAGTGGCCGGAGCCCCGCGAGCGGTAGTGGAAGGGGAGCTCCCCCACCCGGAAGGCCTGGGTGACCACCTTGAGGAGGATCTCCTCCAAGGCGTCGAAGTCGCGGGCCTGGATCGAGAGCCCCGCCAGGACGTCCTGCCGATACAGACGGAAGTTCCCGGAGATGTCGTGCAGGGGCAGGGAGAGCAATCGGGTATAGGTGGTGTTCAAGAGGCGGCTCAGGAGGCGCCGGAACCAGTGCGTGTCGGAGCTGCCCCCCGGGACGTAGCGGGAGGCGATGAGCAGCTCCGCCTCGTGCCGCTTCTGCCAGAGATCCCGCAGGAAGACCGGGCGATGCGACAGGTCGGCGTCCATGGTGGCGACGTAACGCGCCCGGGTGGCCGCGAAGCCTTCCGCGAGGGCGGCGCCGAATCCCCGCTGTTTTTGGGGGACCACGCGGGCGCCCCGGCTCGCCGCTGCCCCGGCGGTCCCGTCCCGGGACCCGCCGTCCACGACGACGATCTCCCAGGAGATGGCCAGACTCTCCAGGGTCTCCTTCAGGGCGGGGAGGAGAAGCTCCAGGTTCTCCCGCTCGTTCCAGGCCAGGATGACGACGGCGAGGTCGGGCACGGCCACGTCGGCGGTCATGGCTTCCCCTGGGGCGAGATGCCTGGCGCGCCCCCGACGCCGCGCAGTCCCGCCGCCAACCGCGTCGAGGCCGGCGCCAGGCGAAGGCCCGCCGCGTAAGCAGCGCGGGCTCGGCCGAGATCGCCCAGCGCCTCGTAGGCCGCGCCGAGATTCCCGTAGGCGTCCGCATAATCGGGGCGAAGGCGGATGGCCTTCTCCAGCCAGGGTAAGGCCGCGGCGGGCTCGCCCTGCCGGATGAAGAGGACTCCCATGTTGTTGAGGGCAAAGACATACTTGGGGCTCAAGCGGAGCGCCGCCTGGAATTCCCGGTGCGCCGCGGCGAATTCGCCACGATCCAGGTAGACCCCCCCGAGATTGTTGTGGACATCCAGGCGGACCTGCACAGACTGTCCGCCTTGGCGTAGGATGGCCCGGTAGAGCTCCGCGGCATCGGCCCAGGGGGCCAGCCGGACCGTGTTCAGCCCCGCGTAGGCGGCCAGGACGGCAATGAGGGTCGCCCAGCCGTAAAGGCGCCCGCCTGCCCCCCGCCCGGGCTGGAGCAGCTTCCCGAAGAGGGCGCCGGCCAGCACGCACCATCCGACCGACGGCAGGTACAGGAAGCGCTCCGCGGTGAGGAACCCCGACTGGGGGGCGAACTCGTACCAAATGAAGAGGAGCGGGGGCGTCAGCATGAGAAGAAGCCAAGCGGCCCAGAGGACCAGGTGGCGCGCCCGCCACCACAGGGCGGCGAGGCCTCCCCCCAGCGTGGCGCCCGCCAGGAGGGCGGAGAGGAGCGTCGGCGAATCCCACTGCACCGCGACGGCGCGGTGCAGGTTCAGGCCGAGATCCGGGCAGAGGAGGATCCGCCCGTACTCGGCGATCACGGCGAAGAGGGCGAGAAGGCGAAGGCCGAGCGGGGAGAGGCTCGTGGGGAACTGGACGGCGGAGCCGAGGGCGGCCTGTCGGAGGGTCCAGTAGCCTAGCAGCGCGACGAGAAGCGGGATGACCCGGGGCAGGCAGGCGACCAGCCGTTTGCGCGGACTCGTGCCGCCGGACGACGACAGCTCCCAGGCGGCCCAGACCAGCGGCAGGGGCGCCGCCGCCTCCTTGGCGAGCAGCGCAAGCAAGTAGAGCCCCCCGCCGAGGCAGCTCCACCCCCAGAGGGCGGCGCCGCGCCGGCGCTCTGCGCGGAGCAGGGCCAGGAAGGCGAGCAGCACGAAGGTGGTGGCCAGAAGGTCCACCCGCCCCTGGATCCAGCCGAGGACTTCCGCGTGGGCGGGGAGGAGCCCGAAGGAGAGCGCGCCGCTCCAGGCGGCGAGCCTGGTTGCGCCTGTCCCCAGGGCCGCGGCGTACACCAGGGCGGTCGCCAGGATGTGCCAGACCAGATTGGTCAGGTGATAGCCGGCGGGATTCACCCCCCAGAGCAGCCGGTCGAACCGGTAGGAGAGCGTGACGAGGGGGCGGTAGTAGCCCAGGGTGACGTCCGCCACCCGCACCTGGCTTCCGAAGATCTCCCCGGCGTTCCAGGGGCCGGCGACCAGACGGTCTGCCAGGACGACGATGTTGTCGTCGAAGACGAAGTCGAATTGCAGGGTGCCGATGTAGACCAGTGCCGGGAGGAGGCACAGGAGCGCCAGACGTCGCCCGGCGGCGTCTGGCCCGGATCCGAAGAGCCAGGCGGGCGCGTCCGTCGGCGCGGCGGGCCCGGCGCTCGCCAGGGCGGGGGGGGCGATCTCGCCGGAGGATCTCACGGCTGCGCCGCCGGGGGAGTCGAGCGCCGCATCTGGGCCAGGATCTTCTCCATCTCGGCCGCCGCCGTCCTGCGGACCCACTCGTTATTCGTTCGGTCGTACATGGACTTCCAGAGCTCGTAGGCGGTCTCCAGGGCCCCCGTCCTGGCGTAGAGGCGAGCGATGAAGCGCGGCAGGTAGTGGGGCCGGCCGGGCAGAGCGTCCGCCAGCTTCCACCAGCGCAGGGCCTGCTCGTAGTCCTCGACCTCCAGGAAGTACAGGCGCCCGAGATCGTAGGGGATCTCCCAGTCGTCCGGGCGTGCGGCGATCCCCTTGCGGTAGATCTGGATCGCCTGGGGGTACTGTTTGGCGATGACCAGGAAGAGGCCCCCGTACAGGTACGCGTCCAGGAAGTTCGGGTCGAGCGAGACAGTCATGTCCACGAGCTGATAGAGCTGGGGGAAGTTCTCCTGCCGCTCCACCCGGCCGCCGAAGTACTGGATGGTACGCAGCCACCAGAAATCGGCGGCCAGGCTCTGGAACCCCAGGAGCGCGGGCCGCAGGATCTCCACGCGCGGGAAGAAGATAGGGGTGGCGGCGACCTGCTCGCTGTGGAGGCGGTCGAGTCGGATCCCACAGACGACGGCGGTCGCAAAGGCGAGGATCGCCGCCCCGAGGGCGCCCCACCGCCGGAGGCGCGAGGCCGCCGGTCCGCTGACCGGGACGTTGGGCAGTGCGGGTTCGATCATCCGGCGCGCCTCACTGGAAGTCCCGTCGCTGGAAAATGGCGGTAGCCAGCGCCAGGACGGCCGTCAGATACCCCAGGCCGTACGCCGCCGTAAGGAGGAGCGTCGCTTCCGAGGGGAGCGGCCCGCCGGCCCCGAGGCTGCCGAGAGTGAAGCGGGACAGGTTGGGCAGCGTGTAGTAGATGGCCGAGGCCGTGACGTGGAGCGAGAGGCTGTCGAACTGGGAGGCAAAGGCGACGAGGTCGCGGCTCAGCCGGCCGATGACGAACACCAGGAGCGTGAAGACGGTGCTGAGCGTGGGCGTGGAGAACGTGGCAAAGAGGATCGAAAAGGCCGTGAGGATCGTGAGCTCCAGGAAGGCGAACCCGCCGGCCAGGAGCAGAGGGGGCGTCCACTCCCCCTCCAGCATCCGGGCCAGCAGCACGAGGCCGAGGGCCATGGCCCCGACGTTGACGAGGAGGGTGAGGGCGAGGCCGATGAACTTCCCGACCAGGAAGGCGCCGCAGCCGACCGGCCGGGACAGGAGCAGGAGGACCGTCCGGCGCTCGATCTCGCGAGAGACCAGCCGGATGCCGATGAACACGGCGATGAAGAGGCCGAACAGGGTGATGCACGCCAGGCCCAGATCTTTGACGATGCGCCCTTCCCCCCCCACGCTGATGGTGACCAGGACGGCGGAGCTGCCGATCATGGCCAGGGCGAACACCAGAATGGTGTACAGGACCCGATCCCGGACCGCCTCGGTGAAGGTCATCAGCGCAATGGCCAGGACGCGCCTCATCGGCGGCCCCGCTCGGCCACCTCGGCCAGGAAGATCTCTTCCAGGGTCCGTCGATGCGGCACCACGGAGAGGATGCGGCCGCCCGCGGCCAGCGTGCGGCGCAGCAGAGCGTCCACCTCCGCTTCGGCCCGCAGCCGGAGCTGGACGCGATCGCCCTGCACCAGCGGGGGGGCCAGCGCCCCGTCTGTCGCCGCCGCCTCGGGCGGCAGGCCGGCCAGCGTGACTTCCACGGAGTCGATCTCCGTCCCGAGCAATTCGTCCAGGCGCCCGACCCGCGCCAGTCGCCCGCCCAGGAGGATGCCCACTCGGTCGCAGAGCATCTCGACGTCCGGGATGATATGAGAGCTGAAGAAGACCGTCCGCCCCTCCTTCCGCAGGCTCACCATGATGTCCCGGATCTCCTTCCGGCCGATGGGATCCAGGCCGGACATGGGCTCGTCCAGGATCACCAGGGCGGGATTGCCGAGGAGGGCCTGCGCCATGCCGATCCGCTGCAGCATGCCTTTGGAGTACTTCCGGAGCTGCCGGCTCCCCGCACCGGACAGGCCGACCCGATCCAGGAGGGCCGGGATCTGCTCCCGCGCCACGCTCCGGGCGAGTCCCGCCAGTCGGGCCATGAAGGCCAGGAACTCCTCACCCGTCAGGTAGTCGTAGAAGGTGGGGGTTTCGGGAAGGTACCCCGCCGCCGCTCGCGCCTCGGGCCGCGATGCGTCGCGACCGCAGAGCCAGGCGCATCCGGCGGTGGGATGCAGGAGGCCGAGCAGAATCTTGATGGTGGTGGTCTTGCCGGCCCCGTTGGGCCCGAGGTAGCCGAAGGTCTCGCCGGCCCGGACGGTCAGCTCCAGGTCGTGGAGGATTCGGACGCGCCGTCGCCAGAATCCCACCCGGTAATCCTTGCAGACGCCCTGACAGCGGATTGCATCCATGCGTCCATCCCGAATGCGCGTCGTATCGAAGGATTCTAGAAAACCACGAGGAGAGCGTCAAGGCATGGCACGCTGCGACGGCGTCGAGCGATCGGGTCGACCGCGATGGAGAACCGGGGCCGGGACCTGACCGAGCTGTCGGCCCGGTTCTCCGGATCGGGCGGAAGGCGGGGGGCAATGGGCTGGCAGCCTAGCTCCCCATCCAGGAGCCGTAGATCGAGGAATAGCCGACCGAACCTCCCATGCCGGTGGACGCGGTGAAGGGGTTCGGGTAGACCCCCGTCGTGCTTCCCCCCTTGCTGTACACGTAAATGTCGTCGTTGCCGTCCGCCGCGCCGCCCGCGGTCAGCAGGCTGGCCAGGACATAGGCCGTGTTCCACGGATCGGCATCCAGCACGTTGGCGTAGCCCCCGTTCCTGAGCGCCGCCAGACTGGGGGGATACGCCCCCTTGTCGTTGGCGTACACGATGGCCTGCGTCACCGCCGTCTTGGTGTCCGAGGCGGCCCGGGAGTACTTCGACTTCCGCTGGGCGCTCATCAGGTTCGGGATGGCGATGGCGGCCAGGATGCCGATGATCGCCACGACGAT
>JACQVN010000050.1 GCA_016209735.1 Candidatus Methylomirabilota bacterium
AGAGAGCTCACAATGTGGCAGGGATGGACCAGACGCAGTAGGGTACCGATGTGGTATTTGCTCGGCCCTCCGCGCGCGACCAGGCCCCTTTGAGGGGCCAGCGCGCGTAAAGCCCCCGGCTCTGCCGGGGGATACTTACTGGCGTGAATTTCCTGCCAGAGCTAACCAAGGGACGCACCATCCAGCCGAAGATCATCGTCTCTGATGACACACTTCGTGAGGGTGAGCAAGCAGGGGAGGTGTCCTTCAGTATCGACGACAAGGTGCGCTTGGCGGAGAAACTCGGAGAGATCGGCATAAGGCGCGTGCAGATCGGCTTCACGGGCAAGTCGGCGGCGGATCGCGAGGTAGTGCGGCGGCTACGGGCTAACGGCTCCGGTCTTCGCCTCGGCGGTATGCTGCTCCTAAGCGACAAAGACTGGCAGGAGCAGGTGGCCATTGCCTGCGACACGGGGATCGACGTGCTCACCATGATGTTTCCGGCCTCGGACATCAGGCTGCAGATCGGTCTGAAGATCAGCCGGAAGCAAATGCTCGACTTCTCGGTGGGAGCCGTGGAATAGGCGCGGGGCCGAGGACGAATGATCCGGTTCAACGCCACGGATACCACCAATGCGGACGTGGGTTTCCTCAAGCAGGTACTGTCAGCCGTCGTCGCGGCAGGAGCAGGCGAGGTGTCGATTTCCGATCTGACGGGGACTGCGATTCCCGGTGCCATGGCCTACATAGGACGCGAGGCGGTCTCCGTGGCTGGTGTGCCGGTGAGGATCCATTGCCACAACGACTTCGGCCTTGCCTTGGCTAACACCTTGGCCGCAGTCGAAGCGGGAGCTACCATTGTGGACGGGACCATCAACGGCCTCGGCGAGAGGACTGGCAACGTTTCTCTGGATGAGCTGATAGCTGCCTTGGAATTCCTCTACGGCATTGATACCGGTGTTGACATCAAGCGTTTGACCGAGCTCTCGCGGATGCTGGAGGAGATGACCGGGGTGGCGGTTCCCAAAGGCAAGCCCATCGTTGGAAGGTATGCCTTCGCGCACACACTCGACGCTCACGCCATGGGAGTCGTCGCACATCCGGAGCTGTATGAGCTGATAGACCCGAGCCTGGAAGGGAATGAGGGGGTGGTCGTGCTGGGCAAGGGAAGCGGCCCGAAGGGCGTCAGATTCAGACTACGGAGGCTGGGGATCGAGGCCACTGACGAGCAGGTAGCCAGGTTGGTGGAAGCCGTTAACAAGACAGCGTCGGCAACGCGCTCGGCTGTGACAGACGATGAGCTGCGCCGCCTCGTGAAGGAGAAATCCGGCCTCTGAGACGTTTCGGCCCGGTTGAACAGGCTCTTGCTGCCCCATCGACCCGAGGCGCTGCACCTAACCTTATCCTGCCGCCGGAATCCCTGCCGAACCACCCGCCTGGGGTCCCGTCCCGTAGTAGGGGACCGGGCCGTTTCTTCGCAATCCGTTGCCACCTACGTCATGTTGCGTTGGCCACCATCCTTGTTTCGCCGTATTACGCGACGTTGCCAAGTACGACAAGTTGTGCCGCTCTCCCATCCGCCATGCTCCGCCAGGCACGCCTCGGTTCCCTTCCGCACTGCTTGCGGAATCTTCGACCGAAACTCCCCACCGCGTGGTGAAGCAGCAAGGCAAACGCCGCGTCGCGGTCCAGGTCGAGTGGGACCGATCGCAGAACGCTAACTTGCTATTCTTGGCAACGCATTATGGGTGGGCTGGCCGTCGCTTCCCGCCGGTGACCGATCCGAGGTACGTGATGACGTCATCGGTTGCAACTATGTCGGCGTACTTCTGGTCCATGTCGAACAGATTAGCCTCATGGGGTCCAGGTGCCCGATCCCCCACGCACTCCCGAGGGACTATGACCCTGTAACCGCTTGAGCATCCGTCCACCACGGTTGCCCGGACGCAGCCGGAGGTCGTACAGCCGGTGACGATGAGAGTATCAACGCGCAGGTGCGTAAGCAGCATGTTGAGGTTCGTCCCGAAGAACACGGAAGGCGCCTTCTTCACGATGAGGTAATCCCCGGCTTGAAGGGCGACGCGGCTGTCGATCTCGACCGCCTTGCTCCCTTCTTGGAGCACCTTGACAGAGGGCACCTTCATTCCAAACGTACCCGCGTCGCGCAAATCCTCTCGATACACCACGATGCTGTATATGACTGGACACCCGGCGGCCCGCGCCTTTGGGAGCAGGGTCGCCGTGTGCTCCGTCGCTGTGCCTATGTTCCCGCCACCCAGGTAGGCTGGGTCGGTCCCCGCGTTCGTGAGGTCCACGACGATGACCGCCGGTCGCTCACCGAATCCCACTCGATTGCCGAACTGCTGGGCTCTGTAAATCGTGAGTGCGTCCTCAAAAAACTTCGCCCCGGTTGCCATTGATTTCCCTCCTCTCACAGGATCTGCTCAGAAGGTGGTAGGGAGCTGCTCTTGAGCCACGGGGCGCATTAGCACTCGCAGCCCTCCTGCAGCCCGGGTGGAGGCGCCAAACCGACACCACGGGTGGGTGGGGTTACTTGTAGTAGCCGCGGGACCGCAGGAGGTCCTCGGCGTCCTTGGCCGCCTGATCCAGCGCTTGCTTGGGAGTGAGCTGCCCCGCCAGCGCCTGCTGTATCTTGGTGGTGATCCCTTCTCCGAGCTCCAGGAACTCCGGCAGCGGTGGAAGCGGTTGGGCCACCTGCAGGGCCGCCAGGGCCGCCGGCCAATCTCGGTACTGCTTGACAAGCTCGGGGTCCTTCAGGAGCGGTGCCCGCGTGGGGAGCGCCAGTTTTGCCGCCCCGCGCATGCTCTCCCGCCTGGAGGCGTAGGCCAGGGTCCGGAAGACGAGATCCTTGTCGGCTTTGGAGAATTTGGAGATAACATAAGCGTCGATGGCGAGGCGCTGACCCGCGGGTACCCCCTTCCCTCTGCTGGGCGGAGAGGCCCACTCGATCTTGCCGACCACCTTCGAGGTCTTGGGGTTGTCCATGGCCGCGGCGCGGGATTGCCATTGCAACCCCATGGCGACAACTCCCTGGGTCAGCGCCACCGTGCACTCGTCGTTGCCATAGGCGTGCACCCCGGGCGGGGCGTACTTCATCATCTCCTTGAGGGCTTCCACGGCCTGCACCCCCTCGGGACTGTTGAAGGCCGGCTTCCACTTCGCATCGAACCAGTGCCCGCCGTGCCCGTTGAGGTACCACTGGAAGTCGTTGAGGGTGGAGCTCACCCGCTTCAAGCACATCGTGGTCCCGAACATGTCCTTAGTGGTCAGGGCCTTGGCCGCCTGAAGGTATTCGTCGAAGGTCTGCGGCGGCTTGATCCCCTTGGCCTCCAAGAGGTCCTTCCGGTAGAAGAGGAACATCACGTTGGTGCCGAAGGGAAGCGCGTAAACTTTGCCCTCGTAGGTGAAGGGCTTCAGCACGCTCGCAGGGAAATCGTCTAAGTGGTACTGGGCGTTGTACTTGGCGAGGTAGGGATCCAGCGGCTCCAACCATCCCTTGGACGCCAAGGCCTGGATGTCCAGGTCGTTCCCCCACAGGATGTCGTAGGCTGAGGATCCGGTGGACAGGTTCAGGATGCTGATCTCCCGAAGCTTGTTGGAGGGCAGGAGTGTCCCTTCCACCTTAACCCCGGGGGCCTGGCCCATGGCCTTCACGTAGTACTCCAGCGCGGGAAACCGCTCGCTGAGCACCTTCAGCGTCGTCTGGGCGTCGGCGAGGCTCGCCACCCCCAGGATCCCCAGCCCCGCCACTGTGAGGGTCACCGACCTCACAAGGCCTCTCAGGAACCGCGCGTTTTTCATGGCCCTCTCCTCCTCCCGTTCGAACCTCTGGCCGCACCTCAGCCCCAACGTGCCCTGCCCTGGGCTGGCTCCAGCTCTGCCCGCTGAAGCCAACGCTAGTGCGCCAAGCGAAGCTTGGCGCTTCTTGCAGGGTGAGAGTCCCTGCCGGGTAAGGCCCAACCAGCCACCCGTACCGAGTGTTGCAGTTGGAGAGGAGGGGTGTGAACCCGAACGAACCAGCTGAAGCGTACACAGG
>JACQVN010000051.1 GCA_016209735.1 Candidatus Methylomirabilota bacterium
ATAACGTCAAGGGAAATACGGCATTCCATGGCCATTTATTCGTGACTATTTCGGGATTTCGCGGAGACCCCCCGCGAAATCATTGAGGTTTTCGCCTGTGGAGGCCTGAAATCCGCTTACCCACCTTGGAAGTCGGGCTAGCTCATTAATATCCGCCCGACGCCATGGTTCTCCGACGGTTCTCGCCGGGGTTCACCGACTCCCCCAGAGACGCCCAGCCGCGTACATTCCACCTCGATGCAGTGTTGGCTAGCAGGAGCCAAGGAAGCCTCCTGTGCGGGATGGGGTGGACAAGCTCTCGATGTGTGGCAATTCCGCCCTCTCTAGTCGAGGATTTCCCCCCCGTGGAATCGGGCTTCCCCGACTGATCGGCCTTCCCTTATGGCTTTATCCTGGCAAGTCGCACGCGGGATCATTTTGGTCCTGTTAATGAGATCGAGAAAGGAGAACGAGATGAAACGGAGATGGATGTTGGCCACGCCCTTGCTTGGCCTGGCGCTGCTCTGGGCGATCGGAGCGTCGGCGCAGACTCTCACTCCCCCCACGCCGCAGTTCGGCTTCACGGGGTTCATTCAGGAGGCGACCCTTGATACGGCGGGCGCCATCTGCACGCCACCCATTGACCCTGGAACCGGGCTGCCGGCCGACCGGCTCCGGGGGGGCACCATGACGGTCAACGGCATCAAATTGATCGTCCCCTGCAACAGCATCGTCCAGTTGCCGGCGGCCACCATGACCTGGGGCGACCTGTTCGACCCCGCCCAATCGGCGCCGGTCGGCAGTTACATTGGCGCTCCCGCCCTCCCGGTTCCAGCGAACCCGGTTGTCCCGAATGTGAAGACGGGCCTCGCGCTGGCAGATAACCCCATGCCCTTCCCCTCGTTCGCGGTGAACGTCAACGGGAACGTGGTGGGGAAACATGGGGTGGCCCCCTACCCGAGCCTCGCCGGGCTCGGCATCCCGGACGGCACCGATCGCTACGTCGTCGGGCTGATCGTCCCCATCACGCAGCAGGACCTGAACGCCACCTCGGGGCTCGTCAGCTCCATCGACTACGGGATCGGCGCGTTCCGCGTCGGCGGCATCCCGAACGACCCGAACTGTGCGGTCATCACGTCGCCCCTCTGCAGCGGGGCCCTGGTGCAGTTCAACGACCCGGTGGGGCGCTGGGGCCTGGCGCACAGCCCCGATCCGCGCTTCAGCGGGGACACCGAGAACGTGACCATCCATGTCTCCACGGGCATCCCGCTGTGCATCCCCCGGGTGGCGCCCCCCGCGACGGACCCCCTCTGCCCGCTGAAAAACCGGCCCCTGAACGGGGACCCGCGCTTCCCCGTCGACCCGTTCCTGCCGCCCGGCGTCCCCCTGAAGATCTTCCAGATGCCGACGCCGGCTTTGGCGGATGCGGATCCGACGCTCCCCGACCCGCGGCAGCAGGTGCCCCTGATGGTCGGGGATCAGGTCATCTACGCGGGCACGCTCTACAAGATCGACCCCTTGAAGACGCTGGTCGACGGCGTCACCCCCGACAACACCGCGGCGAACACGTACATCTCCGCCCACACGGTGGACGACGTCATGGAGATCACGACCACGCCGGGCGTCCCGCCCGCCTACGTCTTCGTCGAGGGGTTCCTGATCGGCGCGAATGGCGCCGCCCGCCCGGGCCTCCTCCAGGAGGCGTCCACGCGCCTGACCGTGGTGGGGTTCACCACCGACCCGACCCGGCTGGTGGAGATCTACGCCCGGGACGTCAACCCCTGTACCGGCCAGCAGTCGCTGCGCCTGCTCGCCACCACCGACCCGGCCACCCAGCCGTTCCGGACCCGCTTCGTGCACCGCGTCAACGGCGGGCTGTTCATGCCGCCGACCCGCATGTACACCATGCGGAGCCAGAATCAATTCACGGATCCCTTCACGGGAGAACGAATCGAAACGCTCGTGGGCAACGGGATCGTCGCGGGGGAGTTCAGCCTGCCCAACTTCGAGTACGTCTTCCCCGAGAACCACCGGTTCGGCGATCCGCTCGTCCCGTTCAACTTCCAGGACCTCCCCTTCCTCGCCCAGGGCGAGGGACCGCTGGAGGGCTTCGGGAGTGCCTCCCCGATCGTGGGACAACTCGCTCCGTGGCCCGGGAACCCCGCCCCGACCCCGGTGAACTGCGCGACGTTCGGGGCGACCCCCGTCGTCAACGCCGGCCCGGATATTGCCGTGAGCGCGGGCGCGACCGTGACCCTCACCGGCAGTGTCACCTGGGATGCCAACAGCAACCCCTTCACGCAAACGACGTTGTGGACGCAGGCGGCCGGGGCGCCGGTGACCCTGACGAACGCCGCTTCGCTGAGCGCGAGCTTCACGGCGCCGAACACGCCGCAGGCGCTCACTTTCGCGCTGGCGGCGACGGACGACATCGGGACCGGCAGCGATACGGTGAACATCACGGTGTTGGCGCCGACGGAGACCATCCAGTTCACCACGGCGATCTGGAACGTCCAGCGCGGCCGGCGGGGCGGCTTTGGCAGGCTCCAGGTGACCGCCACCTCCAGTGACCCGACCGCCATCCTCTCGCTCTCGGAAACCGCGGTGGATGGCTCCGTCACCAACTGGGGCGCGGGGACCAAGAGCCCGGCCAATCCGACCATCTCCAACTGGATCGAGCTGCGAGGCGCCGCCCAGCCCTTCAGCCTGACCATCACGGCGACCAAGGGGGGATCGGCGACGGTCACCTGTGGTGGCGTGGACCTCCGGGGCCGCGTGACCTGCCCGTAGGTATGGCTTCGTGCCAGCGGGCAGCAGACAAGCACCCCTCACCCGCGCCCTCTCCCCCAGGAGTGGGGGAGAGGGTCGGTGAGGGGGGGCCGAAAAGGGTGCAAGCGGTCAAACCCATCGCGCGACAGGAGGATCAGGAGATGAACCCCCACTGGACAGCAAATCGGACCGGACCCCGCGGGCGCGGCCGGCGGGCGGCGGGGACGCTATTGCTGGCGGTTGGCCTGGCCGGGGCGATGCTCGCGCCGGGGCCGACCTGGGCGGCCAATCCCGCGGCGCCCCCGTCCCTGAAGACGATCCCGGTCCCGCAACCCCCGAACCTGAGCCAGTTCGTCAAGAACCACGCCGCCGCCATCCGGCTGGGCAAGGCCCTGTTCTGGGACATGCAGGTCGGCAGCGACGGGGTCCAGGCGTGTGCGAGCTGCCACTTCCACGCCGGGGCCGACCGCCGGTTCAAGAACGTGGTGAGCCCCGGCCTCCTCGGGGGCGACACCACGTTTCAGGTGGTGGATCCCAACGGAACCCTCAGCGCGGCGATGTTCCCGTTCAGCCAGTTCGTCGACCCGAACGACCGGACCACGGCGATCATCCGAGACTGGAACGATGTCGTCTCCTCCCCGGGGGTGTATAACACCACGTACGTCGGCCAGCCGCTCCAAGGCGCGGTGGAACAGGGGATCCCCGTCCCCGACCCGACGGGGTTCAGTGTCCATGGCGTCAACGTCCGGCGCGTGGAGCCGCGTAATACCCCCTCCGTGATCAACGCGGTCTTCAACTTCGCGAACTTCTGGGATGGACGCGCCAACAGCACCTTCAACGGCGAGAATCCCTTCGGGGACGCGGACCCGAATGCCGGGGTCTGGGTGAATGCCGGCGGGTTGGTCAGTAAGGTGCGGGTCCGCATTCCCCTTGCCAGCCTGGCCTCCCAGGCCGTCGGGCCGCCCGGCAGCGACTTCGAGATGTCCTTCGCCGGGCGCACTTTCCCAGAGATCGGCAAGAAGCTCCTCAACCCCAGGATCGTCCCGCTGGGCAAACAGCTTGTCCACCCCAGGGACAGCGTGCTGGGTTCGCTTGCGAAGTCCGGGATCGACCGGAGAGGCCGGGTGTCCCGCGGAAACGGGCTCAACACGATGTATGCGGCGATGGTCGAGGCCGCCTTCCACGACCAGTACTGGAATTACGGGGGGAGCATCACGCTGCCCCAGGGGACCTACACCCAGACGGAGGCGAACTTCGCCCTCTTCTTCGGCCTCGCCATCCAGCTTTACGAGGCCACGCTGGTCTCCGACGACACGCCCTTCGACCGCTTCCAGGAGGGCGACGCCAGCGCAATGAGCCCGAGCGCCCAGGAGGGGCTGAACATCTTCCTGGGCTTCAATGATCCGGGCGGCGTCGGGGGCAACTGCATCGCCTGCCACTCGACCGCCACGTTCAGCAATGCGTCCGTCATGCACATTGGCGAGACGAACTTCGGCGCCAGCCTGCCCGAGGGACTCATCGAGCGCATGATCATGGGGGACCTGGGCGGCGCGTGGTACGACAGCGGGTTTTACAACATCGGCGTCCGGCCGACCGGCGAGGACCTGGGCCGGGGCGGGACCGACCCGTTCGGCAACCCGCTCTCCTTCATCGATCGTGCGCTGTTGGCGTTCAACGGGCAGAGCGGCCAGCTCAGTTACGATCCGTTTGCGACGGATCCCCCCGGAGTCCTGCTGTTGCCCTGCGGCGCCAACGATCCCTTCGGCCGGGTGTGCCCTTCGGACCAGCGGGTCGCCACGAGAGGCGCCTTCAAGACCCCCGGGCTGCGAAACGTGGAACTGACGGGCCCGTACATGCACAACGGCGGCGAGGCCACCCTGATGCAGGTCATGGACTTCTACGGGCGGGGCGGGAACTTCTTCGAGGCCAATCTGGCCGAGGTGGACGCGGACATCCAGCCCCTGTTCGGGCTGAATCCGAATCCGATCCTGCAGCCGGGCAACCTGGCAAATCCGAACGGAGGCGCCGTCGCCGAGGCCAACCAGAAGAAGGTGATCGACTTCATGCTGGCCCTCACCGACGAGCGCGTGCGCTGGGAGCAGGCCCCCTTCGACCATCCCTCGCTGGCCGTCCCGAACGGCGCGAGGGTGCTGCGGCACCGGGCCAGCGACGAGATGCTGGTCCTCCCAGCCGTCGGGGCCGATGGCCGGGCCGCCCAGGGATTGCCGCCGCTCGGGACGTTCCTGAATCTGAGTCCCTACCAGCCGTAAACGCCGATGGCCGGGCGCCTGGGAGCGGCGATGCCGCCCGATGGCGCGGTCGTGGCCGAGATAGGAGGAACGCAATGAAAGCGCCAGAACCGCCGACTTGGAGTCGGCGAGACCTGCTCAAGTTGGGGCTCATGTCGGGGGCCGCGACTCTCATCGGCACCAGAGGCCTCCGCCCCGCCCCGGCCCTCGGCGCGCAGTGCTACGCCGAAGCCTTCCCGACCAGTCCGTTTGTCCTCAGTCCCTTCACGGATCCGCTTCCTATCCCGCCGGTGCTTGCGCCCTCGAACCCGCGGACCTGGCGAGACCCCAGGACCCGCGCCCTGGCCCCGCCGGGCCCGGGCACCGGCCAACAGGACTCGGATGGGGGGACGCATCAGGTCTGGACGAGTGACCTGGGGTTGCCCGATCCCATCTGTTATCGGATCCCCTTGCAGGTGCGAGAGCACGCGTTCACCACGTCCCTGGTCCTGCCCATCAACGCGAGCGGCGTCGAGGTGATCCCCCCGGATGGGATCCGGGGCCCCCGGAGCCTGCCAGCCAGCACCATCTACGGCTTCAACGGCACGTTCCCGGGGCCCCGGATCAATGCCCAGTACGGCCGCCCGGTCCTCGTCCGCTTCGAGAATCACCTGGACGAAAATCCGCTGAACCTCGATCGCCAGGACTTCGGGGCGCCCGACTGGGCGTTCCTCACCCACCTCCACAACGGGCACACCGCGCCCGAGAGCGACGGCAATCCCCACTATAAGATCGACGGCTACCGGCCGAAGGAGTGGTGCGACAACCTCTATCTCAACTGGCCGGCGGGTGGCGATGCGAGAAACATGCAGTCCTTCTTCTGGTTCCACGACCACCGCATGGACCATACCGGGGCCAACGTGTACAAGGGGATGGTCGGCCTCTTCCCCATCTACGACCCTGCCATCGACTCGGGGGACGAAATCAACCGGAGGGGGTTGCGCCTGGCCGGCGTCCGCCGCAACAACCGGGACGGGACCTTCAGCGTGGACTACGACATCCCGCTCGCCTTCTATGACTGCTGTCTGGACGATGGGGTCACCCCCCACCAGGACTGCCATAACGGCAGTACCGGCACCCATCCCGAGTGGTGGGGGAAGACCTTCTTCCAGCATTTCCCCAACCACGGCTTTGTGGGCGACATCTTCACGGTGAACGGGGTGGCGTACCCGGTCCTCCATGTCAAGCGGCGCAAGTACCGGCTCCGCTTCCTGGACGCCTCCATCGCACGGATCTATGAGTTCAAGCTCATGCAGGGGACCGTGACGCCGGCCCCGGGGACGCAGGGGCAGTACCAGCTCCCCGATGGGCAGCAGTGCATGCGCTTCACCCAGATCGCCAGCGAGGGGGGGCTCCTGCCCGCACCCATCGTCCGCGACGCCTTCCCGCTCTGGCCCGCCAAGCGGCGCGAGGTGATCGTGGACTTCACCCGATACATGGACGGGACACCGACGCACCCGGGGGACGAGATCTACCTCACGAACGTCCTCCAGATGACCAACGGGCGCAAGCCGAACGAACCCAGCGACCCGGACTACGACCCGAACTACAAGGTGCCGGTCCTGAAGTTCGTGGTGGGCGGCCTCGCGCCGGATCGCAGCATGATTCCCAGGACGCTGCGGCCCCTCGTCCCCCTGCCCCCGCCCTCGGTCCTGCTGAACCTCCCCCACCGGAGGTTCAGGATGGAGCGAAGCGGTGGCTTCAGTGAGGAGACCGAGTGGCTGATCAACGGCCTCCCCTTCGACCCCCTGAACTCGCTCGCCTATCCGAAGTGGGGATCCGAGGAGGTCTGGACCATCGAGAACGGCGGCGGCGGCTGGGTCCATCCGCTCCACATCCACGAGGAGGAGCATCGCGTCATCGCGCGGAGGGACAGCTCGAGAGCTCACCCAGATGATACCTCCAAGGAGGATGTGGTGGCGCTGGACCCCGGGGAGGAGGTGGATATCTACCGGCACTTCCGAACCTTCGTGGGCCCGTACGTCTGTCATTGCCACAACCTGGCGCACGAGGACCACGCCATGATGTTCGGCTGGACGATCGTGCCGTAAGGCCCCCAGCCCGAGGCCCCCGGGCCCCCCGGGGCCAAGGCGCCGGGGGGGCCCCTTTGCGACTGTGGAAACGAACGTAGTGCGATGAACGCAGATATTTCACCACGGAGACACGGAGGTCACGGAGGATAAAACCCTGGCCCGAGATTCCGCATCTCGCCAAGGCGCAAAGATCGCCAAGACGGCCACTCAGAATGAGGGCTCGAAAGGGCAAGGAAGGGGCCATCCAAGATGGGCGGTTCCATGAAAGATTCTGGCCTTCCTTTTCCACCGCAGGCGGATTGGCGTCTTTGCGAGAGACAGATTCTTTCGGTTCGTGGTTAAGGCATTCTCCGTGTACTCCGTGTCTCCGTGGTGCAATTGCATTGTCTCGAATGAATCTTCTGGTGATGAAGGGCGGTCTGGTGATCCATGGCTTCCTCTCCGTGGGGAGGGGTGAGGGGACGAGGGAACTCCTATGAAGAAGGCGACGCACGCCCTCCTGCTCTGCCTGGTGATGGCCGGGGTGTTCCTGGCCGGGGGCTGGTATTACCAGCAGGGCGCGAACAAGGCCGAGCCTGGCGGCGTGCGCAAGATCCTCTCCTATGTGGATCCGATGCACCCGGCGTATCCATCTGACAGGCCCGGGATCGCGCCGGATTGCGGCATGGAGCTGGTGCCGGTGTACGAGGACGGGAGCACGAGCGCGGCGGGGAGCAGCGCGCAGGGATCTCCCCGGACCGTGCCCCTCAGCCTCGAGAAGCAGCGACTCCTCGGCGTGCGGGTAGTATCCGTGGAGCGGGCCGCCGGCACCCAGACGCTTCGCCTCCTCGGCCGGGTCGCCCCGGACGAGACGAGGCTCTATCGCCTCAATGCCGCGGTGGACGGCTGGGTCCGGGAGGTCGCACCGGTGACGACCGGCAGTCGCGTCGAAAAGGGCCAGTGGCTCGCCACCTTCGCCGCGTCGGATCTCTTCGTGTCGGCGCAAGCGTTGGTCTTCGCGCTGACCGCCGTGGAGCGCCTGGCGCGAAGCGGCCAGGAGAGCCCGGCGGTGACCAATCCCACCACATCGAATTTCCAGCAGCGGATCGAGAAACTGCAGAGCCTGGGGATGTCCGCCAGCCAGATCGAGGAGATCCGACACACGCGGGAAATCCCTCAGGGCATCAAGGTCTTTGCCCCTGCTGCGGGTTTCGTGCTGGCGCGAAACCTCTCGGACGGCCAGAAGTTCGAAAAGGGCGCGGAGTGGTTCCGGCTCGCTGACCTGGGTCGGGTCTGGATCGTGGCCGACGTCTTCAAGAGCGAGGCCAAGCATCTGCGGCCAGGCACGCTGGCCCGGGTGGCGCTGCCCGACGATCCCGAGGTCATCTTCCAGGCCCGGGTCAGCGACATCCTCCACCCGTTCGACGTCGGCACCCAGACGCTCAAGGTTCGCCTGGAGACGGAGAATCCCCAGCACCTCCTGCGTCCGGACATGTTCGTCGACGTGGAGCTGCCGGTCACGCGACCCCCCGCCCTGTCCGTCCCCGTGGACGCGGTCGTGGACTCGGGGGTCCAGAAGACGGTTTACGTCGTCAAGGAGGAGGGGCGCTTCGAGCCGCGCCGGGTGGTGACCGGCTGGCGTCACGGCGACCGGGTGGAGATCGTGCAGGGGCTCACGGTCGGGGACCGGGTCGTTCTCTCCAGCGCGTTCCTGCTCGATTCCGAGAGCCGGGTGAAGGCGGCGGCGACCGGGCTCTCCGGCGAGTCCCCGGCCCGTTTCGCCCGGCAGGCCGCTCCACCCGCGCCCGCGGTCGGGAAGCGCCCGCGGGAGGTCGGATGGCAGGTCCCCGGCCCCGCAGCCTCGGCCCACGCCGGCCACGGACATGAGACCCTCCCGGTCACCGCCGGGGGCCACAGGCATCCGTAGCCCGCGCCATGCTCCGCTCCGAGGGCGAGGCAGGCGACCCCCTCGCGTACGGGCAACCAGCGCCACGCGGCTGCCCTGGCGAAGGGCTGGTGGAAAAAGCTCCATGGCGGCGCACACCCGTGAAGGGATCTCTGCCCGAGGGGGCCGGGCCGCCGCCGCCCGCGTCGCGACTCTGCGGCGCCCGCGCACCCCCGCGACGAACTTGGAACTCCCCAGATTGCGCTCGGTCAATAGACCGCGTCTTTCGGAACGGTGGTCGTGGCAATCAGCCTCCTCCCCCCTCCTCCAGCCGCCGTATCCCCATAAAACCAGACATACCTGACATCAGCATTCAACTCATACCGCCATTCTTCCACCAAGCTCCCGGACGGAACCAACCCAGATAACGCTTCCTGCGGACCGAAGAAGGGGCCATCCGGCATGACAAACTCTAGCTTCTCGTCAGGCTCACCCAAAGCGTCTCTGACTTCTTGCCGGGTAAGACCTGCTGCAAGCTCAGCACGAGGAATTTGAGCGCTCAAGCACTCGGCCATCAGCAGGGTCAAGATGGCGAGCGGAAGGGCGATTCGCCACAAATCCTTTGTGAAGACAGCGCGTGCTGGTGAGTGATGGTAGGCGAATGGCAGGAACAGGGCGGCAATTCCAGTCATGCCCACAACTGCGCGCAAGCGGTGAAGAATCGAGTGATGTATGGGCAGTCTCATCGCGTTCGCAATTCTCCGCCTCAACGGGGCGGCGGCTGAACCGCACCCCGTCGCCTGCGGCGGGGCCAAGCTCCAGTGCGCAGCGCAGGGGGTGTTGGCCGCAGCCGCTGTTAGCGCACCGCCGTTGAGGAATGAGCAAAAGACCGGTTAAGCACGCGCACTGTTCCCGGAGGGAAATCGACAAGCAGAAAGCGGTCGGCTCCATAGAGATAGTCTTCACCGCTCTCGTCGATCACTCGGAGATCTCCGTCTTACTCGGCTTCCTTGTCGGAAAGCACTCGATAGATCTTGTGCGGCTCAAGAGACGCAGGATATCCGGAGTTGTCGATGCACACCGCAAATCGTGTTCGTGTCGGCATGGCCATGGTGAGCTCTCCCGGAGGTAACGCTTGCGAAGTTGGACGGCGGCGCAAGACTCAGGTACCAGCTATGGAGATTGTATCGGAACCCGGGGGCCGAGGGAAGGGGGTTGTCTCCGCCAGCCCCCAGGATGCGTGCCGGACCACGAGGGGCCTGCAGAGGCAGCGAGGACAACCCCTGCCCCGAAACGTACGGCGGAACCCGCGACGTGCATGGCCCATCTGTCCCGCCCTGGAATCGGGGTGCTACAGCGTGCGGCGCCTAGGTCTCGACGCCGAGGGGGTCCTGGACGTGGAGGGTAGCGCAGAAGGCCCAGAAGGTTCCGGGGGCGGCCAGGCCCGCGACGCTGCCCGCGAACCGGAGCTCTCCCCGCTCGAACGCCTGCTGTAACCCGGCGAGGACCTTCCCACAGAAGACCCGGGCCAGCGCCCGCACCTTAAGGGGAGCCCGATTGGAACCACTACCTCCAGTCGTGCCCCAACAGCAGGAGGGCAACACCCGGGTGCGCGGGAACGGCGGGTCAGACCGGTTGAACTCAACCGCCCTGCCTGTGGTGCCGCACGCAGACGGAGAGCGCCCGAGATACGCCACCAACACGGGGCGTTGCCGGGTACGCCAAGTTATCCTCGCCTCTATTCCGCCATGCAGAGACAGGGAGCGCCCTGCCCCCCAAGATCTCCGCGCCGCGTGACGAAGTCCGTCCGGTCTTGGTCGCCCCAGGGGCCGACCTGCCGGTCCAGACCCGGGCCCCTGACCTGATGGACGACGCCGGTCGTAGATTCCGGCCGAAGGAGGGAACCGAAGATTGCGACAGAAGGGTGGAAGCGAAAACTCCGGAGACAGTGCAGAAAAGCATCGAGGCCCGGCTGGCGAGGCATACTGTCACCCAGACAAGCATATCGTTAATACTGCTCCAACGTCCCACATGACAAGGCGGCCCGACGAGGGCGGGACGCCGCCGCGGAATGCCAGAGCCTCCTGGAACCGTAAAGCCACTCAAGCCGCGATGTCCCCCATTATAACGCTCAGAGCGGAGTTGCGGCTCCGAACCTGGGGAGGCTCTGCTGTGCCACGAGCCCTCCGGCCTCAATCCTGGGCGCCTGCCTTTCCTCTTGACACTCGCCTCCGATCCACCGGATACTCTCCCCCACCTCAGCGATGAGGCAGGCCGGGAGGCCTCGCAGCCCGAGGTCGGGCCAGCAGCCCCGGGTTGAGCGACCTTGCTGTCCGCAGGAGCTGCAATCGTGATGTGCCCGCGAAAAGTCCACGCCAAACATCCAGACAAGAACGGGAGGGGCAGATGATTATGCGAAAGGTACTCTTGGGCATCATGTTCGTTGCCGTACTCGGAATGGGCTTGTCCCACATCGCTCGCGCGATGGCGGCTGCGCAGGACAAAGCGGGCGGTGCGGCAAAGACGGAGGCCATCGACTTCCCCTCCCGGCCCGTACGGCTCGTCGTGCCATTTCCGCCGGGCGGCGGCTCCGACGTCATGGCACGGCTTCTCAGTCGCGGCCTCACCAACAAGCGCGGCTATGTGGTGGCCATCGATAACCGCGGCGGCGCGGGCGGTATCATCGGTTCGGAGGTTGTGGCAAAGGCGCTGCCGGACGGTTACACGCTGGTTCTCGCGAACAACACCACACACGTGATGGCCGTCGCGCTCAGAAGAAAGCCGCCCTACGATCCTTTGCGCGACTTCACGCCGATTTCGATGATCACTGAAGCGCCGATGGTGCTTGCCACCTCGAAGACCCTTCCGCCCCGAACTATTGCCGAGTTGATCTCATACGCGAAGAGTAAGCCGGGCGAGCTCAACTGGGCGACTGGCGGGAGAGCCACTCAGACACATCTTGCGATGGAGGTATTCCTCGCCAATGCGGGTATCAAGGCTGCACACATTCCATATAAGGGTACCGGTCCGGGGTTCACCGCACTCATGAGCGGGGAAGCGCAAGTCATGTTTGTCAATATTTCGGCTGCCTTGCCGTACGTGCAGAGCGGGACCATACGCGCACTCGGAGTGATGGGCGCCAAGCGCTCTGCGCTGCAGCCCGACATTCCGACGATTGGCGAGTCTGGCGTCCGCGGGTTCGATACCAATATGTGGTTTGGCGTGCTGGGCCCTGCAAAACTTCCCGCCGCTATCGTGCGGAAGCTGCATGAAGATATTGTCGCGGCCATACGCGACGATGAAATCAAACAGCTACTGACGAGGCAGGGCGCCGAGGCGATCGGCAGCACGGCCGAGGAATTCGCCGCGTCGATCAAACGCGAACTGGATCAGTTGCGTCCCATCGTCGAGAAGCTCGGCCTCCACGAAGAGTAGAAGTATACCGAGGCATCTGAAGGCCGGTATGCGTCCAAATGTCAGAAAGGGGATCTTATGATTCAGGATCAGACAGCCAAGCGGCTGGCCGAGTTTATCACTGGCCTTCGATATGAGGACATTCCGGGAAAGACGTTGGAAAAGGCTAAACAGTTTGTTCTGGATATCGTACGCCTCGCAGTGTTGTGCTCAGAGCTGCCATGGGGCCAGCGCACCCGTGATGTGTTTGCACAGATCGGGGGGAAGGAGGAAAGTACGCTTCTCGGCTTTGGAGACCGCTTGCCCGCCATCAATGCCGCGTACGTTAACGGCACGACTGCGCATGGGCTGGAAAACGACGACACCCACGTAGGCGCGATCAACCATCCCGGCGTTGCAGTTGTTCCGGCGGTGTTGGCCGTAGCCGAGCGAGAAGCTCTGGGCGGAACGGAGCTCCTGAGAGCAATGATTGTGGGATATGAAGTGATGATCCGGCTGGGAGTGGCACTGCAGCCTTCGCTGATGCGCGATCGGGGTTTTCATTGTACATCCGTCATGGGACACTTTGGCGCCGCAGCAGGTGCGGCAAACCTGTTGGGGCTATCGGCAGAACAGACAGCACATGCCTTGGCATACGCCGCCGCTTACGCGTCCGGGCTCCATAATTATACGTATGGCGGAATGATAAAGCACCTCCACGCCGGCAAGGCAGCAAAGGGTGGAGTAGAGGCGGCTCTTCTCGCGGCGGCGGGCCTTACCGGACCTCGAAGGATCTTCGAGGGGAAGAACGCATTCTGTAATGCGTACGCGGAACATTACAACGTAGACGCAATTACCGCGGGCTTGGGCGAGGAGTGGCGGACTCTCGAGGTACATCTCAAGCCTCATTGCACAAGCCGACACATACAGTCTTCAATTGAAGCGGCAGCAATCATTGCGTCAGAGCACGACCTCCACCCTTCGAGCGTCGCATCCATTGAAGTGCGCACTTCACCGGAGGGACAGAGTGTCTTGTCCACCGTGGCGCCGGTAGACGTTTTCGAGGTACTGGCCAGCATCCCATTCGCGGTGGCAACGGCCCTTTTCAAGGGCGGCTCGCGTACGCTCAAGGAATTTGTGCTATTCGAGGATCTCATGAAAGCAAGAGAGAATCCTGAAGTGCGATCCCTGGCAGAGCGCACTCATGTGCTACCCGACTCCGATTTCAGTTATACGAAGGGAGATTCAGAGGTTACCATTCAACTGAAGGATGGGAAAACACACACCAGGCGTGTCGACATTATTCATGGGAGCCCGGAGAATCCCTTCACCGCGCAGGAAGTCTATGATCGATTTGTCGCGCAGGCAGGGTCCGTGCTACCCAGGGAGCGAATGGTGGAGGCCGCCGACCTCATTTATCGCCTGGAAGCTGTGAAGGATGTCAAAGAAGTAACCCGTATGCTCCAGCGATGAGGGCAAAGAGCGTTGAGTTGTTGAAGGCTATTTCACCGCAGACCAAATGTTGGCGTGATGGGGGACGCCCTTCACTAACTCAGAATCTCACTTCACCAGCTCATACTGATTCGCTCGGGCGATCGCCTCGCCTCGCTGGACGGCGTAGCCGATCCCGGATGGGCTCAAGTGAAGCCGGCGCGCCAGGGTGGTGAGGGGCAAGTCCAACTCCCGGACGGCCCAGAAGCAGAGCAGGCTGCGGGCCGTCACCTTTCGGGGTTGACGACCTTTGGCCATCACCTCCTGCGGCTCCATCCGGCAAAGCTCCGCCACACGCGCGACCACGCGGGCGAAGTCCACCCCTTGGCGTTGCAGTGCGTACTGTCGTGTGAATTGCTCGTTCGCCTGGGCGAGGATCGCCTCGACGAAATCGGTGTCGCCCAAGATCCGCTCATCCCCCATGACCGGTGTCTCCCGCCTGCCCCGGTGCTGCGTCACCGCCGCCCACCCACCGAGGCTGCGCATCAAGCCCCCGCCTACGAGGTCCGGCCGCCGGCCCTGTGGGATCCCGGCGCTCACGAAGGCCGCATAGGCAGCCCGAGCGCGCCCTTTCTTCTGTCCGAAGTATTGCAGCACGGTGGCCGTGGCCTGCCAGGGCCGGAGGAACTTTCCCAGCAGGGCGCTCTGCCCACAGTACGGGTACCGGTTCAACTCGGGCATACTGGCGACGATCCTCGCCCGTAGAGGGTTCAGATGGATATAGCGGACGAGCTCCAAGAGGTAAGGCTCCTCCTGGCACACCACGGACTTGTAGCGGTTCTGGAAGAGCACGCCGCGCCTTTTGTGGCGGCGATTGAAACGCACCGCATAGCCGGTCAGCACGCGTCGCATCAGGGTCGCCAGTGGCCTTGTCCCTGTCCGCAGGAGCAAGTGAGCATGATTGGGAAGGAGAGCCCAGGCATAGCAGGCGGTCTGAGTGGCGACGAGGTGACGTGCGAGGCGGGCCAGGAAATCCTCGCGGTCGGTGTCATCCCGGAAGATGGTCCGCCTCTCGATGCCTCGGATCATAATGTGGTGCAGGACGCCGGGTGCGTCCAGCCGCCTTCCGCGTGGCATGGTCCCCTCCAATACTGTCGCTGTTGGCCCAAGGTAACTGAATTGCTTACGGGCGTCCCCCAGCTTCTCATGGGACGGCAAGCGGGGCCAGGGCATCCGTCGGCCGGATGCGCCCCAGGAGGAGGGACACGGTCGAATCGCTCGGTCCTTTGGTGCCCACCAGGTTCATGCGGTCCTCCGACAGGGTGAGGGTCAGGTGGACGGGGTGGTCGACGTGGATGCGACCGTCCGGCAGGACCTTGGCGCGGAGCCGCATCGACCCCGGGGTGACAGACCCCTTCTTACCCTCGCCCCACGCGAGGAGGACGGTGGCCCACTCCGGATGTTGTTGCTCCACCACCATGCGGCTGGGGATTTGCCCGTCCCACACCCCCTCCCAGACCCCGGAGAGGCCGCTGGTCTCGCTCGCGAGGGCTGGCGAAAGAGAAGCAATCCTGGTCTCAGCCATGGTGGCGTGGTGGTCAGGGAGAAGCCCATCGAACGTGATTCCTCCCAGGAAGAGCACTGCGATCATCATGGCGACCGCTCGGAATGTCATGGCAGCCTCCTTTTCGCTTCGCAGAGGGTCGATACCCCGCGGCTGGCCGCGCATCTCCTCACCGCGCCCTCCCCCCGGGTCGTCGCCTCAGGCGGGTGGGGGAGAAGGGGAGCGACCGGCAGGGTCTCTCCGATCAACTTGCCCCGATTTGCGTGAAAGCAGGTCGCGTGCCATCCCGGCCGCCGACTAGGGTTCCTGGTTTCGACGGGTTACGCTCCCGGGGGGACCCGGAGCGAGTATCCGAAGGGATACATCCGTATCACCTGGTTTTTGCGCTGACGCGCAAAAACCAGCTCAGGAACCGCTTCGATTGGGTTCGCGGATGCCCATTTCCTTGAGCAGGCGCGAGAGGTAGGTGCGCTGGAGGCCGAGGGCATCAGCGGCCCGACTCTGGTTCCCGCCCGTCCGGGCCAGGGCGTCCTGGAGGAGCTGCCGCTTGAACTGTAGGACGGCTTCGTGATAACTCCCGAGGCTGGCCGCAGCCACGGCAGTGCCGGCAACCGGCTCGAAGATCGGCAGATCGTGCGGCTGGATTTCGGGCTCGGTGGACAGCGTGACGGCCCGCTCGACGGCGTTCTCCAGTTCCCGCACGTTCCCCGGCCAGTCGTGCCGGGCGAGGAAGGCCATGGCCGCCGGCGAGACCGGCTTCGGCAACCGGCGAAGCTCGGCGCTGTACTTCTCCATAAAATATTGGACGAGCGACCCGAGGTCCTCCTTTCGCTCCCGGAGCGGGGGCAGCGTTAGCTTGACCACGTTCAGGCGGTAGTAGAGGTCCTGGCGGAACGTTCCCTGCTTCAGGAGCCGCTCCAGGTCGGTGTTGGTCGCGGCGACGAAGCGGAGGTTGCCGCGCAGAGTCCGGGTCCCGCCGACCCGCTCGAACTCCTGCTCCTGGAGCAGGCGGAGGAGCTTCGCCTGGAGGGCCGGCCGGATGTCCCCGATCTCGTCCAGGAAGAGGGTGCCGCCCTCCGCCAGCTCCACCTTCCCCCGCTTGAGCTGATACGCCCCCGTGAAGGCGCCCTTCTCGTGGCCGAACAGCTCGCTCTCCAGGAGTTCCTCGGAGAGGGCCACGCAGTTCACCACGACCAAGGGGCGCTCCTTCCGCGGGCTCCAGCGATGGATGGCGCGCGCCAGGATCTCCTTGCCGGTCCCGCTCTCCCCGCGAATCAGGATGGTGGCATTGCTGGCGGCAGCCTGCTGCGCGGTGCGGACGACCTCCAGCATGGCGGGACTTCCGCCGATGAGCGGGCGATCCAGGCCGCAGAGCTCCGTCTGGAGCCGGGCGTTCTCCTCGCGCAGGGCGCAGCGCTCCAGCGCCTTGTTGATCACCACCTCCAGGTGGGCGGGGTCGAGCGGCTTGGGGATGAAGTCGTAGGCGCCGGCCCGCATGGCCTCCACCGCCTTCTGGGGGGTCCCCCAGGCGGTGATGACGATGACCGTGGTCTGGATCCCCTCGCTCCGGATGGTCTCCAGGATCTCCAGACCGCCAAGACCGGGGAGCTGCAGATCGAGCAGCGTGACCGGTGCAGGCTCCTGCCGGAGGGTCCGCAGCGCCTCCTGCCCGTCCGCGGCGCAGGTCACCTGGAAGCGCATGAGGCGGAGCCGGTCGGAGAGTAGCTCCAGGATGTCTGGGTCGTCGTCCACGACGAGGATGCGATACCGCTCGTGATCGGCCATGGTCAGACGCTCCGTAGGCTCTGGGGCACGGTGGGGGTAAGCGCCTCGGCGGCGGGGAGCGTGAAGGCGAACCGGCTGCCGTGCCCCAGCCGGCTCTCCACCCAGATGCGGCCTCCCATGAGCTCGATGAGGCTCTTGCTGATGGCCAGGCCGAGACCGGTGCCCTGGGCTTTCGCGCGGCCATGGCGCCTGACCTGATGAAACTTATCGAAGATGGCGTGCAGCTCCTCGGCGGGGATACCTTCCCCCGTGTCCTCGACGGCGATCTCGATGAACTGCTGGGGAGCAGAGGAGCCGGGGGGCAGGGGGGAATTCTCCTCCGCCCCTCCGCTCCCCTGCTCCTCTGCCAGGCGTGCAGCCACGGTGACCCGTCCCCCCACAGGCGTGAACTTGATGGCGTTTCCCACCAGGTTGGTGAGGACCTGAAAGGTCTGGTCCCGGCCGGCCACGGCCCGCAGGGAGCGGTCGGCGGATGCGTCGGACAGCTCCAAGCCCTTCTCGGCGGCCACCGGGCGCAGGCTGTCCAGGACGTCCCGCAGGAGAGAGGCCACGGGAATCGTCTCGGGGAGGACGTGGACACGCCCGGCCTCGATCCGGGAGAGGTCGAGCAGGTCGCTGATGAGCCGGGTGAGCCGCTCCGTGTTGCTGCCGATGCGAGACAGGTACTGCCGCACGGGATCGGCGATCTCGCCGGCGACCCCATCCGCCAGGTTCTCCACGGACATCCTGATGGCGGTGAGGGGGGTGCGAAGTTCGTGGGAGACGTTGGACACGAATTCCGATTTCAGCCGGTCGAGTTCCTGCAGCCGCTCGTTGGCCTTGGAAAGCTCCGCGGTACGCTGGGCAACCTTGATCTCCAAGCTTCGGGTCAGCTCCTCGATCTCGCGATAGGCCATGGCGTTGGCCAAGGCGACGGCTGCCTGGTCGGCCAGGCGCTCCAGGACCTCCTGCGCCAGCGGCAGGAAGGGGCCGTCCTGCCATCGGCCGACGGCCAGGACGCCCAGGCAGCGCTCCCGGACCCGGATGGGCACCAGGACGAGCGCATGCACCTTCTCCTCGGCGAGAACCCGCGTCTCGGCCGGATCATCGGTGGAGAGGGCGGGGCAGAGGAGCCAGGGGCGGCCCTCGGCGAGCACCCTTCCGGTCCAGCCGAGGCCGGGTCGGATCGTCCAGGATCGAACCGCTTTCCCGACAGTGCCCGTGTGGGCCAGGACGGCCGCAGGCTTCCCCTCCTCCTCACAGCAGACCAGAAAGGCGAGATCGCCGCGGATGAGTCGACGGGCATGGTGGACCAGGGTGTCCAGCACGGTCCGCAGGTTGAGGGAAGAGGAGAGCTCCCGGTCGAGCTGGAAGCGGACCTGGAGGGACTCGGCCATACGGTTGAAGGCGTCGGCCAGCCCGCCGATCTCATCCTGGCGGGCCACCGAGATCCGGCGGCCCAGATCCCCGCGCGACAGGGACTCCGCGCCTTCGGCCAGGGCCTGAATGGGCGCCGCCAGACGCCGAACATGGACCCGCACCCAGAACAGTCCCCCCGCCAGGGTCAGCAGGCCCAGGGCCAGGATCGCGTTACGTGTCCGCCGCAGGAGCCGCGCCTCGTTGGCAAAGGAGATCCCGATCCGGGCCACGGCCCGGCGCTCGTTGAGCACCAAGACCGGCGTGGTGAAATCGTGTACCGGCTCGCCGCCGGAGCGGGTCTCCTGGACCATCGGCTGGGTGGCGGCGAGGGCCCGCCGCGTCACGGGATCGTGGAAGATTCTCCCGGTGCTCTCCATCCGGCTGTGCATGAGCGCCTTGCCGTTCAGGTCCAGGATCATGGCGTAGCGCATCTCCGGCTGCCGCACCAGGCTCCGCACCAGCTCCCGCAGGGCCAGAAAATCCTCGGCCAGCACGGCCTGGACGCTGCTGAAGGCAAAGATTCGCACCAAGCTGAAGCCCTTCTCCTGGGTGGTGCGGTGGAGGGCGGCCTCCTGGATCATGAGGACGACCGTGAGGAGCAGGCCGAAGAGGGCGGTGATCAAGGTGACGATCTGCAGCGTGAGACGCGCCTGGAGGCGCCAGCTCCCGTACCACTCGCCGATGCGACGCACCACGCCCATCCCGGTCATCCTCAGCGGAGCTCCACGGTCACCAGCTTGTCCTGGGGCTGGCCGTACGTGTTCAGGGCGAGGCCTTTCACCCGGGTGCTGATCGCGGCGATATTGATCTGGTGGAAGAGATACAGGCCCGGGGTCTCCTCGGCGATCAGGCGCGCCACCTCTCGGTAGAGGCCGAGGCGCCGCGACTCTTCCATGGGGGTCCGCGCCTCCTGGAGGAGACTGTCCACCTTCGGATGGGAGAAGCGGCCCAGGTTGTCCGCCGAGTCGGACTGGAACATGCCGACGAGGAAGCGCGCGGGATCGGGGGTACTCACCGCCCACTTATAGAGGTAGAGGTCGTGCGCGCCCCTCTTTCGCTCCGCGTGGAACTCTTTCCAACTGGCGACCCGGACCTCCTGGGTGGCGATCCCGATCTTCTTCAGATAATCCTGGACGGTGCGGACGACCTCCGACCAGAGCTCCGAGGGGTTGAAATAGAGCAGGCGGAGGCTGAGACCGTCCCCCGCGCCGGAGTCCTTGAGGAGGGCGCGCGCCCGCTCGGGATCGTAGGCGGGCTGGGAGACGGCGGGGTCGAAGCCGTCGCACCCCGGCGGGAGAGGCCCCCTGGCGGCGATCATCGCCCCCCGCCCGAGAATGGCGGCCAACCGCTGCCGGTCCACACCCCTGACGATCGCCTCGCGAATCCGGCGGTCTTTGAGGGCGGGGCGCTCCACCTGCATCCCCAGGAACATGGTGTTGAGGGCGCTGACTTTCGCGAGATTGATCCCCGGACTGGCGGACATCTTCTCCAGGAAATCCGGCGACACGCCGTACAGCAGGTCGAACTCCCCCTGCAGCATCCGCTCCATGGCCTCCTCGTTGTTGTCCAAGGACACAAAGCGCACTCCGCCGATTCGCGGCCGCCCGGGCCAAGCCTCCGGGAACGGCGCCAGCGCGATCCGCGCCCCCTCCCAGCGGTCTAGCCGGAATGGGCCGGTCCCCACGGGTGCCCGGGACAGGTCGCCGCCCTGCGTGCGGAGGGCCTGGGGACTCACGATCTTCACCAGGGCAAACTGCAGGGGCCGGGCAAAGCGGGTGGTGATGACCACCGTGCGGGGGGTCGGGGTCCGGATCTCCTTGACCCAGTCCCCCAGGATGCGCTCGTAGACGTTGGGCGGAGTCTGACCGTAGAACGGAGAGGTGCGGAGGTATTGCCGCTCGTAGCTGGCCTTCACGGCGGCGGCGTTCAGGAGACTCCCATCGTGGAAGCGGACGTTCCGACGCAGCGTGAAAGTGGTGGACAGGCCTCCGGGGCTCTCCGTCCACCGCTCGGCCAGCGCCGGGAGCATCTCGGTTCCGGCCGGGGAAAGCTGCGTGAGGGCGTCGTAGAGGAGCCACATCACCTGATCGTCCTGGACCCGGCTGCTCTTGGCCGGGTCCAGGGAGGCGGGCTGGCTCGGCAGCCACTGGACGAAGGTCCGATCCTCGGCGCGGCCCGGCGGGGCCGCCGAGCCGAGGAGGAGTCCCAGGGCGAGCAGGGAGAGGCTGAGCGAGTGGCATCGCGCCTTCCTGGAGAGGGATGGAGTTTCCATGGCTCGCACCTCCTGGTTTTTGCGCTGGCGCGCAAAAACCCAATGGTCATTCCCGCACTGTTCGCCAGACGTGCTCGCGAAGAATGCGGGCTAGACGCCGTTCCCCCCGTCTTCGAACTCGAAGGAGACGGTCTTGCTCATGCTTTGCGCAAAGCGGTCGAGGTCGGCGCGCCGGAGCTTGCCGGAGATCTCGATGGTCACCTTCACGCTCAGCCGGTCGTGGGGGGTCTTCTCCAGGCGATCGATCCCGTCGGCCCCGCGCAGCACTCGCGGCTTCACGTCGTCTCCGTAATAGGGCGGCGTGAGTACCTCCTGCGCGCCCCCGGCCCCCTGGCCCTTCTTGATCGCGTAGCGCACTCCCCGCTTCTTCACGGATGTCATGGGCTCCTCCTGGTTTTTGCGCGTGGGCGCGCAAAAACCAAACTGGTGGGACAATGAATTTCTTGCACAGGCCCTCCGAACAGTCTCATCAAAGGCACGCGTGATGGGATGGCACCCTGGCAATTCGGGTCGTGTTCCATGCAACCACAATTGATGCGAACAAGGTCCCTCGTAGGGGAGGGGTTTATCCCCTCCCACCTCAGCGCATGGTAGGAAGAGCGCCTCCCGTGCGAAAAGCCCCTCTAAACCTCCTCTTCGTGTCCTTCGTGCTCTTCGTGGTGAATGCTCCGGGCTACTGCCTTTCAGTTTTGGTTTTTTGCGCGCTCAGCGCAAAAAACCAGCGGGGAGATTCGCGCAGGTCGGCGGCATATTCTGCGCCGTAAAACCACCGAGACTCCTTCCCTGATAGTCCATGATTTGCGGGGGCGTCCGATGCGTATCGAGGTAAATCCAGCGCCCTCTCATGTTGTAGAGGCGGAAACTTTCCCAATCTCCGCCATCGGGAGCCGTGGCCCCATCCAGCTCGAAGAGCAGCCACTCGAACGCCTCCGCGTCCAGCTCCGAGCCGCACAGGACATGCACGAGCTCGTGGAGCAGCACCGCCGCCACCCGTCGGGTGCCCATGACGCGCTGTTCTCGGAACGTGCGCTCACAGATCCAGATGCAGGCGGCCCCCGTGTACGCATAGGGACCTTCGTCGACCGGCGTGCCCCGGCCGATCCATGGATCGTAGCTCAGCCAGGCGTGCGGCGGGCAGGCGGCCGCAAAGCCCGGATCGGCTGTAGCGGCGACCATGCCGTCCAATCGCCGGAAGAGGTCCGACGGGATGTTGCCGCTCTTGGCAGGCAGCCTGGTCCCCATCTCGCGGACCGCGTTCTCCAACTCTGCCTTCTGCGCGGAGGGAATCGCCGGGTCATACGTCAGCATGGCAGCACCTCTGGAACGGCGGGAGGAAAGACGGCGCGGGCAGGGGGCGGGCGGGTGCCCGCACGCTGGCGCCCCCGCCGGAGCGAAGGGTGGCGAAGGCGGGTGGGGTCTGGACCAGGGAGACGATCCGGACACATGCCGGTCCCCCGCGGAACGTGAGCGGCTCTGAGACTCGACGTGCAGACTATACCCGAAAGTAGGGCGGGGGTGTCAACGGAATTGGTTTTTGCGCGCCGCGCAAAACCCAGGGGCGATTCAGTTGACTTCAGGGGAGAAATCACGTAGCCTTCTTCGTTCAAGTGCGATGCGCCGGACTGCGCGAACAGGAGATGCGATCATGGCGGAGACAGTGCGAAAAGGGCCGGCGGTGGCCAAGGAAGACCGCAAGGAGCGGGACAAGGCGCTCGACCTGGCGATTTCCCAGATCGAGAAACTCTACGGGAAGGGCGCCATCATGCGGTTGGGGGTCTCCGGGGCCCTCGTCCCCGTGGCGGTCATTCCCACGGGCGCCCTGGAGCTGGACTATGCGCTGGGGATCGGCGGCATCCCCCGCGGCCGGGTGATGGAGATCTTCGGCCCCGAGTCCAGCGGGAAGACGACGCTGGCCCTCCACATGCTGGCCGAGGCGCAGAAGCGAGGCGGGTCGGCGGCCTTCGTGGACGCCGAGCACGCCCTGGACGCCAAGTATGCCCAGACCCTGGGAGTCAACATCGACGACCTCCTGATTTCGCAACCGGACACGGGGGAGCAGGCGCTGGAGATCACCGAGGTCCTGGTCCGGAGCGGCGCCGTCGACATCATCGTGATCGACTCGGTGGCGGCTCTGGTTCCCCGGGCGGAGATCGAGGGGGAGATGGGGGACTCCCTCCCCGGCCTGCAGGCGCGTCTCATGTCCCAGGCCCTCCGGAAGCTCACGGCGGCCATCAGCAAGTCCAAGACCTCCGTCGTCTTCATCAACCAGATCCGCGAGAAGATCGGGGTGATGTTCGGCAACCCGGAGACCACGACGGGCGGCCGGGCCCTGAAGTTCTATGCCTCGGTCCGTCTGGACATCCGCCGCATCTCGGCCATCAAGGACGGGGAGGAGGTGGTGGGAAGCCGGGTGAAGGTCAAGGTGGTCAAGAACAAGGTCGCGCCCCCCTTCCGCGAGGCGGAGTTCGACATCATCTACGGAGAGGGAATCTCCCGCCTGGGGAGCCTCGTGGATCTCGGCGTCGTCCACAAGGTGGTGGAGAAGAGCGGGTCCTGGTACGCCTACGGCGGGGAGCGGATCGGGCAAGGCCGCGAGAACGCCAAACGGTTCCTGCAGGAGAACGCGGCCATGGCGGAGGAGATCGAGGGAAAGCTGCGGGCGGCGCTGGGCCTGACGGCGCCCGCGGAGGCCGAGGCGCAATAGGCGGCAACCGGGCGATTGGGCAATTCGGCCACTGGGCCACTGGGCGACTGGGCAGCCGGGAGAGAAAAGGGCGTGGTAATGGATCTGGCACAGCTCCTCAGATTCGCCGTTGAGCGGAAGGCGTCCGATCTCCACCTCAAGGTGGGAACCCCGCCGGTCCTCAGGATCGACGACCGTCTGGTGGCCATGCCGGACCAGCCGCGGCTCTCCCAGGATACCATCATGGCCGTGGCCTCCGCCATCCTGAATCCGAAGCAGTTGGAGCGGTTCAAGGAAAGGAGCGAGATCGACCTGGCCTACAGCGTGCCGAACCTCGGCCGGTTCCGCGTCAACATCTTCCAGCAGCGCGGCATGGTCGGCATCGTGCTGCGCGTCATTCCGATTCGGATCCAGACCATCCCCGAGCTGAACATGCCCCCGGTCCTGGAGAAGCTGGCGCTGGAGCCGCGCGGCATGATCCTGGTGACGGGGACGACGGGATCCGGGAAGTCCTCGACCCTGGCGGCGATGATCGACCACATCAATGCCAACCGGTCCGGGCACGTGCTGACCATCGAGGATCCCATCGAGTTCCTCCACCGGGACAAGCGCTGTCTGATCAATCAGCGGGAAGTCGGGGCCGACACTGCCTCCTTCAGCGAGGCGCTGCGGAGCGCGCTTCGCCAGGATCCGGACGTGATCCTGGTGGGGGAGATGCGGGACTACGAGACGATCTCGACCGCCCTGGTGGCGGCGGAGACCGGTCACCTGGTCCTCAGCACCCTGCACACCCTGGACGCCACCGAGACGGTCAACCGGATCATCTCGGTGTTCCCCCCCTTCCAGCAGAAGCAGATCCGGCTGCAGCTCGCGGCCGTGCTCAAGGGGGTGATCTCCCAGCGTCTGATCCCGCGGGCCGACGGCAAAGGGCGGGTGCCGGCGGTGGAGGTCTGCGTGGTCACCGGGACGGTCCGGGAGTGCATCATCGATCCCGACAAGACCAGGACTCTCGCGGACGTCATTGCCGCCGGCGTGAGTCAGTACGGGATGCAAACCTTCGACCAGTCCCTGATGGGCCTGTACCGGAAGGGGCTGATCACCTACGAGGAGGCGCTCCACTGGTGCAGCAACCCGGATGACTTCACCCTCAGGGTGCGGGGAATCGAATCGTCGGCGGATACCACCTGGCAGGCGGCGAGCCCGGGGGACCCGCCCGCGGACATCCCGGGGATGACCCGCTTTTAATCTGGATTATTCACCACGAAGCACACGAAGAAGAGGCATAGATGGGCCTTTCGCACTCCACACACTCTCCCTACAATGCGCTGAAGCGGGAGGGGATAAACCCCTCCCCTACGGAGGACCTTGTTCGCGTCAATTGTGGTGGCGTCGGGGCGGGCTTCATGCCCGCCCGCTTCCCGAGGGTGAGGGTCGGGACCGGTTTTCCGTCCGTCTCCGCTTCGTGATCTTCGTGTGCTTCGTGTGCTTCGTGGTGAGCTGGGACTTTCGTGAATAACGCAGGGTAAAGGCCATGGAGCGCGAAGGAGCGGCGAGGGGTTGGCATGGCCCAGGAGGCTCCACCGGCCAGGGGGCGGAAGGGACCGCAGGCGAGACGGACCCCTCCGGGGCGTGGGAGGCCGCCGTCGCGCTTCTGGCCATGCGGGCCCGGAGCAGCGAGGAGCTCCGCCGTCGCCTGCGGCAACGGCGCTTCTCCCGCGAAGAGATCGAGGCCGCCATCGCCCGGCTGACGGCCGCGGGCTATCTGAACGATGCCGCCTTCGCCCTGCAGTGGGCGCTGGCCCGCCAGGCGCGGCAGGGGCTGGGGCCGGCCCGGCTGGCGCGGGAGCTAAAGGCCAAAGGGGTCGGCGACGGCGAGGTCGCTGCCGCGCTGGAGTCGCTCAGGGGCGAGCGGGATGAGCGCCAGGTGGCGGCGGAGGCGGCGGCGCAGCGGATGAAGGGTCTGCGCGGACTGCCGGCGGAGGCGGCGCGGCGCCGGCTGGCGGCCTCTCTGGAGCGGCGGGGATTCTCGGTCGAGGTGATCCTCGACCTCTGCCGCCAGCACTTTCCCTCCGTCGCGGACACGGACTGAGCCCGAAGATTTCACCACGGAGACACAGAGGCACGGAGAAAGACTCGGGCGGGATTGAAGCAGTCCGTAGTATCCTCGGTGGCCTCCGTGCCTCCGTGGTGAATAATCCGGAGTGAGGCGGCCGTCGGGAAACGACGACTCCCAGCGGGGCTAGAACAGCGAATGCCAATGCGAGCCATGACGGGCAGCGAGATCCGGAGCGCCTTCCTGGACTACTTCCAGGCGGAGGGGCACCGCGTGGTGGCGAGCTCCTCACTCGTGCCCACGGCCGATCCCAGCCTCCTGTTCACCAACGCCGGGATGGTCCAGTTCAAGGATGTGTTTACGGGCAAGGAGCAGCGGCCGTACTCCCGGGCCGTGACCGCGCAGAAATGCGTGCGGGCGGGGGGCAAGCACAACGACCTGGAGAACGTCGGGCGCACCGCCCGGCACCACACGTTCTTCGAGATGCTGGGGAACTTCTCCTTCGGCGACTACTTCAAGGAACGGGCGATCGATCATGCCTGGACCTTTCTCACGGGGCGCCTCGGGCTTCCCGCGGAGCGGCTGTGGGTGACCATCCATGAAGGCGATGCCGCCCTGGGCGTCGGACCGGACGAGGAGGCCGAGCGCCTCTGGCTGCGCTATGTGCAGAAGGAGCGGATCGTCCCCTGTTCCACCAAGGACAACTTCTGGCAGATGGGGGATACCGGGCCATGCGGGCCGTGCTCCGAGATCGTCTACGACCAGGGGCCGCGGATGGGCTGCGGGCGGCCGACCTGTGCGGTGGGCTGCGACTGCGACCGGTACCTGGAACTGTGGAACCTGGTCTTCATGCAGTTCGAGCGGAGCCTTGAGGGCGTCCTGACACCGCTCCCCAAGCCAAGCATCGATACGGGCGCGGGGCTGGAGCGGTTGGCGGCGGTGCTCCAAGGGGGGCGGAGCAATTTCGACACCGATCTCTTCCGGCCGATCATCGGGGTGGTGGAGGAGCAGTGCGGCGCGCGATACGGAGCGAGCGTGCAGGCGGCCGTCTCCATGCGGGTCATCGCGGATCACGCCCGGGCGACGGCTTTCCTGGTGACGGACGGCGTCCTCCCCAGCAACGAAGGCCGGGGCTACGTCCTGCGGCGGATCATGCGCCGGGCGCTCCGCCACGGCCGGATGCTGGGCCTGGAGGAGCCTTTCCTGGCGGCCGTGACGGGCCGGGTTGCGGAGCTGATGCAGGAGGCCTATCCGGAGCTTCAGGAGGCCCGCGACCACGTGGCGCGCGTGGCACAGGGGGAGGAGGAGCGGTTCGGCCACACCCTGAAGGTCGGCCTGCGCCTGGTGGATTCCCTGTTGGAGGCGCAGAAGGGGGCCGGCTCCCGGACCGTGCCGGGGGCGGAGATCTTCAAGCTCTACGACACCTACGGCTTTCCCCTGGATCTTCTGCGCGACATCGCCGGGGACCAGGGCTTTGCGCTGGACGAGGCCGGGTTCGAGCAGGCCATGGAGGAGCAGCGGGCCAAGGCGCGCGAGTCGTGGGTGGGCTCCGGTGAGGTGGAGATCCCTGCCAGCCTCAAGGCCTTGGCCGATCGCCTCCGCGTCGAAGCGTGCTGGCATCACAGCCTGACCGAGGAGGCCAAGATCGCGGCCATCCTCGCGGGCGAGGGTCGGCAACCGGCGGAGCTGCTCCGGCAGGGAGAGACGGGCGAGCTGGTGCTCGATCGGACCCCCTTCTATCCCGAGGCAGGCGGCCAGGTCTCTGACGGCGGGCGGATCACCACCCGGGACGGCGCGCAAGCCGAGGTGATGGCGGTGCACCGCCCGACCCCCAATCTGGTGCTGCATCGAGTCCGGGTGAAGCGGGGATCCCTGCGGGCCGACGCGACGGTGACGGCCGAGGTCGAGGCCGGCCGGCGCAAAGCCACCGCCAAGAACCACACGGCCACCCACCTCCTGCACGCCGCGCTCCGACAGGTGCTGGGAGATCATGTGAAGCAGGCCGGCTCCCTGGTGGCCCCGGATCGGCTGCGGTTTGACTTCAGCCACTGGAGCCCCCTGGCGCCGCAGGAGATCGACCGGATCGAGCGGCTGGTGAACGAGCAGATCTGGGAGAACCGTCGGGTCGGCACGGAGGAGAAGGCGCTGGACGATGCCGTGAAAGGGGGGGCCATGGCCCTCTTCGGGGAAAAGTACGGCGAGCGCGTCCGCGTGGTCACGGTGGATGGCTTCAGCCAGGAGCTGTGCGAGGGCACCCATGTCCAAGCCACGGGCGAGATCGGTCTCTTCAAGATCGTGAGCCAGGGAGGGGTGGCGGCGGGGGTGCGGCGGGTGGAGGCCGTGACCGGGCCGGGCGCGTACCTTTACGTGAAGCAGGAGGAGCAGGTCCTGGCGGAGGCCGCCGCCCGGATCAAGGCCCGGCCGCTGGAGCTGGCGGAGAAGGTGGAGAGGCTGACGGAGTCGAGCCGCGACCTGGAGCGGGAGAATCAGCGGCTCAAGGCCCGCCTGGCCGGCGGGGTGCTGGAAGAGCTCCTGGCGGGCAGCCGAGATGTGAACGGAGTCCGCGTGGCCGCCGGCCGGGTGGACTCCCTGGACGCCAAGGGCATGCGGGAGCTGGGGGATCGCGCGCGCGCGCGACTGGGGAGCGGGGTGGTCGTCCTGGTCGCGCAGGCCGAGGGTCGGGTCCTCTGGCTGACGATGGTGACCACGGACCTCGCCGGGAAAGTGCACGCCGGACGCCTGGCCCGGGAATTGGCGGCGGTCACGGGCGGCGGGGGTGGTGGCCGGCCAGACATGGCAGAGGCCGGGGGGAAGGATCCCTCCCGGATCCCCGAGGCCTTGGAGAGACTTCCCGAACTGGTGAATCGGCAGTTGAGCAGTTGAACCGCCGGTACCAGCGGCCATGCCGTTGGTGCCGAGAGGACGCAAAGAAGCGCTCGCGGAGCGGCGGGCAGGTCAAAGGGGGGCGAGGGCTGCCTGCGCCAAGCGACGCGCCTGTCTGCCGCGTCGGCACAAGCAGGCGGCAGGCAGGGGGGATTTCATCCGGCGGACGTGTTGCGTAAACAACATTGGGGGTAAGCCGGCAGCGACAGCAGTGGCGGCCGGCCGGGCTTTTACTTGAGCCGGACTCGCTTCGGTGCTATATATGACTGAGCTCCGCGAGACGCGCCGATATCGCCTGCCTATCGAGCGGGACGGCCTGGTTTTCGTCCTGCCCGCGGTGGGGATGAGCGCCCTGCTCTTCCTCCTGCGTTTTCCGTGGGGGGGGACGGGCGTCTTGCTGCTGGCGGCCTTCGTGGCCTACTTCTTCCGGGACCCGGAGCGAGAGATTCCGCCCGGGGAGCGATTGGTGCTCTCCCCGGCCGACGGGCACGTGGTGGCCATCAAGCCCTTTCCCGATTGGCGGGGGGCGTTCGGCGAATCCCTGGTTCGGGTCAGCATTTTCCTGTCGGTGCTGGACGTCCACGTCACCCGGGCGCCGCTCTCGTCGCTGGTGAACGCGGTGACCCACCGGCCCGGTCGATTCAAGGCGGCCTGGGCCGAGGAGGCGTCGGAGGCCAACGAGCAGACGCTGATCCACTTCGCCTCCCCGGACGGTGACGTCTGGGTGAAGCTGATCGCCGGCCTCCTGGCCAGGCGGATCGTTTGCCGGATCGGACAGGGGCAGAAGGTTGGCGGTGGGGAGCGGATCGGCCTGATTCGCTTCGGGTCGCGCGTGGACTGCATCCTGCCGGCGACGGCCGAGCTGAAGGTACGCCGCGGGCAGGCGGTGCGGGGCGGGCTGACAGTCCTGGCGATCATCCCCTGACGGGCGGATGGCCGGCGGGGTCGGGAAGGGAGAGGCCGTGACGAAGGGAACGGGGAGGGCGGCACCGGGGGCAATTCGGCGGCGGGTGAGGCGGGGCGTCTATCTGTTGCCCAGCAGCCTCACGCTGGGGAATCTCTTCTGCGGTTTCTACGCCCTGATCGCCATCTACAACGACGAGTATCTGGCCGCGGCCATTGCCATCATGCTGGCGGAAGTCTTCGACGTCCTGGACGGGGCCGTGGCCCGCATGACAGGCGCCACGTCCGACCTGGGGATTCAGCTCGATTCGCTGGCGGACCTCGTCTCCTTCGGGGTGGCGCCGGGCATGCTGGCGTATGTCATTGCCCTGAAGCCCTTCGGGATCATCGGGGGATTGGCCGCCTTCGGGTTCGCCGCCTGCGGGGCCTTCCGCCTCGCCCGCTTCAACGTGCAGACGCATATCCTGGACAAACGCTATTTTGTCGGATTGCCGATTCCGGCGGCCGCGGCGGCGGTTGCCACGTTCGTGCTGTTCATGAAGGAGTCCGCGGCGGTGGTCATCTCCGGCCGGGTGCTCGTCCCGGCCGAAGTGGCCTCCGCCGGGGTCTTGCTTGGGGTGTACCTGCTGGGGTTCCTGATGGTGAGCCGGATTCGCTACCGCAGCCTGAAGGGACTGGAGGTGCGGCGGCGGCGGCCCTTCACCATCCTGACCACCCTGCTCCTGGTGCTCTTGATCGTGGCGTCCCACCCCAGCCTGTTCCTGTTCCTGGCCTTCGTGGGATACGCCCTGTCGGGGCCGGTGCGGATACTGCCCATCTGGCGTAGACGACACCCGGCGGAATTGAGCGAACACCCGGCGCCCGGGAAGTAGGGGCGCCCCGCATACGTGAAGGGGGAGACAAGCATGGCCGAGCGGATTCTTATCTTCGACACGACGCTGCGCGACGGCGAGCAATCGCCGGGTTACAGCATGAACACCAGGGAGAAGCTGGAACTGGCCCGCCAACTGGCCCGCCTGGGGGTGGACATCATGGAGGCGGGATTTCCCGTCGCCTCCGAGGACGACTTTGAAGCCGTGAAAGCGGTCGCCCAGCAGCTCCGGGGGGGGCCCATCATCGCCGGGCTGGCCCGCGCCAAAGACATCGACATCGATCGCGCCTGGGAGGCCCTGAAGCACGCGGAGCGGCCGCGCATCCACACCTTCATCGCCACCTCCGAAATCCACCTGAAGTACAAGCTGAAGTGCTCGCCCGAGGAGGTGCTGGAGGCGACGGTGGCCGCGGTCAAGCGGGCCAAGGGCTACACCGCGGATGTGGAGTTCTCGCCCGAGGACGCCCACCGGACCGACCAGGAGTTCCTCTGTCGGGTGGTGGAGGCCGCCATCAAGGCGGGGGCCACGACCATCAACATTCCCGACACGGTTGGCTACGGCGTTCCCTGGGAGTTCGGGGAGCGCATCCGCAATCTGATGAATCGGGTGCCGGGCATCGAGCGGGTGGTGGTCAGCGCCCATTGCCACAACGACCTCGGCCTGGCGGTGGCCAACTCGCTGGAGGCCGTTCGGGCCGGCGCTCGCCAGGTGGAGTGCACGATCAACGGGATCGGGGAGCGGGCGGGGAATGCGGCGCTGGAAGAGCTGGTCATGAGCCTCAGGACCCGACGGGATTTCCTGGGGTTCGATACCAATATCCGGACGGAGGAGATCTACCGCACCTCCAAGCTGCTCCAGTCCATCACGGGGGTGAACGTCCAGCCCAACAAGGCCATCGTGGGCGGCAACGCCTTTGCCCACGAGGCGGGCATCCACCAGCACGGCGTGCTGCAGAAGCCCATGACCTATGAGATCATGACCCCCGAATCGGTGGGGGTTCCCAAGAGCCGTCTCATCCTGGGCAAGCACTCGGGACGGCACGCGTTCAAGAAGCGGCTGGCGGAGCTGGGGGTGGAGCTCACGGAAGAGGATCTGGGGAAGGCCTTCGTGCGCTTCAAGGCCCTCTGCGACCTGAAAAAAGAGGTGTTCGACGAGGACCTGCTGGCCCTGGTCGAGGACGAAGTCCTCTCCGCCGGCGAGACCTACGCCCTGGAGCACCTCCAGTTCACCGGCGGGACGAACATCATCCCCACCGCCACGGTCCGCCTGCGCATCGGCGGGGAGGTGGTGCAGGAATCGGGCTGGGGCGACGGACCGGTGGATGCGGCCTACAAGGCCATCGACCTGGCCACCAAGATCCCCGGGAAGCTCCTGGAGTATCAGATTCGCGCCGTCACGGCGGGGAAGGACGCCATGGGCGAGGTGACCGTGGTGGCGGAGATGAACGGGCAGCGGGTCGTGGGACGGGGAAGCTCCACGGATGTCATCGAGGCCAGCGCGCGGGCCTACCTGAACGCCATCAACCGCGTGGCGGCTCGCGGCGGGTCCGGCGCGCGAACCCTGCCCGACACGACGCCGTGACGGGGGAAGAACGATAGCGACAGGGACAGCGAGAGGCAATCCGTTCGCTGTCGCTGTCGGATTTCGCTGTCGACGCTGGCGGCGGTTCAAGGTGCGGCGGTTCAAGGTGCTGCGGTTAAACCCAATAGTGTTCACATCGCCTCGGACACAGGTGCCGGCGTTCGAACAAATCCCCCCAACCCCCCTTTACCAAAGGGGGGCGAGGCGGGATTTCATCCGGCGGACGTGGTAAGGAAAGAGCATTGCGGTTAAACCGTGAACGTCGAACCGTGAACCGCGTGCCCCTGTCGCTGTCGGATTTCGCTGTCGACGCTGGCTGGGGTTCGAGGCGCGGAGGGGAAGGAGCCTGGATGCCGAAGGACGGATACGTGGTGGCCGTGGCCGGGGCGACGGGGGCGGTCGGTGAGGTGATGTTGCAGGTCCTGGAGCAGCGGAAGTTCCCGGTCCGGAAGCTTCTGGCTCTGGCTTCGGAGCGCTCCGTGGGGAAGCGGCTCCCGTTCTCTGGGGAAGAGGTCCGGGTCGAAATGCTCACCCGAGACGCTTTCAAGGGGGTGGACATCGCCCTCTTTTCCGCCGGTGCCGGGCGGAGTTTGGAGTTCGCGCCGGCGGCCTGGCAGGCGGGGGCCGTGGTGGTGGACAACAGCTCGGCCTTCCGGATGGATCGGGAGGTGCCGCTGGTGGTGCCGGAGATCAACCCCCATGCCATCGCCCTCTATACCCAGCGGGGCATCATCGCCAATCCCAACTGCACCACCATCGTCACGCTGATGGCCCTGGCGCCTCTGCACCGGTTCAGCCGGATCAAGCGCGTGGTAGCCTCCAGCTACCAGGCCGTGTCCGGGGCGGGGGCCAAGGCGCTGGAGGAGCTGAAACAGCAGGTGCGGGCCTGGGCCAGAGACCAGCCGCTCATGGTCGAGGTGTTCCCGTACCAGATCGCCTTCAACGTGCTCCCCCACATCGACGTTTTCCAGGAGAACGGCTACACCAAGGAGGAGATGAAGCTGGTCCACGAGTCCCGGAAGATTCTCGAGGATCCGGCCATCCTGGTGTCTCCCACCACGGTGCGGGTGCCGGTCTTCACCGCCCACTCCGTATCGGTGCACGTCGAGACGGAGCAGAAGATTCCTGCGGCCAAGGCCCGCGAGCTGTTCTCCGCCTTCCCGGGGCTTCAACTCCTGGACGATCCTGCCGCCAAGCAGTACCCCATGCCGCTCTACGCGGCGGGGAAGGACGACTGCTACGTGGGACGTATCCGGGAGGATCTGGCGGTCCCCAACGGCCTGAACTTCTGGGTCTGCGGCGACCAGCTCCGGAAGGGCGCGGCGCTCAACGCCGTCCAGATCGCCGAGGTGCTGGCGGAGCGCTACCTCTAGCCCGCATTCTTCGCGAATACAGCCCGCGAAGAATGCGGGCTTAATAAAACCTCAAGGGATAAGTGACCAAGGACGGATGAGGGGTCGCTGGTGCATTTCGACGGCGCACCCGTCCTGGCGGACGGACGTGGTGCCCACCACCATTGGTCATCACCCCCCCGCCGGGAACGGTCATCGCTCATTTGCATTCAGAGGATTCACGTATCCTTCGAGGATAGTCCGGACGGTGTCACCCGCGGGGGAAGCCAATACGACGCCGACCGGGGGCCGCCTTGCAGCAGAGGAGAGGGACGCCCGGCGAGCCTGCCGCTCGCCGGGCGTCTGGCCTTTGGTCGCGGAGCCTGGAGGCATGCGGCGGTTCAAGCTGGTCTTGGAGTACGACGGGAGCGCCTACCACGGCTGGCAGGTGCAGCCGGGATTGCCGACCATCCAGGGGGTCCTCGAATCCTGCTTGGGCCGATTCGGCGGGGGGCCGGTGGCGGTGCGGGGGGCGGGGCGAACCGACGCCGGGGTGCACGCCTTGGGGCAGGTGGCCAGCTTCGATGCGGCGCTCCGCCTGGCGCCGGCTGCGCTCACACGGGCCTTGAACGCGAGCCTGCCGCGGGACATCGTGGTGCGGCGGGCCGAGGAGGCGCGGCCGGACTTCGACGCCCGGTTCTCGGCCCGCTCCAAGACCTACCGCTACACGCTGCTCAGGCGGGAGACCCCCTCCGCCTTGGCGGCTCGCACCGCCCTCTTCGCGCCGACCCCATTGGATTTTGAGGCGATGGGGGCGGCGGCCAAGGAGGTGGTGGGAACGCACGATTTCTCCGCCTTTCGCGCGGGGACATGCGGTGCCCGTTCCCCGGTGCGCACGGTCTTGGCGGCCGACTGGCGGCAGGAAGGGGATTTCTGGCACTTCGAGGTCACGGCCAACGCCTTCCTGCAGCACATGGTCCGCATTCTGGTCGGCACCATGCTGGAGGTGGGGCGCGGGCGGAAGCGCCCGGACGCCATGGGGGAGATCCTGGCGGGGCGCGATCGTCGGCGGGCAGGGAAGACAGTGCCGCCGCACGGGCTGTGCCTGGTAGAGGTGAATTACTGATCTGGTTTTTGCGCTGGTCGCGCAAGAACCAAACTGGAAAGGATTCTCTGCACCAAGTCCCCCCACCCCCCCTTTGCGAAAGGGGGGCGAGGGGGGATTTCGGGTGGGGGACACGGAGTGAGGAGCGGAGGGTATGTATGCCACGGGGCTATGACTTCCAGCGGATCGAGGCGAAATGGCAGGCGCAGTGGGAGGCTGCCGAGGCTTTCGCCGTCCGCGAAGATCCGGCCAGACCCAAGTACTACTGCCTGGAGATGTACCCCTACCCGTCGGGCAAGATCCACATGGGCCATGTCCGCAACTACACCATCGGGGACGTGGTGGCCCGCTACCTCCGGATGCGGGGCTACAATGTCCTGCACCCGATGGGCTGGGACGCCTTCGGCTTTCCGGCGGAGAACGCCGCCTTCGAGCACGGGGTGCATCCGGCCCGCTGGACCCTGGACAACATCGCCTACATGAAGTCGCAGCTCAAGCGCATGGGCTTCTCCTACGACTGGGCGCGGGAGGTGACCTGCTGCCTGCCCGACTACTACCGCTGGAACCAGTGGTTCTTCCTCCGGCTCCTGGAGCGCGGATTGGCCTACCGCAAGCAGTCGCCGGTGAACTGGTGCGATCGCTGCCAGTCGGTCCTGAGCAACGAGCAGGCCGAGGGGGGGGTCTGCTGGCGGCACACCGAGACGCCGGTGGCGCAGAAAGAGTTGTCGCAGTGGTTCCTCCGCATCACCGCTTACGTGGAGGAGCTCCTGGCGGACGGGGAAAAGTTGGCGGGCTGGCCGGAACGGGTCCGCGTCATGCAGCGGAACTGGATCGGGAAGAGTGTGGGGGCGGAGGTGGACTTCGCCCTGCAGCGGGGGGGAAGCCTGCGCATCTTCACCACGCGGCCCGACACGCTGTGCGGGGCGACCTTCATGGTCCTGGCCCCGGAGCATCCCCTGGCGCTGGAACTCTCCCGGGGCACGTCCCAGGCGGAGGCGGTGGCGGCCTTCGTGGCGCGCATGCGCCAGACCGACCGGAGCCTTCGGACCGACGCGGCCGCGGAGAAGGACGGCGTCTTCACGGGAGCCCAGGCCATCAACCCGCTCACGGAGGAGCCGATCCCCATCTGGGTGGCGAACTTCGTCCTCATGGAGTACGGCACGGGAGCGATCATGGCCGTGCCGGCCCACGACCAGCGCGACTTCGAGTTCGCCAGGAAGTACGGCCTGCCCATCCGGCTGGTGATCCAGCCCGATGGGTCCGACTCCCTGGACGCCGCGCCCATGGAGGCGGCGTACGAGGGGGAGGGGCGGATGGTGCACTCCGGCCGGTTCGACGGGCTGGCGAGCCAGGCGGGGAAGGAGGCCGTCTGCGACGCCCTGGAGCGGCAAAGGATCGGCCAGCGCGCGGTGAATTACCGCATCCGGGACTGGCTGGTCTCCCGGCAGCGGTACTGGGGGACCCCGATCCCCGTGATCTACTGCGACGCCTGCGGGATCGTGCCGGTGCCAGACAGGGACCTGCCCGTGATCCTGCCCCCGGACGTCGAGATCACCATGAGCGGCGGCTCTCCCCTGGCTCGGGTGGAGACGTTTGTGAAAACCGCCTGTCCCCGCTGCGGCGGCCCGGCGCGACGCGAGACCGACACCATGGACACCTTCGTGGACTCCTCCTGGTACTTCCTGCGCTTCACCTCCGCCCGGGAGACGGCGCGGCCAGTGGATCCCGCCAAGGTCGGCTACTGGATGCCGGTGGACCAGTACATCGGCGGCATCGAGCACGCAGTGCTCCATCTGCTCTACGCCCGCTTCTTCACCAAGGTCTGCCGGGACCTCGGCCTCACGGCCGTGGGGGAGCCGTTCAGCAACCTGCTGACCCAGGGGATGGTGTGCAAGGAGTCCTCCCGCTGCCCGGAGCACGGCTACCGCCTTCCGGCGGAGGTCGACAAGGCGGGCCGCTGCACGACCTGTGGGCTGCCGGTGGAGGTCGGCCGGACCGAGAAAATGTCGAAGTCGAAGAAAAACGTCGTCGATCCGGACGAGCTGCTGGCCGAATACGGGGCCGACACCATCCGGCTCTTCTCCCTCTTCGCCGCGCCGCCCGAGAAGGACCTGGAGTGGTCGGACGACGGGGTCCAGGGGGCGTTCCGCTTCCTCAACCGGATCTGGCGGCTGGTGGACGAGCGGCCGGAGCTCTTGCGGGCGGCCGAGGGAAAGCGCTGGTCGGCGGGCCAGCCGGAGGAGGCGGTGCGCTCCCTGCGACGCGCGACCCACCAGGCCATCGGCAAGGTGACGCGGGACCTGGAGGACGCCTTCCATTTCAATACCGCCATTGCCGCCCTGATGGAGCTCGCCGGAGCGCTGGTCCGTTTCCTGGACCAGCTCCCCCCGGGGAGTGCCGCGGCGGACGGGCCGCCGGATCGGCTGCTGGCCTTCGCGGAGGCGGTCCGCGCCCTGGTGGTGATGCTGGCCCCCTTCGCGCCCCACGTGGCGGAGGAGCTCTGGGAGAGCCTGGGGGAGAGCGAGAGCATCTTCCGGCAGCGCTGGCCCGAGGCCGACGCCTCCCTGGCCATGGAGGAGGCGCTGGAGATCGTGGTGCAGGTGAACGGCAAGGTGCGGGGACGGCTCCAGGTGCCGCGGGGAACGCCGGAGGCGGCGCTCAGGCGCCTGGCGCTGGAAGAGCGGCGCGTGCGGCAGTGGATTGAGGGACGCACGGTCCACAAGCTGGTCGTGGTTCCGGACAAGCTCATCAACATCGTGGCGGGTTCCTGAGGAATGAGGGAGATGAGGCATCGCCTCTTCGGTTGGCCGGACGGGCGGCGGACGCTTCTTCGCGGCGGCGGTCTGCTGCTGGTCGTTTTCCTGGCGGCCGCCTGCGGCTATCACCGGCCGGGCCGGCAGGACCCGTCCCGGCCGGTGCCGACCGTCCATCTGCTGGCCTTCAGCAACGATACGTTCCGCCCGGGCCTGCAGGGAGCGGTGGTGGCGGCCATCCAGCGACAACTCCACCTGGACGCCCGCATTCCCTTGGTGGAGGCGGGCCGGGCAGATCTCATCCTGGCGGGCCGGGTGTCGGGGTACGGCGTGGAGGCGCTGGCCTTCGACCAGTCGGACATCGGCCGGCGCTTCCGCGTGCGAGTCGTGGCCACGCTCTCGGCGCGCAGCCGAACGGAGGAGCGGGTTCGCTTTCAGGAAGAGTTCTGGGGAGAGGCGTATTACACGGCCGCCGACACGGTCCAGGCCGTGCGGGCATCCGAGGAGGAAGCGGTCCGCCGCGCGGTTCAGGACCTGGCGACGCGGGTGGCGGCGCGCCTTCTCGAAGAGTGGTGATTACTTTGCCGCGGAGCTGCGCGCCTGGTTCAGCCGCCGGGCCAGGCGGGACTTGTGCCGGGCCGCGACGTTCTTGTGCAGGATCCCCTTGCTGACCGCGCGGTCAATGACGGGAGTCGCCTCGGCCAGGGCCGCGGCGGCGGTCTCGACGTTTCCGCCGGCAAGCGCGCTGCGCACCCGCTTGATCCCGGAGCGCAGCTTGCCTTTGGCGGCGCGATTCCGGCGCGTCCGGCGCTCGGTGCGGCGGAGATCCTTCTCCGAGGACTTGATGATCGGCATGCCGGCGACTCCTTTCGGGCGCGTGACGCCTGGGCGCCCCGCGGAAACTCGGCATTTGTAGAGGAGCGGGGCCGGAATGTCAAGGACTTTCGAAGCGCCCGCGGCCGGCAGTCGGGTGGGCATAGGCGTCCGGCGGGTGGTTGAGCGCCTGCCGACGTATCCCGCGGGCAACGGGCGACGCGAAGGTCCGAGTCTCCCGGGAGATGTGCTCGCCGCTCAACCAAATCCCCCCATCCCCCCTTTGCAAAAGGGGGGCGAGGGGGGATTTCGGGCGGACGGGACCGACTGCGCCACAAGGGCCGAGCGCTGATTGCCCATGGCCTCTCCCGTTTCCCAGATCGCCTCTGCCGCCGGCATCGTCAGCGCAGCAACCCTGCTGAGCCGCCTCCTGGGTTTCGTCCGGGACATGGCCATCGCCTGGCTCTTCGGCGCCGGGATGGCGGCCGACGCCTTCTTCGCGGCTTTCCGGCTGCCCAGCACGTTCCGGGAGCTCCTGGGGGAAGGCGCCCTCTCGGCCGCCTTCATCCCCGTCTTCACCCGAACGGCAACCCGGGATGGGCGGCCGGCGGCCTGGGGGCTGGCTTCGCGGGTCATGGGAACCCTGGCGATGGTCCTGGGGGCCGTGACCGCGCTCGGGATGCTTTTCGCGCCCGAAATTGCCGCCCTCCTCACCCCGGGATGGGCGAGTGAGCCAGAGAAGCTGGCGCTCACCGCGAAGCTCCTTCGCATCATGTTCCCCTACCTCTTCCTGGTGGGCCTGTCGGCCTTGTTCATGGCGATCCTCAACTCCCTGGGGCACTTCCTGACCCCCGCGCTCGCCCCCGCCATGCTGAATCTGACCATGATCGCAGTTGGCCTGTGGATCGCCCCACGTATGCCGGATCCGGCGCTGTGGCTCGGCGGAGCGGTGGTGGCGGGTGGCCTGGGCCAGCTTCTGATCCAGATTCCGCCGGCAGTGGCCCGCGGCTGGCGGGGCGCCGTGCAGATCGCCCCCCGCGATCCGGGGGTCCAGGAGATCGCTCGCCTCATGTTGCCGGGGGTGGGCGGCCTCGCCGTCACTCAGGTGAACGTGTTCGTCGGCATGGTGCTGGCCTCCTTCCTCGCCGAGGGGAGCTTGGCGGCCCTCCAGTACGCCTTCCGGCTCGTCCAGTTCCCCATCGGGGTCGTGGGGGTGGCCATTGGCACGGCGGCCCTGCCGGTGATGGCGGCAGCCGTGGCGCGGGAGGCCCGCGAGGAGATGCGGCGCTCGCTGACCGAGAGCCTCCGCCTCGGGCTGTTCCTCGCCCTGCCGGCCATGGCCGGCCTGATCGCCTTCCGGGAGCCCATCGTCCACGCCCTCTATGAGCGGGGGGCCTTCGACCGGTCGGCCACGCTTCTGGCAGCGAATGTCCTGACCGGATACGCCGTGGGCCTCGGATTCTACGTCAGCAACCGGATCCTGGCGCCGGCCTTCTACGCCATGCGCGACACCACCACCCCGGTGCTGACGAACTCGCTGTCGGTGGCGCTGAATATCGCCGCGAGTCTCTTCCTGATGGGTCCGCTCGGGGCCATGGGGTTGGCGCTGGCTACGGCCATCGCCTCCTGCGGAAACTGCATCGTGCTTTGCGGCTGTCTGCGCCGCCGCATGGGGCGAATGGGCTTGACGGCCATCGGCCGCGGGAGCGTCCGGATCATCCTGGCCTGCCTGCCGCTCGTCCTGTGGAGCCTCCTGGCGCAGCGCTGGTGGTCCATCGTGGCGATGCCGGGGACGTTGGCCAAGGCGGCCCTCCTGGCCCTCCAGCTTGCCGTGGCGGGCGGCCTGTTCCTCGCGACAGCCGCCCTCCTGCGCTGCGAGGAGCTGCGCTGGCTCCGCGAGACGCTCTCCCGCCGGACCGCCCGCCGCCGCGCCAGCCCCGACTGACCACGGCAATTCTACCGCAGAGCCGCAGAGGCGCAGAGAGGACGCCTGGATCGACACGGCGGCTAGACCTCGCCGACGTTGGGCCACTCGGTCTTGGGTTTGCGACGCTCAGTGCCCCCGAGCGTGGGGCAACCGATAGGTCTCGACGCTGCAGGCCGTTGCCCGGGAATATCCCCCGGGGACGCGGCTCTCATTCCACAGGCCAGAATAGGGGGCCCTGCCACTCTTGTCACCTTCTGTTCAGATGGTGCGCTCCCCCGGCGCTTTGTATGGTGTATCGGGGCCCTCGGGCGGTCCGGCCGTCGGCTCGCTCCGCTGTTGGGGGTCGCACCGCAGTCGGTGTACCGCGCCGCGGCGCGCGGGGCCGAGTGGGCTGCGGCGTGGGCCCCTCTCCTCAAAAGGTGATAAATGTGGCAGTGTCCCCTGCGGCGATTTCATTCCCCCGCTGGATGCCCGCAAACCCGAAACTCGTTGAGTTAATTGACGCTCCGGCGATGGTGTGATATCAATATCGCTTTGAGTAGCCACCCCTAGAGCCCATGGCGGGCAGGCCGGGTGGCACGTTCGCGACGAACGCCTCGCGGGCGATCCTCGCGGGGTTCGCGGGAGGGAGTTTCATGCGGTTGACCGGTTCGGAAATTTTCCTGAAGTGTCTCCAGGCCGAAGGGGTGCATACCATCTTCGGGCATCCCGGAGGGGTCGTGCTGCACGCCTACGACGTGCTGGCCGACTACCCCATCCGCCACATCCTGTGTCGGCACGAGCAGGTGGCCATACACGCGGTGGAGGGCTTCTACAAGGCCAGCGGCCAGACGGGGACGGCCTTCGTGACCTCCGGCCCCGGGGCCACCAACACCATCACCGGGCTGACGGACGCCTTGATGGATTCGATGGCCATCGTGACCTTCACGGGCCAGGTGCCGACCGCCGTCATGGGCTGCGACGCCTTCCAGGAAGCGGATGTGGTCGGCACGACCCGCACCTGCACCAAGCACAACTTTCTCGCCCTCAAGACGGAGGAGTTGCCCCGCATCATCAAGCAGGCGTATTATATCGCGCGGAGCGGCCGGCCGGGTCCCATCCTGGTGGATCTGCCCAAGGACATCATCATGGGCCGCGCCGACTTCAAGGGGTATCCGGCGGAGGCCTCCATCCGCAGCTACAACCCGTCGGTGAACGGCCACCCGGGGCAGATCAGGCGCGCGGCGGAGCTGATGGCGGCCGCCCGGCGGCCGGTGATCTACGGGGGCGGGGGCATCGTCCACGCCGACGCCTCGGCGGAGCTGACCCGCCTGGTCGACCTGACCCAGATTCCCACCACCCTCACCCTCATGGGGCTGGGCGCGCTGGACACGCGGCATCCGCTCTGGCTCGGGATGCTGGGCATGCACGGGACCTACGCGGCCAACATGGTGATGGCGCACGCCGACCTCATGATCGCCATCGGGGCCCGCTTCGACGACCGGGTGACCGGCAAGCTCTCCGAGTTTGCCCGGAACTGCAAGATCATCCACGTCGACATCGATCCGACCTCCATCCGGAAGAACGTCCACGTGGATGTGCCCATCGTGGGGGACGTGAGGCGGGTGCTCACGCAGTTGAATGCGGAAGCGGCGAAGATCTCGCGGGCCTGGCGGACGGATTTGGCCGAGTGGTACGCCCAGATCGCCGCGTGGCAGCGCACGCACCCCCTGCGCTACGAACAGCACCCGGCCATGCCCATCAAGCCGCAGTTCGCCATCGACGAGATCTACAAGGTCACCGAGCCGCACGCGCCTTACGTGGCGACGGGGGTGGGGCAGCACCAGATGTGGGGCGCCCAGTACTTCCGCGGCAAGGACCCGCGGCGCTGGATCACTTCGGGCGGCCTGGGCACCATGGGCTTCGGCTTTCCCGCCGCCCTGGGGGCGCAGGCGGCCTTTCCCGACGCCCTGGTCATCGACATCGACGGGGACGGCAGCTTCATGATGACCATGCAGGACCTCTCCACCAGCGTGGCCTACAACCTCCCGGTGAAGATCTTCGTCATCAACAACCGCTACCTGGGCATGGTGCGCCAGTGGCAGGAGTTGTTCTACGGGAAGCGCTACTCCCAGGTTGACCTGGCGGTCCAGCCGGACCTCGTCAGGCTGGCGGAGGCCTTCGGGGCGGTCGGACTCCGCGCCGAGCGGGCCTCCGAGGTCCGGCCGGTGATCGAGAAGGCCATCAGCACCCCGGGCCCTGTGCTGGTGGACATCGTCTGCGCCCGCGAGGAGAACGTGTACCCCATGATCCCGGCGGGCTGCGCCATCAAGGAGATCATCGACATCGGCGAGCCCATTCCGGAGAAGCTGTTCCAGGGGTGGCGGTAGCAGGGAATACAATGGGGCAATACAGCAATGAGGCAATGACGAGTGAAGCAATGACCAATGACCAAATCCCAATGACCAATAACCCAGTGGCAATGACCAATGGAGCGCAAGCGTTCAGCTTTCAGCCCTTAGCGGTCAGCCAACCACGGGCATGCAGGCGGATGCTCCGAGGACAGCCATCACGCATGCCACGGTCCTTCTGTCACCCCTGGGCGTCCGCTGAGAGCTGAGAGCCTGTGAAAGAATCGCTTGCTGAAATGGTCGTGAACCGCGAAGCCGGGGTGATGCTGGGCGGAAACTCGCTGGCGGACCGGCAATCCGACCGGAAGCGCGGAATCTCCGGCTCGCTGCCGGGGCACCGTAG
>JACQVN010000053.1 GCA_016209735.1 Candidatus Methylomirabilota bacterium
AACACCGTGCGGCCGAGCAACTCCCGAACAGCACCGAGGGCCTGCATCAGCGTCCGTTTGACCTGCGTCTGCGTGTCCATGCCGCGCAGTATGCCCGACATGGAGCACATTGTTCAGCCCTATCTACGGGGCAAGGGCAGCCCTAGCCCCTCTTTGGAAATCCCCCCTCGCCCCCCTTTGGCAAAGGGGGGGACGGGGGGATTTGCGTGAAGGCAGCGACCATTGCCCACCGTTATGCATTACGCGAAAATCCAGGCATTTTGCGGGGCATCTGATTCGCGAAGGAGATCGTCACCATGCGCTGGACACGATCCCTCATTCCGACCCTGAAGGAGGATCCGGCGGAGACCGAGGCGGTGAGCCACAAGCTCATGATCCGGGCCGGCATGGTGCGGCAGTTGGCGGCGGGGATCTATGTCTACCTGCCCCTGGGGCACCGGGTGATGGACAAGGTCACTGCCATCATCCGGGAGGAGATGAACGGGATCGGCGCCCAGGAAATCACCATGCCGGTCCTGCACCCGGCGGAGCTGTGGCAGCAATCCGGACGCTGGGACGTCATCGGCGGGGAGATGTTCCGGCTGAAGGACCGCAACCAGCGGGACATGTGCCTGGGGATGACCCACGAAGAGGTCATCGCCTGGCTGGCGGCGCGGGAGATTCACTCCTACCGAGACCTCCCGCAGACCTGGTACCAGATCCAGACCAAAGAGCGGGACGAGGCGCGGCCCAAGAGCGGCGTCCTGCGGACCCGCGAGTTCCTGATGAAGGACTCCTACACGCTGGACCGCGATTTCGCCGGCCTGGACGCGCAGTACGCGGCACACCGGCAGGCCTACTGCCGGATTTACGAGCGGTGTGGCCTCACCTACTACGTGGTTGAGAGCGATCCGGGGATGATGGGCGGCGCCGGCTCGCACGAGTTCATGGCTCCCAGCCCGGCGGGGGAGGATCGGGTGGCCCTCTGCCGGGGCTGCGGCTACGCAGCGAACGTGGAGCTGGCGAAAGCGCGCCTCGCCGCACCGGCGTACCCGGCCTGGGAGCTGGAGGAGGTGGCCACGCCCAACACCCGCACCATCGCCGAGGTCTCCGCCTTTCTCAAGATCGATCCTGCCCTGACCATCAAGTCGCTGCTGGTCATCGCCGAGGGCGGGCCGGTCCTGGCCCTGGTCCGGGGCGATCGGCAGCTTCACGAGCGGAAGCTCCAGCGCGCCATCGGGGCCTTCCGGCCGGCCCACAAGGAGGAGATCGAGCAGATTACCGGCGTCGAGGCGGGCTTCCTCGGCCCGGTCGGCCTGGAGGTGCGGATCGTGGCCGACCCCTCGCTTCAGAGCGGCTGCTACGTGGTGGGGGCCAACAAGCCCCACGCCCACCTCCGGGGCGTCGTCCCCGGCCGGCACTTCCAGGCGGAGTCGGCGGACCTCACCGAGGCGGCGCCGGGGGATGGCTGCCCTGTCTGTGGAAAAGCCCTGGCGGTCGAGCCGGTCATCGAGGTGGGAAACATCTTCAAGCTGGGAACCAAATACTCCGTTCCACTCCGCGCCGTGTACCTGGACGAGGACGGGCACGAGAAGCCCATCGTGATGGGGAGCTACGGGATCGGTCCTGCCCGGATTGCCGCGGCCGCCATCGAGCAGAACAACGACAAGGACGGCATCATCTGGCCGGAGACCATCGCCCCCTTCCGGGTCCACCTGACGGTGGTGAACGTCCGCGAGGCCAAGATGGCCGAGATCGCCGAGGGGATCTACGGCGACCTGGCCCGGGCCGGGCTGGATGTCCTCTTCGACGACCGGGACGAGCGCCCCGGCGTGAAGTTCAAGGATGCCGACCTGTTGGGAATGCCGGTCCGGGTGACGGTGGGCAGCCGGGCGGTCAAGGAGGGCGTGGTGGAGATCCGCCGCCGGCGAAGCGGCGAGGTGTGCACCGCCTCCCCGGCGGAGTGCGCCGCGGCGGTGCGGCGGCTGCTGGGAACGGGGTGAGGCCCCGCGCCACGTCAGGCCCGGAGACGCTCCAGAACGCCGGTCAGCCCCTCGACGTCAACCGGTGGCCGCACATTGTGCATGTGTGAGCCGGGCCGGCAGGCGATCTCGGCAGCCTGGCGCAGTTCCGCGGTCGTGGCGGCGCCCAGTCCGATGGCGGCGAGCGTGTCGGGCAATCCCACGTCCCGATAAAACTCCAGCAACTCGAGTCGCCTGTCCTTGGGCCAGTCCTCCAGGACGCTCTGCACCACCACCCCGAACGCCACTTTTTCCCCGTGCAGGAAGGGGGTGGGGGTGGGGAGAGCGCTCAGCCCGGCATACAGGCTGTGGGCAGCCGCGAGGCCGCCACTCTCGAAGCCAAGCCCACTCAGCAGGGTATTGGCTTCCACGATCGCCTCAAAGGCCTCGGTGAGCCGCCCGGCGGCCGCATCGTCCCGGGCCTGCCGGCCATGCGCCAGGATCGTGCGGTAGCACAGCTCTGCGAGCGCGAGGGCGGCGCGCGTCGGGCGACCGCCCACGGGGGTGCGTCCGCCGGCGGCTGCACAGGCCCGCGCCTCGGGCCAGGTCGCTATGGCGTCCCCCATTCCAGCCACCAGGAAGCGGATCGGCGCCCGGAGTACGATGGCGGTGTCGACCACGATCAATCGGGGATTCGCACGGAGTCGAACCACGCGAAGCTGCGCGTGCTCCTCGGTGTACAGGACCGCCACACGGCTGGTGGGCGCATCGGTCGCGACGATGGTCGGGATCATCACGGACGGCACCCCGAGGTCCTCCGCGACGAGCTTGCCGGTATCCAATGCCTTTCCGCCGCCCGCGGCGATTACCACCTCCGGCTTCACGTCGCGCGCGGCCGCGGCCATGCGGTCCACTGCGGCCTCCGTGCACTCCCCCAGGAACACCTGGTGGTGCCAGACGATCCCCTCGGCGGCACAGGCCGCCAAGAGGGCGGGCTCGATCTGCGACCGGATGACCGGGTCCACGATCCCGAACGCTCGTCTGCCCAGGCGCGCGACATGGACTCCGACGCTCTCGAGCACCCCGGGGCCTTGCAGGTAGGTGCCGGGAGCGGCAAAAGCGTAAGGCAATCCCTCACCCATCGGTTGTCTCCTCCGACGCTAACGAGTATTGGGGGAAAGATCGGAGCAGGAAGTGAGAGAGCTCTGTTTCCCGGCGCAGCAAGCTGGGGCTGCCCGTCGCCGGCGCCTGCCTGACAGGCTGGATACTCCAGAGGTGGACCGTGTGTCAAGCGGAAAATCCCCTTGCCGCTCCGGCGCGCCTCTGCTTTCTCCTTGACAGCCGGGTCCGGCACGCCCGATACTCCACCGCGACTCGGGAATGCGCCACGGCAGGGGTTGATGCGAATGCGGACGCAGGCCTTCTCCGGATCAACCCATGATCAGCGGAGCAGCGCACCAAGGGCTGTAGATTGTCTCATTGCGAAAGGGGGGGGGACGCCGATGCAACGAGTGGCGTATCTGCTCAGGACAACTGTTGGGATCTTGGTCGCCCTGTTGACGATGCCTCATCTCGTGGGGACGGCAGAGACCGCCGGCTATCCCGAAAAAGAGATCGCCCTGATGGTCCCCTTCGCTCCGGGGGGAGCAACCGACGTGATGTTTCGTGCGGTCGGAGCTGTTCTGGAGAAAGAGCTGAAGGTCCCGATCATTTATGACAACAGGGAGGGGGGCGGCGGCGCCGTGGGCTGGGCGTGGCTCGCCAGACAAAAGGCTGACGGATATATCACCGGCGCGTTTTCGATTTCCGTGATCCTGCAACAGCATACGGGTGTGGCGGGAATAAACATCGATCAGTTCACCTACTTCGGTCACATAGGCTTTGTCGACGGCGCCTTGGCGGTCAAGACCGACTCCCCCTTCAAGACACTCCGGGATTTGGTGGAGTATGCCAAGAAGAATCCTGGCGCGGTAACGGTCGGCAACTCAGGGACTGGGTCACTGTGGCACTTGTGCGCGGAGGGTTTGGCGCGAAAAGCCGGGATCGAGTTGACGCACGTGCCTTTTCAAGGGGGAAAACCGGCGGCGGTGGCGATGATAGGCGGTCACGTCACTGCGAGCTCTTCGAGCGTTGGGGAGGTCTACGAGTTTGTGAAAGCGGGCAGAGCCCGAATTCTTGGTATACCGAGCGGGGAGCGATTCGGCCTGATTCCCGAAATTCCCACGTTTAAGGAACAGGGGTACGATTTTGTATTCGGCGGAGTCAATGGGCTGATCGGTCCCAAGGGGGTTCCCGAGAATACTGTCAAGATCTTGAGCAATGTCCTCGAAAAAGCGGTCAAGAGTACCGAGTATCGTAACACGATGGCCAAATTCATGATGAAGCCCAATTTCATGGATCACAAAGCCTACAGGGAGTGGGTGTTTAGCGAAAACCCCAAGATTCACGAACTCCTAAAGCAGGTTGGTCTCGCCAAGAGGTAAGTAATCCCCCAGAGGGAAACGAGAGCAGAACAAAGACGCCCTATGCGAGGTGGGCCCTCGGTGCGAGGACTCCGAGTGGATTCTCGCGCATCTCGGGCTCTGGGCCGTCTCGGTCCAGAGCCCGCCCATAGCGCCCATGGCGGGGTAGTCTGCTGGCCCCATCGCGAACGCGATCGGTTGCCAGGGTTCCTGGCAAACCCGCCGCTACTTCAGATCGAGCACCGACGGATCGAAGAGATCCTCGACGCGATAGGGCCGGGGCAAGATCCCGTGCTCGAAGGCGAAGCGCGCCAGGGTCTCGTACGACTTCCGATCCGGCCGGACGCCGTACGGCAACGGATCCCCGCCGACCATCTCCTTCAACTGAAGCTTCAGCGTATCGTCGGTCGAGGAGGGGCCTTCACGGTTGAGGCGATCGAGATAGCGCTCCTTTGCGGTCTTGAAGGCGCCGAAGAGCGCGCCCAGGATCCACGGATGAGAGTCAACGAGGGAGCGCTTGACTACTACCATGTGGTTTACGGGATAGATCCCGGTTCTCTTGAACCACCCTGCCTCGACATTCGCAGCGTCAGGGATGAGTGGCCTCACGTTCGGGGAGGTGATCCCCTCGGCGCCGATGGCCGCGTCGATCTCGCCAGCCACCAGCATGTCGTTCAGCTTCTTGCCCTCGGGAGCCCGGTCGATGTTCTCCGGATCCTGGAACTCCCGGACGTGGGATCCCTCGTAGGTCACCCATTTCACTTTGCCCAGGTCCACTCCGTACTCGCTGTGGAGGATCCCCCGGCTCCACGTGGGGCCTGTCTGGGCAAAGGCTCTCATGCCTACCCTTCGCCCCTCCAGGTCCTTGGGCTCTCGGATCCCGGAGCCCACGTGGCACAGGATCGTCCCGTGATGAAATTTCCGGAAGAGGACGACAGGGAGTCCTGCAAGCTGCTTGTCGAAGGCCCTGGCGACCATGTAGGTGGTGACGGCCATTTCGGACACGTCGAACTCCAACCGCTCGACCATCCTGCGAAAAGCCGTGTGGACGGGGGTCACCTCCACGAAGTCGAGCGTTATCTCGGGCGCCGTCACCGTTCCATCTTTCAACGCCTGGGTGTTGCCGTAGCTGCCGATAAGCGTCTTCAGGACCAGGTTGGCAGTTGTCATGTCTTATCCTTACCCCTCTACACCCACCGACGGCCTTCGCGCTCTCAGAGAAGATGAAATATTCGTCAGCAACATGAGCGCCGTTACGGCGAAAGCCACCACGCAGATGGGCTTGGTCAAGAATGGCATGAAGCTTCCGCGCGCAATGATCAGGGATTGACGCAAAGACCTCTCCATGAGCGGGCCCAATATGAAGGCCAGAATCATTGGGGCGCCCTCGTACCGGTATTTCTTCATCAAGTATCCGACCAGGCCGAAGAATAACATCGTATAGATGTCTAACATTGAATACCGAATGCTGTATGCGCCAATGAGACAGAAAATCAAAATGGACGGAATGAGATAGCCATACGGAATGAGCACAATTCTTACCCAGAAACCGATCATCGGCAGGTTCAAGATGAGGAGCATGACATTCCCGATATACATGCTGGCGACGACCGCCCAGAAGAGATTCGGGTTATTTGGAATCAACATCGGTCCCGGCTGAATCCCATGCATGATGAAGGCCGCAAACAGAATTGCGAGGGCGGGCGTGGGTGGGATTCCCAACGTCAGCAGCGGGATGAAGGCCGACTGGGCAGAGGCATTGTTGGCCGTCTCCGGACCGGCGATCCCCTCTATCACGCCGGTGCCATATCTCTCGGGATATTTCGAGAGCTTCTTCTCCAGTGCGTAGGAGCTGAAAGAGGCGATGACAGGCCCGGCGCCCGGAACGAACCCCAGAAAGAACCCGATCCCGGTTCCCCGGATGATCGGCCAGATCGACAGTCGCCAATCGCCGCGGGAGGGCAGGAGATTCCTTATCTTCTTTGCGTAGACCTCCACACTGGCGGTTCGTTCCACGTTTTGGAGGATTTCCGAAATGCCAAAGAGCCCCATGGCGAGGGGAACCAACGGTATTCCGTCCAACAGATATTTTGTTCCCAGGGTCAACCGAGGCGCGCCGGACACGGTATCGAGCCCGACGGTGCCCAATATGAGTCCCAGGGCTGCCATCATCAGCGCTTTCAACACGGAGCCGTGCGCAACATAGGTGACAATTGTGAGGCCCAAGAGCATGAGGCTGAAGAATTCGTGCGGGCCGAATTGCAAGGCGAATTCCGCCAGCGGGGGAGCCATGAGCATCAGTCCAACAATGCTGAGGGTGCCCCCGATGAGGGATCCGAAAGCGGAGATTCCCAGCGCGGGTCCGGCCCGGCCCTGTTTTGCCAGAGGATATCCCTCGAGGCACGTGACGACCGCGGCAGATTCGCCAGGGATGTTCACCAGGATGGATGTGGTCGAGCCGCCATACATGGAGCCGTAGTAAATCCCGGAGAGGAGGATGATGGCCGACACGGAGGAGAGATTATAGGTAACGGGAATGAGCAGGGCAATGGCCGCCGTGGGTCCGAATCCGGGCAGGACGCCAGTGAACGTGCCGATGACGACCCCCGCAAAACAGTAGAGGACATTGAGGGGTTGCAGGGCGATCGAGAATCCGTAAACAATACTATCGAGCGTCGGCACGAGGAATTCTCCTTCTGAATTCGCCGTGGGGGGGACTAGAAGCCGAAGATGCCGGCGGGGAACTGTACCTTCAACGAGTATTGAAAGACCGCGTACGTGAGGAGTGCTGCGGCGGCCGAAAGGCCGAGGACGATCGACCACTTCTGCGGCTCGATAACCCGGAGGAAGAGGAAAAAAAACACGAACGTGGAGAGCGGAAAGCCAAAGAGATTCAGAACGACAGGATACGCGAAGAGAAAAGCAAACGTCAGGAGCAGGTTCTTCCAGCTTACACCGTTTCGGCTCGAGGCGACTTGCCGGATCGCCCGCCTGCGCTTGGTGGTCGCCACCAGGAAATTCGCCAGAGACAAGAGACCGAGCGCGATGCCCCCCCAGAAAGGAAAGAACCCCGAGCCCGGCACATGCAGGGTTCCGATACCGATGTGATACGAACTGAAACAGATGCCGGCTGAGAAAACCGTCAGGAACAGACTGGTAAATTGCTCTTCCCTCTCGGGATCCACGGTATTCCCCCAATGTACGCGTTCAGGCCAGATTCGAGGGGCGGCCAGGGGCTCCCGGAGCGCCGCGCCACACCCATCCGTCGGATGGGTACCCGGCGAGCCGCACCCAGCCTCCGGCCGGGTCCCCGCGGCGGGGCACCCCGTGCGTCATTTCCCTGCACGGGGTCGGGCCGCCGTTCTGTGGCGGCGGGTACCCCGCCCTGGCGGGGTGCGGTGGAAGGGCGAGCCGGCATCGGGTCCCCGCCGGGCACCCTCTGGGTGGGGAAGGGTGCAGGCGCCAGGCGTCGGAGGGAGGCCCTGGCCGCCCCGGCGATTGGCGGGCTGGCTGAACGGTTCCCCCCCAATCTTTGCGGATCGAGAGTGTTCACTGCACGCGCACCCTGCCATGCCATGACAGGGAAATGGTCTGGCAGCGCCGGAGAGGCGTCTCGCAAGGGTCCAGTCTTGGCCGAAGACCCGACGCGAAGTTGAAGTCGGCACCGGTCGGACGCCGCTGCCGGGAGGAATAGGCCGACCAGGGGGCGGCCGAACACGGGAGTGGGAATGCCGGCATGAACCGACATGGCGCGCTATCACCGGCGGGTTGGTGTGTCAAGACGAAAGCGGCCTCGGGTTGGCGCTCATCCCTTCCTGCACGAAGGCCGCGGCCACGGACGCCCGGCCGTCCACCGGCAGGCAGGAGGATGGGGATCGCGGGGGAGGAAACTGGAATGCCCCGGGTCATCGACCCGGGGCATGGGTCTCTGGGTTTCCGCGGGGGTCAGTCGGCCTTGGTCGAGGACGCCGCAGCCGTCGAGGCGGTGCTCTCGGACGCCTTGCTCCCGTTCCCCTTGGAGTCGCCGTCGGCCTTCTTGCCTTTGGCTCTTTCGCGATCAGGCCGCCCGTAATCCGTGACGTACCAGCCGGTGCCCTTGAAGACCAGCGCCGGCGGAGAGAGGACCTTGGCCAGAGGGCCACTGCCACACTTGGCGCACTTCTTGAGCGGCTTGTCGCTGAATTTCTGCATGACCTCGAAGCGGCAGTGACATGCCTCGCACTCGTATTCGTAAATCGGCACGCCTTTCACCCCCTTTTTCTGCAAAACCGGGAATAGAAGTTACGGGAATGCGGGGGAATTGTCAAGGCATTTGACTTTCCAGCGGCGGCAAGTTAAGGTAACACTTCGCATTTTCCCGCCCGCACGGTCGGAGGAAAACGTGCGCGACAGCATGACCGGATTCGGTCGGGGGGAAGCCGCTGCGGCCGGCCGGGCCTACAGACTGGAGGTGTATGCGGTCAACCACCGTTTCCTGGAGGTCCGTTGCCGCCTGCCCCGGCGCCTGCAAGCACTGGAGCCCAAACTCCAGCAAGCGGTGAAGGGGCGGTTCGCGCGGGGGCACTTCGAGGTTTCCGTTCAGGAGAAGGACCTGGGGGGCGGCACGCGCCGGCTGGCGGTGGATGCGGCCCTGGCCCGTGAATACGTGGAGCTGCTCGGACGGCTCCAGCGGGAGCTCGGCCTGCCCGGCGAGGTGACCCTGGGCCTGGTGGCATCCCAGCGGGACCTCATCGTTGTGGAGGAGGCGGAGGCCCCGGTCGAGGAGGCCTGGGCGGCCCTCCTCCCGGCGCTGGAGGCCGCCCTGGACGAGCTGGCCGCCATGCGCCGGAGAGAGGGTGAAGCGCTGGTCGCGGCGCTCGCGCGGGAGCTTTCCGCCATCGAGGGGGGGGTGGCGCGGATTCTCCAGCGAGCGCCGGAGGCGGTGCAGGCTCAGCGCGAACGGCTGCGGGAGCGGATCGCCGAGCTCCTGGCCGGCCGGGAGCTGGATCCGGGACGGCTGGAACAGGAGGTGGCGATCCTGGCGGATCGCGGCGACGTCACCGAGGAGTGTGACCGCCTGCGAAGCCACCTGGGCCAGTTCCGCGCCACGCTGGCTCAGGCGGGTCCCCAGGGCCGTCGGCTGGAGTTCCTGCTCCAGGAAATGGGGCGCGAGGCCAATACGACCGGCTCCAAGTCGGCCGACGCCCAATTGGCCCACGAGGTGGTGGAACTCAAGGCGGCTCTGGAGCGGCTGCGGGAGCAGGTGCAGAACTTGGAGTAGCAGAGCCGCCAGGCGGGAGGGCGGGTGGCGGGGGGCGAGGCAGAGCGCGTGGACGGGCAGCGATTGCTCATCGTGGTCTCGGCCCCGTCTGGCGCGGGCAAGACGTCGCTCTGCGAGTGGGTGGTTCGAACGGTGCCGAACGTGGTCCACTCGGTGTCTCACACCACGCGTCCTCCGCGGCGGCACGAGGTGGAGGGGCGCGACTACTTCTTCGTGGATGAGGCCCGGTTCCGGGCCATGGCGGAGAGCGGGGAGTTCGCGGAGTGGGCCGAGGTTCACGGCCACCTCTACGGGACCTCGCGGGCCCAACTGGCCGAGCATTTTGGGGCGGGGAACGACATCATCCTGGACATCGACACGCAGGGGGCGGCCCTGCTGCGGAAGAGCTTTCCGGATGCCGTCTCCGTGTTCATCGTCCCCCCGTCCTGGGCCCTGTTGGAGGCCCGGCTGCGGCGGCGACACACCGACGCCGAGGCGGATATCCGGCGGCGCCTGGCGCGCGGGCGGGAGGAGGTCAAGCAGTACAATCAGTACCAGTACGTCATCGTGAACGAGGATTTCGCCCGGGCGGCCGGGGAGCTGCAGGCCGTTATCCTGGCCGAGCGGCGGCGCAGCTTCCGGGTCAGCCTGGAGTTCTTATCAGGCTGCTGAAAACGGCCCATCTGTCCGCCCCAGGCGGATTGGAACGCTCGGGCACTCGCTGCGGCGTACGCGGAGTACGCCTCAGTCGGCCCTCCGCGTTCTGCCTTGCATCTGGGCCCTTTTGAGCAGCCTGGGGGCAAACGGGTTTTTGGGTACCTGTTGTTATTTTGACCCCGCCGCAGGCGGGGGCAGGCGGAGAGGAGTCGGCAGCATGTCGCACGTTCCCTTCGAAGATCTGATGGACCATGTGGACAGCAAGTACCGGTTGGTGATGATCGCCGCCAAGCGGGCCAAGCAACTGAGCCGGGGGGCGCAGCCGCTCCTCACGCTCAAGAGCGTGAAGCCCACCTACCAGGCTCTGGAGGAGATCGCCAGCGGCAAGCTCGGCTACGAAGCGGAACCCCTGGAGGGCGGGATGGCTCGCGAGCTGGCCGAGGCCGGCACCAAGGCGACCTGGTACCGGAGCCTCAGCGCGGAAGAGGTGGCCCCGGATGAGGCGGTGATGGAGGCGGAGGTGCCGGCCGAGGAGGAAGAGGTCGTGGCGGAGCCCCCCGTGGCGGCCGCGACCGAAGATCTCCTGATGAACGAGTTCGAAGAAGAGGGGATCGAGGAGCTGGGCGAAATCGAGGCCATCGGCCAGGAGGAGGCGGAGGGGTAGCCACCCATCAACGGTCCGTGCAGGACCCATCGTGGTTGGCCTGGATTATTCACCACGAAGAGCACGCGTGGTGAGATGGGCCTTTCAGGAATAACTCAGGTTCGGGCGGACGCGCGGGGCATGGAGCGACCGTGGTTCCAATCGTTTCGGTGGTCGGACGGTCCAACAGCGGCAAGACGACGCTCCTGGAAAAGCTGGTGCGCGAACTTGGCCGTCGCGGCTGGCGGATCGGGACGATCAAGCATCATGCGCACGGGCCGGTGACCGTGGACGTGCCCGGGAAGGACTCCTGGCGGCACAAGCAGGCCGGGGCCCGCGCCGTCGTGCTGGCCTCCGAATCGACCTGCTTTCTGATCCGGGACACCTCGTCCCAGCCCTCCCTGGAGCGCTTGGCATACCGCTACCTGGATGACGTGGACCTCGTCCTGACGGAAGGCTTCTACTCCGCGCCCATGCCGAAGATCGAGGTCAACCGGGCGGCGCAGCAGGCGCCGCTGCTGTGCGGGGCGAGGGACGACCTCCTGGCGGTGGTCTCGGATTGGGAGACGGGCGCCGCCGTCCCCCACTTTGGCCTGGAGGCCGCCGGGGCGCTGGCCGATTTTCTGGAGGGGCGCTTCCTGCGCCCGGCGGGACGTGCGAGGGTGGAGCTGCTCATCGGGGACCAGCGAGCCCCGCTGGACCCCCAGACGGCGAGCATTCTGGTCCGGGTGATCTGGAGCCTGGTGGGGGATGCCCGTACCGCCGCGCCGACCGTCCCGGTCGAGCTCCGCATTCCGGGGCCGACCCCGTGACCCGCCTGATCATTCCCGCAAGCCGCAAACCGGAAAGGCCGAGCCGATGGCCCATGGCTTATAGCTGATAGGGGGCCCCCATGAGCCGCGAGCCGCCACCCAGGCTCCTCGAACCGCGAGCCTCGAATCCCGCTGCGCGGGATCTCCATCCCACCACAAATATCGGCGGGACCCCGACCTCGAACCTCGAACCTTGAACCTCGCTTGTGCGCGACCGGCGCCCCGAGGTATCCACATGGCCTTGAGACTAGGTCGGGTCCGCTACATCAACTGCGAGCCGGTCTACTATGCCGTGGAACGGGGGCTGGTGGCGGCGGAGTGCCTCCTGCGCGATGGCACGCCGGCGGAGCTGAACGACGCCCTGCGGGCCGGGGAACTGGACGTCTCCGTCATCTCGGTCATGGAGGCGGTCCTGCGCCCGGAGGCGTATCGAATCCTCCCCGACCTGGCCATCGCCTGCGACGGCCCCGTGGAGAGCGTCCTCTTGCTTTGCCGCCGGCCGGTCGAGGCGCTGGACGGCCTGCCGGTGATCCTGAGCCGTCACTCCCTCACCTCGGCGTACCTGGTCAAGCTCCTGCTGGAGAAAAGCTATCGGGTGCGGCCCCGGTACACGGGGGAGAACACAGAAACGGAGGCGTGGGCGGCGCGACTCGTGATCGGCGATGAGGCGCTGCGCCTGGCGCCCCGGCATCCGCACCGGCTGGATCTCGGTGAAGCCTGGCGCGCCCTCACCGGGCTGCCCTTCGTCTTCGCGGTCTGGGCGGCGCGGGCCGAGGTCTGGGCCGCCGCTCCCGAGGCGGTGCGGAGGCTGCACGCCGCGCTCCTTCACTCCAAGCAGAAGACGAGGGAGGCGCCTGAGGCCATGCTGGCGCTGGCCCAGGCGCGAACGGGATTGTCGGTGGAAGCCTGCCGCCGGTATCTGACCGAGCGGCTCTCCTTCGAGCTGGGTCCCCGGCACTTGGAGGGATTGCAGACGTTCCTGGCGATGCTGGCGGGGATGGGGGTTCTCCCGGCCGTTCCCACCTTGCGGTTCACCACCGACTGAGGTATCGGTGATGCCCCTCTCGTTCGTGCATGCCTCCGACTTTCACCTCACGGCCGAGAGAGGCGCCCTGCAGCACGGCGTGGATACCGGCGCCTGCCTGGCCCGGGCCGTCCCCCTCCTGAATGCCCTCCGCCCCACCGTGATCGTGGCGGGCGGCGACCTGGCGAGCGACGGGTCGGAGGCGGCGTATCGGCGCCTTCAGGCACTGTGGGGCCCGCTCACGGCCCCGATCCATTTTCTCCTGGGCAACCACGACGATGCCGCCGCCTTCCGCCGCGTCTTTCGGCCCGGCGAGGCGGCGGACGCGCCGCTCACGGGGGGCGTGACCCTGGACGGGGTGCGTTTCCTCCTCCTGAACTCGGCAGTGGCTGGTCAGGAAGGGGGCCGGATTGGCGAGGAGGCGTTGCACTGGCTGGAGAAGGACTTGGCCGAGAACGCGACGGCTCCCACCTGGCTCTTCCTGCACCATCAGCCCTTGCCGATCCGCCAGCGCTGGCTGGATCGCATCGGCCTCGCCGACTCCGTGCCATTCCTGGAGGTAGTGTCGCGGCATCCCCAGGTGGCCGGGGTCTGCTACGGGCACGTCCACCAGAGCCGCCGCTGGCGCTACGGGCGGAGCCTCTTCCTCGGCGTACCAGCCCTGGCGTTCCAGTTCGCTCCGGTGGGCCAGGAGGCCCCCATCATCACGCCGGACGCGCCGGCCTTCCGGCGGGTGGAGATCCGGCCGGACGGGCCGCGGACGTGGCTACATTTCCTGGACGGGCGGGTGCGGGAGGAGCCGAGCCTCGAGGCCACGCCCGTCTACGTGCGGTGAGGCCGACCGTTTCGGTCTGACCGCAGGGAGCGCGGAGCACGCAAAGAAGCGCGGGGAAAACGTGGGCGGGGGGAAAGGAGGCCGAATGCGCGAGGGGCGGGGTGGCGG
>JACQVN010000052.1 GCA_016209735.1 Candidatus Methylomirabilota bacterium
GGGGGGGGGGGCTGGGGCGGTGCCCGTGGTGTCGATGGTGATCGGGCCCTTGCAGCGGGGGCAGGCCGCGGTGACGACCCTTCCCTTGGGCAGCCGATCGTCCGGGATGTTCAGGCTCGCGTGACAGGATGGGCAGGTGACGATCATGGTCGGCTCCTACCGCTGCCCCGGGCCGACCCGTTGCGATTTTCGCGGATCCATGCGCCCGGATTTCTTCGGGTCGTGGTCCTTGGCGTAGTCGGCGTCCAGGCTCAGTCCCTCGATATCCGTGGTCTTCTCCCCCTTGCTGGCCTTGATGGTATCCAGACCGCGGGCGACCACCGATTTCTTGGAGGCGTAAGACAGGGCCGTCTCCTCGGTGATGACTCCCTCCTTGAAGAGCCGCAGGATGTGGGAGTCGAAGGTCTGCCAGCCGAGGGCTTCCGTGTCCTGGATGATCTCGTAATAGGTCTTCCCTTCCGACTCGCCGTTCAGGATGACTTCCTCGTTGCGGATGCTCTTCCCCATGATCTCCAGGGCGGCCACCCGGCCCCCGCCCACCTTGGGCAGGAGGCGCTGGGAGACGATCCAGCGCAGCGTCTCGGCCAGGCGCATGCGGATCATCCGCTCCTCGTCCTTGTCGAACATGCCCAGGATGCGGTTGATGGTGCTGCCGGCGTCCACGGTGTGGAGGGTGCTCATGACCAGGTGGCCGGTCTCGGCGGCGGTGAGGCCGATCTCCAGCGTATCCCGGTCGCGCATCTCGCCGACCAGGATCACCTTGGGCGCCTGGCGCAGGGCGGCGCGAAGCCCGGTGCCGAAGGTGTCGAAGTCCGTGCCCTGCTCCCGCTGGTTGAAGGTGGCCACCTTCACCGGGAACACGAACTCGACGGGGTCCTCCAGGGTGACGACGTGGACCGCCTTGGTGGAGTTGATGAGGTCCAGGATGGCGGCCATGGTGGTGGACTTGCCCGAGCCGGTGGCGCCGGTGACCAGGATCAGGCCGTTCCGTTCTTCGGCCATCTTCTTCACGATCTCGGGGAGCCCCATCCGCTCGACGGTAGGGACCTCGCTGGCCAGTCGCCGCAGGACGATGGAGTAGTGCCCGCGCTGCTGGAAGATGTTGACGCGGAAGCGGGCGATGTTCCCCAGGGCGTAGGGGAGGTCGCAAGAGCCGGTCTTGATGAGCGTCTCGGTCAGGCGGCGATCCCCGCTGACCAGGCACATGGCGATGGCCTCGGTCTGGTACGGGGTGAGGAGGCCGACGGGGGGATCGAAGTCCACCGGCGTGAGCTTGCCGTGAAACTCCACCTGCGGCTCCCGGCCAACGGTGAAATTGAGATCCGAGACCGGGCCGTGGGCATCCAGCATCCGGGCGAAGATCCGATCCATGTCGTAGCGCTGCATCGTCCTTCCTCCAACGTGACTTAGTGCTGCTGGCCGTACTTACAGTGACGTATCCCGGCCCCCGGACCGCCACACCCAACCTCTCGGTCGGGTACCCGACGCCTGGCGCCTCGTCGAAGCCGGCTCGCCCTTATCCCGGGTCGGCCGCCACAAACCGGCGGCCTCCGTGCCGGGAACGGGCTCGCCGGGTACCCATCCAGAGGATGGGTGCGGCGCGGCGTCTCGGGTCGGCCCGGGGGCCTGGGCTTCTGTGGCCAGTGAATCCGTCAGACCCTTTGGTTCCCTGAAACTTAAGTCCTGCGGGAGGAAATACGTCGCCGTATTTCCGAACCGCAGGACTCAGGCCAGCCCCATCTCCTCGGGCGGCTTGGGCAAGAACTGGGCGAACTTCTGCTTGTCCACCGCCTTATCGTAGGCCTCCTCCGGCGAGATCCAGCGCTTCTTGAGGAGGTCCATGATGGAATCCTCCAGCGTGATCATGCCGAACTTCTTGCTGGTCTGGATCACACCCGGGAGCTGGTAGGTTTTCCCCTCGCGGATGAGGTTCGACACGGCGGGGGTGACGTTCAGGATCTCCAGGGCGGCGCAACGGCCCTTCACGTCGATGCGCTTGAAGAGGGTCTGGGCCACCACGGCCTTCAAGGTGTCGGCCAGGGTGGCGCGAATCTGCGCCTGCTGGTTGGCCGGGAAGATGTCGATGATGCGGTCCACGGTCTTGGAGGCGTTCTGGGTGTGCAGGGTGCCGAAGACCAGGTGGCCGGTGGAGGCCGCCTCGATGGCCAGGAAGATGGTCTCCAGATCGCGCATCTCGCCCACCAGGATGATGTCGGGGTCCTCGCGCAGGGCGCCGCGCAGGGCGGCGGCGAAGGACTTGGTGTCCCTGCCGACCTCCCGGTGGCTCACGATGCAGCTCTGGCTCTGGTGGACGAACTCGATGGGATCTTCGATGGTGATGATGTTGTCCCTGCGCAGCTTGTTGGCATGGTCCACCACGGCGGCCAGCGTGGTGGACTTGCCCGACCCGGTGGGTCCGGTGACCAGGACCAGCCCCTTCCGGAGGAGGGCCAGCTTGTTCACCGTCGGAGGGAGGCCCAGCTCCTCCACGGTCATGATCTTGGAGGGGATGGAGCGGAAGACGGCGGCCACGCCGTTCTTCTGCATGAAGAAGTTGGCCCGGTAGCGGCTGAGGCCGGGGATCTCGTAGGCAAAATCGATGTCCCCGGTCTCCTCGAAGAGCTTGGCCTTGTCCTCGGGGCAGATCTCGAAGAGCATGGCCTTCAGCTCCTGGTGGTCCAGGACCTTGTACTTGACCCGCTCCATGTCTCCCCGGACGCGCAGGACCGGCGGGTTGCCCGAAATCACGTGCAGGTCCGAGGCACCCGTGTCGTGCATCAGCTTAAAGAACGCGTCGATCTTTGCCATGGGGCGCGATCCTCCTTACTGATTGGGCGCGTCAGGCGCTTCCCGGAATGATGCGGACGATGAACCGCTTCTGCAAGAGGTGCAGACGATCCGTGCCGGACAGGGGCAGGAAGGCCGGCTGGGTATTCAAGAAGTCGGACAGGCGGCGGCGGCCGGCGGGCCCCTCGATGCGGACGGTGCCGGAGAGCTGCTCGGCGTTGATCAGTTGGACGCGGACGGGTTCGATGCTGACCTCGCTCAGGTCATGGGCGGGGGCCGTCGGAGGGGCCTCCGCGGTGAGATCCACGCGGACGATCTGGATCTTATTCAAGAAGAGCACCGGCGTGTCGCCGGACACGGTGAGCGTGAGGAAGAGGTTGGGGTCGTTCAGGCGGTCCTGGACGGTCTCGGGGCCGTCATGCGTCTCGGCGTTCAGATGCAGGAAGATCGTGGCGTCAAAGACGGCGCCGTCCACGGTCCACACCTTGAGGCCGGCCGGCCGGGTCGGCACCCCGAGATCCATGGACGCCTCGACGTCGGGTTCGGTGAGGTGGGAGAGCGGGGCCGCGGACGCCGGCCCTGCGTCCTCGAGGTCCGCTTTCGATCGCCGCATGCCGGCCAGGCCCAGGGCCGCCTCGATGGTGCGGAGGACGATGGCGGTCTCGGCCGGCTTGCGCAAGGCCAACTCCGCCCCCACCTGGAAAGCCCGGGTGTTCAGCGCCGGATCGTTCATGGCCGTGAGGATGACGACCGGAATGGAGCGGAGGTTGGGATCGGCCTTCAGGCGCCGGCAGACTTCGAAGCCGTCAATGCCCGGCATCATGATGTCCAGCAGGATGAGATCGGGCGGTTCCCGCTCCGCCACCTGCAGGGCCGCCTCCCCGTCGGAAGCCTCCAGGACCCCGTAGCCGCGGAAACGCAGGATGTCCCCGAACATCTGCCGGATCAACGGATCGTCATCCACGCAGAGGATCCGCACCTCCGGCGGGCTGGGGATGCCAGCAACGCCGTCGCCCTCGAGGGCCAGGGTCGTCTCGACGGGAAAACCGCAGATCAGGCAGCGGAGGGTCCTTTCCTCCTCCTCCTGGAAAGAAAAGGTTGGCTCGTCTGCCTGACACCTGCGGCAGTACCGGAAGGGCGCCCGCTCCTCCATGCCGCCTCCTCTCGTGTCGGAGGTAGGAGATCCTCGGAAATTGCCTGACCGGGGCATTGAGCGATGAAGAACCTACCAAAGATGGCCGGTCTTGTCCAGCGCCAATGGAGCCTTCGCCGCCGCGCGCGGTCCCCGCCCCCGGAGCGGAGGCAAAACGGGCGGCCGGTTCCGCGCGGTTCGGCAGGCGCGCGACCGGCTTCTCCCGCGACCTTCCGGGTGTCTGGGCGACCGATCGGCCACGCGACCCGTCTTGACGGCGGAAGGGGGGGCGAGTAGAGTCGGTCCTGGAGCCTGGCCGGGCGTGGGGCAGCCGAGAGGGGTGCGCTCGGGCGACGGGACCGTGGGCTGAAGCGCCTGGGGGCGAAGAACGGAGGGGCTGGAATGAGGCCGGACATTGCGGAGATGGTCCGGGGGGCGGATCTCACCGGATGGCGCCCGCTGGAGGTGGAGTACGGGAGTGGCTCGATCGAGGTCCGGGTCCCCCCGGCCTGCGTGACGCTCGAGATGCGGGAGGTGCCCCCGCTGGCCGATCCGGAGGGGGCCATTCGCGAGGCGCTCCACCGGCCCATCGGGAGCCCGCCCCTGCCGGAGATCCTGCGGCGCAAGGCCAAGCCGGTCGGGGCCATTTCGGTCTGCATCACCACCTCGGATATTACCCGGCCGGTGCCCTACCGGGGACGGGCGGGGATCCTGCCGCCGCTCCTGGCAACGCTCCGGGAGGCGGGCCTTCGGCCCGAGCAGATCGTCCTGCTGGTGGGAACCGGCACCCACCGCGCCAGCACGCGGGAAGAGAAGCTGGCCATGTTCGGGGAGGAGGTGGTATCCGGCTACCGCATCGTGGACCACGCCTGCGACAACGAGGCGATGCTGGTGGACATCGGCCGGACGTCTGCCGGGACCGAGATCCGCATCAACCGCCTCTTCGTCGAGGCGGACGTGAAGATCGCCACGGGCCTCGTCGAGAGCCACTTCATGGCGGGGGTCTCGGCCGGGCGGAAGGCGATCTGCCCGGCCTTGGTGAGCTGGAAAACCATCGAGCGGTTCCACAGCGCGGAGTACCTCGACTCCCCCCGGGCCACCAACCTGGTCCTGGAGGGAAACCCGTGCCACGAGGAGGCGCAGGAGATCGCCCGGCGGGCCGGCGTGGATTTCTGCATCAGCGCCGTCTTGAACCGGCGCCTTCAATTCCTCGGCGTGTTCGCGGGAGAGCTGGAGGCCTCCCATCGGAGGGCGGTGGAGCTCGTTCGGGAGTTCGCCGCCATTTCCGTTCCCGAGCCGTTCGACATCGTCCTGACCCATGGCGGGTACGTCGGGATCAACCACTATCAGAACGCCAAAGCGGCGGTGAATGCGCTTCCCATCGTCAAGCCAGGCGGGTTCGTCATTCTGGCGGCGTGCGAGCGGGACGCGGATCCCGTCGGGCCGACGACCTACCGGACCCTGCTCCACCTCCTGAAGCTCCAGGGACCCGACGGGTACCTGGCCACGCTCAGGCAGCCCGGCTGGCGGTTCACGCGGGACCAGTGGGAACCGCAGATGTGGGGGAAGCTCCTGAAAAAGGTCGGGGAGGCAGGCCTCATCTACTGCTCGGCGCTCCTGCCCGAAGGGGAGCGCGAGATCGTCCCGGGGGAGGTGGGGTGGGACTACCTGCCGGAGGGGGAGTTTGCAGACGACGCGGCGCGGATCGCGGCCATGCTCCAGCAGGCGATTGTCTATGCCGTGCGGCTTCCCCGCTGGCGGCAGGAGGCACCCCGCATGGCCTTCATCCGGGAGGGTCCGTACGCGGTGCCGGTCCTCGGCCCGGCCGCCTCCTGTCCGGCGCCGGCCACGGGGGGCAATGAATTGACGGATTCGCGGATATTGAGAGCTGTATAAGTTCGTTAGGTAACCCCCCGGCTCTGCCGGGCGACTCACCAAAGTTTGACAGTTCCGGGAAAATAAGAAAGCCTCATGGGCCGTGAACCGCTCAAAGCTCACGCAATCCCAGGAGGCTTTCCATGGACGACATCGAGA
>JACQVN010000054.1 GCA_016209735.1 Candidatus Methylomirabilota bacterium
CGGCTCCGTCTCCACCGTCGCGGCGATGCGGGCGAGCCCTTCCGCGCTGAACTCGCGGCCACATACGCGCATGCCCCCTGTATAGCATCATCGCCCCCCAGTGTCAAGTGTGTCCTGAAGCCAGTTTGTCAAAGGGGGGCGGAGGGGGGGATTTCGTCGGGTGCACGTGCTAAGTGAACAGCGTTGGGGCTAGCGGAGGCCCGTCGACACGATCAGCTTGTCGGAGGGGTTGCTGTCGTCGAAGATGACGACCGGCACGCGGTTGGGCGAGCCGGGATCGCCTTGCCAGGTCTTGCTGGCCAGCGTGCTGCCGTCCCGGCCCGCCTTGAACGTGATCCGCCCGCCCTGCGGGATGGCCACCCGCACGCTCCGGGTCTCGCCGGGGGCAATGCGGTTTTCGGGGCCGAAGGACTCGCCCTCCAGGCAGATGTGGACGTTCTCCCGCGAGCGGTTGGTGATCTCTGCCACAACCGAGGCGGAGGCGGCTGTCGTCGACGAAGACGGGGTCGAGGCGCCCGCCGTCACGCCACTGCCGCCTACCCGTCTCGCCGTCCACCGCTCGGTATCCCCGTCGGACTGAACGACGACGGCCATGGAATTCCCGTCGGGGGCCATGGTGCATTCGATCCTGCCGGTCGGCTTCTTGTCGTCTTCATCCCGATACGACCCCGTCATTCGGTTGCCGGACGCCGTCCCCTCGATCCGCCCGGTGAGCGCCCATTTCTTCCCTCCGGACCCGGAGGAGATCTTCACCTCGACCCGATACGTGCCCGTCACCCGGCTCCCGCTCTGGGTCAGGCTGAAGAAGACCGCTTCTCCTTCCGGCCGGTTCTCGCTCTTCCAGTCCCCCGCAAACGGTCCTGCCGAGGCCACGGGCGGATTGACCGGTGGATTAGGGGTTGATGGACCTATCTGCGCAGGCGCCAGGCTGGCCTCGAGCTGCCGGACATGGGCCTCCAGGTCGGGATCCGGCCAGGCGGCCAGGCTCTCCCGGTACTTGCCGATGGCTTCGCGGAATCTTTGCGCTTGCTGGTGCGCGACGCCTTCGTCTCTGAGCCGCATCCCCTGGGCCTGCCGCCGCTCCAGGTCGCGGACGTACGCCGCGCGCGTCTCGTCGCGCCATAAAGCCAGGCTCTCCTTGAATTTCCTCAGGGCCGGGACGGGCTTCAGGACATTCAGCAGATCCCGCCCCTCGTTCCACAGGCCGGTGGCCTGCTCCCGCCTCTGCGCCTCCTGCGCCATCTGGTACTCCAGCGCCTGGACGTGCCGCGAAAGCGGCGCGTCCGCCACCAGCCCCAGGCTCTCGCGGAACTTGCCGATCGCCTCCGCGATCCGGCTCTGGCCCTGGAGGCGCTCCCCATCGGCGCGGAGCTGCCGGGCCCTGGCGATCCGTTCCTCCAGGGCCTGGACATGGCGCGTCAACTGGGGATCGGGCAGGAGGGCGAGGCTCTGATGGTATTTGGCTACCGCCTCCAACAACCGGTTCTGCTGCTGGAGCTGCTCCCCCTCCACCCAGAGCTGCCGTGCCATGGCAGCCCGCTCTTCCTGTGTGGAGATTTGCTGCTGCTTCCACAGCAGCCGGTTTTTGTAGATCTGCGTGTCGCTGTTATTGGGTTGAAGCCTGAGGATCTCGTCAGCCTCGGCCACTGCCCGGTTCAGCGTCGCCCGGGGCGCAATGGCCGGCTCCATGGCCACCTGCGCGACGCCGGGCAGAAGGAGCCGGATGCGCTGCTCCTTGGCCTGCGCGTCCTGCCAGAGCGCGTAGTACTTCCCGTAGTCCGGGTCGGAGATGTCCCCGTTGTCCCGGATCGCCTTCAGCCCCTCGAAGTATAGCCGGCCGGCATCGGCATACTGGTGGCCGCGGTAGTAGCTGTCCCCCTGGAAGAAGAAGTTGACGGCATAGGCCTTGGCCTGGATCGCGCGCTGGCGCGTCTCCATGGCCCCGACCAGATCGAGGATCTGCTGGCGGCGCCCATCCTGCGGGGTGAAGCGGGAGGTCAGGTTGCGGAGCTCCCTGGCCGCAGCCGGGACGTCCGAGACCTTCCCCTGCTCGAAGGCCGCCCTGGTCTGCCCGTAGTAGTCCATCGCCGCCTTCTGCTGGCCCAGCATGCCCTGGGCGAACTGCACCCGCGATCGGGCCTCCGCGAGGTTGGCCGGGTGCAGCTCCCGCCGGAAGGAATCCTCCGCGCTCGAAAGCATCGCCTCCCAGTTCCACTCCTGGAAGTACTTGGTGTGGAGCGCGGTCTTCTCCTGCCAGAAGGCGTTGTATTCCGCGATCCCCTTGTGGAAGTCGTCCATCACCCGCTTGGAGAGCGGGTTGGCCATGCCCCCGGTCATCTCGAACTGGAGGTCCTGCATCTCCAGCATGGTCCGGTGGGCCGTCCAGAGTTTCTTCTCCCCCATCTGCTTATCGAATTCCCGCGCCCTCGCCTCGACCTGCGGCCAGACCTTGGCAAACCGCTTGGCGTCGGCGAGCTTCCGGGCGGCGTCCGAATCGCCCGGGTTCAGCGAGACCGCCTGCTCCAGGTGCGGGATAGCCGCCGGGAAATTCCGGTAGTACACGTCGTCCCAGCCGGCCCGCTTCGTGAGGGCGGACAGCTCGCCGAAAACCGGGCTCGTCAACCCCGGATCGGCCTTCCGCGCCCGCTCGGCGACCCCTACGGCCTCGTCCAGCTTCTTGGCGGCCCGAAGGCTCCGGATGGCCTCCTCCATCGCCCGGCGATTCATGCCCCGGGCGATCTCGATCCCCCGGTTGATCAGGCCGGCGCCCGGGTCAGCGACGCCGAAGGCGGACGCGGTGCAGGCCTTGCTCTGCTGCGCCCCGACTGGCACGGGCGTGCACCAGCCGGTGAGCGGGCCCCAGCAGGTGCAGCCGCCATTGCACTCGCTCGACGGGTCCGTCGTGAAGTAGCCGCCCAGCATCCCGCCGCAGCTCCGGCAGAGGCAGTTCAGGTAGTCGTCGTTCTGCTTCTCCACAGGTGGAGGCGGCGGCGGAACGAGCTGCACCGTGCCGGACTCGATGGGCTCCGGAGGCTTCTTGGCCTGGGCGCAGTCGGCGGAGGCCTGATTGGCCAGCGCGCCGAGCGTGCCGCCGCCGTTGAAGTGGGACACCTGGACCTGGCCGCGGGCGTACTCCTCCTCGCTCCCCATCCACTTCTGCCACGTCTCGTACTCGGCGCCCCCCGCCTGGGCGCCGTACCCCGCGTAGGCCCGGGCCAGCGCACCGAGCCAGAAGTAGTAGTAGTTCCCGCCGTTGCCCAGCGTGTCCTGCGCGCCGTAGAGGGGCTTGAAGAGCCCGGTGCCGCTCCCGTCCTCGTTCACGCCGAACAGGTCGGCGGTGTACTTGGGGTTGAGGACATTCTGGGAGATGTCCGGCTGCGCGATCTCGTTCCGCAGGAAGCCGATCCGCTCTGCCAGCAACCGCTTCTCGGTCGCGTTGGATTCGGTGGCGAGCTTTTGCTCCAGCTCCGCGAGGAGCGCCTTCTTCTCCTCGAATTTCTTGGCCAGATTCTGGCGTTTCTTCTCTATTTGCTCCCGCCGGTGCTGGGTCATCGCCTTTTCGTTGCCTATCTCCCCGGCCAGCTCGGCCAGCGTCTTCTTGCCCGAGCCAGCCCCCTCCGCGGGCTCGTGGCCGAAGATGTCCTTCACGCTGGGGAAGATGGAGTCGTTCTGCATCCCGCGCCAGCCGGGCACCCACCTGCCGCGCGTGATCTCGCCGCCGCCGACCACCGGGAGGTCGTAGACCACGCCGGGGACATAGTTGTGATCGGTCCACCAGGTCTCGGGCCGCGCCAGGAGCCGCGTGACGTTGTGCAGTGTCAGGAAGACGTCCTGGAGGTTCACCTCGCCCTGGCTGTCGACGCTCGCCCCCAGCGAAAGCTCCAGCAGTCGGTCGTTATCGAGTTTCTCGCCCCGCGCCAGGGCCTCCTTGATTCGCTTGTAGAGTTCGACCTCGTAGCCGGAGCGCGGCGGACTGGTGCCCCGACCCTCCTCGTCCTTGAGGTCGTACAGCCGCGTGAGCCCCTGGCGATCGTAGGTCTGGACGCAGTTGCCCTTCAGGCGCTCCTGCTGGAAGCGCTTGATGATCTCCACCATGCGGGCCGCGTCGGCCTCCGCCTTTTTCGTGGGGAGCTGGCCGGAATCCCGCAGGTAGCCTGCCTCCGCACAGAGAGCGGTTCCCGTCACCACCAGCATCACGACCAGGGCCATCCCTCCACCAAAGCGGTGCGCCCACCCCTGGAACGTCCGCATCGTCTCCATGGTTCCCCTCCCCCCCTGCAGATCAGCCGGCGGGACCCCTTCGTGCTCTTCGCGCCCTTCGAGGTGAATCGTCCCGGACCGTGATCCACCTTGAAGAGCACGAAGGAGTGAGACCCTCAAGATCGCCGGACGGGAGGGGCGCCGCACGAAAGCGGAAAGTGGTGGAGAGGGGACAGATGAAGTGCGGCGAGGAGGACGCCCGGAGGGTTGAACGACGCACGCCCTCTGGCGGATCGCCGAAGACGAATGCTCATGCTTCGACAAGCTCAGCATGAGCGGACCTGCTGCATCGATGGCAAATCATCCTCCCCTCACCCTGAGTCCCGCCCAGGCGGGATCGAAGGGTGAGCTTTCGAAGAGAGAACAGCAGGGTTCCCGGCATCCTTCCGACCAGGGCCGTAGCCTTCAGCGGCTCTCCAGGCGGATCAGGCCGTCCGCCATGACCGGCACGGCATCCGTGACATCCAGCCGGGCGCAGATTTCCAGGTCGGCCCCCAGGCCGATGGCCACGATGTGCTTCCCCCAGCCGGTGTTGGGCAGGAGCCCCGGCAGGTCCGACCGGTACCGTCCCCAGAGCAGCCGGCAGGCCAAGGCGCCATCGCCGAGGACGAGGGCGGGGTCCTGCGCCGCGGCCCGGTCCGCCACGCCGCCGGCGCAGACGGCATCTTCCAGGGAGAAGATGCCTTCATAGCCCGAGCAGAGGATGAGCGCATCGGTCGCCTGGCGGACCAGCCAGTCCGCCACCGCCGTCCGGTTCAGGAAGGCGGCGATGGCCACCCGGCGCCCCGCCCCGATTGCCCGCAGTGCCTTCGTCCCATTGGAGGTATTCAGGATCACGTCGCGGCCCGCGGCCCGCCCGGCCATGAACTCGCGCGGCGAGTTTCCCATGTCGAATCCGGGAAGCCGCTTGCCCCCCTGCTCCCCCGCCAGGATTGCCGCAGGGGACACGGCACGGGCCTGCCGGGCCTCGTCCACTCCCGCCACGGGCCGGATGGAGCCGCAGCCGTGTTCAAACGCAGTGACGATCGTGGTCGTGGCCCGAATGACGTCCACGACGGCGGCGACCCGCTGGGGGCGCTGGCGCGCCGCGAGCTCTGCCGGCAAGAAGAGGACGTCAAGGTTCATAGGGTAGGGACCAGGGGGGGTTCGGGGTTCGGGGTTCAGAGGTCAGCGTTTGGGTCTCTCAGTTCGAACGGGGTGACCGGGAAGTCTTCAACCGGCTTGGGAGGTCATTCCTACGAAAGCAGGAATTCCGGTTTCATCGGGGCAGCCCGGTCTCCCGCTCCCCGATAGAGGTATTCGGGGACAGACTTCGCGGGTGCGACGAGGATCGGCCCCAAATCTGAAATCCGAAATCTGCAATCTGAAATCGCCTGACACCTCCTGACACCTGAAACCTGACACCTGAAACCTGGTCCTGACCCCCGATCCCCGACCCCAGATCCTCCGTGCTACCGCTCCAGCCGGAACAGGATTTTCTTTCCACCGATCTCGATCTCGTCGCCGTGCTTCAGGACGTGCTCCGCCACGCGCTCGCCGTTGACTCGCGTGCCCGCCAGGCCGCCCAGGTGGACGAGCTTGAACTGTCCCTTCTCCACCGGCATGATCCGGGCGTGCACCTTGGCCACGAACATGCCGGAGACCTGGATCTGGCAATCGCCGCCGGATCCGATGGCGACCTCCTCCGTCTCCAGCGCGAACTTCTTCAGGTCGGGCAGGATGAGCCGCGGACGCAGGACCGGCGTGGCCGCCGTGTCCCCCCGCGGGGCCGCGGCCGGCCCCTTCGCGCTTATGGCGGCGGCCAGGGCGCTCGGATCGATCATCATGGTCTTGCCCGCGTCCATGGCCGGGCCCGCCTTCTTGGGGGCCTCGGCCTCCCGCGGAACGCGATAGATCAGGCGATGCTTGACGATCTGGATCTCGTCGCCGTCCTTCAATGCGCGATTGCCGACCTTCTGGCCATTGACGAAGGTGCCGTTCGCGCTTCCCTGGTCCTCGATCAGGACGCGCTCCCCCTCCGCGCGGATCGTGGCGTGCCGGCGCGACACGCCGGGATTCTCCAGCACGATGCTGTTGCCCGCCGTCCGCCCGATCGTCAGCTCGCCGCTGGAGAGGGTGTAGGTGGCAAGCTGCTTCTCCCCGGCGTAGAGCACGATTTCCGGCACCGGCCCCTTGAAACTCGGCGCGACTGCCGGCCGTGGCGGGGCGGGCGGGGGGGGCGGCATCCCGCTGGTCAAGGTCCGCTCCACCGGGGCCTCCGGCGCGGGTGGCGGGGGCGGGGCGGGCGGCGGGGGCTCGATGACCGC
>JACQVN010000005.1 GCA_016209735.1 Candidatus Methylomirabilota bacterium
ACCTCGCGCTCGAAAATGTGCATGATATTTCATGTAGCATAGCTCCGCGCCGAATGCAAGCGTTTTCCGCATCTTTTCAGGGTTCGAGGCTTCTTTTGTGGACTCATCGCCCCCCATTCTTGCGAAAGTGGGGCTAGGGGGGGACCTTCAGCTTCATCTCGCCCCGGAGGTGGTGGATCAGCTCCCACCGCGCGATCCGCCAGGCGCCTCCATCCTTGCGCAAGACGTCCGAGTACGTGCCGCAGACCGAGGGGGCCAGCCCGTCCGGCATCTCCAGCACGACCAGGTAGTTCGACCGCGCTTCCGCCCGGTCGCCCTGGACGGAAAGGATGGTGTTCATCACGTAATGCAGCCGTGCCGGCCCCTCGCCCCTCCCTGGCACGATGCGCGACCAGAGCGCGGCCATCTCCGCACGGCCCCTGGCGCGGCGTCCGCGTGTGCGTCGGGGGCGGTCTGCGCCGATCCCGGCCACGGCACCTCTCCCCTTGACAGCCGTCCCCGGTGCGCCCGGTTCTCCGCGCCAATTGAGGGCTGCCGTCGCCGTCGTGTCGGGGGTGTTACGCCAAGGCGGTTGGCCGCGCTCCCGCTGACGTCCGGTGAGCCTGTGGGTAGGAGCGGCCGTGGCCCCCACTCGCAAGTCCCTCTCGCCACCTCACCTCCCTCGGGTGATCGCCGCGGCGTAGGTGAAGGCGTGGAAGTACCGCCTCCAGGATTCGTCGGTCGAGCCGTAGCGGTTGTCGAACCAGAAGTAATCGGCCAGGACTTCCCGCAGCCGGGTCAGCTCCCGCAGGCGCGACCGATGCTTGGCGTCGGCGATGGTGAGGTCGAGGAGTTCCAGCGCACGTTCGAAGGCCCGCCGGGCGACCTCCGCATTTCCCTTGCTCCGCCAGCGCATGGTACGCTCGATCTCGCTCCCCACATGGGCAAGCTGTTCCATGAGGGGCAGCTCGAACCATCGCCCTGTTGCCAGCTCCCGATGCACGACCATCACCGCCTCACCAGGCGCGATACGATCTCAAGGATCTTCCGGCGCACCCCTGGGTCGTCGACCCCCCGGCTGCGGTTCCCCTGGGAGGGGCGCAGATTGATCATGGAGTCGAACTCGATCCAGTCCTCCTCGGCCACATCCGGATAGAGGTTGATCCCCCACAGGTTGGCCTGCGCGGAGCCTTCTTCCAGGAGTAGCTCCTCTTCATCGGCATGAAGCTCGGCATCGACGGCCATGATACCCTTCTCGACATCCACAACGGCCTTGACCATGTCGCCGAACCTACGCTCGGCCATTTCACGGAACCTGACGAGCCCAGTCGCCTCTCGTATAATCTCCATTGCCACATCTCCGGCGCACTGCGCCGTTCACCTACCCTCGCGCCAATCCGTAGTCCGCCAGATCCACCCGCATGTACCGGGCCAGGAGCGGCTGGACGCGCTCCAGCTCCCGGAACACCTGCTGGGCGATCTGCCGGTAGGAGACATGGCCCTGCCTGGCCGAGCGCAGCTCGACGAAGTGGAACATCTCGCGGAGGTTCCAGGTGAAAAGGACGCGCTTCTTGTAGGCCAGCGGGAGGACGTACTGTGCCTCGTCGGGAAAGTCGGCCCGCAGGGCCTCGTAGGCCTCCCGCGCCCGGATCATGCACGCCTCGTAGTCCGCGGCGAGGCCGTAGCGGGCGATCTCGGGGGGGGTGCTGTAGCCGTGGACGGCCGTGGACTCCTGGGGGAGCTGCGTGACCAGGCGGTGGCGCTGGATGTCGCGGAAGGCGCCGAAGTCCAGCAGGATGTCGAACGTGTAGCTCAGATGCTCCAGCGCCCGGAGCGGCTGGTCGTGGGCGCCGCGCCGCTTGAGGTACTCGTCGATCACCCCGGCCTTTTCCTCCGGCAGCAGGGTCGCCACTCTCGACTGCACCTGTCGCCAGGGGTGGCGCGCGGCTCCGTACAGGATGGCGGCCACGAGCTGCTCCTCGGCATCCTCCGGCCAGCGGACCAGCGAGACGGACGGGGCCGCCTCGGGAGTGAGGCCGGCGAAGATCCGCTCCGCCGCATCCCGGATCGTGACGGATGTCTCGGCCAGGTAGGCATTTCGCTCGGCATACTTGAGCAGGGTGGGAATGACCTGCCGGGCTTCCTGCTTCAGGGCGGCCCCGATCGTCCCGGCCTCCGCCAGAGGATGCGACAGGAGCTTGCGAATCAGGTGCTCCAGGAGCCTCCCGTTGATGGTCATGCCGATATTGGTGAGCGTGGCCGCGGGCAGGATGTAACGGAGGATGTCGCAGGTCTGGGCCCGGCAGGCCGCCTCGTAGCCCCGCTCGGTCTGCGCCTCCCCCCGCGGCAGCTCCTTCTTGATCGCCGCGACCACCGGCTCCGTCAGGCGGGTGTAGGCGTCCAGGAGGAAGCGACACGCCTCCTGGTACCGGCCGGCCTGCGCCGAGGCCATGAGGCGCGGTTCCCGGTAGAACTTCTCCCGGTCGAACTGGACGTACCGGGTGGACTTCTCAGTGAAGGAGGCGAGCCGGGTGTCCTCCACCAGTTTGCTGGCGACGATGGAGACGTCCTCCAGCGCCAGGTGGGCCACGGCATGCTCCGCCACCGAGGCGTGCCCGTATCCCACCACCCACTTCTCGTGGAACTCCTTGGCCTTCTGCCGGGCCAGGGCCAGCTCGTCCCGGTCCGCCCCGGCCCAGGTGAGGCGTTCGCTGAGGTCCAGGTCCCGATCCTGGATCAGCCGGAGGAGGTTCTGCCGCAGGCTGTCGCGGCTGCGGGAGTAATAGGCGAAGAGAACCGCCACCACCTCTTCGGGGAGGTTGTGCAGTGCGAAGATGGGCCGCTCGACATTGGTGACGTACGGACCAAGCAGGGCCGCCTGCTCCGGCGAGAAGGACGCGCGCATGGGCGGACGGCTCACTCGTCCCGGGAATAGTCGGACAGCTCGTCGTCCTCCTGAACCTCGTCCATCAGATCCAGGAAATCCTCGTACCACTCCGTTCGATGCTGCAGAAGGTACGCCACGCCGTCCTTGATCCAGCCGATCCGCACCTCGCCGGTCAGGCCGATGTAGCGCTCGAACTCCTTGAGGCGAGCCCGGTTGCCGTTGGTCGAGCCCGCCCCCATGCGTTCTTCGACCCACTCCGCCAATTCCTGGAGATCCTCGGCATGCAGGACCGTCTGCCCCACGAAGAGCGTCCGCTGTCCTTCCGCCTTGGCGATCCCCAGGAAATCGGGCCAATCCTCGGGGTCCCCCTGCCACCAGACCGTCGGCAGATCGTCGCCCAGGTATCCTGGAAAGACGAGCAGACCCTGGCGGCTTGCCGCCACCACGATTTCATCGAATCGCTTGGCTAGATCGTTCATGGTCCTCACCTTAGCCCGGATTCTTCACGAAAGAACCGTGAAGAATCCGGGCTTACATGACCATTAACCAATCCCGCCTACGGCGGGAGGACGCAAGGCGATCGGCGGACCGGGTACCGATCCGCCGGGGTGGGTGCGCCGTCGAGATGCAACCGGGATCCCTAATCCGTCCCTGGCCGCTACCCACTTGGGTTCTTATTAAGCCCGCGTGATTCGCGAACGCGGTTCGCGACTCACGCGGGCTAGGCTGTCCAGCCGACGTGAACCGGGAGATCCCTCCCCCGGGACGGGACTTTCACGAGCCCTTCCCTGCGACCGTAGGCCACGATCTCCCGCAAAATCTCCACGTCCTTCCGGCAGTAGTCCACCACGCGGCGGCGCAAGGCGGCCTCGCCGGAGCGCCACCAGCGGACCGCCTCCAGCCCCGAGCCGCTCTTCCGCGCCCCCAGGGTCGCCTGGGCCAGATGTTCCAGGCTCACCCGGAATCCCAGCCGCCGCTTGAGATCCTGGAGGACGTCGAAGCTCCTGGAGCGAAGCTCCCGAACGTCCCCGTAGTCGGAGAGGACGGCCAGATCGAACCGGTCCCCGTTGAAGGTCACCAGGCGGTCGAATCCGCGCAGCGCCTGAATCAGCCGCCCCGCGTCGGTTTCGTACCACTCGCGGAAGCCATTGGCTTCGTCCCAGGTCACCGCCACGGCCAGGCCGAAGGCCCGGATGTTGTCCCAGCCGCCGGGCACCTCCTCGGCCAGCCTCTGCGTCTCGATGTCGAGGTAGATCTCGGTCATGGGGATCCCGCGAGGATTGACAGGCTCATCCTAGTACGCCGGCCCGCGCCCGGGCAAGCGGAAACGCGAGCCGCTCAACGTTGAACGTTGAACGTTAAACGTTGAACGTCGGGCCGGAACCGCAGCACCGTCGTACTGCCGTACTGCCGAACCCTTGAACCCCCGAACCTTCGAACGCTCGAGCCACACACGTTGAACGTTGAACGTTGAACGTCGGCCAGGAACCGCCGTACTCCCGAACCACGCACGTTGAACGTTAAACGTTTACGTGGAACGTTCGAACCCTTGAACTCTCGAACTCTCGAACTCTCCGGCTCCCCCAATCTGAAACCTGGAACTTCGAACCTTCGAATCCGCCTGCGGCGAATCTCCGTCCCGCCGCTGGCGGGACTCCGACCTCGTACCGCCGTACCGTCGTACTGCTTCACTCGCCTCACTCGTCCAGCAACTGCTCGCCGGCGATGAGGTCCTCGGCGGTGAGCGTGGTCAAGAGATAGTGCCGGACGCGATACGTGAGATGATCGTCCTTCTCCAGCGAATCCGGCTTCAAGATCAGTCCGTACCGGTTCCGCGACTGGGTGGGACTCACCAGGCCGCGCGCCAGATCCTCCTCCAGGCGCATGATGGACCGCTGGTAGGGAACCCCCCATCCGCCGCCGCCCGGGCTCGCCAGGATGAGGCGATCCCCCGGCTTGAGCCGAAGACTCACCTGGGCGGGGCCGAGGTCTTCGCGCGTTCCGTCCTCCTCGCTCACCCGCGCCAGGCGGCCGGGGGCGCCGCGCAGCCCTCCCCGCAGCCCCATGGGCCGCCCGGGCACGAGCACGTCGGCCACGGCCCGGCCCTCCAGGAGCACGAGCTCCAACAGGGCGCCCAGGCCGCCGCGATATTGCCCCGGCCCGCCCGAATCCGGCTGGAGTTGAAAACGGGTAATTCGGATCGGTGCGGCCCGCTCCACGGCCTCCACCGCGTCCAGCCGCAAGGGAAAGAAGGCCGAGGCGCCATGGCTCAGCCCGTCGCCGAAAACCGAGGCACCGGCCCCCGCCCCCAGGCCGAGGCGGAGCCGGAACCGGCAGCCATCCCCCCACTCGCCCCTGAGGTCCAGGAGCGCCGGGGCGGCATCCGGGGCATGGGTGAGGTGGGGAAGCTCGTCCGCGAAGGCCGTGAGCACCGCGTCCTGCAGGAGCTGCGCCTCGGCGAAGCGTCCGGCCCCCGTGGTGACGGCCGACGGCCCCGCGTCCCAGGGCGTCGTGATCGCCAAGGCCTCCGAAGCCCCACCCAGGACGGCCCCTCCCGGCACCTCGGCCGCCAGAATCTGCCGGGCGGCGGCCCGCACGGCGGCCCGCGCCACCGCCGCGGTCAGCTCCCCGTGACTTCCGTCCGTCCCGATGGACACCGCCACCGGGGATTCCGGGCCGGCCCCGCGGATCTGCACGGCGAAAGGTCCCAGCCGGCCTTCCAGGATCGAGGACTCCGGCCGACCGAACAGCCGGCCGAGGGCCCGCTTCCAGCCGCGCATCCCCCCCGCGGCCACGGCGGCCAGGACGCCCACCCCCTCCTGGTCGAGGAGCTCTTCCACCGCGTCCAGGCCGAAGGCGAGTGTGCTCAGGTGCACTTGCAGATCTTCCAGGAATGCCGCCGGATCTTCCGCGTTGGCCGCCGCGATGTCGCGGAGCCCCACCTCCAGGCGGCCGCCCTCCCCGGCGCGCGCCCAGGGCAGGATGATGCCCTCGCGGCGCAGGCCCGCGCTGGGGGCCAGCGTGGCCCGGCCGAGGCCCGTGTGGGCCGCCGACACGGCAACGAAGCCGAGCAGCCGCGCCTCCCGGAGAACGGCGGTGGCCAGGATGAGATCCTCCACGCCTGCGGCGCCGGAGCGCGGATCGTTGGTCCAGCAGATCTCCTCGACCCCGAATGGGGAGCCTGCCGCGCCCCGCCGTTCCAACAGGACCGCCAGCGCCTCGGCGGCCGTCTCCAGGAGAAGAGGGTGGCTCTCCCGCCCCCCGACCACCAGCGCCCCCATCGGCCCATAGAAGCCGGCGGCCGTATGGGCGTAACGGGCGATGCCCGCCGCGGTCGCGCCCCGGCGGAGCATGACGTCCATGGCCGCCGCGGCCTCCTCCAGCGACTGGCGCGCCGCCAGAACCTTGGCCGGACCGTATTCCGCCGGTGCGCGGGAGCCCGGAGTCCGAGGACCCGCCGGATCCGGCGCCGCCGGCTCGTCCCGGAGCGTCAGGGACGCAGGCGTGGGGATGCTCCCCCCGCCGAGGAGGCGGACCGCTCTCCGGCGCGGCGAACGGCGGCTCATCATCCTTTCGCCTCCATCCAGAGGTTCCCCCACCGATCCACGTGGTAGCTCGTCCGGGGGGGCACGTAGGCCGTGGCGCCCGGCAGAACCACCAGGGCCGGTCCCACGGCGGGTGCGCCGATGGGCAGCGACTCCACCGGGCGCGTCGGGACGCCTTGGCCGCTCCCTGCCGCGCCGTCCGGATACCGATCGGGACGCCCTTCGGGTCTGCCGAGCGCGGCTGCTTCGCGGCGACGACGGAACGTTCCCTCCAGGAGCGACGCCAGGGGCAAGGACGGGGCTGCCTCCTCCAGGACACCCAGCAGGCGGGCGACCCGGACGGCCTCGGGGCTCGGCCGGATGCCGTAGGCCCGCTCGGTAAAAGCGTGGTACCGTCGAAGGCGTGCTTCCGCCGACTCGCGGAGGTCGCGGACGGGCAGCAGGTCCTCGTAGCGGCTCTCCCCGCGGTGCAGGACCAGCTCGAGCCTGAGACGCCCCTGCCCCGTCCTCCCCGGGAATGCGGCCTCCAGGCAGGCCGCCAGCCGCTCGGGCGAAAGCGACGCCAGCGGCTCGTCCACGGAGACCATGGCGCTCTTCGCCGGCGGGGCCAGGAGGCAGCCCAGGGCCGACAGGCCCGAGGCCAGATAGGGAACCACCACGCCGCGCAAGTCCGCTCGCCGGGCCACGGCGGCGGCATGCACCGGACCCGCGCCGCCGAAGGCAATGAGGCTGGCCTCGCCGGGGAATACGCCGCGGCCGGCGAGCTGCGTGCCGAGGAAACCCGCCATGCGGGCCTCAGCCACCTCCAGGACGACGCCGGCCGCGGCCGCCGGCTCCAGATTCAGCATGGGGCAGATCTCGGCCAGCATGGCTTGGGCCGCCGCCTCCCGGTCGAGGGGACGAAGCCCCAGATCCTCCCGAACCCCCACCAGTCGTTGCAGCAAGAGGGCCGCATCGGTGATGGTAGGCTTCCGCCCCCCCAGGCCGAAGCAGGCCGGTCCCGGGCGGGCGCCGGCGCTCTCCGGCCCCACCTGGATCCCGTCGGGCACCGCCTCGTCGATGGCGATGAGACTCCCGCCGCCGATCCCGGCGGTGTGGATATCGATGGCCGGTACCGCCACGGTGAGGCCGAACTCCAAGCGCCGGTTCCCGGTGAGACCGGGGCGGCCGGCCTCGATGATGGTCACGTCGAAGCTGGTCCCGCCCATGTCCGCGGTCACCGCGGTGGGCAGGCGGAGCAGGTCCGCCAGTGCCGCGCCCGACATGGCGCCCCCCGCCGGCCCCGACAGGATCGTGCGGAGCGGCTGCTCCCGGATCTCCTCGGGGGTAGAGGAGCCCCCGGCAGACTCGATGAAGCGGAATGCCGCGCCCACCCCCGAGGCCGTGAGCACCCGCGCCAGGCCCGCCACGTAGGCCCGCATGAGGGGGGACAGGTAGGCGGCCAGCGCCGCCGTGGCCGTGCGGAGCCTTTCGTCGGCGAAGGGGGCCACGGCGCTCCCCAGGACCACCGGCCGGTCCGGCCGGCTCCGACCCAGCAGCGCCGCGGCCTGCTTTTCGTGCGCGGGATTTCGATCGGCGTGGAGAAAGGAGACGGCCAGCGCCTCGATCTGCTCCCCCTCCAGTCGCGCGGCCACGCCGGCCAGCGCCTCCCCGGGCGGGGCCAGCACGACGTTGCCCCGAGCGTCCATGCGCTCCGGTATCTCGAAGCGGAAGTGGCGCGGGATGAGGGGATCGAAGGCGCTCTGCCGTCCCCAGAGTCCCCGCCGGCCGGCATCCCGCAGCTCCAGCAGGTCGCGAAAGCCCTCGGTCGTTAGGAGGGCCGTGCGCGCCCCTTTCCGCTCCAGGACGGCGTTGGTGGCCGCCGTCGTGCCGTGGGCGATTTCGGCGAAGGCGCCGGCGGGGACCCCCGTCTTCTTGAGGCCGGTGAGGAGCCCCTGGGCAATGTCCTGAGGCGTCGTGGGGACCTTGTGCAGGGCGAGGAGCCCCGCCCCTTCATCGCACACCACCAGGTCCGTGAACGTGCCGCCGACATCGATGCCCAAGCGGATGCGTGAATCGGCCATATCGTCTCCCGGGAACGGGCGGCATCATACGCGGTTTGCGCCGTCGGCGCAAACCGAATGAAAAGCCTATGAGGGCGATGGCCGAGAAGCGGCCCTCAGGGAGGATGCGGTTGCCTCCGGTGCCTTGGCGGAGGTGGGCGGGACGCTCGCCGGGCGCTGATCGCTGAATGCTGATCGCTAGGTGGTGTGGCGCTTCTTCGAGAGAACGAGGAGGATGCGCTCCGGCGCCCGCGGGCTCGGGCTCTCCATGATGTCGAAGCCCTCTTCGCAGCGGATGCACCAGATCTCGCCGAGGCCCGGGTGCAGGACCAGGATTTCCCGGCAGGTCGGGCAATTGACCTCGGCCTTCTCCCACGGGATGCTCATGTCGTCATCCTCACCTCGCAAAGCGACTGCCCTACCGCGGATTATTCACCACGCAGACAGGTGCACCGCACAGGCAGGCGCTTGGCACGGCGCAGGCAGCTCCTTCGTGGTGAGATGGGCCTTTCATGCGATGAATAACTCGGGCTAAGTATACCCACCGGATTGCCTTCCGTCGAGCATTCTCCTGGCCCGGACCATTCGCGAGCTCTCCGGGGAGTGGACCATGGCGGCCCGCCTCTCCGAAGGAGTCTGTCCAAAGGGGAGCCAGGCCTGCATGTGCGGTGCACCTGTTTGCGTTGCCTGTCTGCGCCTGCCTGTCGCATTCGCGACGCAGAGCGGGATCGCAGCATGAACGTGCCTTCTTCAGCCGTCTGCGAGGCGGTATTCGACGCCGCGCAGCAGGGAAACCGACTGCGGGGCTTGTCGTGTCCCGTGGCGGGATTGAAGTGCAAACTGGCCTGTTGGGATCGGTGCCCTCTGCGCCCCTGCGTCTCTGCGCGAGAACTTCGGCACCAAACCGGCGCGCCCGTCCCGGTCGGCTATCGTCCCGTTTCGAGGATGAGGGTTCCCGAGGTGATGTCGAGGTTGACGCGGAAGCGCTCCAGGAAGCTCATGCCGAGGAGGCCGACGATATGGGGGGGCATGCCGGGGAGGTCGTAGACGACCGCCGGGACGTTGCTGGCGACGGCCCCCCCGACGTCCACCTCGTCCAGGATGGCCAGCGGCGCCTGGATGGAGCCGCTGGCCGTGAGCAGGCGCACGGTCCCGCCCGAACCCGAGCGGACTCCCAGCCGCTGCGCGACGCTGCTGGAGACGGAGCTGAACGTCGCGCCCGTATCCAGGAGGAACGCCCCGACCGGCTCGCCATTGATCCGCGCCGGGACGATGATGGCGCTTCCCCGGCGCTGGATGGGGACGCTGACCATCGCCACGCTCGGCTCGCCCATGGCCTCGAGGGCTTGGCGCGCGGCAGCGGCCTGCGGGGAGGAACCGGACAACTGCAAGACATGCCGGTACGCGCCGGCGGCGGCGGACGCATCCCCCAGCATCCGATAGGACTCGGCCAGGTACCACCAGCGTTGCGGATCCCGCGGCGACCGGTTGACCGCCTCCACGAACTTCTCCAGCGCCCACCGGTAGTGGCCGCCCTGGAGAAAGTCCACCCCCTCCTCGAAGGAGCCGGCGCGGACCAGCCCTCCCCGGAGGTCAAGCCCGAGGCAGGCTCCCCAGAGAAGAAGGAGAAACACTTTTCGCCAAGAGCGGATTCCCACGAAATACCTCTGCGAGGATCGCAATGGTTCTTACCGTACCATCCTACCCGGGCAACCGCAAGGCCCGCTGGCCCGGCCCTGACCTGCCGTTGACTCGGCGAAAATATGGAAGTATGGTTCCGGTGCTGAGATTGCCGGTATTCGCGCTGCCCGACGGCGAGGCGGTCGCCGCCAAGCAAGCCGCGGCTCATGCTTCATCTCGACACGCCGGTCCTGATCGATGCGCTCACCGGTCCCAAGCGGTCGGCTCCCGCACCTCGGAACTGGATCGATCAACGGGAACGGATTCTTCTCAGCTCCAGCGTGCTCTACGAATGGCTCCGCGGTCCTCGCCTCCCTCAGGAGATCGAGGCGCAGGAGGCGGCCGATGAACGTCCTGCTGATTTCGGCCAATACGGAACGGGTTAACCTGCCGGCGCTCCCCTACGGGCTCGCCCTGGTGGCCGCCGCGGTCCGGGCCGCCGGTCACGAAGTGGCGATGCTGGACCTCTTGCGCGAGGCCGATCAGCGTGCCGCCATCGCCCGGGCGATCGCGGCGCTTCGCCCGCGCGTCATCGGCATCTCCGTCCGCAACATCGACGACCAGTGCATGGAGCGGCCCCGCTTCCTCCTCGCGCAGGTCGCCGAGGTCGTGGCCGCCTGCCGGGAGCACTCTAGAGCCCCCCTGGTCCTCGGCGGCGCGGGGTACAGCATCTTCCCGGCCGCGGCGCTCGCTCATCTCGGCGCCGACTTCGGCGTGTGCGGCGAAGGGGAGATGGTCTTCCCTCTGCTCGTGTCCCGGCTCCAGCGGGGAGAGGACCCGGCGGACCTCCCCGGGGTCTACGCCGCCGGGCGCAGCGGCCCAGTGGCACGGGCTTTCGCGTCCGACCTCGACAGCTTGCCGCTCCCCAGGGCGGACCTCTGGCCCACGGCGGACCCTGCCGACCCCGACCTCTGGGTCCCCGTGCAAAGCCGGCGGGGCTGCCCCCTGCGCTGCTCGTACTGCTCGACCCCGCGCCTGGAGGGTCGAGCGATCCGCGCCCGCACGCCGGGCGCAGTGGTGGCGGAGATCGCCCGCCTGGCGCGCGCCGGGTTCCGGCGTCTTTATTTCGTGGACAACACCTTCAACGTTCCGCCAGAGTACGCCCTGGAGCTGTGCCACCGGATCTCCGCCGAGCGGCTGGAGGTCGCCTGGCGCTGCATCCTCCAGCCGCACGACGTGCCGGTCGAACTGATCCGCGCCATGGCCGCGGCGGGCTGCGTCGAGGTGAGCCTGGGGTTCGAGAGCGGGGCCCCGCGGGTCCTCCGCGCCATGGACAAGCGGTTCCGGCCACCGGATGTCCGTGAAGTTTCCGATCGGCTCGCGGCGCATGGCATCCGGCGGATGGGGTTCCTCCTCCTGGGCGGCCCAGGGGAGACGCAGGAGACAGTCGCGGAGAGCCTGGCCTTTGCCGACGCGCTCGGTCTGCATCAGTTGCGGATCACGGTGGGAATCCGGATCTACCCCGGCACGCCCCTGGCCCAGACGGCGCTCCGGGATGGCATGATCGCAGCCGGGGATGACCTCCTCTTCCCGCGCTTCTACTTGACCCCAGGTCTGGAGTACCCCGGCCCGCGCCCGGCCTGACGCCCGGCTCCCCGCCGGGCCCTGATCCGAGGAAACCGTCTTACCGCCAAGGCGCCACCGGGGCTCGCCAAGGCCTGCCTGCCGCCTGTCTGCGTGCACCGCACAGGCAGGCGCCTGTCGGCACGGCGCAGGCAGGCCGCCAGGGGCTGATGTCAGGGCCGAATTCTTAAAGGCCCCTCAAGGTGGGGTGGCGTTAGCGAATGTGTTTGCATTTTGAGCCCTGCAATCTTGGCGTTCTTGGCGACTTGGCGGTTCAAGAATTTCGTATCGGGGCTGGCGCGATTTCGACTTGACCCTCTCCCCGCCTGGCAGTAGCGTGTGATCGACGTCGGCAGCCCGCGCTTCGCGCGAGCTACTAGGAGGGCAGATCTCATGCGACTGGAAGGCAAGAAGGCGATCGTGACGGGGGCCTCGCGGGGGCTGGGCCGGGCCATTGCCCTCGCCTTGGCCCGCGAGGGGGCGGATGTCCTGGTGAACTACGTGAGCCGCGAGGAGCAGGCCAAGGAGTTGGTCGCCGCCATCCAGGAAATGGGCCGGAGGGCGATCCGCTGCCGGGCCGATGTCTCCGACACGGTCCAGATCCGCCGGATGGTGGAAGCAGCCATCGCCGGGCTCGGTCGGGTGGATATCCTCGTCAACAACGCGGGCATCGGGCTGCCCAAGGGTCCCCTCGAGACGACCGAAGCGGAATGGGAGAAGGTCCTTCGGACCAACCTGACCGGCGTCTTCCTTTGCAGCCAGGCTGTCATCCCGGGTATGATCGCCCAGGGCGGCGGCCGGATCATCAACATCTCCTCGATGGCCGGCAAATCGGGAACACTGGGCGGCTCCGCCTACTGCGCGGCCAAGGCGGGGGTCATCGGCCTCACCAAGAGCCTGGCCAACGCATTGGCTCGGCACAACATCCTGGTGAACGCCATCGCCCCGGCCCTGATCGATACGGAGATCCTGTACTGGCGCACCGAGGAGCAGTGGAAGGAGACTCTGGAGAGCATCCCGCTGAAGCGACTGGGCAATCCGAACGATCTGGCCGAGGCCGCGGTCTACCTGGCCTCGAACGGCGGGAACTTCATGACCGGCGCCACCCTGGACGTGAATGGCGGCTTGCAGATGGCCTAGCCCGCAGTATTCGCGAATACGGCTCGCGAATACTGCGGGCTTACCAAAATTACAAATGGTGAAGGCTCAGGGACGGATGCAGCGTCGCTCTCGCGTCTTGACGGCACCTCGCGCCCACCCGCATTGGTGATCCCGCCGCAGGCGGGATTGGTCATTGGTCATTGGGCCCAGGGGGTTCACGAATCGTTCGTGAGTGACCTCTCGGCCAAGGGAGGATCCCATGAAGCGCTACGGGATGCTGTGTTTGTTTCTCGTCCTGTGCCTGCTCCTGCCCGGCCTCGCTCACGCCCAGGATCTGGTGGTGTACTCCAGCGTGGACGAGGAGAATGCCAAGAAGCTCCTGGACGCCTTCACCAGGGCGACCAACATCAAGGTCCGATTCACCTTCCTCTCCTCGGGGCCGGCGGTCGCGCGGATCGAGGCAGAGAAGAACAACCCCCAAGCCGATCTCTGGTTCGGCGCCCCCAGCGAAAACCACGTGGCCCTGAAAGAGAAGGGGCTGTCCCAGATCTACGTTTCCCCCAACGCGAAAGAGCTGGCCGCGAAGTTCAAGGACCCCGAAGGCTACTGGACATCCTTCTACATGAACCCGCTCGGCTTCGCCTCCAACCTGAACACCCTCAAGCAGAAGAACGTGGAGCCGCCGACCTCCTGGGCCGACCTCCTCAAACCGGCATTCAAGGGCCAGGTCCAGACCCCCAGTCCGCAGACGTCGGGCACCGGCTACAACATGGTGGCTGCCCTCGTGATGATCATGGGGGAAGACAAGGCTTTCGACTACCTGAAGCGGCTCAACCCGAGCATCCAGACCTACACCCAGAGCGGCACCGCCCCCTCCAAGGCGGCGGCCATCGGCCAGGCAGGGGTAGGCATTCAGTTCACACCGGCCTTCCTGCAACTGATTGGCGAGGGCTACCCCCTGAAGGTCACCTTCCCCAGGGAGGGCGTCGGCTTCGAGGCGCCGGCCATCTCCATCCTGAAGGGCGCGCCGCGGGCGGAGCAGGCCAAGAAGCTCCTCGACTGGTTCATCTCCCTCCCTGGTCAGAATGCGCTGACCGAGGCCAAGACGTACTTCTTCCCCGTCCACCCCAAGGCCAGGTTGATGGAGGGGCTGCCGTCCTTCGATCAGATCCCCACCATCAACTACGACGCGATCTGGGCTGGAAAGGAGAAGAAGAAGCTCGTCGACCGCTGGATCAACGAGGTCCTGCGAGCCCAGAAGTAGGCCCGGCGTGACCTCGCGGTCCCTCCAGCAGTGGGGCAGCCGGACCCTCCACGACCTCCGCCGCCTCCGGAGTGAGCCGCTCCTGGGGGCGGCGGTGGCCGCGATCTTTGGCCTGCTCCTCGTCTTTATCCTCTATCCGCTCGTCCGGGTCTTCACGGTGAGCTTCATCCCGGACGGGGTGCCGACGCTTCGCCTTTACCGCGAGTTCCTGGGCGGCTGGTTCATCCGGCAGGCGCTGTGGAACAGCGTGGCGATGGGGGTCCTCACCGCCGTCGGGGGGACCCTCGTCGGCTTTCTTTTCGCCTTCACCCTGACCCGGACCGACATCCCCGGCAAGTCATTCCTCACCGCGGCGGCGATCCTGCCGGTCATCTCGCCCCCCTTCGTCAGCGCGCTCTCCATCATCCTCCTCTTCGGCAACAACGGCCTGATCACCCGACAGCTCCTCGGCTTTCAGGAGTTCGCCATTTACGGAATGCGCGGCCTGCTCCTGGCCCAGGTCTTCACCTTCTTCCCGGTCGCCTACCTCACCCTGCGGGGCGTCCTGGAGTCGCTGGGCGGCACGCTGGAGGACGCGGCCATGAACCTGGGGGCCACCCGCTGGAAGGCCTTCACCCGGGTGAGCCTGCCCCTCTGTCTGCCGGGGATCGCCAGCGCCCTCCTCCTGCTCTTCATCGAGTCCATCGCTGACTTCGGCAACCCGCTCATCCTGGGTGGGAGCGGCTTCCCGGTCTTGTCAGTGCAGGTGTACCTCCAGGTGACCGGGATGTACGATCTGCCGGGTGGGGCGGCGCTGGCCGTGATTCTCCTCGTGCCATCGGTGATCGCCTTTGTCATTCAGCGGTACTGGGTGGCGCGCAAGCGCTACGTCACCGTCACGGGCAAGCCGACCCGTGCCATCCTGAAGGCCGTCAGCCCGGCGATGCAGTGGATCCTCTTCGCCGCCTGCATGGTCGTGGCCCTCTTCGTCCTGCTCTTCTATGCCACGATCCTGGTGGGGGCCTTCTCCCGGGCCTGGGGCGCCGACCACAGCTTCACGCTGCGAAACTTCAGTTACATCTTCGGCGTGGGGGCCCAGGCCATCAAGGATACCCTCATCATCGCCGTGACCTCCAGCCCCCTGGCGGGCCTCTTGGGCATGGCCATCGCCTTTCTGGTGATGCGCCGGCGCTTCCCGGGGCGGCAGGTCATGGAGTTCGTCTCCATCCTGAACTTCGCGGTCCCCGGCACGGTCATCGGCATCGGCTACATCCTGGCCTTCAATCAGAGGCCGCTCCTGCTCACGGGAACGGCCGCCATCCTGATTGCCAACTTCCTCTTCCGCTACATCCCCGTCGGGATCCAATCGGGAATAGCCGTCCTCCGCCAGATCGATCCTGCCATCGAAGAGGCGGCGACGAACCTCGGCGCCTCGACCCAGGTCGCCTTCCGGCGAATCACGCTCCCGCTTCTGGTACCGGCCTTCTTCTCGGCCCTGGTCTTCTCCTTTGTCCGGGCCATGACCGCCATCAGCGCGGCGATCTTCCTGGTGTCGGCCGACTGGAACCTGATGACCGTGCAGATCCTCTCGCAGACCGAGGCGGGCCGCCTGGGCGGGGCGGCGGCGTTCAGCGTCATCCTGATCCTGATCATCATGGGAGCCATCGGCCTGATCCGTCTCATCCTGGGCCAGCTCTTCGACTACCGCTACGAGGCATCGTTTGGGTGAAATGCAGGGGACGGGGGACGGGGGACGGGGATCGGGGGATGCGGTGCTGGGAGAGGATAACGTCGTGGGAACGATCAAGAGCTTCAGGGACCTCACGCTCTGGCAGCAGGGAATGAACCTGGCCGCGAGAGTCTACCGACTGACTGCAAGACTCCCACTACCCCAGGCCCCCCCCCCCCC
>JACQVN010000055.1 GCA_016209735.1 Candidatus Methylomirabilota bacterium
ACCTCAAACAACACGGGTTGCGGGGACCCGACTTCCGCTGGAACATCGCGATGTGTATGCATGCGCTTCTCTTACCAGCACCCGAGCCAGAAGTCGACCAGTTTCGTTGGTTCGCCACGAGATTTTTTCACAACCTCTGACTGCTGGTCCTTATACTTACGGTTTCCCCTGGCGTCCTTGGCCCTCCAGCTTTTCGGTGGCGCCTTGGCGGTTAAATCGGACCCCGGCGGCTACTTCGCCGTCTCCCGGCGGGATCGGATCGCCTCGGCGAGCTTGAGGAAATCGGCCTCGTGGAGGCAGGGCCGGCCCAGCATGGAGGCGTGATCGCCGTCCGGCACGCCATGGAAGTCCGACCCGCCCGTTATGAGGAGCTGGTGGCGGCCGGCCAGCCGCCGATAGCGCGAGACCAGCCCATAGTTGTGCTTGGGATGGTAAACCTCGATCCCGTCCAGTCCCGCCGCCAAAAGATCCGGAAAGGCGTCATCCCGATTCTGCAAGCCGGGATGGGCCACAACCGCCAATCCGCCGGCGCCGTGGATCACAGAAATGGCTTGGGCGACCGTCACGTCCGGTCGCGGCACGTACGCCGGCCGCCCCGCGCCCAGGTACCGCTCAAAGGCTTCGTCCACGCCGTCCACGACCCCGTGCTCGACCAGCACACGGGCAAGATGCGGTCGGCCGACATTCCCGTTTCTGGCGGCGGCGAGCACTTCCGCCTCCGGGATCGGGATTCCCATGGCCCCGAGGCGGCTCAGCATGGCCCGCATCCGCGTGTGACGTGCCTTCCGGGTGCCCTGCAGGAAGGTCGTCAGGGTCCCCTCCGCCGGGTCGATGTAGTAGCCCAGGATGTGAAACTCGATGGCCCCCCAATACGCCGAGATCTCGATGCCGGGAACGCACTGGAGTCCCGCCGCCTCGGCCAGGGCCAGCGTCTCCGGAATGGCATCCACCGTGTCGTGATCCGCCAGCCCGAAGACCTGGACCCCCGCCTCCGTGACCGCCCGGACCAGGGCGCCCGGATCGAGCAACCCATCCGAAGCCGTCGTGTGCACGTGAAGATCGATTCGCATCCCGTTCCCGTTGGACCTATTGACGCGCGGTTCGAGGACTTTAGAGAGGAGAGGGCGGAGCGTCAACCGAAATCTGGTATGGAATCCCGGCTTCATGACGAACTCGCGTGCCGCCCGCAGCATCACTCTAAAAGAGGGTGTTCGTCGAGGCAGGGGAATCTGCGGGCAGCCTGTCGTCCTTCGGCCGCCGGAGGGGACAGAAAATCCGCGCTACGCTTCGGCGGTTCGCCTCGGACTCACACCTCCAACCGGCTCTCTTGCTCTGATGTGGTTGGCGATTTGCTATCTCCAGGTCTGGGTTCCTTCACCCGCGCGCCGCGAATTGCCTCGGCGAACTCGGCAGGGCTGCTCGCCGGAAGGCGACAGATTTCACAGACGGTCCCGAAGTCGCGCTCGAGGCTCATCCTCACGATCCGGGGCGCCACGCCTTCTTCCAGGAAGCTTTCCAGGCCGGACGGTCGACCTGATTCGGAGGACTCCTGCATGATGACGACCTCGGGCTTCAGGGCGCGTACGGCCGCCAGGGCCTTGGCGATATCGCTTTCCATGCCCACGATCTCCGCCGCGTGCCGGGACTCGAGCAGGCTCCGCAGCCCCTGGGCAAACAGCCCATCGCGATTCACGATATAGATCCGAGCCAAAGAAGCATGGTCATCCATGCGGAGCTGCCCCCTTGCTTTTCGAGCCATACCAGTGAAGCTACCATCCCTGGCAGCGGTGTCCATCCCCCGTTCGGCCCCTTTCAACAGAAATAAAAGGCTATACCTGAATAGCTCGAAAGGGCGAGGGGAGTGAAGGGGTCAGGGGTCAGGGGACCAGAGCATTCAGAGAACAGGCATCAGCCAGTGGAAATGAGGGGGCAGAGGTCGGAGGTCAGAGATCAGAGGCGAGAACTGCAGAGCCTCAGAGCGGCAGAGGCCGGATCAGAGACCAGTAGGCAGGAGTCAGGAGGTTGAGCCGCGGCGAGATTTCGCCGAAAGGCGGGACACGAGGCAGTATGCAGTCGGTAGCACGGCGAGAACGACAGACGATCGGCTCAGACTACCGACCCTCTCTCCTCTGATTGGGAAGAGGGCCGGAGCGTGTCATCTTCGCTGGTGTCTGGAGGCATTACCCCTCACTCGTAATGCCGCATTTCCCGTTCGTCACCTCTGCCATCTGCCCACTTCCCTTTGCCTACTCTCCTCCTTATTCCGCATTCTCTTCCGCAATCCGCATTCCCCATTCCGCATTCACCTCCACCCTTACCCTTGCGGGAAGGCCTCGCGGAACCTGGCCGTCGCTTCGGCGGCAATGCGCATGACGAGGGCGGAGTCCGAGGCCAGGGTGACAAGCTGGTAGCCCCTGTCGTACAGGGCCTTGGCTTGCTCCCAACTCCCGGAGATGGTCCCCAGGGGCATGCCCAGTTTCTTGGCCTTGGCCTCGGCCTTGGCGATCATCGCCTGGACCTCGGGTGCGGCGGGGTTCAGGAAGAAGCCCATGGAGGTGGACAGGTCCATGGGGCCGATGAAGAGGGCATCCACGCCGGGCACCGAGGCGATGCCCTCCAGGTTTTCCACGGCTTGGGGGGTCTCCACCTGGAGCATGACGAAGATTTCATCGTTAGCCCGCTTGAGGTAGCCCGACGCGTCGCGACCAAAGCCGGCCGCCCGCACGCTTCCGGCGATGCCCCGGAACCCCTGCGGGGGGTACTTGCAAGCCTGGACGGCCCGGACCGCCTCCTCCTTGGAGTTGACGTAAGGGATCATGAGGCCGTAGGCCCCCGCGTCCAGGATCCGCTTGATCCAGACCAGGTCGTTCCATGGGACCCGGACGAAGGGCACGGCCCCCGTGCCTGCGGCCGCGATGGCGTGATACTGACCGATGAGGGTCTGCATATCGCCCTGGGCGTGCTCCATGTCGATCAGGATCCAGTCGAAGCCGGCCCGGGCCAAGCACTCCGCGGAGAGGGGGCTGCAGAGCTGGGCCCAGGCGCCCGCCGTCTTCTTCCCGGCCTTGATGAGCTGCTTCACGCGGTTCTCGAAGAGCTGACCCATGGCTGTCTCCTTAGTTTTTGCGCTGGCGCGCAAAAACTGAACTTGAACCTCGAACCGCAGCACCTTGAACCACTCATCCGCCCGCCCGCTCTTCGTAATCGGCGGGGACCTGCTCCCAGGCCGGCATGAAGATCCACAGGAGCACGTACACCAGCCCCCCCAGGCCATACACGAGCAGGAGCAGGGCCCAAGCCAGCCGCACCAGCCAGGTGGGAATCCCCAGCCAGTACCCGATGCCCGCGCAGACGCCGCCCAGCCAGTGCTTTCCTTTTACCCGACGAAGCCTCGGCCGCGGCTTCCCGTTGTCCATTCCACACCCTCCCCGGCTTTCTTCCCGGAATGTGACGTCGTGCTTCGCACCTGTGGCAGCCACTCTTGCTGCCAGCGCGCTCCGATCATTGGAGCGCAGGACAAGAATCGTTTTCGAAAGGCATCCCTTCGCCGGCGAAGACTTGCGGGTCCGGCGAAGGCACATCGGGGCGGCCGAAATAGGACAGCCCATGGCCCAAATCGTGCCAGAGGCGCTCGACGAGTTGCGGTCTGGTCATTTCGGTCTCGCGGACAGGGTGGTTGTAGGACAGTGGCGGACGCTACCATCTGCAACAAACCGTGTCAAGGACGGGAACCCGGCGGGAACCCGGCCAGCAGACCCCACCAGGATGACCGGCCACCCGCGGGGAGGTTTCGGGTTAACACCGGCTGTCCTCCGGCATAGGCTCTCCCCGACCGCGCAAGGCCGGCCATGTCGGCCCGCACGCCCCGCGTATGAGTTGCGGGAGCCGATCTCGCCGAAGGGGGCCGGGTTGGGCTTTCCTCTGCTCCACACCAAAGGGAGGATTCCCCCACGACAGACGAAAAGGAGGTTTGGCATGGGTAAGCGAGCGCTTGTCCGGATGGTGCTATCCCTGGTCGTCCTCCTGCTTGGTTCGACGCCCTCCTGGGCGGGCGAGACGCCCACCCGGGGCGGCACACTGCGCTACGCCATGATCGACACCCCGCCTTCGCTGGACGCGCACATCCTCACCGCCACCCTCAGCACCACCGTCAGCCAGCACTTCTTCGAGACGCTCTTCACCTTCACCGAGAATTACGAGCCGGTCCCCTTCCTGGCCAAGAGCGCGGAGGCGCGCGAGGACGGCAAGCTCATCATGATCCAGCTTCGCCAGGGGCTGCCCTTCCACAACGGCAAGGAGATGACCTCCGAGGATGTCGTCGCCTCCCTCAACCGCTGGGGCAAGTATGGGGCGCGCGCGCCAGCCCTCTTCCAGCACGTGGAGCGGGTCGCGGCGGACGGCAAGTACGGGGTCCGCATCCATTTGAAGAATCCATTCGCCCCCTGGGCCCCCTTGCTCGCCTACGCCAACGGCGGGCCGACCATCCACCCCAAGGAGGTCATGGAGAACGCCACCAAATGGAACCGGCCCTGCGGGCGTCGTTCGGCCAGGAGAAGCTCTGGGCCCTCAACGGCGCCCTGATGTCCCCCGGCACCGAGTGGTACACGAAGGTCGGGCTGGAACGCTACAGCCAGAACAATCCGGCCCAGGCCAGGGCGCTGGCCAAGGAGGCAGGCTACAAGGGGGAGACCATCCGCTACATGGTCACCACCTCCTACGCCGATCACTACAGCGCCAGCGTCGTGATCGCGAAGCAGCTCAAGGACGCCGGATTCAACATCGACCTGCAGATCTACGACTGGGCCACCTTGGTCTCCAAACGGGCCCAATCCGCCGTCTGGGACGTGTTCTACACCACCCACGGCTTCGTGCCCGACCCCATCCTGTTCACCTTCATGAGCCCGACCTACCCGGGCTGGTGGGATACCCCGCGCAAGCGGCAGTACACGACGGAATTCACCACCCAGTCCGACCCGGCCAAGCGCATGGAGGCCATGGAGAAGCTCCAGGCCCTCTTCTACGAGGAGGTCCCCCTGGCGCGAACCGGGGACCACTTCATCTACGACATCTTCAGCCCGAAGCTCCGTGGGATCGGCAGCTCCACGCTCTTGAACTTCAACCGGCTCTGGAACGTCTGGGCGAAGCGTTAGCCCGCATTGTTCGCGAACACAGCTCGCGAACAATGCGGGCTTAGCAAATTCCCAAGGGGTCAGCGACAAATGAGCCCGGATTATTCGCGAATCCTTCGTGAATAAGCCGGGTTAGTACCTGGTTTTTGCACTGCCGCGCAAAAACCAAAACTGAAACGCCTCACCGAACCCCGGTGAGATTGGCCGGGAATAAACGACGACCATCTCACAGGGAGGGACCCCCGACGGTTACGCACGATGGAACCCGACCCGAATCGCAGGGGTCACCTCCCATCACGCGTTCCCTTGATGAGACTGGTAGGAAGCCCTGTGCAAAAAATTCTTTGCTCCACCAAGTTTGGTTTTTGCGCGCTCAGCGCAAAAACCAGGGGGCCTATGCTCAAGTACATGCTGAAGCGGCTCCTCAGCATGATCCCCACGTTTCTCCTGGCCTCGATCCTGGTCTTCTCCTTCATGCACCTCATGCCGGGGGACCCGGCGGGGGTGATGCTGGGTGACAGCGCCACCCCGGAGCAGGTCCAGGTCCTCCGGGAGGCCATGGGGTTCGACAGGCCCCTCTACGTCCAGTTCCTGCGCTGGTTCGGCGGGATGCTCCAGGGAGACCTGGGCAACTCGATCTTCTTCCACAAGCCGGTCCTGCGGGTCATCCGGGATCGGGCCGAGGTCAGCCTCTTCATCGCCTGCCTGTCCATGGCACTGATCGTCCTGATCGGGATTCCCATCGGCATGGTTTCCGCGATCCGTTACAACAGCGTGGCGGACCAGACGTTCTCGGCCGCCTCCATGCTGGCGGCGTCGATGCCGACCTTCTGGCTTGGACTGAACCTCATGCTGATCTTCTCCGTGGTGCTCGGGTGGCTTCCCAGCTCGGGATTCCCGTCCGTCGTCGAGAGCGGGAATCTCGCCAATCTCAAGTACCTGGTGCTCCCGTGCGTGACCCTGGCCGCCCCCAACTCCGCCTTGATCATCCGCCTGACCCGGGCCAGCATGCTGGATGTCCTCAGGGAGGGCTACGTGACCACGGCCCGGGCCAAAGGACTCAGCGAGCTGGGGGTGACGCTGAAGCACGTCTTCCGCAACTCCCTGATCACCGTGATCTCGGTCGTCGGCTTCACCTTCGTCGGGTTGGCCTCCGGCACGGTGGTCACGGAAACGGTCTTCTCGCTGCCGGGCATCGGCCGGCTGGTCGTCGAGTCGGTCCTGCGGCGGGATTACCCGATGATCCAGGGGGTCATTCTGATCGTGGCCGTGGCCTACATGCTCATCAATCTCCTGATCGACTACGGCTACACCTTCCTGGATCCCCGCATCCGAATCACCTGAGAAGGGACGACGGCGATGCGCTCCTTCGTGCAGGCGTTGATCCGGCGCAAGATCGCTCTGGCGGGCGCCCTCGTGTTGCTCGTCATTCTAGCCCTCGCGCTGTTCGCCCCGCTCATCGCCCCCCACGATCCCATGGGGCTCGATCCGACGGTGCGCCTCCAGGGTCCCACCGCCCGGCACTGGTTCGGGACGGACCACTTCGGCCGGGACATCTTCAGCCGGGTCGTGTACGGCGCGCGGCTGACGATGGTGTGCGGCCTCGGGGTCGTGCTCTACTCGGTCTGCCTCGGCATCCTGATCGGCATGCTCTCCGGCTACTTCCGCCACGTCGGGTTCGTCGCCATGCGCCTGATCGATGTGGTGATGTCCTTCCCGCCCCTCCTCCTGGCGCTCGCCCTCCTGGCCATTCTGGGCGCCGGGCTCTCGAACGTCATCCTGGCCGTGGGGGTCACCTATCTCACCCGCACGGCGCGGATCATCTTCGGACTCACCCTGAAGATCAAGGAAGAAGCCTTCGTCGAGGCCACCCGCTCCATCGGGTCGAGCAGCCTGCGCATCCTGGCGCGCCACATCCTCCCCAACCTGCTCTCGCCGGTGATCGTCCAGGCGACGTTCACATCCGCCTTTTCCCTCCTGAACATGGCCGCGCTGGATTTCCTGGGGGTGGGCGTTCCCCCGCAGATCCCGAGCTGGCGCAACATGATCAGCGAGGGGCGCGTTTACATCACGCGGGCGCCGGGCGTCCTGCTCTTTCCCGGGTTCTTCATCGTCCTCACGGTGCTGTCCTTCAATCTGGTAGGGGACGTCTTGCGGGACAAGCTGGATCCCCGATTTCGCGACCAGTTCTCCGGGGTCAGACGGTAGAGGGACCGCCCCGAACCGGGGGACCGTTTTGCCGCCAAAGGCCCGGGGTCCTTTGAACCGCCAAGGCGCCAAGGGGAACGGAGACGCCACCGGAGACCCCAGACGGAACTGACCACAAGAGCCTGGGCAAGAGGGGCGACATCACCAAGGCGCAGCACTGCCGCGCCGAGTTCTATCTGGCCGGGTACGGCTGGGTCCCCGTGGATCCCGCCGATGTGCGGAAAGTCGTGCTGGAGGAGGGCGGCGGGAAGCCCCTCAACGATCCCATGGTCGTGACGGCCCGGAAGCGCCTCTTCGGTTCCTGGGAGATGAACTGGCTCGGCTACAACCACGCCCGCGATGTCTCGCTGCCGGGCGCCTCCCGTGGGAAGATCAGCTTCCTCATGTATCCCCAATGCGAGACGGCGGATGGCTGGCGGGATTCCCTCGATCCCGACAACTTCAAGTACCGGATCACGGCCCGGGAACTCACGGCCTGAGCCCGATGTGCCGGCGGGACCTTCGTCCGACGGGACGGAATCTTGCGCCAGTGGTCTCGCCACTTTCCTGCTGGACCCCGCCGGACCCATCCGGTACTGGGACCTCGGCGGGCTGGACTGGGCCCAGCCCAGGATTCTCCGGACCGTCGACTCCCTCCTGCCTGCCGTGCACTGAGCTGGCCATCTCTCTTGGCGGAACGCCGGCCCGATTCTTCCCCACCGCATCGGGGGCTAGGCGGCACTCCGCACCGCGGCGCGCTTGGCGGGGGCCCGCTCGGGCGTCATGCGGACCTCGAGCCAGCGGCTCACGCGCGACATGCTGTAGGTGCACAGCCAGTAGACAACCGCGATGAACAGGAACATCTCGAAGGGGCGGATTTCGCGCTGACTGACCGTCTGTGCCGCCTTGGTGAGATCCATCATGCCGATGATGGAGGCCAAAGAGGTGTCCTTGAACAGAACGATGAACTGGGTGACCAGCGACGGGATCATATTCCGGATGGCCTGGGGCAGGATCACCTGCAGCATCATCTGGGCGTGGGTCAGTCCGGTGGCCGTGGCGGCTTCGATCTGGCCGCGCGGGACCGACTGGATGCCGGCGCGGACGATCTCGCCGAGGTACGCCGCCTCGAAGACAACAAAGGCAGTCAGCGCGACGGCGTACTCGGGGAGCCGCTGGCCGGTGATCTGCGGGATCAGGAACCAGAACCAGAAGATCACCATGACCAACGGGACGCCCCGGAAGAACTCGACGTAGACGACCGCGGGATAGTGGATCCAGGCGCGGGGGGAGAGACGGCACACCCCGATAAGGACCCCCAGGAGGAATCCGAGGACGATGGCCGGGATGGCGAGGCGGAGGGTTCCGCCGCCGAAGGCGCCGACGCCCAGGAAGCCCTGGAAGATGAGGAACTTCCAGTTCCCGGCGATCACCCCCCAGTCGAAGCTCAATGCTCGGCCCTCCCCGCGCGGGCGATCAGGCCCGGGATGCGGAAGCGTCGCTCAACCTGCCCCATGATCGACGCGATCCCGAGGCAGAGGACGAGATAGATGAGCGTTCCCGCGGTCAGCGCCTCGAACGCCTTGGCGGTGTACGTTTCGATCTGGCGGGTCATGAAGGTCAGCTCCGCTACGCCGATGGTCAAGGCCAGGGAGGAGTTCTTGAGGAGGTTGAGCGACTCGTTCGTCGCCGGGGGGACGATGAGCCGCAGGGCGATGGGGACGACGATCAGACGGTAGGCCTGAAGCACGGACAGTCCCGTGGCAACCGAGGCCTCCAGAAGCGTCTTGGGGACGGACTGGATCCCGGCCCGGATCACCTCGGAGATCCGCGCACCGTGGTAGACGCTCAGGCCGGCCACCGCCGACCAGAACTCGGGACCGTGATGATTGAGCCAATCCTGGGCGGCCCGGGGAAGTGCCTGGGGAACGCCGAAGTACCAGAAGAAGAGCCAGACCAGGAGCGGGACATTGCGGAAGAATTCCACGTAGACCGCAGCCAGCAGGCGCAGTGGCTTCCAGGGAACGGTGCGCAGCGCGCCGGAGAGGATCCCGAGGGCACAGGCGATGACCCAACTGGTAAGGGACAGCCGGAGGGTCGTCAGGATCCCCTGGAGCAGCCACTGTCCGCGCTCCCCCGTCCAGAGGACGCTCCACTGAAAATCGTATTGCATTCCGAGAAAGGCAAAGAATGACATGGCATGGGACCGCGGCCCCGGGTTCTCACGCCCCCCGGGACCGCGGCGGTCCAGTGACTACTTGGGGACGACTTGCATCATGAGGAAGCGCTTGACGGTGTCACTGAGGGGATAGGGTGTCTCGCTCCTGGGGCCGAACCACTTGTCGTAACTCTTGAAGTACTCCCCCCCCTCCAGGGCCTCCATGAGGGCATTGTTGACGACCGCCCGGAAATCCGAATCGTTCTTCCGCATGGCCATCCCGTACGGCTCGTAGCTGTAGAAGTCGCCCACGATCTTCCATTCGTTCGGATTGGGGGCCTTGTACTTCAGCCCGTAGAGCTGGATGCCGTCGTTGGTGTAGGTATCCACGCGCCCCTGCACCAGCGCAGTGAAGCCGGCGGGCTGATCCGGGAAGACGACCAACTGCGCCTGTGGGACCCGCTCACGAATGATCCGTTCGTTGGTCGAGCCCTGCTGGGCCCCGACGCGCTTGCCGGCAATGTCTTGGATGCCGCGAATCGGGCTCCCCTCCTTCACCAGGAACTGCGCCCCGGTGACGAAGAAGGTCAGGCTGAAGTCCACGCTGTCGCGCCGCGGCCGCGTGTCGGTCATCGTGCCGGCGATCAGATCCACCGCGCCGCTGGAAAGGAGCGGGATCCGCGTGGCCGGCGTGCTCTCCTTCAACTCGAACTTGATGCTCTTGTTGAGCCTCTTCTCGATGGCTTTGTGGACAAGTCGCGCCAAGTCCACCGAGAAGCCGCCCCACTCGTTCTGCTTGTTGATGTAGCCGAAGGGGGGGGAGGACGTCCGGGTTCCCACCGTGAAGACGCCGGTCCGCCCGATCTTGTCCAGCGTGGTCTCACCGGCCCAGCCGGCCGCGGTCAGGCCCAGGATAACCAGACCCCCCAGCAGCAGTGACACGATCTTTCGCATGGCACATCCCCCTCCCGCTCGGTACTCGAGCGCGTGGCCTTGCCCTACACATACTACGCAGCGCGGGAATAAGGCTACACGGTTGGCCGCGCTGCTCGTGAATTCTCCGGGCTAGTGGACGAGGATCTTGCCCAGGAAGGCGCGCGTGCGCTCTTCCTTCGGGTTGGCAAAGAACTCCCCGGGGCTCCCCTCCTCGACGATCCGCCCCTCGTCCATGAAGATGACCCGATGGGCCACCTTTTTGGCGAAACCCATCTCGTGGGTGACCACGATCATGGTCATGCCCTCCTTGGCGAGGTTCACCATGACGTCCAGGACCTCGTTGATCATCTCGGGATCGAGTGCTGAGGTGGGCTCGTCGAAAAGCATGATCTTAGGCTGCATGGCCAGGGCCCGGGCGATCGCCACGCGTTGTTGCTGGCCCCCGGAGAGTTGCGCGGGGTATTGGCCGGCCTTCTCGGGTATCCCGACCTTGGCCAGGAGGTCCCGGGCGATCCGTCCCGCCTCCTCCCGGGAATGCTTGCGGACCTTCATCGGCGCCAGGGTGATGTTCAGCAGGACGGTCATGTGGGGATAGAGGTTGAACTGCTGGAAGACCATCCCGACCTCGGCGCGCAGCTTGGTGATGTCCGTGGCAGAATCGTGGAGTGGCATGCCGTCCACCACGATCTCGCCCCGCTGGATCGGCTCCAGCTTGTTGATGCAGCGGATCAGCGTGCTCTTGCCCGACCCGCTCGGGCCGCAGACGACCAGCACCTCACCGGGAGACACCCGGAGATCGATGTCCTTCAGCACGTGCAGCGGGCCAAACCATTTGTTGACCCCGCGGAATTGGATCAAGCCTCTCCGCCTTCTCGCCTGCCGGCGATCCTGACTGCCGTCTCTCCACGGCGCGAACCCACCATGCCGCCCGGGTCACCATCGCGGACGCCGCTTCTCGCGCTTCGCCGGCCTCCCTTCTGAACCCTAGCATGGAAAGGGCCGCCTGCCTAGTCGCCAAGCAGGGCATGCGCTGCAACCCGCCGCCCCGCCAGTGGCCGAGCCGCTCGCACTCTCCTCCCTCACTCCCCTATCCTCTCCGGCACACCCCCCATGGACGATAGACCATGGGCCAATCACCCCGAGCACTCGCCTTCCGCAGCCCCTGGTCCCTGGTCCCGGGTCCCTGCGCTATCGTCCACGGTCCACGGTCTATCGTCCATCCCTACATCCGCTCCGGCGCCGCCACCCCCAGGAGTCCGAGGCCGTTGGCCACCACCTGCCGCACCGCCGCCACCATCGCCAATCGGGCGTGGCTCAGCTCCCTGTCCTCCGAGATGACCCGCTCCTCGCTGTCCTTGTAGCGCGTGAAGTAGCCGTGGAACATGGCCGCCAGCTCCTGCAGGAAGGCCGTCAGCCGATGCGGCTCGCAGGCCTGGGCCGCGCCGGCCACCAGCTCCGGATAGATGGCAAGCTGCTTCAGGATGGCCAGCTCCTCCGGCAAGGTCAGCCGGGACAGATCGGCACCGGCGAACGGGCCGAGGATGCCCGCCTCCTCCGCCTTCTTGGCCATGCTGCAGGATCTGGCGTGCGCATACTGGACGTAGTAGACGGGATTCTCCATACTCTGTTTCTTGGCCACCTCGATATCGAAGTCCAACTGCGACTCGGAGCGCCGGGTGAGGAAGAGGAAGCGGGCCGCGTCCTTCCCCACCTCGCTCACCACCTCCCTGAGCTCGACGAACTGGCCGCTCCGCTTCGACATGGGGACGGGCTGGCCCCCGCGCAGGACCCGCACCATCTGGAGGAGGATGACCTGCAGGATCTCCGGATCGTGCCCCAGAGCATGGATGGCCGCCTTCACCCGCGGGATGTATCCCCCGTGATCGGCGCCCCAAATGTTGATGAGGCGCTGGAAGCCCCGCCGGATCTTGTTGGCGTGATAGGCGATGTCCGAGGTGAAGTACGTCGGCTCCCCCGTGCTCCGGATCAGGATGCGGTCCTTCTCGTCGCCGAACTCGCTGGCCCGGAATCCGATCGCCTGCCCGTCCTCGTAGAGATAGCCACCCGCCCGCAAGGTCGCGAGCGCTCGCTCGATCTCCCCATTCTGAAACAGGCTCTTTTCGGAGAACCAGGTGTCGAATCCCACGCCGAATGCCCGCAGGTCCGCCCGGACCTCCTCCAGGAGAATGCGCGCCCCCTCCTCCGCACAGAGGCCGACGGCCTGCTCCGCGGTCAAGGACGCGAGGGCGGGAACGGTCTCGGCGAGCCGGGCCGCCACCTCCCGAACGTATTCGCCGTGATACCCGTTCTCCGGGAAAACGACCTGTTCACCGCGGGCCTCGCGATAGCGCGCCCAGACCGACTCGCCCAGGAGCCGGACCTGCGTACCGGCATCGTTGATGTAGAACTCCCGCTCCACCCGGTAGCCCATCGCCTGCAACAAGCTGGCAATGGCGTCCCCCAGGGCCGCCCCCCGGCCGTGACCGACGTGGAGCGGGCCCGTTGGGTTGGCGCTGACGAACTCGACCTGCACGCGCCGCCCCTGCCCGAGATCGGCCCTGCCGTACGCGCGCCCCGCCGCCAGCACTTCCCCGGCTACGGCCTGCCACCACGACTTGGCCACGAAGAGATTGAGGTAGCCTGCGCCCGCCACCTCCACCCGGTCCACCACGGACGGGTCCGGCCGGAAGGCCGCCTGGAGGGCGCTGGCAATGTCCCGCGGCTTCCGCCGAAGTTGCTTGGCCAGGGCAAAGCAGAGCGGCGTGGACAGGTCGCCGAATCTCGCCTCGGGCGGGTACTCCCAGTTCATCTCGGGCAGCTCCGCCACCGGCCACCCCTGCTCTGCCCGCACGCGGGCCAGCGCCGAGAGGAGCTGCTCGCGTAGGTGCTGTTTCAGTCGTTCCACAGTCGTTCCTTCCTCCGCTGGAGATTCACTCCCGGCCATCCGGCGGAACGGCGAGAGGCGTAACTCGTAACTCGTGACGCGTAACTCGTAACAAAGAAGCGACGCGTCAGAGCCGTTCCGGGCCCCTTACGCGTTACGTGTTACGCGTTTCCCGTTAGGTCTCCCCGCCGCCCGCCTCCGGATACGTGAAGGTCTGGGCCTCGGCCTGGTCGAGGCCCATCTGGACGAGCCGCGCCACGGCGAGGTTTGCCTCCGCCGCCCGCACCTCTTCCAGGCTGGAAAACGTGGCCGGATGACGCGGGACGAAGAACCGGCAACAGTCCTGGTCCGGCCGAATGGAAATCTCGTACGTTCCGAGGCGCCGAGCCTCTTGGACGATCTCCTCCTTGTCGCAGCCGATCAGCGGCCGCAGGATTGGGAGGCTCATGGCCTCCTCGATCACGGCGAGGTTGTCCAAAGTCTGCGAGGCGACCTGGCCCAGGCTCTCCCCGGTGACCAGGGCCTTGGCCTGTACCTGCCCGGCGATCCCTGCCGCAATGCGTCCCATCAGTCGCCGGTAGAGCACGATCCGGAGGGGCGGCGGCGCGCCCGCCACCACCTCTCGCTGGATCTCTCCGAAAGGTACCTGGAAGAGCCGCGATTCGTACTGGTACCGGCTCAGGAGCCGCGCCAGGTCCGCGGCCTTGTCGCGCGATGCGCCATCAAGATAGGGGACGCTATGGAAGTGCACGAAAGTGACCAGGCAGCCGCGCTTGAGCAGGCGAGACGCCGCCACGGGGGAATCGATCCCGCCCGAGAGCAGCGCCACCACCCGCCCGCTCACGCCCACCGGCAGCCCGCCGGGCCCCGGCTCGCGCTGGACGGAGTAGTAGATGTCGCGCGGCAGGACCTCCACGTGCACCGTCAGCTCCGGGCGCTCCAGGTCCACCCTCGCCAGGCGATCTTCCAGGATCGCCGCACCGAGTTCGCGGTTGACCTCTTCGGAGTTCATCGGAAACTGCTTGTAGGCCCGCCGCGTGGAAACCTTGAAGCTCTGGAAGGTCAGCGGCTTCAGCGCCGCCAGGACCCCCGCCTTGAGCGCCCCCAGGTCCAGACCGACCCGGAGGGCCAGGGAGTAGTTGGCGATGCCGAAGACCCACTGCAGTCGCTCGCGGATCACCCCCCAGTCCGCCGCGTCGCCCAGGTGGAGGACCAAGCGACCCGAGCGCGCCTCGATCCAGCGGACTCCCGCACCGGCCGTGGCCTTGCGGATGTTCCCCTCTAATCGCCGGAGGAAGAGCGGCTGGTTCTTCCCCTTCAGGCCGATCTCGCTGTAATGCACCATCACGCAGGGCATAGGGATCCCTCGAACCGGATACCGTAGCATCCCGACAGCGGAATCCCAAGGGGAAAGTCGGAGGGGAATAGACGATGGACGATGGACCACGGACGATGGACTGGGGACCGAGGGTGGAGAAGCGAACTGGTCCCACTCACGATGCCTACGAAATCGCATGGCGTCCTTGGCAATCCCCCGGGTAGCGAGGTGGCGCTTTGGCGGCAGGAAGGTTTCCTCCGGACTGGGTTAGAGGCCGGGGGCATCCTCCAGGCTGCGCCACAGGTACCAGCAGGCCACGCTGCAGTACGGGTGCCACCTGGTCGCCATCTTGGCCACGCGGGCAGGAGATGGGAGCGTCCGCATGCGGTAGGCCTTCTTGACGGCACCGCGGATCCCCAGGTCGCCCGTCGCCAGGACATCGGGTCGTTTGAGGCCGAAGAGGAGGAACATCTGGGCGGTCCACGGTCCGATCCCCTTCACCTGGCCGAGATGCTCGGTGACCTCCGCGTCCGACAGGTGGGAGAGTTTCGCGAGATCCACAACCCCGGCCTCAACCTTCGCCGCCAGATCGTGAACGTACTCCGCCTTCCGGGTCGACAGCCCCAGGCCGCGCAGCACCTCCCTCGAGAGCACCAGGACCTCCTCGGGCCGCATCCGGGAGCCCCGCGTCACCGCTCCTTTGAACCTGGCGAAGATGGTCTTGGCCGCCTTGCCGGAGAGCTGTTGGAGGAGGACGCTGCGAACCAGTGTCTCGAAGTCCGGTTCGGCGTAGAGGATCCGGTACGGGCCCACCCGCTCGATGATGCCGGCCAGGACGGGATCCGCGCGCTTCAGATGGAGGACGGCTCGTCGCATGGCTGCCCGGAACCCAGACGATGACCTTGCGCCACGGAGTGGTCATGACGATTATCGGTCACCACGACGGATGAAAACGACCTGGATGCCCTGGCGCACCCCTCCGCGCCTGGCCGCAACGGCACCCCGCCTGGCCGGCGGGGTGGGGCTGTCTCCCGCGGGTCGGTCCGCATAAAGCGCGGACCTCCGGGTCGCGTCCGCAGCCCACCGCACGGCCCTGCGCTTCGGGGCGCCAGGGCATCCAGGTCGGGCATTCTCGTCGGCAGACACGGAGGCATGGAGAAGAATCCACGTGGTGAAAGGTCTGGCTCAATGCCTCCGGCGGATCGCCCGGACGGTCTCGTCCAGGCGATGCAGGAAGCGGGAGCGGTCCCGCGGTCCAATGGACGGTGGCCCGCCCGTCACGCTCCCCAGGTCGCGGAGGTGCGACAGAAGCTCCCGGCTCGCCAGCGCCTCGCCGATGTTGTCGGCGGTGAAGGCCCCGCCCCTGAGGTCCAAAACCGCGCTGCCCTTGGCCAGGCAGCGGGCCGCCAGAGGAATATCCCCGGAGATGACGATGTCATCCTCCGACGCCCGCGCCGCGATCCAATCGTCCGCCGCATCGGCCTGCCCGTCCACCACGACAAGCCGGAGCCAGTCCTCCCGCGGGATCCGCATCCAGGCGTTCGACACCAAGGTGACCGACATTCCGTAACGCTGGGCCACGCGGTAGACTTCCGGCTTAACCGGACAGGCATCGGCATCCACATAGATGTCCAGCACGCACCCTCCTCACCGTCAAAGGCCGCACGGAATGTAAAACCGACGATGAAAAACCGACAACCGATCAATGAAGTACTTGACCGGTTTTTAGTTGTCGGTTTTCAATTTTGCCTTTCCTATTGTCGGTTGTCAGTTTTGCATTTCCGCCCCGAAACCCCGGAGCGCGGCCGACGCTACACTCTCGGCGGCCCCGCGTCAAGCCACACCCGCGTCAAGCCCGCCTTGATCCTGCCGGGTTCGTGGTACATCGTGACCCGGCCAGAGGGGGCCTGCACCATCGCGCGTCCCGAACCCGCTGCAGGAACAAGAGGGATTCTCGCACAGACCCCGGGCGATCCGCCGAATCCATCCGACCGGCCTCTGGCAACGCCAGGACCTTGGCAGCGGCGGCGCAGAGAAACTCGCGGGCCAGAGCCGCGAGGTCTGGCATCGTCGAGGCGGCGGCCGGCGTGAATGCGGGCCTGGCGGTCATGGCCACGCACGCCCGTGGCTCCATGGGGAGCTTCTGGTCGGGGCGCCTGACGCCCCAGCTAATCCCGCGACTGGCCCGGCCAATCCTCTTGGTACGGGCGGAGGGGCACGACGCGGTGCGCTAATCGCGTAGCGGTGGCAGCGGCTCCCCCTCCGGCACGAATTCCAGCGCCAGGCCGTTGTTGCAGTACCGCTTGCCGGTCGGCGCAGGCCCGTCGCCGAAGACATGCCCCTGGTGGCCGCCACAGCGCGCGCAGTGGTATTCGATGCGGGGCAGAATCAGCCTGAAATCGCGCTTGGAGTCGATGCTGCCGGGGAGGGGCCGAAAGAAGCTGGGCCAGCCGGTTCCGCTCTCGAACCTCGTGTCCGAGCTGAAAAGGGGAAGGTGGCAGGCCGCGCAGACAAAGGTCCCTCGCCGCTTTTCTCGGTTCAGGGAGCTGGTGTGGGGTGGCTCCGTCGCCTCTTTGAAGAGGACCTGGTAACGTTCCTCCGAGACCTGACCACGCCAGGCCTCGGGCGGCTTGTCAAGCTTCGTAACGGGTGTGGACATAGGGCACCCCTCCATGGAGAGAGGACTCGGAATCGCGGGATGGCCCGCGGCAGTCATCTTCCCATGCGAAGGGAAGCGGGAAAAGTCTCCCCGCGGCACCAGCGAAGGGCCTGCGCCAAGACCTCGTGCGGACCGGGAGCATTCCTGCGCTTCCCCAAGGAGGCACGCCGCCGCTGGATGACACGTCCGCCGACCGGCGAAACCTCCCAGAATCCCTCGCCGATGTCCGTGGCAACCACCGTGAGTCGCCCTGCCCGGGACAACTTGCCTGCACGCACGGCTGCGGGGAGAGTACCCACGAGATCATGGGCGAGGTCCAGACAATCCCTTGCCAGGTCTCTGGCGCGCTCCCCTTCGGGGAGCGCACTCGCCCACCCGATCCGGAGAAAGAGTTGCAGCGGCCCCTGCACCAGGTAGTAGTGGAGCGCCCAGGCGGAGGCATGGGGACCCGTCCGGGCCACCAGGACGTAATCGGGCGACGCGCCCCCGATGGCCTTCCGCACATAGTGCATGAGATTCTCGGGTGGCTCCTTCATGGCGCGGGTGCTGAAGCACCATGCCGCCCGCTCCTTCAGCCGCGCCGCGGCCCTCTCCGGCATCGGCGGCATCGGGAGGCCCGCCTCCGCCAGGAGAGCCTCCAGCCTCGCCTGGTCCCCGCTCGCGCCGCGCCGCGCTCCGCCCATGTGCAGTCTCCCTCGTGGGATGTCGAGGTTCACGCCGGTGTGCCGCGGATAGGATTATACCGCAGGCGGGTCCGGAATGGTTGGCGCGGGCTTTCTTGAAGCGTGCCAGGCCGCGATCTCCTCCCGGAGCTGGCGGAGATGTTCCGGGCAGATTCCATGGGTGAGCGTCGGATCGTCAATGGGGTCCTTCTCCGCGATCACACTGGGCCTGCCCTCTCGCTCGCAATAGGCGCACACGACCTTCATGGATCCTCCCGCGTGGGTTGAGGGCGGGAACGAGAGAAGCCTCTGGGCGCTGGCTAGTCGAACCACCTCTCACTGCCCTTTCCGAAGGCGCCTCGCTCGCGCTCCATCCAGCCGCCCCAGAAAGCGACCACCAAGCCGAACGCCACCCACCCAAGAAGGGCCAGAATTGCGGTCAACATGTCCCTTCCCCTCCTTTGTCGCCGTCCATCCACTCCCGCCATGCAGTCACCGTTAGCTCTTGGAAAAAGCATGTGCCGTGCCGGTTTCCGGGCAGGCGTTGCGCTCCCGAATCGGGTCATCCATCTTGGCGTTTTTTCTGAACGGGACAGATTCAACGTCTGCAGCGGGATTCGTGGGGTTGCCGGGTGGAGGCTTATCCGAAGGGATACATGATCGCGAGGGAATGGATACGATCGCATGGATACGGGGAGACCGCGGGGGCCGGAGGAATCGGACTCGCAGGCCTGCCCGATTCGGCATGGGTCAACGGAACGGTTGCAGCAAGGCACTGCAAGCAAGGGCATCGTTCAATCCTGTGCGGATTCCGCTCGCCTTCTCCGCAACGGTGGTTGCGTCCCCGCCCCCCTTCGCGCCGCTGCCGGCTGCGCATCGATTCCTGCAGACGACCTGCTGCAAACAAAACCACAACCTTGACAAGGGCACCGTATAGAAGTAATAAGAGGTATATAGTCTGGTATGTGAATTCCGGACTGGAGAGAGGGAGCAATGCTCCCGACCAGACTCCCGAGGACGAGACCCGACATTCCCATCGGCGAGGCAATTGCCGGCGGGAGCGGTCGTATCCAAGGGGGACGCCCGCCGAAACGCCCTGCTCCCTCCCGTGTCTCTTCCCGCTCCTGTCGCATTACCGTCTATCACCCGCCTGAGATGGGTACAGCCAACTGGAGGCTAGGGTGCCGAGGTCCACCGTGCGTGGCGGTGAGGACCCTCCGATCGCCGCCTGGAAAGCCAGGCTACCTATCGTGCACGCTTTACCATCCGGGGTCCCGACCGGCCCAGGTTCAGCACCCGGGCAATGAAGAGCACAGGGAGGTTAGAAGTCAGAAGGAAGGAGGAATACCATGGCGATCATCACCATCTCCCGCGGAACTTTCACGGGTGGGGAGGCGCTGGCCGCGGCGGTGGCGGACCGCTTGGGCTATCGGTGCCTCAGTCGGGAATCGATCCTCGAGGCGGCGCGGGATTACGGGGTCCCCATCGACAAACTCCGGGCCGCCATGGAGACCACGCCGACGCTCTGGGAGCGGCTGGTCGGCCAACGCACCGCCTATCTCGTCTATATTCGCGCTGCCCTCAGCAGGCAGGCGCTGACGGACAACCTCGTCTACCATGGTTACGTCGCGCATCTCCTGCTGCCCGCAATTCCCCACGTCCTCAGTGTGCGGGTGATCGCTGATTCGGAATTTCGACTCCAGGCCGTCATGAAACAGCAACGCTGTGAGCAGGCCGAGGCGCGGGCGTACATCGAGAAGGTGGATCGGGAGCGACGCCGGTGGGTCCAGTTTATCTTCGGCGTGGACTGGGAGGATCCTCACCTCTACGACATGGTCGTGAACCTGAGTCGGATGACCATGGAAACCGCGTGCGACACCGTGATCCGCCTGACCGAGCGCCCCGAGTTTCGCTCCACCGATTCCTCGCGACAGGCCCTGCAGAACCTCGCACTGGCGAATCATGTCACGGCCTTGCTCGCCCAGGATCCTCGTACCAATCAGACCACGCTGGACGTGGTGGCAGACGGGGGCATCCTGACCATCACCGGAACTACCCGGTCCCAGGCCGTCCTGGACGCGGTCCCGGAGGTGGCGCGGAAGGCGGACGGGGTGAAGGATGTTCATGCGAAGATCGCTTTGGCGCCGATCTACTCCGGATTTGAGATGTTCTAGGCTCGGTCCGCCGCGCTTCCGGGCATGAGGGAAGCAAGGGATTGCGAGGGCCGGGCCGAGTCTGCGCTTCCCAGTGGATGGCTCACGCAGCCGAGAGGTGCGCACGGAGTCCTGCGGGCGGGAGCGCGAGCCACCCTCACGGTGAACGCCCCGCTAAGATAACTCAGCAACGACCCCGTCCCCCGGGTGCGCCGAGCAGGCCCGCCGCACCCAGAGGGTACCCGGGGCTGCGGACGCGGCCCGGAGGGGTCGCGCCAGCGGCACCGACCCGCGGGAGTCAGCCCTGCCCCGCCGGGTACCCAGCCGGAAGCTGGGTGGCGCGGCGCTCCGTCGCGGCGGCGCCTCCGAGGGGCACCCGGGGGAGGGGGGAGGCGCGAGGCGATCAGAGCGATCAATGCAGGCAATGAGTCACACGCTAACCTAGCGGCAATGGGTCTTACAGGGTAACCCGCTTGAAGAGCAGAACTTGCTGCAAATGAGTCACGTTGCGGCTCGGATGTTGCCTCCTTCGTCCGTCTTTCCGGACGCGATGTTCATCGGGATACACTCCAGCCGGAATCCAGGCCGGAGCCCCGAGCCTGGACCCCGGCCCCTCGACGTGCTCGGGACGCGAAGCGCTTTCGCCGGGGCGACGCCCAGGCGAATGCCGGGGTGACGACTGGCCATGTCCGGGCTTGCAGCACGCTTCGTCGGTCTGAGGCCGAGCCTCGTGGGAGTTCGTCAGCTCGGCCGGAGCGCTGCCCGAAGCCGGACTCCAGCTCGTGGGAGGACCGGTGGCGGGGGTTGCCGTGCGCCGGCGACGATCGATTTCCCTCCACCCACCGATGAAGGAGAGGCGATCATGACACCCCGCATGATCACAGTGGTCTCGCTCCTCGCCGCGATGCTCGGCCTCGGCCTGGCGGCCCTGGACGCCGCCGCGCAAGGCTACCCGACCCGGGCGGTCCGCATCATTGTTCCGTTTTCGCCGGGCGGTGCAGCGGACACTCCCGGGCGTCTGCTCGCTGCGAAGCTTTCGGAGGCTCTCGGCAAGCAAGTGGTGCTCGATAACCGCCCTGGGGCGGGGAGCACGATCGGGACCGACATCGTCGCCAAGTCGGCCCCCGACGGATACACCTTGTTGCTGATTTCCAACACACACGCCATCAGCGCAAACCTCTACAAGACTCTGCCGTACGACCCGATCAAGGATTTCAGCCCGGTGCTGCAGTTCGCGACCTCGCCGAACGTGCTGGTGGCCCATCCGACGCTCCAGGTGAAGTCCGTGCAAGAGCTGATTGCGCTCGCCAAAGCCAAACCCGGGCAGATCGCCTACGCGTCCTCTGGCAACGGCAGCTCGCAGCACCTGTTCACGGCCCTGTTTGCCAGCCTCGCCAACATCGACATGAAGCACGTGCCGTACAAAGGCAGCGGACAGGCGCGCACCGACCTGCTCGCCGGCCAGATCCCTGTCAGCATCCCGGGCATCGCGAGCGTGATCCAGCAAATCAGGGGCGGCAGCCTGATCGCGCTGGGTGTGACCGGCGCCAAGCGCTCACCCCAGCTCCCGGACGTGCCCACCATCGCCGAGGCCGGCGTCAAAGGCTACGCCGCCGACCAGTGGCTGGGAGTTGTCGGCCCCGCCAAGACGCCAAGAGACATTGTCGCCAAGCTCAACACCGAGATCGCCAGGATCCTCAAGCAACCGGATCTTCACAAGCAGTTCGCGAACGTCGGCGCCGAGCCGGACTACCTGGGACCGGAGGAGTTCGGCGCGCTGATCGAGGCTGAGCTGCCCAAGTGGGCCAAGGTCGTCAAGGCCACCGGTCTCCAGATCAATTAGCCCCTGGCGTTTGTACTGAGCGCGCAAATACCAATTCGTTGCACCGCCTAGGGGGGTGTGTCGAACGACGGTGCACAATTCAGGTAAGTTCAATGCGATCCAAGCAGTATCCTTCTCCTCTTGATGTGCCTGCTGGCGGCGAGCGCCTCAAGCGCGGCAGTATTCACGGTAACCCCCGCCGACGATGACTGCTCCGACTTTGTGTGCGACCTGCAGAACGCGCTCGAGGCGGCGGCGAGCAACGGCCAGGATGCTGTCATCAACCTGGCCGAAGGCATTTACACCTTTCCCTCCACCATCGCCTACATCCCGACCGCCACGTCGGGAGAGAACTACTCCCTCACCATCAAGGGCGCGGGCGAAGACGTCACGCTGGACCGCTTCTCGCTGTCTGCCAATTCGGGGCTCACTCTGGCCACCAATGGAGGGGCATTGATCATCGGACATCTGCAAACGCCATGCACTGAGCAAACGTGCGTCGAGCGCATCAGCTGAGGCGCGGCCTCCGTTCTTGTTACGGACGCAAGGCTCTCCGGGGACATCATCTTCGGTGGCACCCTTGCACGCTGCAGCGAAGGCGCGATCACGGCGAATCCAGGAACGATCACGACGAATCCGGGCCCGATTACTTTGAGTACGGCGCTGGCGGGATCGAATTACGGACCCGGTATTACGGTTTCAGTAGTTCCTGCGGCGAACCTTGCCATGGGGGGAGGCACCATCAGCCTGGCCAAGATCAGCGCCGCCGAGGAGAGGACCATCACATTTGACGCCAGCCACGTCGCCACGCAGACCACCGGGGAGTGAGTGCAGGTCTCCGGCACCCAGGTAACGCTCTCCGACCCAGCGTCCCTCACCCCGACGCTCATCGTGCCGCCCGGCAGCAGCAGCGGAGCGCCCATGGGCTTGAGTACCGGACGGAAAGCAGCACCGGCTCGCCGATCGTGGCGTCCTTCACCGTGACAGCGACGAGCAACGGCATCACCGGTTTTCCCCCCGACGCCGTGACGTTCAAGTCCGCGTTGAACCAGGGGAACCGTGCGCGCGGGGAATGGAACGCTTATAAGAGTCCTCGCCGTTGACCCCGCCACCCTGGCCGACGATCCCCGCAAGCCGGCCAAAATGATCTGCGGCCTTCTCGAGATCCAGGTGAAGGTCAACAGGCCCGGCGACACCGCGACGGTCACGGTCTTCCCTCCGGGTCCCGGCGCCGGAAGGGTGCAATTGGTTCAAGTATCAGCCGCCAAGGGATGGCTCGATTACAGCGCCTATGCCTCCTTCAACGTTGTTGCCTTCTTTAACTCCAGAACTCCTGACATGCCCACGTGAATCCTGGGATTTCTGAGCGTTTTGCAGAGAGGGGTGCGCACCAAAAACTGTCCGCTTTTTGGTGCGGCGGGATTTATCGAATGCCACATAGTCTGCGTCAGACGCGGCGACG
>JACQVN010000057.1 GCA_016209735.1 Candidatus Methylomirabilota bacterium
ACCTTGGACTGTGGACTGGGGGTGGGGCGGCGGGGCTGTGGGGCTGGGGAGCGGGGGCGAATTGAAAATTGCAGATTGAAAAATGAAAATGCCGAACCCCCGATCTGTCGAACCCCCGAACCCCTGTACTGCCGTACCGTCATACCGTGGAACTGCTGTATTGCCTTTCAGGTGCCGAATCGGTGGCGCAGCCAGCAGCCCAGGGCCAGCGCCATCCGGTGAGACCGGGACAACCGGATGCGGCGGGTGAAGACATCGTAGCCGCCAGCTTCGATGCGTTCCAGAATCCGCCGGTAGATGGCGCCCATGACGTGGGCGGGTAGCATGCGCGGGCGATCCTCGGGAGGGAGGACGGCCTCGGCGGCAGCGTAGAAGCCGCGGGCGCGCTCGACCTCGAAACGCATGAGCGCCCGGTAGGCGGGCGAGAGGCGCCGCTCGAACAGGTCGGATTCGGCGCAGCCGAAGCGCGCCAGATCTTCCTGGGGCAGGTAGAGGCGGTTGCAGGCGCAGTCCGTGCCCAGATCCCGCAGGATGTTGGTAAGCTGGAAGGCGGTCCCCAGCCGCTCGGCGTATTGGCGGGTTTCCGGGCGGGAATAGCCGAAGACCTCGATGCACATGAGACCCACCGCGCCGGCCACCCGGTGGCAGTACTCCTCCAGCTCGGCGAAGGTGGCGTAGCGCGACTTGACCAGATCCATCTCCACGCCATCCAGGAGCTCTTCGAAGTAACGTGGCGGGATCCGGTAGGTCCGCATGGTCTCGGCCAGACGCTGGGTCACCGGATGGCTGGCCTCGCCGCGGACGCAGGCGGCCAGTTCGGCGCGCCAAGCCGCGAGGCGCTCCAGGACGGACGGGCCCGCCTTCCGGGAGGCGCCCGCCTCGTCAACAATGTCGTCGGTAACCCTGCAGAAGGCGTAGATGGCGTACAGCGCGTCGCGCTCTCTCCGCGGCAGGAACAGGAAGGCGTACGTGAAGTTGGAGCGGCTGGCCTTGGTGAGGGCCCGGCAGAACTGCCCGGCGGAGGAGATCGCCGGGCCGCGCTGCTTCTCCGGATGCGCCGCAGATCGACTCATGCCTGACGCTCCGCCGGCTCTCGTCTACCGGTCGGAATCCTCGCCGGCCAGGCTGTCCCGGTCCCGGACCAGCTCTGGCGGGAGCGCGAAGTGGACCTCTTCCCGAATTGCCTGGACCTCGCGAATGTCCCTGACGCCTTGGGTCTGGAAGAATCGGACGACTTCTTCCACGAGGTACTCGGGCGCCGACGCCCCGGCCGTGATCCCGACGCACTCCGCCCCCTCCAGCCAAGCGGTGTCCAACTGCGAGACATCGTCCAGCAGGTAGGCCCGGGCGCCGGCATCGCGAGCCACCTCGGCCAGGCGGTTGCTGTTGGAGCTGTTCCTGGAGCCGATCACCAGAATGACCGGAGCCTCCTGCGCCAGCGCTTTCACGGCCAGTTGGCGATTCTGGGTGGCGTAGCAGATGTCGTCCCGGGCCGGGGCGATGATCCGGGGGAAGCGGCGCTTCAAGACGTCGATGGTTGCCGAGGTGTCGTCCAGGCTGAGAGTCGTCTGGGTGATCACGGCGACACGGTCGGGGTCGGCGACCCGGAGGGTCTCGGCCTCCTGAGTGCTGCCGATGAGCTGGATGTGCTGCGGGGCATGGCCCATTGTCCCCACGACCTCGTCGTGGCCCTCGTGCCCCACCAGCACGATGGGTCGGCCCTCCGCGGCGTAGCGGATGGCCTCGTGGTGCACCTTGGTCACCAGGGGACAGGTGGCGTCGATCACCTTCAGGCCACGGGCCGCGGCGCGAGCCCGCACCTCGGGGGAGACCCCGTGCGCGCTGAAGATGACGGTGGCGCCGTCCGGGACTTCATCCAGCTCGTCGACGAAGATCGCCCCCCTGGCCCGCAGCTCGTTCACCACGTGCACATTGTGGACGATCTCCTTGCGGACGTAGACGGGCCCGGGGGAGAGCTTGAGGGCCAGGTTCACGACATCGATGGCGCGATCCACCCCGGCGCAGAAGCCGCGCGGCTTGGCCAGGAGCAGCGTCTTGACGATCATGGAGACTCCCCGCGGAGGCCGGCGGGCCGTTCCGCCGAGCCGGCCAGGACACTAGCCAGTTTGGCGGGGGATGTCAATCGGTTTCGGGCCGATCCGGGAGCCGTGGGATGCGGCTGCGAGGCAGGGTTGACAGGGAGGAATCTCGCCGGTATAAGAGCACCATTCCCGAGGTTGGCGGTCGGCTGCCGGGCCGGCCTCGCATAAGGCAGAGTCGTGACGCCACTGGCTATTGAAACCGCGGGCCTCACCCGACGCTTCGGGGGCCTGGTTGCCGTTCGGGACCTCCACCTCTCCGTCCGGATCGGCGAGATCTTCGGCTTCCTGGGCCCGAATGGGGCGGGGAAGACCACCACCATCCGGATGCTGTGCGGCCTGCTGGCGCCCAGCCAGGGGAGGGCCCAGGTGGACGGGGTCGATGTCGGCCGGGACCCCGAGGCGGTCAAGCGGCGGGTGGGGTACATGCCCCAGCGCTTCAGCCTCTACGGCGATCTCACCGCCGAGGAGAACCTGCACTTCTTCGCCGGCGTCTACCGGATGGGCAGCGCCAAGCGACGGGAGCGGGTGGCGGAGTGCTTGCGGCGGGTCGGATTGTGGGAGCGGCGCGCCACACTCGCCGACCATCTGTCGGGGGGGCTGAAGCAGCGCCTGGCCCTGGCCTGCGCCATGGTGCACACGCCGGCGATCCTGTTCCTGGACGAACCGACGGCGGGCGCCGATCCGCCGTCCCGCCAGCGCATGTGGGACCTCCTGTACGAGGCGGCGGGGGAAGGCCGGACCATCCTGGTGACCACCCACTACGTGGAGGAGGCCGAGCGCTGCCAGACTGTCGGCTTCATGCACCGGGGCAGCCTGATCGGGCGCGGGTCGCCGGAGGAGTGCAAGGCGGGTTTCGCGGAGGAGCTCCTGGAAGTGGATGCCGATCCCATCATGCGGGCGGCCGCTCTCCTGCGAGGGGCGGAGGCGGTATCCGGCGTCAGCGTCTACGGCCGCCTGCTCCGGGTATTCGGTCGACCCGGGGCTGGCCTCGTCGAGCGTGTGCCGAAGCTGCTGGGCGCGGCCGGCGTCGCGGCCCGGACCGTCCGGCCCGTCGCCCCCAGCCTGGAAGACGTGTTCATGTCCATGACCCGCCTCGCCGAGGGCGGGGCCGAGGAGCGGTGACAGTATGCTGGCAGTGGCGTCCCATGTTGCCTTGAAAGAGCTCCGTCAGCTCCTCCGCGATCGGCGCAGCCTGGTCCTCATCCTGGTCATGCCCCTCCTGCTCACCTTCCTCTTCGGCAAGGCGCTGGAGACCGGGGATATCAGGGGCATCCCGGCGGCCGTGCTGAACGAGGACGGCTCGCCGGAGAGCAACAAGATCGTGACCGCCATGAGCAGCTTCGGTGAGATCCAGATCCAGGTCGAGCCGCACAGCCGGGAGGAGGCCTACCACCTGCTGGCCGACGGGCGGATCAAGGCCGCCATCATTATCCCCAAGGGCTTCATGAAGCAGATCGAGGCGGGGCAGGAGGTGCAGCTCCAGCTTCTCCTGGACGGGACGGACAACAACTCCGCGCCTATCGTGGAGGGGGTGGCCAAGCGGGTCATCCAGCGGTACAACGCCGAACGGGCCATTCGGGGGCTCTGGGCCCAGGGGGTCCGGCCGGACCGCGGGCGCCGGCTCATCCAGCCCGTCTACGTGCAAACGGAGATCCGGTACAACCCCGGCCTCCAGTACCTGGGCTACGTCATGCCGGGGGTCATCGGCCTCACGCTGCAACTCCTGACCGTCATGCTCATGGCCATCAGCATCCCCCGCGAGCGGGAGCGCGGGACGCTGGACCAGCTCCTGGCCACCCCGATCACCCGCACCGAGCTGATCCTGGGGAAGCTCCTGCCCTATTTCGGGATCTCCCTCCTGAACGTGGGGACCATCCTCTTCGTGGCGGATCGCTGGTTCAACGTGCCGGTGGAAGAGGGCCTGCCGCTGCTCCTGCTCCTCTGCGCCCTCTTCGTGCTGACCTCGCTGGCCACCGGCCTCCTCATCTCCGCCGTCTCGCACAGCCAGTTCCAGGCGGTCCAGATCGCCGTCTTCTATGTCCTGCCGGTGTTCATGCTCTCCGGCGCCTACGCGCCCATCGAGGCCATCCCCGACTACATCCGGCCCATCTCCTACCTCTTCCCGCTGATGTACTTCTCCCGGGCGGTCCGCGCCGTGACCTTGCGGGGGGCCGACTTCCTGGTCGTCTGGAAGGATGTGGCCGTCCTGGCGGGGTTCGTCCTGGTCTTCCTCTACTGGGCTGTGCTGGCCTTCCACAAGCGCACCGCGTAGCCCGCAGTGTTCGCGAAAACGACTCGCGAGCACTGCGGGCTTAACAAAGGCCCCCGGAATCAGCAACCAGGGATCCTTCGGGCGTCGCTGCTGCATCGCCACGACATACGTGGCCAGCGGACCGGTACCTGATGCGCCCATTCCCATTGGGCATTGGGCCAATAGGATTCACGAAGCATTCGTGAAGAATTCGGGCCAGGACAGCGGCAGAGGTTAGGGCGGAAATGGGGCGGGCCCTTCTGCATTCCCCCGGCCGAGGCAAGTGAGCGGAGGCCATGAGGTTGGCGCTTGCACCCGGATGGTGACAGAGGTAGAATCCCCCCCATCGCATGATGGAGGAGCGGAACGATGAGTGTGAAGGACATTGAGGCTGCGGTGGCGAAACTCGCCCCCGCCGAACTTGCTGCATTTGCCGAATGGTTCGAGGAGTATCAGGCCCGACTTTGGGACGAGCAGATCGCGGCGGATGCGAAGGCCGGGCGCCTGGACGAGTTGATTCGTGAGGCTAGGGCTGCCCTTGACCCGTAGATAGGGCTGAACAATGTGCTCCATGTCGGGCATACTGCGCGGCATGGACACGCAGACGCAGGTCAAACGGACGCTGATGCAGGCCCTCGGTGCTGTTCGGGAGTTGCTCGGCCGCA
>JACQVN010000056.1 GCA_016209735.1 Candidatus Methylomirabilota bacterium
ATGTGGCAGGGATGGACCAGACGCAGTAGGGTACCGATGTGGTATTTGCTCGGCCCTCCGCGCGCGACCAGGCCCCTTTGAGGGGCCAGCGCGCGTAAAGCCCCCGGCTCTGCCGGGGGATACTTACTGCCTCAGCGACCTGCCGAATGTAGAAGGGCCTGCCAATCATGGGAGGTATTCTACCATGAAAATTCGGAGTATTACTCCGAATTTTCGTTCTTGGTGCAACAGGATACCGATTGGGGGATGAAGTGCGGGCCGTGCGCGATTCGGTTAGCTTGCGGGAGCTGGGCACTGAGGCTGGCGCACGCGGCTCGTCCGCTCCATTACGGCGCCGCGTCCGCGGCGCCGCCACGCACCTCGAAGCTCACGGCGTCCCACTGGCGGCCGTCCTCATCATGGAGGGCCAGGGTGTGCCGGCCGGGGCGCGGTACCCAGAGGAGCCGTCCGGATGCACGCGCCAGCGCCACGCCGTCCATGACCCAGCGGAGAGGGGGACCGGCGGTCTCCGCCTCGAGGAGGACGCGCTGGCGCGACGCCGGGATATCCGGATCGAGCGCCAGGATCGTCCCGGCGGCGGGCGCAAGAATCTTGGCCTGTCCCCCAGCCACTATCTGGGAATCCGGGCCTGGCTCCGTCCCGGCCAGGAACCATTCCGTCCGCTCGGGCTCGATCTCCTGCGGGAAGTTCACCCGCCGTGCCACGAGGCCCGCGGGTGGTCTGGGCGGGGCGCTGCGAGTGCTGCGGTGGAGCCAGGCCATCAGTTCCGACCAGACCGGCGCGGCACCCGTCACCCCGCTCACGTCCCGCATGGGGGCGCCGGAGAAATTCCCCACCCAGACCCCCACGGTGTAGCGGCTCGAGAAGCCGACGCACCAGTTGTCTCGCATGTCCTTGCTGGTGCCGGTCTTGACCGCGGTCCAGAACGGCGTGGCCAGGGGATTCTCCAGACCGAACGTCCCGCTGCGGCTCTCCCGGTCCGACAGGATGTCCGAGATGAGGAAGGCGGTTTCCGGAGTGTACACCCGTCGGGAAGCCGCCGAGGTCTCGCGGCCGGGGGTCAGGCGGAGCGGGGTCCATCGCCCCGCATTTGCGAGGGTCCTGTAGGCGTTGACCAGCTCCCAGAGGGTGACGTCGGCGGAGCCCAGGGCTAGGGCAGGGCCGTAATAGTCTCCCGCCTCGGCCAGTCCCGCGAATCCCAGAAGCTGCAGGTGGTTGGTGAAAATCTCTGGGCCGAGGAGGCCCAGCGTCCGGACCGCCGGGACGTTGACGGAGGCGGCCAGGGCCGTCCTGAGCGTCAGGAGGCCCCGGAACTGCCCGTCGTAATTCTTGGGGCGGTAGAGACCTCCCGGCGCCGGGATCTCCGTGGGCGCGTCCTCTAGGAGGGAGGCGGCGGTCAGTAGTCGGCGTTCCAGAGCCAGGGCGTACAGGAAGGGCTTCAGCGTGGACCCAGGCTGCCGGCGGGCCCGAACCCCGTCCACCTGGGGCGCCGGGGAGAGTGGCCCGCTGCTGCCGATGTAGGCCAGGACTTCGCCGGAGGCATTGTCCGCCACCAACACGGCGCCATCCCGCACCTCCTGGTCCCGGACGGCAAGCAGGTGGCGCCGCAGGGTCTCCGCGGCGGCGCGCTGGATCCCGCCGTCGAGAGTCGAGCTCACCGACATGGCGGTGCCGGGCGTCGTGCCCAGCAGGTGACGGGCCACATGGGGAGCCTGCGCCGCTCGTTGATCGGAACTGTGCGGTCCCTCCAGGGCCTCCCGGAGCGCGGCCTCCAAACTTCCTCCGGACCTTGTCCAGCCGAGAGCTTCCCGGAGGGCCAGGGCTCTGTGGGCCACCTGGCCGGCGCCGGCGTTAGGGGAGCGGATCAGCGCTGCCAGGACGCAGGCTTCGTCTTCCGTGATGCCGTGGGGGCGCTTGCCGAAGAGAACGGAGGCGGCGGCTCCCACACCCTGGAGTTCGGACCGGAACGTGACCCGGTTCAGATATGCTTCGAGGATCTCGGCCTTGGACCACTGGGATTCGAGGCGCCAGGCGTAGCGCATCTGGCGCCACTTCTGCCACAGCGCCCTCGGTCCGCTGCCCCGCTTAAGACGGGGATCCAGGAGGGTGGCCACCTGCATGCTGATCGTGCTCGCCCCCCGGCGGGGGCTCCCCACGACCGCCCGCGCCGCCGCCCCGACCAGGGCGGTCAGGTCGACGCCCCCGTGCCGGGAGAAACGGCGATCCTCCGACGCGATCACCGCGGCCTGCAGGGCGGGTGAGATATCCGACAGGCCGACCCAGGGCAGCCGGCGAATGGATCGGTCGAGTCGCAGCTCGTGGAGGACGGCGCCGCGCCGATCCAGGACCTGCGCTTCCGACGAACGGTGGGCCGCCCGCACCTCACTGAACGAGGGGGGAGTCGGGACCGGAGCGGAAGCCAGCGCGAGGAGAAGGAGGATGCCCCCCGCGGCCGTGCCCCCGACGAGCCACGCGATTACACCACGGAGGCACGGAGAGGGGTGAGTGGCACATGGCTTATGGCGCATGGCAGACACCCCCATCCTCTTGGCCACTTGCCATACGCCCTAGGCCATTTGCCATTGCCATCTGCCATACGCCATATGCCATTTGCGTCACTCCGTGGCCTCCGTGCCTCCGTGGTGAATTCTCGGACCTCACGGCACGATCTCCATGACGGCATTCGGCAGCTCGCCCAGCATCTCGGGGGAGTACAGGGCCTCCACCCGGGTCGTGGGAAGCTGGAGGGTGCCGCTGTGATTGAGGCGGATGGTGTACTCCAGGCTGAAGGTGCCCTTGGGGACGAACCGGTAGTAGGCGCGGAAGGACTCGAAGGCCCGCTCCGCGAAAGACTCCCAGGCGTATCCCTCGCGCTGCTCGCCCTGGACGGAGAGGGCCGAGTCCCCGCCCAGACGCGTGCCGAGATGGGAGGCCCCGGCGGGGATGGGGTCGTCCACCACGAGCCAAGTCATGTCGCTCTGGGCCTCGACGGTGAGGCGAACCCGCAGGATGTCGCCCCGGCTCCACTTGCCGGGGCGGCGCTGCTCGATGGGCGCGAGCTCCTTCGTGATGCTGAAGCCGGTGGAGAGAGGGGTCGTGAGGGGGATGGCCGCCTGCGCCTGCACGGTGATCCAGGGATTCCCGCTCCCTTCATGGGATACTTGCAGGTCCTCTTGCCGGGGCGGCCAGGGGAGGCTAAGCGTCGCGCCCTTCGGCTCCTTCGCCCACTCCTGCCGCCGGATCGTGCCGGCCAGCGCCGCGCTCGTCACGCCGAAGACCGGCGTCTGCTCGAAGGCCCGGGAGAACTTCTCGACGGCGAGCGCCCCCCAGGCGTTGGCCACGGTGAGGTCCCAGGCGCCGCGCCGTTGCCTGCCCAGGGCCGCCCGGAGAAGGCGGGGGAGGTCCTCCTTCCAGAGGCCCGCGTCGAGGAGATGGAGGATCAGGCGGACAGCGTTCACGTCGGGGGAGACCATCAGCCACCAGAGGAAGTCGGCCCGCTCGGTGGAGAAGCCCATCGTCGTTCCCTGGAGGTTCAGCCGGGCCTGGACGATCTGCTCCGCCTCCTTGAGCCGCGCCTCCCGCTGGGGGATCTCCCGCACCCGGTGGAGCAGGCTCCACCAATCGAGGACGGCCGACGTGGGCCAGAGGTTCGGCTCGATGGTGACCGTGCCCAGGAGATCCGGCGTCGCCTTCCCATGGCGCGACAGGGCCTCCAGTGCCGCCAGCTTGCGGATCGAGAGGTCGGCGGTGGGCAGCTCGGAGCGCCGGTTGACGCGGCCCTGGACAAAGCGGGTGAGGCCCTGCGTCATCCTGTTCGCGATGTCGGGAGGAAGGGTCCAGCCCGCCTCGTGGATCACGCTCATCACGTAGGCGGTCAGGACCGGGCTTCCCTCCCAGGCGCGCGGGAAGTACTTCAGGAGGCCGTCGCCATCCAGGTAGCTGGGCAGGCCGGCGGCGATTCCCCGCCAGCGCTCCTCCTCGCGGAGCGCCACGGCCACGGAGACCTGCTGCTCCAGACAGCCGTAAGGATACTTGCGCATGAAATCCCGGACACCCGCCAGTCCGTCGGTGAGGGTCGAGGCCAAGGCGATCTGAATCCCCCCCCGGCCCGGCAGGGCGTCCCCGGGGCGCTCCACCGGCTGAGCGGCCGGCCGCTCCCACTGGAAGAGGGTGGCCTGGAAAGTCCGGACCGGGACGGCCGGGCGGACTTGCTGGACGACCCGGAGGCTGTCGCTCCCGCCCCCGGCCTCGGTCACCTCGACGGCATACCGGAGCGTGCCGAGGCCGGCGGGGACGCCGATCTGCCACTGGACGGTTTTCGCCTCGCCAGGGGCGAGGCTGGCGCGCTGCGCCTCCAGCGTGCGGGGCAGGCCCTCCAGGCGGCCGCGGGCGCTGACCTCCATCGGCCGTGCCGTGGTGTTGCGCAGCGTGAACTCCGCCGGGAAGAGGTCGCCCTCCCGGACCAGGGGCGGGATTCCCGCCAGGATCATGATCTCCTGGGTCGAACGGATCGCCGCCGCGCCGGTCCCGAAGAGCTGGACACCGCCGGTGGCGACCGCCACGATCCGGAAGCTGGTCAGGGAATCGTTGAGGGGAACGGCGACGACCGCCTCGCCCCTCGCATCGAGGGGGACGCGGACCTTCCAGAGGAGCAGGGTATCGAACAGCTCCCGGGTGACGTCCCGGCCGCCGCCGCCCCCCTGGGGCAGGGCTTTCAATCCATAGTGCCGCTTGCCCACCACCTGCATCTGGGCGGTGGCGGTCGAGACACCATGCTGGCGCCGCTGCATCATCCGCTCCAGGAGGTTCCAGCTCCGGTTGGGCAGAAGCTCCAACAGGCCTTCGTCCACCGCGGCCAGGGCGATCTCGCTCGCTGGCGGCGGGGGCTGGCCAGCGGCATTCCGAACGGCGATCTTCACGCGCGCCGTCTCGCGGACCCGGTAGACGTCCCGCTCGGGCGTGACCGTCACCTTCAGCTCGTGGGCCCGCCAGCCGACGCGAAGCTCCGCCACGCCCAGCTTGAAGGCGGGCTTGGCCAGGTCCACCAGGGCCGTGGGCTGCGGGCTCTTTACCCGCCCCCGCACGGCCAGGACCGAGACGAATACGTTGGGGGCGTACTCGCCCTTGATGGGGACCTCCACCACGGGCTCCGTCCCGGAGAGGGAGACGATCGACGCCTCCAGGACCCCTTCCCGCTCCACCGTCACCAGCGCCGTCGCCTCCGCGAAGGGCATGCGGACCTGCAGGCGAGCCGTCTCCCCCGGCTCGTATCGCCGCCGCTCCGGCAGGATATCCATGCGGTCGTGATCCTGGACGTCGAACCACCAGCGCTGGGAGTCGGGGACCCACACGTCGACGTGGGCGGCCGTCGGGTTGCCCGCCGGGTCGGTGACGGAGGCCTGGAGGATGAGGTTCCCATCCGCCGCCGGCTTCCCCTCGCAGAGGAACCGCCCCCGCGCATCCGTCGCACCCTGGCAGATCGCGCCCAGCGGTCGGACGTCCTCGATGTGCTCGTAGGCGTAGAATCCTCCGACCATCCGCTTCCGGTTCGAGTACTGCAGCCGCTCGAAGGCGTCCACGCGCACCCGGGCGCCGGCGACGGGCTTCCGGGCAATGTCGATCACGGCGACCCAGGCCTTGAGGCGTTCTCTGGACGCCAGCCACGACTCGGGCTCGATGCCCACCAGCCAATGGGCCGGCCAGAGCGGCACCGTCGCCGAGACCGTCCGGGCCTCGCCGTTGGGGTCGCGGAACTCCATCTCCGCGAACAGCTCCTGGGGGGTCGTGACCCGGGGGAGCTGGGTCACCCGTGCCCGGGCGCTTCCGCCCGCGTCCAGGATGAGGTCGACGCGCTGGTGGATGGCGGGCCGGACCGTGGGGAGCCGCGGGACCTCGGTGACCTCCTCGTCGCCCTCCTCGAAGAATTCCCCCCACTCGTCCGCCGGCTGGGTGCGGATGCCCTCGGGCACCGGGCCATTGGCGAAGGTGAACCCCTCGAACAGATCCAGCGGGGGAGCCGGGCGAGGGCGAATCTGGGAGCGGAGCGTCACCGGCAGATCGCGCGCCACCCCGCCGGCCAGGTAGCGCAGGCTGAGGTCCACGGGCAGCTCCGTGGCGGCGATCTGGGGCTCCGCCGGCAGCTTCACCGTGCCCTTCATCATCGCGAGACGGAACTCTTCCACCCGGAACCGCGCGGAGACGCTCGTCCGCTGTCCTCTCCCTGGCCACTCCACGATGATGTGGTAGGTGCCGAGCTTGGCCTCCCTCGGGATCTTCCAGGTGCTTTCCGCGATCCCGGACGCGTCCCAAGCGAGCGCCAGCGCGTATTTCTGGTCGCTGCCCTGGTGCTGCATCCAGACCTGGCTGGGCCGGTCGGGCGGGGCGACGGCCGCGAAGCCGCGCAGCGTCTGCCGCCGGAGGAGATGCTTCATGTGCACGGTCTCGCCGGCGCGGAACAGGCTGCGATCCAGGATGGTGTGCAGGAGGCGCGGATCCCGATCGTAGAAGTAGCCCTCTTCGGCGTCCCACATGCCGCCGACGCGGAATCGCCACGGCTCGATGCCCCGCGTCCAGCTCGAGTGGGCGAAGCTGAAATCGTCGGGGGTCTGCGCGGTGACCAGGACGCCCCGATTAAGGCTCGCCAAGGCCCCGAGCTGAGACCAGTCGTGGCCGTCGGGCTGATAATTCTCGCAATGGGCGACGCCGTCTTCGCCCGGCAGGCCCTCGATGCGGGCGAGACCCTGATGGTCCGTCTCGCCGCTCCACAAGATGTCGCCGCGGCAATTCTGGACCGCGACCTTGGCCCCGGGCACGGGGCGGCCGGTGTCGAGGGTGGTCACCCAGGCGAGGGAGGCCTCGCGCCCCCACTTGAAATGGACCGCGAGATTGGTCACCAGGGCTGCCGCGGGGACGAACATCGGTCGAGGCCCACCCAAGAGCGCCGCCCCCAGGCGGGGACTTTCCAGCTCTACGAGGTAGAGCCCCGGGGCCTCCAGGGGGATGCCGACCACCTCGAAGGCCTTCTCCCCCTGGGGCTTCGGCAGGGCCTGCTCCTTGACCCGCTGCTGGTCGCCCGCGAGAACGAGGAAGGACCGGTCCCGGGTGGCTGTCGCCACGCGGCGGAGCCAGGGGAGGATCTCCTTGCTCTTCTCCGGCGGGATCCGGAACAGGCGGGCCTTGACGCGGGCGAAGAGGGACTGGATGCCCGCCTGGGGCTCCTCGTCCACCCGGAGGAGACGGCTCTTGACCTCGCGCTCCAGGTTGCGCAGGGTCACCGGCAGGGCAGGGTCGGCTTTCCACTCGACGACCCCGAACCGGGCGGAAAACTTGGCGAGCGGCGGGAAGGGATCGGTCTTGAAGGCGAGCGGGAACCGGGCGGCGTTGCTCAGCGGCCGGCCGGCATCATCCGCAATCCCCGGGGGCAATTCGACCTGGAAGTCAGTGGACTCGGGGAAGGGACCTCGAAACACGGCTTGCGCGACAGCGAGAGGTTTTTCCTTTTCTTGGGCCGGCGCGAAGCGCCGGCCCCCAGGCCCGAGGATGGCAATTCGCCTGACCTGCTCCCAGGACACCAGGGCCGAGAAGGAGAGCCGGATGGGTGTCACCGGGACGCAGCCGGCATTCTTGTTCACCCGCTCGCAGGACAGCTCGGCGGTGAAGGGGCCGCGGGTCTTGAACCAGAGGGTCTGGTCCTGGTCAGTGGCGATCCCGGTCCTTGAAGTCACCCCCTTCCCCCACACCAGGGAGACCTTGGCGCTGTTCGGGAAGGGGCGCTGAGCCTGGAGGACGATCACGGGTTGCTTCGGCTCCTGGCGGTAGCGGCTCTTCACGACGGCGTCCCGCGCCGCCCCCGCGATCAGCCGGGCGCCGATGCGCTCCCGAATGCCTTCGGCCGTGAAGTGGACGTGGCGGAGCAAGGACTCCTCGGTCGGCTCGGCATCGAGCACGAGGAGGAAAGCCTGCTCCTCGTCGATGGGGACATCGTTGCCTTCAGACGGCAGGCTGGTCTTGATGGCCGGGCCCCCCGTGGAGAAGACGAACGTCGTCTGGCCGCCGAGGGCCCGTCCCGCCACGCTGGTCAGGCCGGCCGCGACCCGGAAGGTGCAGCGGATCCCGGCGGGCAAATCCCGCGCGAAGTCGTACGCCCAGTTCCGGCTGTCCACCCAGCGGGCCGTCCCTTTTTCGGGACACTCGATCTCGAAGGGGGCCGCGGCCCCGCGCGGATCGCCCAGGGGCACCATCGGCTCGGAGAACCGGACCGTGACCTGGCGGACCCGCTTCACCGTGCCCTGGGGAGTGAATTGCAGGATGCGCGTGCCACCCGCCGATTCGGCAGCGTGTCCCGCGAGCGCCGGAAGAAGGCAGGCGATTGCGAGGAGGAGGCCAGGCCAGCTCCGGAGAGGCCGGGCGCCTCTCCGGGGGTGAGAAGCATCATTGCCAACAGTCTGCCACATCATATGCCTCCTGGACCGTGACGGGGCCCGGACACGCTGACCTGAGTTATTCGCGAAAAGCCCATGGCACCACGAGGGGCACGAAGATCACGAAGCGGAAAGGCACGGAGAATCCCTCCTGACCCTCCCCATCGGGAAGCGGGCGGGCATGAAGCCCGCCCCTACACAACCACCATTGACGCCAACAAATCCTCCGTAGGGGAGGGGTTTACCCCCTCCCGGAGGTGGAGGGGTTTACCCCCTCCCGCTTCCGCATTGTAGGAAGAGTGGGTGCTATGCGAAAGGCCCTCCGAGCCTTTCATTCGTGTCCTTCGTGCTCTTCGTGGTGAATAACAGGGCTAAGGTCAATCCTGTCTACTCACTGCGGCCGCCGGATGAAATCCCCCCTCGCCCCCCTTGGACAAAGGGGGAGACGGGGGGATTTGCACCTACGGTGGCGTCTTCGTCCCCCTTGGCGTCTTGGGTACCGGTTAGGCGGTCTCTCGGTTCAAGGCTAGGCCGGCCGCCAGGCTCGGCCTGCGTCGAACATGGCCATGAGATTCGCGGGCGGGACCTCCGCCTGGTTGATCCCGCTGGCGGGCCCCCCCAGGTCCAGGACCGGTCGGTCCGGGGTCTCGTGGTTCAGGACGGTCAAGACGCGGTCGCGAGCCAAGCCTTCGATGCGCACTATACTGAAGCCAAGGGCGAGGGTCAATGCGTTCCGGCCGAGGCGGTGGCCGGAGGATCGCGCAGGAGGAAAGACAAGGGGATGCAGACCAGGGGGATGAGACCGAGCAGGTGGAAGGCCAGCCGGACGCCGACTTGGTCGGCCACCACTCCGAAGAGCACGGCGGCTGCCCCGGTCCCGATATAGTTCAAGCCAAAATAGAGGCCGCTGGCCAGGCTGCGCGACTCGGGCAACCACTCCTGGAACATGGCCACCACCACCGGTGTGGCACTGAGGATGACCAGCCCGCTCAGGGCGAGGAGCGGGAAGATGAGAATGTGCGGGGCGAAGGCCATGGCGTAAAAGCTGGGGACGGCGAGCGCCTGGAGCAGGATCAGGGTTCGTTTCCGGCCCAGGCGGTCGGAGAGGGTGCCCCCGCCCATGGCCCCGGCCGCCCCGGCCAGCTCCAGGAGGGCGTAGCCCGCCGCGGCCTGGGCCAGGCTGAGGTCCCGCGTCGTGAGGTAGGTGGGCGTGAAGACCCCCAGACTTCCGGCCATTAGGGCCCGGATCCAGACGAATGCCAGGAGGAGCAGGAGCGGGCCGCGGCGCTCGCGAAAGATTGGCCGGAGGTCGACCCGCGCGCCGGGCCGAGCCGTGCGGTCCACGCGCCCCACCTGCCGCGTCAGGAGGAGCGAGCAGAGAATTCCGGGAATGGCCGCCAGGTAGCCTTGCTCCAGCCCGACCCACTCGACGACCAGGACGATCAGGATGGGCCCGAGGGCCCGCCCCAGCTCGCCTCCGGTCATGAAGAAGGACATGCCGGTTCCCATTCGGTCACCGGCCACGCGGGCGATCATGGCGGGTGCCGGAGCGTGGTAGCAGGCGTGGCTCAGGCCGGCGCAGAAGAGGAGGAGCGCCACGAAACCGTAAGAGGGCACAGTCCCGGTGAGACTCATGAAGAGCCCGGTGGTGGCCGGGGCGAGGATGACGAAGAGCCGGGGGCTGGTCCGATCGGCCAGGTAGCCGATGAGCGGCTGCGCCAGCGAGGACGACCGGAGGAAGGTGGCCAGGGAGCCGGCCAGGGTGTTGGACAGGCCGAGCTTGGCCCTCAGGAGGGGGAGCAGCGGGGCCAAGAAGGCCGGGTACATGTCATGAATCGCATGCCCGATGGAAAGCAGCCCGACCCTGGCGGTCTCGAAAGCGCGGGGGTGAGGGGGGGCCACAGGTGTCTCCCGGTTATTCCTGAACCCAAACATTACAGTCCCACCGCAGACAGATGCGGAGCGCACGGGCAGGCAGAGTCCGCAGAGAGATCCGAGGGTTCAGGAGAGGATTCATTGCAGCGTTCGGGTTGAAGGCTGGTGGTCCGCAATGGACGATCCGGCGGCACATCTGCTATGGTACTGTGCGGTGCGCAAGATAAGCGACAATCCCCGCGGGAGCGCACAGTCCGGAGAGGGCCGAGCACAGGCAGTCTGCCTTGTGCGAGTGGGAGGGTCCTTCCCGCGAACCAAGCTGCGCGGGCGAAGGGGTAATCAGTGTTCCGCGCTGCGTAGTACGTCCTCAGCCGAGGAGGAGAGAAGAATAGCACGGAAGGCGAGCCGCGGAAAGCGGCCTGCAACTTGACGTCGGACGATGCGACATACGGATCGCGAACCCACTCGGAGCGAGGGAAAAGATGGACGGCCAACTGACAACCAGAATGACCTTCGAGAAGACGATGGTAGTAACCGACGATCTCGCACCCAAGCACATGGCCGGGCAGGGGATAAACGTCTTGTCCACGCCGGAATTGATCCGTTTCGTGGAGCTGTGCGCCCTGGAAGGAGTGCGGCCCTACCTCCGAGACGGGCAGGACACGGTGGGAACGGAGGTGAACATCAAGCACCTGGCGGGGACCCCGATGGGGATGCGAGTCACGGCTCGCTGCACGCTGGTCGGGATCGACCGCCGGCGGCTCTCGTTCACGTTCGAGGTCCACGACGAGCTGGACAAAGTCGGCGAGGGCACCCACGATCGCTTCATCATGGAGAAGGACCGGCAGCAGCAGCGCCTCAGGGAGAAGGTCGCCCGGTGGAAGGACACAACGAGGCAATCAGGCAATTAGACAACTGGTTTTTGCGCTGCGCGCGCGCAAAAACCAAAATTTTCTGCACCCCTTGACGGGGTAAGTCGAATGCCGGTGCACGTATCAGGAGCCAACCGGGCAACCAGGATCGGGCAACTCGGCACTTCGGGCTTCCGACCGGATTCCCGAGTGTCCGATTGCCCGATTGCCTGGCTGCGCGATTGCATCCCTGAACTCTAAGTCCTGCGGGAGGAAATACGTTGCTGTATTTCCGAACCGCTAAGCCCGGAGTATTCACGAATTCTTCGTGAATTCTCCGGGCTTAATGATCACTGACTAATCCCACCTGCTGCGGGATGACCAATAGTGGTGCGGGCACCGCGTACCCGTCCGCCAGAATGGGTACGCCGTCGGGATGTAACAGGGACGCCCCCTCCGTCCCTGCTCGCGAATACTGCGGGCTAGCCGATACCAAACGCCTTGGCGGCCCGCTTGACCTCGCGCGGCTTGACCCACAGGAGGCAGCCGAACTGTCCTCCGCCCACCGCAATGGCGTCGACGGCGGTGACGTTGATCTTGGCCGCGGCCAGGGATGACAGGATGTCTGCCATGGCGCCCACGCGATCCTCGCCGGAGATCAGAAACCCCTTCTTGGGTCCCACGGGCTTCAGTCGGATCTTCCGGGCGGCCGCCTTGAACGCCGCCGGGTCGGCGGGGATAAAGTCCAGTTGCGCCTTGCGCGCCTCGGGGAATCCCGAGAACGCCAGAAGGTTCACTCCCTCATCACGCAAATGCTTCAGGATCGCGAGCCCCTCACCGGGCTTGTCGGGCACCAGTACATAGAAGTAATCCACCAGCCGAATCGTGTCCGCCATCGTCTCTCCTCCTGTGTGGCTACCCCCAGCGTGTTGTGCGGTTATGATCAACCGGTCCGCGCCATGGCGGTACCGGATTCTCGGGGGCACCCGTGGCCTGGTTCGCAGCCTGGATAATTTACCGGATTATCGCGACCGTGCTCGCGAATAATCCGGGCTGGCCGAGCGGGTCTCGCCCATGTGTATGCCCCCGCGGGTGGAGTTGCTGGATCCGTCCAACGTGGGGAGAGGGCACGGGCAGGTCGAACCGTCTGCCGATCTGCCAGGGAATTCTAGCACAACTTCGCCGGTCTATCCCGGGATGATTTCCGGACCGTCAAGAAAAACTGCAAGGGTGAAAAGGCTGTTGGGCTGAGAAGCGCAGCAGGAGTGGAACACTCTCAATGGATCGAGGCGGCCGTCACGGGGGTTCGAGGCTACTCGCTGGGACGGAATTTCCTGTATTTGCAATGAGTTATAGAATAACCCGGGCATGATCGAGCGGCTGCCGACGACCCGATGAACCCAAGCCGTGGCACTTCGACCGCAGAGACCGCAGCGCACGCAGAGGAGACCAAAGGGACCAATCGGCTCTGGCTCTGCGGTCTCTCTCCGGAAACTTGGTTGGCGCCCAAATGCTAGGTCTCCGTTCAGGCAGCCAGCCAATCGCCGGGGCGGCCAGGGTCCCCCTTCAACGCCTGGCGCCTCGTCGAAGCCGGCTCGCCCTTACACCGGGTCGGCCGCCACAGAACGGCGGCCTCCGTGCCGGCGACGGGCTCGCCCGCGGGCGCGGCGCTCCGGGAGACCCTGGCCGCCCCTCGCAAGTA
>JACQVN010000058.1 GCA_016209735.1 Candidatus Methylomirabilota bacterium
GGGCATGGGGCACGGGGCACGGGGAACAGGGGACGGGGGACGGGGGACGGGGGGCAGCGGGCAGGTTGAGCCGCAGCGAGATCCCGCCGGAAGGCGGGAAGGCAGCAAGCAGCGAGGGAACGATTTCCGAGTTGCGAATTGCGAGTTGCGATTTGAGGAACCGTCGAACCGTCGAACTCGCGAACCGTCGAACTCTCGAACCCTCGAACCCGAGTACCGCCGTACCGTCGCACTGCCGTACTGCCATACCAATCTCCCATGAGCCATTCGCCATGAGCCCGGCGCCGGGCGGCACGCGCCCTGCCAAGGCGGGGGGGACTGGCCATGCCCGGTAGCTTCCCGCAGATCTCGTGGGGGGCCATGATGCCCCTGCTCCTGGTGACGGCCACCGGTCTCCTGGTGCTGGTGCTGGATTCGCTGATCGCCCCGGAGCACCGCCAGCGTCTCTCGTCTGTGTGCCTGGGAGGGATTGTCGCCGCCGCCGCCGCCGTGCTGGTCCGCTGGGGCCGGTCGGAGATCCTTTTCGGTGGGACGCTGGCCGCCGATGCCTTCTCGCAGTTCTTCAACCTCCTCTTCCTGCTGGTGGCGGGGCTGACATTTCTGATCTCCCTGGCGTACCTCCGACGCGTGGACATCGAGCCCGGCGAGCACGGCGCCCTGCTCCTCTTCGCGACCCTGGGAATGATGATCATGGCGGGAAGCCTCGACCTCATGACCATCTTCCTGGGGCTTGAGACGCTGTCCATCGCCCTCTACATCCTGGCCGGGTTCCTGCGCGACCAGCTCAAGTCCAACGAGGCGGCGCTGAAGTACCTGCTCTTGGGGGCCTTCGCCTCCGGCTTCCTCCTCTACGGCATCGCCTTGATCTATGGCACCACCGGGAGCGCGAACCTGGTCACGGTGGGCGCCGCTATCGCCCAGGGCCGGGTGCAAGAGCCCGTGCTCCTCACGCTGGGCGTGGGCCTCCTCCTCATCGGCCTGGGCTTCAAGATCGCCGCCGTCCCCTTCCACATGTGGGCGCCCGACGTCTACGAGGGGGCCCCCACCTCGGTGACGGCCTTCATGATCGCCGGGACGAAAGCGGCGGCCTTTGCCGTCTTCGTACGGGTTCTGACCGTGGCGCTGCCGTCGCTCCACGCCGAGTGGAGCCGGGTGCTCTGGATCCTGGCGGCGCTCAGCATGACGGTGGGCAACGTGGTGGCGCTGGCCCAGTCCAGCCTCAAGCGGATGCTGGCCTACAGCTCCATCGCCCACGCCGGCTACCTGCTGGTCGCCCTGGTGGCGGGAAACCCGCTGGGCAGCGGCAGTGTCCTCTTCTATCTGGCGGCCTACGCCTGCATGAACCTCGGCGCCTTCGGGGTCATCGTAGCCCTGTCCCGGCCGGAAGGCGAGCGGCTGAGCTTCGACCAGTACGCCGGGCTCGGCCGGCGCCATCCGGCCCTGGGGGCGGCCATGGCTCTCTTCATGTTCTCCCTGGCGGGGGTCCCGCCCACCGGGGGATTCATGGGCAAGCTGTACGTCTTCAGCGCCGCCATCCAGGCGAATTATGTCGGCCTGGCCGTCCTGGGAGTCCTGAACAGCGTCGTCTCGGCATACTACTACCTGCGGGTCACGGTGCTGATGTACATGGCCACGCCCGAGCGAGAGCCGGCGGCAGGCACGCCATCACCCGCCCTCAACCTGGCCATCCTCCTGGCGGCCTTCGGGACCGCGGTGCTCGGACTCCTGCCGGCGCGTTTCTTCGAGATCGCCCTCCGATCCGTAGGCGTCACCGCCGGCTGAGGCCGTGCGAGAGGCAGGTGCCGCATGAAGCCTGTCAAAATTCCGGAAAAAACTGTCACCCGGCTTTCCATCTATCTCCGCTGTCTGGAGGAGCTGGAGGCGGATGGGGTAACCTCTATCTCCTCACGGCAACTGGCCGAGCGCTTCGGCCTGAATTCCGCCCAGGTGCGGAAGGATCTGGCCTACTTCGGCCAGTTCGGGGTGCGGGGACTGGGCTACCACATCGCCGAGCTGAAGCACAACCTGGAGCGGATCCTCGGCCTCAAGCAGGACTGGGAAGTAGTCCTGGTGGGGGTGGGGAATCTCGGGTCGGCGCTGATCGCCTACAAGGGATTCGGGGCACGCGGTTTCAAGATCGGGCTGGCATTCGATTCGTCCCCGGCCAAGGTGGGGCAGGTGATTCAGGACGTGGAGATCGAGGGGATGGATCGCCTGGCCCCCACCATCCGCCGCCGGCGGGTCAAGATCGCCGTGATGGCTGTGCCCGCCGCCGCGGCGCAATCCGTGGCAGAGCTTCTGGTGGAGGCGGGGGTCACCGCCATTCTCAACTTCGCCCCCGCCCAGCTCACGGTGCCCGCAGGCGTGAAGGTCCAGAACGTTGACCTCTCGGTCCTGCTCAAGACCCTCTCCTACCACACGGTGCGCGCCAACCGCCCCGTCAGGACCGACCCCCACTCGGCCGAGTAGGCGAAAAAGCCCAGGGAGGACTTTAATTTCCGGGTCGGACTATAACGGGGCCAGCGCCCCCAATGCCGGGGGCGCCCCCCCGTCCACGCGGCGGACCCCCGACCGAAGGAGGCAAGAGCGCAATGGGCAAGCTCAGCATGGTGATGTTCGACCTCTCGGGCACGACCGTCTACGACGACACCGGGGTACGGGACTGCCTCTACCAGGCCGCCCAGGAGTATAAGCTCCCGACCACCCCGGAGGAGATCCTCTACCACATGGGAACAAACAAGATCCACCTCTACCAGTTCCTCATCGCGCGGGCCATGGGGAAGAAGATCGAGATCGCGGACTTCGAGAAGGTGAAGGACCCCGAGACCTACGCCCAGGCCAAGAAAGTCTTCGACCGCTACCAGGAGATCATGCTGGCCTACTACCGGAAGCAGTGCAAGGCGATCCCGGGCGCCGTCGAGACCTTCTGCTGGTGCCACGCCCACGGCATCAGGGTGGCCACCGACACGGGCTTCCACCGCCTCATCACCGACGCTATCATGGACGGCCTGGGCTGGGTCCGGGACGGCCTGGTCGACCTCGCCGTGGACGTGGAGCACATCCCCGGGGAGGTGGGCCGCCCCGCCCCCTTCATGATCTTCTACGCCATGACCCGCCTCGGCATCCAGAGCGTCCACGAGGTCCTGAAGATCGGGGACACCCCGGCGGACATGCTGGAGGGGCGGAACGCCGGCTGCCGCGGCGTCGTCGGGGTCCTGAGCGGCCCCCGGCCGGTCACCGACTGGGGGAAGTACTGGCACACCCACGTCATCCCCAGCGTGGCCGAGCTGCCGGCCCTCATCGAGGCGGAGTTTTCGTGAGCCGGGCGGCCGGCAGGGCAACACCCCGCCAACCTGTGCTGCACGATCTGCGGGTCAGATCTCCACTGCGAGAAGCCCCCGCACCTGGAGGGCGGGTTTGCGGAGCACTGCTTCATCAGCCCCGGGACGTGCGTGATCAAGATGCCCGACAAGGGCACCAGCGAGGAGGCGGCGCCCGCGAACTGCGCCCTGGCGACGGTGTCGGCGGGGTGGGATGCCCTGGACATCCGGCTCTTCGAGAACGTGCTCGTCCAGGGCGCGGGGACCCTGGGGATCTACGCGGCGGCCCTGGCCAGCCATTTCGGCTGTCACAAGGTGCGGGAGGATCGGTCCGTCATCGAGAAGGAAAGGAGCGGACACCGTGGCTCGCGAGGATGCAGATTCGTTGCTACGCCGGCTGTCGCCGGTGGGAGGGGTGCCTGCGGAGGTGCAGGCGGCGGCGGCGCAGGCGCGCCGTATCGTCGAGGACAATGTGGGCAACGCGGTTCGTTACGTGATCCTCGACTGCAGCGGCACGGTGATGGATAGATATGTCGACGGGCCGGCCATCGTCTTCGTCGAGGTCTTCAAGCGCTTCGGGGTCTCCCTCAGCATGTCGGAGGCACGGGTGCCCATGGGGCTCCGGAAGGATCTGCACATCAAGGCGCTCACCGAGATGCCCGCCATCCGGGAGCGGTGGCGCGCCGCCCACGGCCGCAACCCCGATGCCCAGGACGTGAAGGACATGTTCGCCCAGTTCGTCCCCCTGCAGCTCGATATCCTCCGGGGCGGGAACTACTCGGAGCTGCTGCCGGGCGTGGCCGAGGTGTGCCGGGACCTGCAATCCCGGGGCTGCAAGATCGGCGTGACCACCGGCTTCACCCGCGACATGCTCGACATCCTGCTGGCAGGCGGCCGCAAGCAGGGCTTCCAGCCGGACACCTCCGTGGCCGGCGACGAGGTGGAGATGCCGCGGCCGATGCCCTACATGGTCATCAAGAACCTGGAGCGGCTGGGCGTGGTCAACCTGCAGAACGCCATGCGCCTGACCGTGAAGGTGGACGACACTGTCTCGGGGACGGGCGAGGGCGCGCCCATGTGCTGGCGCGTCGGCGTCTCCCTCTGGAGCAACTACGTCGTGGATAGCTGGGAGCAGGCGCGTTCGCTGAGCCCGGCGGAGCTTCGGGCGCGCGAGGTTGCCGCCAAGGAAAAGCTCGTGCGGGAGGGCGGTGCCCACTACGTGATCGACGACCTGCGGGGCTTGCCGGCAGTCATCGCCGACATCAATGCCCGCCTGGCCCGGGGCGAGAATCCCTAGCCCGCAGTATTCGCGAGCCGTATTCGCGAATAGTGCGGGCTAGGACCACACCCCCGGGATGCGGGCGGCGCACTGGGGGCAGGCGCCCTCCCGGGTGATCCGGTTGGCCCGCACGCGGAAGCCGAACCGCTCAATGAGGAGGCTCCTGCAGCGGGGACAGTGGGTGTGCTCGAAGGATCCCATTTGCCCGGGCAGGTTGCCGGCGTAAACGAAGTGCAGCCCCTCGGCCTGGCCGATCTCGGCGGCCCGCAGGAGGCTCTCTGCTGGCGTCCGGTGGCGGTCGGTCATCTTGTAATCGGGATGGAATGCCGTGACGTGCCAGGGGAGGTCCTGCGAGACGCCGGCCAGGAATCGGGCGATGCCGGTCAGCTCCTCATCGGCATCGTTCCAGCCGGGGACCACCAGGGTCACCACCTCGACCCAGAATCCCTTCTGAACCAGGAGGCCGATGGTGTCGAGGACCGTCCGCAGCGTGCCCCCCAGCTTCCGGTAGTGCCTGTCGTCGAACCCCTTCAGATCCACCTTGTAGAGGTCCACCCAGGGCCGGAGGTAGTCCAGCACCTCCGGCGTGGCGTTGCCGTTGCTGACGTACGCGGTCTTCAGCCCGCGCTGCTTGGCCAGCCGGAAGACCGTCACCGCCCACTCGCTGGTGATCAGGGGCTCGTTGTAGGTGCTGGTGACGATGGGGGCGCGGTGATCCAGGGCCGCCTGGACGATAGCCTCCGGGCTGACCCGGGCGGGCCCAGCCCCAGCCTCGTCGTCGCGCAGGCTCTGGGACGTGATCCAGTTCTGGCAGTAGCCGCAGTGGTAATCGCAGCCCAGCATGCCGAAAGAGAGGGCGGTGGAGCCAGGCAGGGCGTGGAAGAACGGCTTCTTCTCGACGGGGTCAATCTGCAGGGAGGTCGCGACGTATCCGTGGGGCACCTGGAGGATGCCCTCCCGATTGAAACGGACCTTGCAGATGCCGTCCCGGCCCTCCGGGATCAGGCAGCGGTGGCCGCAGGCGAAGCAGCGGACCCGCCGGTCGGGGAGCTTCTCGTACAGCTCACCCTCCACGGTGAGCCGGTCCAGGATATCCTTAAGGGTGGTTGCCATGGCACAACTCCTCCCGCCGGATCGTCCCTCCCAGCACCGGCGGATGTGACAGCATACCGAAAAAGCCTCCCATCGCCCTTCGACGGGCTCAGGACGAACGGAGGATGGCTGGGCATCATGGACGTATCTCCGCTCATGCTGAGTCCCGCCGAGGCGGGATCGAAGCACGCACACCCATTCTTCGGCAGCCTGCTAGGAGCCCGGCGGGGTCTCGGGCTGCGGAGGCTGCGGGAGGATGTCCAGCAGGGTTCGCGCGCTCGCCGTGCGACTCGCCCGCATGCTTCGCCCCCGGGAGATGGCGAAGAGGAGGAGCTTGCCGTCCGGCGTCTCCTGCTCCAGGTGGGGGATCAGGTCCCGGTACCGAATGGCGGAGTCCCCCGTTGCGGTGAAGACCTTCTCCGGATCGACCTGTTCGACCTCCAGCCAGCGCCTGACCTCGGCGATGGCCTCCTCCTTGCTCAGGAGGATGACCTGATCCGACGGACTTTCGCTCTTGCACATCGGCAGCTTCTCTGCGACAGCCGTTCCCCCTCAGCAAGCGTTCAGCCATCGGCTATCAGCCGTCAGCCGAGCACGGGCACGCGCGAAGATGCTCCATAGACAGCCATGGTGCATACCGCGATCCTTCCTCCAGCCCTGGGCTCCGCGGAAAGCTGACTGCTGAGAGCTGACCGCTCTCCCTTCCTCATTCTAGGGCGTGGAGCCGAGAACGGCAAGGACCACGCCAGGGTGTTGGAAAGCCCTCCTTAGCCTGGTATAGTCCCCGGACATGCCGGATGCGCGAATGCCGACTCCCGACGAGCTTGCCGAGGAAGAGCGTCGCGTCCGCCAGCTTCGCCTGGTGGTGGCGCTGGCTCTGAACACGATCGGCCAGACGGACATGAGCCTGGAGGATGCCCGGGACATGGTGGCGGCCGTGCGGCAGACCGCTCTCTGCCTTTTCCCGGATAAGGCGTTTGCCTTCGACCTGATCTACCTGCCGCGTTTCCGCCGCCTGCTCGCGGCGCGCTATGGGACGGCCCCGGCCGCGCCGTGGTCCGTGAACTGATCCTCCATGACCTACCCGGGAATGCATGCCAGGACACTCTCAGCTCGCCGCGCTTCCGTCGTCCGTTTGGGGGCGCACATGTCCATTGCCGGGGGCGTAGATAAGGCCCCCCTCCGCGGCCGCGAGGCGGGCTGCGACACCATTCAGGTCTTCACCAAGAGCAATCGCCAGTGGGCCGCCAAGCCTCTGACGGACGAGCAAGTGAGGGCCTACAAAGACAATCTGGCTGCGACGGGAATCGGCCCGGTGGTGGCCCATACGTGTTACTTGATCAACCTTGCCGCCCCGTCCGTGTCGGTCTGGAGGCGCTCGGTGGCATCCTTCCGGGACGAAATGGAACGGGCGGAGCGACTCGGCATTCCCTATCTGGTCACCCATCCGGGCTCCCACCTGGGAGCGGGGGAGGCCGAGGGGGTCGCCCGCGTCGCCGAGGCGCTCAACGCGCTCCACGCGGCCCTGCCGGAATCCGCCCTCCTGGTGCTCTTGGAAGCCACGGCCGGCCAGGGGACCAGTCTGGGTCGTCGCTTCGAGGAGATCGCCGCCATCCTGGAGCGGGTGGAGGCCCGAGAGCGGCTGGGTGTCTGCTTGGACACCTGCCACCTTTTTGCTGCCGGGTACGATCTCAGAACCCCGACCGGCTACGCCAAGACCATGGGGGAATTGGCAGCCTGCGTGGGCCTTAAGCGGGTGAAGGCGATTCACCTGAACGATTCGAAGGCGGGCCTGGGGAGCCGTGTGGACCGACACACCCACATCGGAGAAGGGGCATTGGGCACGGGGGCCTTCCGGCTGCTCCTCAACGATCGCCGCTTCCGGCGCGTGCCCATGATCCTGGAGACCCCCAAGGACGGTGACGGCGTCGCCGCCGACCGGCGCAACCTGGCCCGACTGCGACGGTTACTCGGTTGGCCCGGGGAGCCAACCGGCAAGGGTGGGCACCCGACCCACGGGGTTGGGCCCCCGACCCACGGAGTCGGGGACCCAACCAGTAGAGTTGGGCGCCCGGCCACTCCCAGCACGAGGAGAGGACTGCGATGAGCCCACGCATTGTCCGTGTCCACCCGCTGGCCGGTGTCGAGGGTGGCCGGGTAACCATTCTGGGCGAGGACCTCTTGACCCTCGAGAGCGGTTCCCCGGCCCCGTACTTCGATAAGGCATCGAGCCGCCCACTGATCGCCGCGCCCGACCGGATCGTCTGCCCGGTTCCCGAGGGAGCAGTCTCCGGGTTCCTGCGCGTGGCGTGGTCGGAGGCTGCGGCGGACGGACCATACTTCGAGGTGGCTGCCAAGCTGGCGGATGAGCTGCACCCGGTTGCCAATCCGGTGGTCGACCGCGAGGGGTACATCGTCACCACCTTCAGCGGGTCCCGGGGGCAGGCCGCGCCGAACGGCGTGTCGGTGTTTCGCATCCCGAACGAGGGCGGGGCCGAAGCCTACATCTCCAATCTGATGAATCCCACCGGCCTGGCGGTGAGCCCGGACGGGACACTCTTCGTCTCGTGCCGGAACGACGGCACCGTCCGCAGAGTCGTGAGGCACGGCGAGACGGAGCTGTTCAGCGACGGGCTCGGCATCGCGACGGGGATCGCCTTTGATCAGGCGGGGACGCTGTTTGTCGGCGACCGCTCCGGGGGCATCTTTGCCGTAGAGCCCAGGGGCTCCACGCGTCGCTTCGCCCGGCTGCCGGCCAGCGTGGCCGCCTATCATCTGGCCTTCGGTTCGGATGGGGACCTCTACGTGACCGCCCCCACGCTGTCGAACGACGATCCCATCTTCCGGGTGACCCCGGCCGGGAAGGTGCGGCCATTCTTCGAGCACCTGGCGCGGCCGCAGGGCCTGACCTTCGACCGGGACGGTAACCTGTTCGTGGTGGCCATCTACGGGGGCGAGCGCGGCATCTTCAGGATCACGGCCGGCGGGGAGGCCGCCTTGGCGGTGGCCGGCGAGAATCTCGTGGGGCTGACCTTCGACGGGCGAGGGCGCATGATCATCGCCAGCACCGGTGCCATCTTCCGGCTGGGGTGGGAGGGGTAGGCGCCGGGGCATGGGGGCAGAGGAGCAAGCGGAGCAGAGGTGCGGAGGCTCGGAACAGACGATGGACCATGGACCGTGGACCATGGACGATGGACGATGGACGATGGACCATGGACGATGGACCATGGACCGTGGACGATGGGGGATGCCCGGCAGAGGAGCAGAGGGGCAGAGGGGCAGGGGAGTCAAGGCAATTGAAAATGAAAAATGGAAAAGTGAAAAGGAAAAACCGACCACCGGGCAATTCGCGGTGAACGCTGAACGTGCGACCCCCCCGTGCTGTCGCACACGTTGAACGTTAAACGTTGAACGCTGCCCTCGTACCGCCGTACCGTGCTCCCATGAGCCAAGAGCCGATCCCGGCCCCAGGCGCGCCGGGGGGCGACGGCTTTGATGCTGTGGAAATAGAGTATGGCCGATCCAACCACCCAGGAGATGGAGAGCCTCACCCGGGACCTGCGCAAGCGGGTGGCGGGAGAGGTTCGTTTCGACAAGATGACCAAGGTGCTGTACAGCACCGACGCCAGCATCTACGAGATCGAGCCGCTGGGGGTGGTAGTCCCGCAGGCGGCCGACGACGTTCTGGCAACCGTCGAGCTGTGCCGCCACTACGGCGTCCCCATCCTGCCCCGCGGGGCCGGCACGGCACTGTCCGGCCAGTCCGTGGGCCGCGCTGTCATCCTGGACATGTCGAAGTTCCTCAACCGGGTGCTGGAGGTGAACCTGGAGGAGCGGTGGGCGCGGGTGCAGCCCGGGGTCGTCCTGGACGAGCTGAACGCAGAGCTACGGCCGCATGGGCTCTGGTTCGCGCCCGATCCGTCTCCCAGCAACCGCGCGACCCTGGGCGGGATGATGGGGAATAACTCCTCCGGCGCGCGCTCCATCGTCTACGGACGCACCGTGGAGCATGTCCGGGAAATGACGGTGGCGCTGGCCGACGGCCAGGTGATCACCGCCCGCGACCTGACCCCGGCCGAGCTGGAGCGGACCTGCGCCAGGGATTCCCTGGAGGGACAGGCCCTCCGCACGCTCACGGCGGTGATCGGCGCCCAGCGGGAGGAGATCCAGCGCCGGTATCCCAAGATCCTGCGCCGGGTGGGAGGCTACGCCCTGGACGAATTCGTGGGCGGGCGGCCCTTCAACCTGTCACGGCTCCTGGTGGGCTCCGAGGGCACGCTGGCGACGACAGTGGAGGCCAGGATCAACCTGGTGCCCCGCCCCGGCCCGCACCAGGTCGCCCTGATGGTCGTCCAGTACCGCAGCATGTTCGAGGCGCTGGCCTCCGCCCAGGAGATCCTCACCACGAACCCCTCCGGGGTCGAGTTGGTCGACCGGTACGTCCTCGACCTCACCCGCGCCTCCATCGAGTACGCCCGGCAGCTCGACTTCGTGCAGGGGGACCCGGAGGCCCTGCTCCTGGTGGAGTACCAGGGGGAGTCCCGGGCGGAGCTTGCGGCCAAGCTGGACCGGCTGGAAGCCCGGCTCAAGCGGCTGCGGATCGGGACCGCCTACACGCGGGCCATGGAACCTGCGGAGCAGCAGCGGATCTGGAAGGTCCGCAACGTGGGCATGGCGCTCCTCCTGGGCATGCCCGGCGACGCGAAGCCCGTGGCGGGCATCGAGGACACGGCGGTCGCGCCGGAGCGGCTGGCGGAGTACGTCCGGCGGCTGGACGAGTTGATCCGGCGGCATGGAGCGCGCGCGGCGTACTACGGCCACGCCTCGGTGGGGTGCCTGCACGTCCGACCCATCATCGACCTGAAGCAGGGCCTGGAGGTGGAGAAGCTCCGGGCCATCGCCGAGAAGACCGTGGAGCTGGTCCTGGAGTTTGGCGGGGCCATGAGCGCCGAGCACGGCGACGGCCTGTCCCGCTCCTGCTGGAACGAACGGATCTTCGGGCCGACCCTCTACCAGGCCTTCCGGGAGGTGAAGCGGGCTTTTGATCCGCAGGGGATCATGAACCCCGGCAAGATCGTGGACGCACCCGCCATGACCGAGAACCTCCGGTTCGGGGCCGCGTACAAGGCCCGCCAGATCCAGACCTTCCTGAGCTTCAAGCGGGAGGGGGGCTTCGACCGGGCCATCGAACAGTGCAACGGCGCCGGCGTCTGCAAGAAGAAGCTGGAGGGGACCATGTGCCCCTCCTACATGGTGACACGCGAGGAGGAGCACTCCACGCGCGGCCGGGCCAACGCCCTGCGGGCGGCCATCAACGGCAACCTGCCGGAGGATGCCCTCACCAGCGAGCGGATGTACGAGGTCTTCGACCTCTGCCTGGAGTGCAAGGGCTGCAAGGCCGAGTGCCCGTCCAACGTGGACATGGCCAAGCTGAAGTACGAGTTCCTGGCCCAGTACTACGCCAAGCACGGCACGCCGCTCCGGGCCCGGCTCTTCGGGAACGTGGAAGGGCTGAACCGGCTGGGCTGCGCCTTCGCCCCGGTGTCCACCTGGATCGCGGGGAGCGCTCCCTCCCGCTGGGTCATGGACCGCTTCTTCGGCATCCACCGCAAGCGGACCCTGCCCCCCTTCGCCCGCGAGACGTTCCCGGCCTGGTTCTCCAAGCGGAACGGCGGCCGGCCCCAGGCGCCGCGCGGCCAGGTGGTGCTCCTCGACGACACCTACATGCGTTACAACTACCCGCAGATCGGCAAGGCCGCGGTGAAAGTCCTGGAGGCGGCCGGCTTCGAGGTAATCCTGGCGGAGCGGAAGTGCTGCGGGCGACCCCTGATCTCCAAGGGGCTGATCCGGCAGGCCAAGGCCAACGCCGCGCACAACATCGAGAAGCTCTGCCCCTACATCCAGCAAGGCATCCCCCTCGTGGGCGTGGAGCCGAGCTGCGTGCTGACGTTCCGGGACGAATACCCGAGTCTGGTGGACGAGCCCCGGGCGGAGCGGCTGGCCAAGCACGTCCTGATGATCGAGGAGTTCCTGGTCCGCCTCCATGACACCGGGCGGCTGTCCCTGCCGCTCACCGGCGCAGTGAAATCGATCCTGCTTCACGGCCACTGCCACCAGAAGGCCTTGATCGGCTCCAGCCCGAGCCTCCAGATCCTGCGCCTGATTCCGGGGGCAGCCGTGGAAGAGGTCGACTCGGGCTGTTGCGGCATGGCGGGCTCCTTCGGATACGAGAAGGAGCACTACGACCTTTCCATCGCCATCGGGGAGCGGCGACTCTTCCCGGCGGTTCGCCGCACGGGGGACGACTGCACCATCGTGGCTGCCGGGGTATCCTGCCGGCAGCAGATTGCACACGGGACGGGCCGCCGGGCCAAGCATCTGGTGGAGGTGCTGGCCGAGGCGCTGCCGTAGCCCGCATTGTTCGCGAAAAAGACCCTCGAACAATGCGGGCTTAACAAGAACCCGAGGGTGGGTGACCAAGGCAGAATCCTCGCAGTTGCATTTCTCGCTAACCCCAATGCCGTTTAGTCAACACTTCCGCCGGATGAAATCCCCCCTGCCTGCCGCCTGTCTGCCTGCACCGCACAGGCAGGCGCTTCGCGTGGCGCAGCCTCGCCCCCCTTTGACAAACGAAATCCCCCCTCGCCCCCCTTTGACAAAGGGGGGTTGGGGGGATTTGCTCGAAGGTGGGGCTATTGGCGGTGGTTATGGGAGCGGTGATCGGGCGGAGCGGAACCCCTCGCAACAACGCCGAAGGCCGCGGAGGCGAAACACCTCCGCGGCCTTCGCTCTTTCTGCTCTGTCCGTCGACCGGCGGCCTCAGCCCTGCCGAGAGAGGATTGATGGCGGCTGCGGCTCCTGTCCGCCCGGCCCCGGCTGCCGCTTGATAATGCTCATGGCCGTTGCCACCATGGAGGCGGCGTCGGCCACGTTGGCGGGGACGATCAGGGTGCTGTCCGAGGCGTTGGCCAGCTCGCCGAACCGGATGAAGTAGTTCTCGGCGACCCGGAGCTGGACCGCCTCGTACCCCCCCGGGACCCTGATGGCATCGGCCACACGGCGAATTCCCTCGGCAGTGGCGTTGGCAAGGGCCAGGATGGCCGCCGCCGCGCCATCGGCCTCGTTGATCTGCTGCTGCTTCTTGGCCTCGGACGCCTTGATCACCTGCTGCTTCTGTCCCTCGGCGACGTTGACCGCGGCATCCCGCTCACCCTCCGAGGTCAGGATCACCGCCCGCTTCTCCCGCTCGGCCCGCATCTGCTTCTCCATGGCCGCGAGAACGTCCGTCGGCGGGCTGATGTTCTTGATCTCGTAGCGGAGGACCTTCACCCCCCAGGGCTCCGAAGCCTTGTCCAGCTCGTTGACGACCTGGGTATTGATGTGCGTCCGCTCCTCGAAGGTGCGGTCAAGGTCGATCTTGCCGACCTCGCTGCGCAGGGCGGTCTGGGCGAGCTGGGAGATGGCGAAGAGGTAGTCGGCGACCCCGTAGGAGGACCGCTCGGGGTTCAGCACCTTGAGGTACAGGACGCCGTCGACGTGCACCTGGACGTTATCCCGGGTGATGCAGACCTGCTCCGGGATGTCCACGGCGTTTTCCTTGAGGGAGTGCTTGTACCGGACGGCGTCCAGGAATGGGATGAGGATGTGGAAGCCGGCACCCAGCGTATCGCGGTACTTGCCCAGGCGTTCGACCACGTAAGCGCTCTGCTGGGGGACCACCACGGCGGTCTTGGCGATGATGATGATCACCAACACGGCCAGGACGAGCGCGACAACCAGGGCTTCGGTCATGGCATCCTCCTAGCCCGGATTATTCACGAAGGATTCGTGAATAATCCGGGCTTACCTGAAACAATGGCCAATTTCACCAGCGACGGGATCTGCCTGCGAGCAGGCAGGTGACGCACGGAGGCTAGGCGCAAGCTACGCCGAATCGAGAGACGCCACCGTTCTCCGATCCGTCCTAGGGGACCAACCATAAGGGGTTCCATTGAGCCCGCATTATTCGCGAACCACGTTCGCGAATAATGCGGGCTGGCGCGGCTATTGGCCGCGCACCCAAAGCGTGAGGCCATCCACATGCTCCACGCGGCTGCGTTGCCCGCGACGGAGGGTCCCCTCGGTTCGGTTCAGTACCGTCCACGTGGTTCCGCGCAATTCCGCCTTTCCGGTGGCGCCCGGCGGCACGTCCTCCGTCAAGACGGCGGTTTCGCCCACCAGGGTGTCTATGGGATCTAGTCGCTCCTTGGAACGGGTCAGTCGGATGAGGTGGGGGCGGCAGAGGAGGAGCGATGCCACCGAGAGCACCGAGAACAAGAGCCACTGGAACCAGATGGGCCCGCCCCAGCCGAGGCCGGACAGGGTCCCGACAACGAGGGCCCCGATGCCGAAGAAGAGGACGTAGAAGCCGCCCGGCGTGAGCACTTCCAGCCCCACCAGCATCAGGCCGAGGACGAGCCAGAGCCACCAATGCATCACCAGTTCCATGGTCTCACCACGCTGCCCGGCGGTCGCGGGCCTGTTCAGGCCGGAGGCAGCACGGTCCCGCGGGCGGGAGCGATCCGCGGTGCGGGAGCCGGTGCACTCCGCGTGAGCGCCGGGCGCTGAAGCGGGAAAGGGCACCCAGATTGCGGGGACAATAGCAACACCCCCGGGGCGCGTCAAGTCAATGGTTCCCCCCGTGCTTCTTTGCAACGGGAAAGCCGGCCGGGAGCGGCGGCGCCAAATTGACGAAAAGTGGCGGGGATTGACATCGACAGACGCGGTTCATAAGATGGCCACAATTTTGTGACCACGGAGGCAGCTATGGAAAGGGCGGTTGGCATCCGCAAGCTCCGGGACGAGCTGACGCGCCATCTGGGCCGTGTCCGGCGGGGCGGGCGGATCGTGATTACAGACCGTGGCCAGCCCGTGGCGGTCATCCTGCCTCTCGCCGACCGCAGCGATGGTCTTGGAGAGCGGCTGCGTGCTGTCCTGACCGGTGGGCATGTCACACCGGCGGAACGCCGCTTCCCCGCCCGCGTGCCCGTCGTTCGAGGGCGGGGACGCGAACTGTCTGAACTGGTTCGCGAGGGGCGCCGATGATCTACGCGGACGCCAGCGTCATCGTGAAGCGCTACCGAGAGGAGGGGGGAAGCGTCCGGGTGCACGAGGGGTGGGTTGCCGCGGAGCGCGTCTTCACGTCCTGGGTGGCCGACGAGCACCTCGAGGCCGCCGCCCGTCGCGAACGACTGCGGGTGGTCAATCCGGAACGGTCCGGCTGACCGAAAGCCTCCGGGCGCCCCGAAAATGCCCTGGAGAGCTGGCGTCGTTGGCGGGCAAGCAAGTTGTCTTTGCACCAACGTCCCCTAAGTTCGTTAGGTAACCCCCCGGCTCTGCCGGGCGACTCACCAAAGTTTGACAGTTCCGGGAAAATAAGAAAGCCTCATGGGCCGTGAACCGCTCAAAGCTCACGCAATCCCAGGAGGCTTTCCATGGACGACATCGA
>JACQVN010000060.1 GCA_016209735.1 Candidatus Methylomirabilota bacterium
AGCCCGCCTGGCGATTCCCACCTGGGCCCTCACGCACGCGTGTCCGGACCGTCGCCACCCCGGAGGCCCGCCACCCGATCCCCGCCGCGAGCCCGTCGTGCCCGCGCGACTGCCCTCCCTGGCCTGCCTTCGCCCCCTGGCCGCCATTCAATCCCCAGAGCCGCAGCCCGGAGTCGCGGTTTCGTCCAAGGGAGCTTTAGCCCACCGGTCGCGTCGCGAGCCCCTCACGCCAGCGCGGTAGCCCTTGCCGCGACCGCTGGGCTAAAAATCCTCTGCCTTCATCGAACAGCCCGAAATCATCGAGCAGATCCTATCCCACCTCGGCCTGTGCTCTGCCCTGAGCTTGTCGAAGGGGCCCGCCCCCGCCCACAGCCCGCCTGCCGGGGTCCCCGCTGTCACAATCGCTGCAACGGGTTGCGTGGCGGCGGAATCCGTTGCTCCTTGCCCACCTGTTGTCGGTGCCTCAGGCGCGGTGGGCCTCCGGGCGCCCCGAGGGGCGCCGGCACCGGGCGCGGCCGCCAAAACTTTGCCCTTGACAGCCCTGTCCGGTCCGCCGGATACTCCTCCTCGACCCGGGGGGTGAGAAGCCGCCAACCCTGGCAAGCCGCGATTGTCCCGCCCGGCCCGGGTCCGCGCGCCGAGCATCCGGGGAGGGCTCGTTGTGCCGCGCGCCTCAAAAGAAAATTCCGATCACCTCCTGCCGTGCGGCGGCCTGATGGGCCGGGAGGGACAGGCATGAAAGGCGCCGCATTCTTCGCGCTTTCCCTGGCTCTGTCAGTGCTGATCGGGTCTTCCCTCGGCGAGGCCCAACTCCGCCGCAAAGGGCCGGGGAAGATCGGGGGACGGCCGGCTCCGGGGGCGATGACTCCGGAGCGGACGACGCCGGAGACCCTGGTTCCCTCAACCCCCGAGCCCAAAGGAGACCAACCGGGCAAGAAAGCCGAAATCCTGGAAGAGTTGAGCGAGTGGGAGGCCCGGGCTTTCGAGGAAGAGAAGAAGAATGATTGGCAGAAGGCCTCCGGATCGTACTCCCGGGCAGCGCGAGCGGCTCGGCTGACCGGCCAGTTGCAGCAGGCGATTACTTACGCCAATAAAGCCCTGGAGTTCGGGAAGAAGGCGGACGGGCCGGGACTTCAGGCAAGTGCGCTCTTCCATCTCGCCTTTGCCTACAAAGTATTGCGCCAAGATGCGAAGGTCATAGAGCTCCTCGAAGAGGGAATTCAAGCCGCAAAACGGATGCCGGCGGGAATCCAAAAAGAGACCCTTGAAGGCAATTTGGGCAAAGAGCTGGGGCTGGTTTATTTGCGGCAGGGGAAAACCCGAGAGGCTATTGAGCATATTTCCTCTGCCCTCCAGGCTCTGGATACGCGTCTGCTTCTCTTGCAATCCGGCCGACATCAACCCCATCCTAACGTCATTAAACATGTCCAGGAGTTGGTCTTGTCCACGCTTGAGAGCCTCGGCCGCGCCCATGAGCGGGCGGGAAACGCGCCAGAGGCCATCAAAGCCTACGAGCAGGGGCTCGGGATCATCAGGCGATCCGGCTTGTCGACCCACCTGGAGGCCAATTTTTCTGGCGGGCTAGGGCGCTTCTACCTGAGACAGGGAGACTATCCTCGAGCGCTGGAGAATCTCCAGGAGGCCCTGCAAATAGCCGAAAGGCAGCAGCACGCAAACTTTATCTACCAGGCCAGCAGTCAAATAGCGGATGCCTATCTTCAGGTCCAAAAGCCCGCAGAGGCGATCCCCTACTACAAGAAGGCGATCGAAAACATCGAGTCCACGCGCTCGCTCCTCGAATCCGAAGAGTTTCGCACCTCCTTTTTCGAGGACAAGGGACGAATCTACGGCGGGATGATCCTGGCCCACGTGGCGGCCGGGAATGTGGAGGAGGCCTTTAATTACAACGAGCGCGCGCGCTCCAGGGCCTTTTTGGACATTCTGGGAAGCAGGGTGCAGCTTGGCAGAGGAAACCTGCTCGCCGAAGAGCGAACCCTCCAGACAGCGATCAGCGCCATCCAGGCCAAGATGGCGGAAGAGCAAGAAAACGAGGCCCAGAAGCAGGCGCTGAGCAAGGAACTGGAGGCCGCCCAGAAAACCTACACGAATTTTCTCGGTCGAGTGAGAACGGAAAACAAAGAGCAGGCCTCGCTGATGAGCGTCGAGCCCCTCACGCTCAAGCAGGTCCAAGCACTGTTGGAGCCCGGGCATACCCTTGTCGAGTATTTTCTTCCCCGGGGGCGAGCCATGCTCTGGGTGGTGGACAAAGACAGTGTGAAATTTGTCAAACTCACCGTAAGCCGGAGCGAACTCATCTCCAGGGTCAGTTCCCTGCGGGAGAGCATCCAGAGGATCGAGGATAAGGAGAAGTTTACGGAGGTTTCCCAAGACCTCTATCGGGTCCTCATAGAGCCCGCCCTGCCTCACATAAAGGGCAAGGAGCTCGTGATCATCCCCCACGAGGCCCTTCACTACCTTCCCTTCCAGGCGCTTCTTTCGCCCCAGGGGCGTTACCTGATCGAGAACTATCCTATCCACTATTTTTCCAGCGCCAGCGTCATGCAGTTCACCAGGGAGAAAAGGCGGGCAAGGCGCGAAAGCGCTTTCATCATGGGCAATCCAAGCCTGGGGGATCAGGCCTATGATCTCCGCTTCGCTGAAAGAGAGGCCAGAGAGGTCGCCCGGATTTACCCCAAGAGCGCTCTTTTTCTCCGGGATCAAGCCACCAAAGACAAGGTCATTTCCCATGGCTCCAAGCACGATATCCTGCACTTCGCGGTACACGGAGAGTTGAAGGAGGACGATCCGCTCAACTCGGGACTCCTGCTTGTAGGCGACAATGGGAAAGGGGACGGGCGGCTCAAGGTGGGCGAGATCTTCTCGCTGAATTTGCAGGCGGATATCGTGGTCCTTTCCGCCTGCGAAACCGGCCTCGGCAAGATTACCAGCGGCGATGAGATCATCGGGCTCACGCGCGCTTTTATTTATGCGGGCACTCCCTCTGTTATCACCACTCTCTGGAAGGTCAATGATCGGGCGAGCTACGTGTTGATGCGGGAGTTCTATGCGAACTTAGGGACACTGAAGAAGTCCGAGGCTCTGAGGCAGGCGCAGCTCAAGACCATGCGGCAGTTCCCCGAACCTTTCTTCTGGGCTGCCTACGGGCTTAGCGGGGAACCGTAAGAGCGATGAGAATCGTTGAGGTTCTCAAGAGAAGAAAAAGACGCTGCTGCAAGTCGCTGGTCCTGGCCCTTTCCGTCAGCCTGCTGACTTCCCTTGCCTCTTCCATGGGCTACCTGGAAGCTTTCGAGGCCAAGGCGTTGGACCTGCTGCTCTGGGCGCGCGGCCGGATCCAGTCTCCCGAGATCGTCTTGGTCCACATCGACGATCAGGCCTTCCGCAACCTCGAGGAAAAACAGCCCCTGCCTCGTTCGTATCTGGCAAGCCTCATCGAGGTGCTGGCGAAAAGCGGGGCCAAAGTGATTGCCATGGATATCGAGTTCAAGGTGAAAACCGATCCGCAGGAAGACGCCCTTCTCTTACGGGCCATGCAAAGCGCCTCGGAGAACGGCATCACCAAGGTCGTGCCGGTCTTCGTGATCCGCCCGGTACGGGAGGAGGACGGAAGGGTCCTCTACTCCCGCACCGCTTTCTTCAGCCCCGACTTGACCCCGCTGGCCGGTTTCGCCAACGCGCCCATAGATCCGGACGGCTTCGTGCGGCAGCTTCCCGTTGCCGTCCGCGGGGCCGATGGCCGAGTTCTGCCGTCGCTCGCCCTTGCGGTCCTGGCGCGCTATGCGGGGTACGACAACGCCCGTCTCGATGCAGCGCTCAATCAGGCAGAGGAGATATCGCTGCTGCTTCCCGAGTGGGATAAGTTTGCCGGCCGTCTCCGGCCGCAGCCGACCCCACTTAGCTTTCAGCTAGACAATATCTGGAAGATCAATTTCACCGGCGCTCAGGGAAGCTTCACGGCCATTCCGAGCGATCCGGTGGCCTTCCTGGCGAAACAGGATTTCCCCGTGGCGGCGGACAACCCCTTCCGGGGAAAGATCGTTCTCGTCGGAGCGACCTTCGGCGACAGCCGCGATTTTTTTCCAACGCCGCAGGGGTTGATGAGCGGCGTGGAGATCCACGCCAATATCATCCATACGCTTCTTTCCCGCTCGCAGATCCTGCCCGCCCACAGGTTCGTCGCCCTGTGGCTGTCCCTGCTCTTCGCCCTGGTGATCAGCCTGTTGCTCTCCCTCTTTCGCCCGGTCACAGTCACGATCTTGGGACTGCTCGCCATCCCGCTGGTGCTCATTCCGCTCAGTTACCTGGCCTTCGCCCGCCTCGGCCTCTGGGTCGACTTCGTCACGCCCCTGTTGGCCATCTGGCTTGGCGGGCTGGTCGGCGATCTTCTGGAGAGAAAGCATCTCCGCAGATCTCTCGGCCAGTACGTGGACCGCGAGGTCGCGGATCAGATCGTCCACCAGGACGAGAGTCTCAGCGGACGAAGGCTGAACGTCAGCGTCTTCTTCACCGACATCAGGAACTATACGACCCTCTGCGAAGGCTCGCCGCCGGAGAGGGTGGTCGGGATTCTGAACGAGCTGTTCGAAATGATGGCCGGGGCAATCTCCAGCCATCACGGCATGATCAGCGACTTCATCGGGGACGCGGTGATGGCTGTCTTCGGCGCGCCGAAAACGAATCCTCGCCATGCTCGGGACGCCGTCGAAACGGCCCTCGAGGTGCAGGCGGGCCTGATGCGCCTCAACGAGAAGTGGCAGAGCCGCGGCTACCAGCCGATCCGCATAGGCGTGGGGATCCACACCGGAGAGGTGGTGGCCGGCATCGTAGGGTCCGAGGGGCGAAAGAAGTTTGCGTGTACCGGCGACACGGTCAACACCGGCTCCAGGGTTGAAGGCCTGAACAAGGAGTTCTCCACCGACATCCTGATCAGCCGGGAGACCCTGGAGTCGATCGACGGAGAGTTCGCCGTCCGAGCCTGCGGCCAAGCCAGGGTCAAAGGCAGAGACAAGCCGGTCGAGGTCTTCGAGGTCCTGGGGCGCAAGACGGCGCCCTGATCGGCCCTGGCGGCGTGTGACCGGCATCAGATCGCCGGGTGTGAGGACGCTTTTTTGAAGAGTTGCGGGGCTGTGCACCATTGACCGTATGCCGGGAGGTAACTGTCATGAGTAAATACTGGGCTCAGATGGTGATCCTTGCCATGCTGCTCCTCGCCTGCAGGGTTCCCGCCCTCTGGGCCCAATCGGGGCAGGCGGTGGCGGTGATCACAGAGCTGAAGTTCAATCGCGGCGACATCCAGATCACCGCCCCGGGGAAGAAAGCGCCGGAAAAACCGGCCCCGCTCCAGTCGCTCTACCCGGGAACCCAGATCGTCGTTACCAAAGACGCCGCGGCGGTAATCCTTTTTACCGAGGGGATGAAAACGGTCACCATCGGCGAAAAAAACTCTCCATTTAACGTGAAGCCGCCCGAGGCGAAGGGGGGGTCATCGGGCGTGGGGGTGACACAGGTGGCGAGCCTGCTTCTCGGCAAGAAAAAACCGCCGACCTATATTCCCCTTGCGGTGCGAGGCGGCAAGCATCCTCCGACGCTGATAGCGCCGCGCGACACAAAGCTCATGACCGATTCGCCCACCTTCAAATGGATGGGGATGGAGATGCAGGCGGGCACGCTACGGCTGTACGGCCCTGCAGGGCAGATTTGGGTGGCGGAGAATATCGCGCGCACGCAGATCAAGTATCCCTCCACCGAGCCCAGGTTGAACCCGGGCGTGGAATATAGCTGGTCGATAGAGAAAGCAGGCTTTCCTGCGGAAAAGGCTCGTTTCACGGTGCTCAGCCCATCGGAGGCCAGGACCGTCCAGGAACAAGTCAAATCGCTGGAGGCGACTGCTGAGCTTCCCGACACCACGTTGGCGATATTGAAGGCCAGTCTGCTAATCTCCCATGGGCTGTTCTACGAGGCCAGAGAGGTGTTGGTGGCAGCCGAGACTAAGGATCCCGACGAACCGACGGTCCATCTCCTGCTGGGCGAGACCTACGAGAAAACCGGGCTCAAGAACCTGGCCCTGGAGGAGTACGCCGAGGCGCAGTTTCTTTCGAGAATATCCCAGTAGTCGTCCTTGGGTTGATTGAGAGAATTCTCGCTCATCTCCCTGCCTCTGCCGGCGGCAGACAGGGGGCTCGGGCCTGTTTCGGCCCACAGTCCGCCGGTGGCGGGGTACCCGTCGCCATCCAGCCTGCAACGGGTCGTCGTCGCGTCATCCGCTGACCCCTGACCGCCTCTTGCCCCTGGCGCAGGTGCAGTCGGCCCCTGGCCGCGGCGTCCGCGTGCGTCACAGAGGCCACCCTCGCCGCTCTGGGCCGCCGGCTCATTGCCCTTGGCAGCCCTGTCCAGTTGCTGAAGTCGTGCGATCTCAAGGCGCGTTGCGCAGCGCGCTTCGCCCGCGAACCGTCGCACCATTGGTATGCGTGGGATTCGTCTACAGCCTCTTCATCCAGATCGGGCACGCCGCAGGCCTAATGGCCTCGGGGGTCGTATCGTCCCAGCTCACCTACCGGCGGACGCCCCCCTTGTCCCCCTCGGAGAGGTGCTCCACCGTCACGCCAGTGTCGGCAAAGGTGCGGGTGACATGGGTCGCGCCGTAGACCCAGAGAATCCGCATGGGCGTCGTGCCCCGGTTGACGAACCGGTGGAAGATCCCGGCCGGCACGTGGGTGGTGTCGTACGGGACGATATCGTAACGCGCTTCCCCCACCTCGACCGTCGCCTCTCCCTCCAGCAAGACGACCATCTCCTCGGTGTTGTGCTTGTGCAGCTTCAGGGCGGCGCCAACGGGGAACGTGGTCATCCCGCTCACGAAGGACTGGGCCCCGGTCGACTCCATGACCAGGGGCTTGGTTTCCACGCCATTCCCTCTGGCCACCACGGGTATCTCGGCGAATCTCACGACTCTCGACTCGAACATCGCGACCTCCTCGGGAAAGAGCAAAATGCTGAGAAACCGGTCAGGTCCGACCTCTTGTCTGCTGGGCGTAGCGGTCGGGGAGCCGGGGGAGCCGGTCGCCGCCGGGCGAGACCGATCGAATGTGAGCCCTGAGCTCCTCGAGGCGCTCGCGATACACCGGGTGGGTCCGCATCAGGCCGCCCGTGGTCGCCGATTCCTGCCGCACGCTCCGCGCCTGCACGGTCTCCAGGAATGTCGTCAGGCCGTGCGGATTGTAGCCGCTGCCGGCGGCGATCTCCACGCCGAGGCGATCGGCCTCGATCTCCTGGCTGCGGCTGTAGCCGCGGAACAAGACCTCCGTGGCAAAGTCGGCGATCTGGCTGAAGACTTCCCCTCCCGCCTGCAGGGCGGCGAGGGCGCTCTGGCCCCCGGACCCCCCATACGCGCCAAGGGCGCGCGTCCCCGTCTCGCCCGCCTTCTGCAGGAGGTAGCGGTTCTCGATCTCGCCCAGCACGTGCCGCAAGCTCACGTGGGCAATCTCATGGGCCAGGACGCCGGCCAGCTCCGCCTCATCCCGGATCACGGCAAGGGCGCCCCGGGTGACGAAGATGTACCCTCCCGGGGCGGAGAAGGCGTTCACCGTGGTGTCATTCAGGACTGCAAAGTGGTACGTGAGGTCGCGCCGGCCTGCCGGCTGGACCAGGACCTGCCCGACCAGCGTCACGTACTGGCCCAGGGCGGGATCGGCCCAGAAGCCGTATTGCGCCAAGAGGCGCGCGGCCACCCCGCGGCCGATGCGCACCTCGTCATCCACTCCGATCTTAGTGGTGGCCGCGGCCAGGGTCTGGAATCCGCTGCTCACCACACCCAGGTCCACGGGGCCGATCCGCCCGCCGACTCCTTCGCATCCAGTGAGAAGAAGCAGCGCACCCGCGATGGCCCATCGCCTGCCTCGCCCTTCCATGCTCGGTCCCTCTCGCCTGGAGTATTCACGAACGGACCATGAATTCTTCAGGCGGAATCACCAATGACCCATTGGTCAGTGGAATTCGGCCATTTCCACGGTTATGCGCGAATCCATTCGCGAAGAACCGGGCTACTCCCGGTACCGGCCCAGCCTCCCGGCCCGGAGGAACCGTTCGACTGCCTCGTCGCTCACGCGGACCCCCTCCATGGCTGCCAGGGCCTCGTAGTCCAGGCGCATCTTGCCGAGCTGCCGGCGCTGGACCTCCTCGTCCACGCCGCGAGCGCCGGCCGTGGCCGTAATGGACGTCCCCTGGCTCCGGCCCGGAGTGAGGCCGCGGGAGAGCGCCGCCCCGAGATCGCCGCCGGCCCGTGCCATCTCCAGGTTGAAGGTGGCGTCTTCGATGGCAGCCCGCGTCGGGAGGTCGCGATACCTCACGAGGACCAGGCGGCCCGCCGCGTTCCGGACGACGACCTTGCGGAGGACGCCCCCGCTTCCGTAGGTCAGCTCGCCCGTCCGATCTCCCCTGCGCAAGCCGAAGGAGAGGATCCGCTTCTCGACGGGGTCCAGCCAGACCGCCCAGGGCCCATCCGGTCCCCTGCCTTCGATGGCCACGAGGGTCCGGTTTCCGTAGGGCTGGCTGCCGACCAGCCGGGTGCCGGCGCTCCCCAGGTCGATGGGGAAGAGCTGCTCGGAGAGATCTCGGCGGACTTCCGGCGCCGCCTCTGCCAGCCGATTGGCCCCCAACGGGGTCACGAGCCTCGCCTCGGTTCCATCGTGGACGAGCACGCGGGCGGTCCTGCCCGCTGCGTCCGTCAGCTCGACCCGGACACGCGGCCTCTTGAAGGTATAGCGAGCGCGCGCCACCAGGGGGAGATCGCCCTCCGAGGTTGCTCCATTCGGCGAGGCGTAAAGCGCCTCGGTCAGGTGGCCTTCGCCCGGCGCGAGAATCGCCTGCAGGGCGACGACCAGGGCCTCCTCCGCCGTGGCGGCCGCGCCGGGGACCGGCCAGAGAAGGAGCGCAGCAAGGAGGCTACGCCAGCCCGGGAGGGGGCGTCGGAGCCTCCGGATGATACGGTTCATGGAGATCCACCTCCTCTTCGCGGCCCCGAATCCGCACGGGACCGATCTCCCGCCATCCGATCCCGGGGTCGGTCACCTGGCGGCGCGTGGGGCCGCTGACCAGGATTCGGGTGTGCTTCTCCTTGTTCATGCTCTCCAGCCGGGAGGCCAGGTTCACGGGATCGCCGATGACCGTGTACTCCTTCTTCTGCTCCGACCCGACGTTTCCCACGACGACCTCGCCGCTGTTGATGCCGACCCCGATGGCGAGGGCCACCCCGGTCCGCTGCCGCCACTCGGCCTGGAGGTCTTCCACGGCGCGCAGCATTTCCAGGGCGCTCCGCACGGCCCGTGCGGCATGATCGGGAGCAGGCACCGGGGCGCCGAAGAAGGCCATGAGACCGTCCCCGATGTACTTGTCCACGGTACCGCCATGTTTCAAGACGATGGCGCCCATCCGCGACAGGTAGAGGTTCAGGGCGCCCATGACCGTGGCGGGATCCAGCTTCTCGGACGTGGCGGTGAAGCCCCGGATGTCCGAGAAGAGGATCGTCACCTCGCGTCGCATCCCGCCGAGCGCCAGTCTCTCCGGGTCGGCCAGGAGCTCTTCGAGGACGGCGTCCGAGACGTACTGGCCGAACATCCGGCGGAGGTGACGACGCTGTCTCTCCTCGGTGAGGGAGTGATCGAGGAGCACGGCGACCAGCCCCAGGACCAGCGCCGCCAGCGGGGCGACGGTATCCAGCCACAGGTGCCGGGCCCCGAAGAGCCAGGCGGCGGCCACCGTGTAGCCCATGGCCAGGCCGCCGAAGGCGCCCGCGAATCCGAAGAGGCCGGGGAAGAGGCCAGCCAGGAGCCCGGCCGCGGCTGCCACACCGACGCTGAGGCCCCAGTTCGCCGGCTCCGGCAGGCGGCGGACGGCGTCGGATCCGGTCAGGGTCTCCAGGGCCACGGCGTTCACCTCCACGCCCGGGAAGACGGCGGACATGGGGGTGGAGCGGAACTCGAAGGCGCCGCTCACGGTGGCGCCCACCAGGACCACCTTGTCTTTGAATCGCTCCGGCCGGATGTCGGGGGTTTCACCGCGGATGATCTGGCCGTACGAGCGAAGGAGCCGCCACGCCTGGACATACGGGTGCGTCTGCGCCCGGCCGGGCCAGGTCAGCAGGAAGCGTCCCGCGCTGTCCAGCGGAACGACGCCGGTACCATTGCGGAGACCGGCGGGCTGAATTCCGGCGGGCGCGATCGTTCCCTCCGCCATTGCCAGGGCCAGGGCCAGGCTCGGGTAGATGCGGTCGCCGTAGGCGACGGCCGTCGGCAGCCGGCGCAGGGTGCCGTCCCGGTCCGGTTCCATGGTGATACTTCCGATCCCGCGCGCGGCGGCCAGAAACTCCGGCAGGGGCAGGGTCACGCCCTCGAACCGCGGCAGGGCCGGGGGTAACTGCTCGGGTCGCAAGTCCAGAGATCCTTTCGGGGTCGCGACTTCCTGCGCCAAGGGCTGCCGGTGAAAAGCCGCCGCCAGGAACACGTTTCCGGCCCGGGTGAGGGATTCGGCAAAGGCCCGGTCGCGCTCCGGGTGCTCGCGGTCCGGCTCCGCGAATAAGATGTCGAATGCCACGGTCCGCGCCCCCCCGGCCCGGAAGAAATCCACCAGGAGGGCGTGCGCGTCCCGCGGCCACGGCCAGCGGCCCAGGATGTTCTGAAGCTGCTGGACACTCTCCTCGTCGATCACCACGATGGCGATGTCGTCCCGAGCTGGCCTACCGCTGGCGGAGACGAGGAAGCGGGCGTCCAGGGTCTTCAGCTCGATGGTCCGGAAGAGGGGCAGGCGGGAAAGGGAGGTCGCAAGCAGGGCGGCCAAGACCGCCCAGAGACAGGCCCAACGCCAACGTTGTCCCCACGGGTGTCGCAAGCGATGCGCAGCCTCCTCTCCGGGCAACCATCCTGCCGGCATCCTAGCAGACTGCGCCAGGACCGCAACCCGAATTTCCGCGCGGCCGCCCTTGCTTCCCGGTCAATCGCCAGGGCAGGGAGAAGAACGACGCGAAAGAAGGTTCAGGTAGAGCCGGTGGAAGAGGGCGTCCTGGTCGGAAGCGAAGCCCGTGACATCCACCCCGTGGAGAATCCCACCCAGGGCGGCCGTGGTCCAGACCGTCCGGCCGCGAATGGCCAGGCCGATCCCATTGACGTTGCATCGGAACTCGATGGGAGCGCCGACGGAAAGGGGGCGATCTAGGTGCAGGCCGCAGCCGGTGGCGGACAAACTGTGGAGGATGCCGCGGAACCCGATGCGGCCGTCCTGGGACGTCCCCTCGACCGGATGCCGGATGGCGAAGCGCGGCGACCGACGACGGTCGGGGTCAGTGCTTTCGGTCATAGGCCCGCTCTCCCGATTCCTGAACCACGCCGTGAGTTTGCCCGGTGCAAAGCGGAACAGGCGCGACGGGACTTCTCGAGACTGGCAGGTCATCTTCTAGGCACCCCTCTGCTCCTTGAACACGATCTTCAACACCGACTCGATGTCCTGGAGCTTGATCGGCTTCGGGAGCATCATCGCCGGTCCGTGCTCCAGGGCGGCAATGGCCTCCTCGTGATGGGGGAAGCCGGTGACCAGCACCACCACGACCTCAGGGTCTCGCCGCTTGATGGCCTTGAGAACGGCGGCACCTCCGATGTCCGGCAGGAACAGGTCCAGGAAAATGAGGTCGAAGTGATCCTTGCGCAACTCGCGGAGCGCGGCGCGTCCGCTGGCGGCCAGGACCACCTCGTATCCCTTGAGGACCAACACGGCCTCCAGCGCTTCGAGAACCACGGGCTCATCGTCGACCACGAGGACCCGCTTGGGGGCGTCCACCTCGAGCCGGATGGGGATCCGATTCTCCAGGAGGAACTGCTGGAGGTCCGCACGGGCAACGCGGAAATGCCCGCCCGGCAGCCGGTATGCCTTGAGCTTCCCGGCGCGAATCCAGTGGAAGACCGTGACGGGGGTGACGTGCAGGAGGCGCGCGACCCCCCAGGTGCTGAGGGGTTTCTCCTCCGTAACCATGATCTCGCCTCCCCTTAACGAATTTAACGTGTATAACGTATTTAATCGCCAGCGGCTTGTCAAGGAAAAGGATGAGTCTCGCCGCAGACGCTCGGGATCCGGACCCTTCGTGCCCCCGCCCACCCGCCGGCCTTGACGGAGCGCTGACACAAGGGCTAGACTGCCGCGGTCAGGATTCTCCTGACGAGACGGCAGCTTCTTCCCGTCACGAGGGTCGCTTTCCACTCGGACAATTTGCGAACAATGCGGGTGATCGCCTGACCTCGAGCGGGCCGAGGGAGGAGTGAGTCTGATGACCAACCGCGAACGCATCATGGCCGTCATGCAGCGCACCAGCCTGGATCGGCTGCCCTGGATCGCGCGCCTGGATCTCTGGTACCACGGCCGCATGGCCGAGGGGAGCATGCCGGATCGGTTCCGAGGCAAGAGTCTCCCGGAGATCAGTCGGCTCCTTCGGACCGGGAATCCGGCCCGGGGCGGGAAGGTCTTCCGCGTCCGCTACGAGGGGCTGGAGGTGCGGACGGATCGCAGGCCCGGGGCCATCCGGGAGTGCTTCGTCACGCCGTACGGCGAAGCGACGTACGGCCGGATCCTCACCGGCGAGGTGAGCGGGACCACCAGCGAGGGGCTGCCGCTGGAACACCCCATCCGGAAACGGGAAGACTACAGGGTGTGGGAGTACGTGGCCGAGCACACCTTCTACGACCCCTGCTACGAGGACTACCTGGCCTACGAGCGGCAGGTGGGGGAGGATGGCTACCCCATGGTGAACGCCGGGGACTGCCCTTTCCACCACTTCCTCCTCCGGCTCTGCGGGTACGATCAGGCCTACTACCACATGGTGGACTACTCGGACGAGTTCGACCGCCTCATGACGGTCATGACCCAGGTGGAGCAGGAGCGGCTCTGGCCGGTGGTGGCGGCCTCGCCGGCCAAACTCATCCTGCACGGGATGCACTTCGACTCGCAGATGACCCCGCCCCATCTCTTTCGCCGCTACATCACCCCCTACTACCAGACGTTCAGCCGGCTGCTCCACCGAGAGGGCAAGTGCCTGACCTGGCATGCGGACGACGACAGCAAGCATATCCTGGGCGAGGTGAAGGCCTCCGGTTTCGACATGGCCGAGTGTTTCTGCACGGCGCCGATGGTGGAGGTCACCTTGGAAGAGGCTCGAGCCGCCTGGGGCACGGACGTGATCGTTTTCGGAGGGGTGCCTTCCATCATTCTGGAGCCGAGCTTTCCCGAGCCGCAGTTCGAGGCCTACATGCGGAATCTCTTCCGGGTCATCGCCCCCGGCGACGCCTTCATCCTGGGGGTTGCCGACAATGTCATGCCGACCTCGCTCATCGAGCGGGTGGAGCGGATCTCCGACCTCGTGGAGCAGCGCGGAGTCTATCCGGTCACGCCCTACTAGCCTGACTTATTCACGAAAAGCCCATCTCACCACGAAGGGCACGAAGATCGCGAAGCGGAGAGGCACGGAGATCCGGTCTTGACCTTCTCGTCCGGGAAGCGGGCGGGCATGAAGCCCGCCCCTACGCAACCACAATTGACGCGAACAAGGTCCCTTCGTAGGGGAGGGGTTTATCCCCTCCCGCTTCAGCGCATTGTAGGAAGAGTGTGTGCGGTGAGAGAGGGCCCTCTAAACCTCTTCTTCGGGTCCGTCGTGCTCTGCGTGGTGAATAATCCGGGCTGGGCAATGGTAATGGTACCGGCATGGGGCCTTGGGGCGCCCCGCAGAGGAGCAGGACGAGCCGCCAAGCGCAGAAACGAGGCTGAAGCTCGGACTCACTCGACCGGCCGCAGATTCCTCATCTCAGGCCCGGGTGCCCGACCGAGAGGGCCTGCCTGTGCGTTGCACGCGGACAGGGCGGGTCGCTACCCCTCCTCGGACCCTTCCCTGGACCGTGCGAGCCCGGGCGGACTGTCCGCCATCTTGCGCACCGCCCAGCAAGGCGGGCTGGGCCGGGGAGGGTCTCATGGGCCGTGTGCGGCGGGCGGCCTTGGCGGGGTAATTCGCCCTGGCTCGGGCCAGGACTCGGGCATGGTCGCGCGAAAACGTCTCGATCGGCTCCTCAAAAGGGAGAGCCAGTTGCTTCCGCTTGGCCAGGCGCCGCCAGAGTTGGCGGCAGGCGGCTTCGTCGCGACGAGTCAGCCGCGCCGTGCCCGCCGTCGCGGCCGCCAGGTAGCTCTCGGCCACTTGGAGGTACATTGACAACTTGCGGAGACTGATGCCGGTCTCCTCGAGAAAGCGATGCAGGTTCAAGCCGGCCATGGATCCCCTCGCACACTCTGTTGGGTTGAAAGCCGGTCCGGTTCTCCGGCCGCGGGGAAGCGCGTAGCCGCCGGGACGTGGGCAGTCTAGTCCGAATCGATGCCTTTGGCAAACGATCAGAATGGGCGGCGCGGGCTGGTAAGGTTTCCCTCTTGCTGCCGACCGCGGGGCCGGACCGATGCGTCATGGGAGCGGGACGACGGCCCCTTTTCCCGTTGTCTTTCCGGGATCGTGGGGGCATAGTAGTTCCTGGATGGTGGTGGCGGCTCGCCGCCTCCGCCCGCAAGACGCTGATCCAGGATACGGTATCGAGACCTCGGGCCGGGGGTATCGCAGCACGACTCCCTGGTCGTCGAGGATGACCGCTTCCGTCCGGAAGCGACGGGAAAGGAGATCCGTATGAGAGCGCCGTACCACGAGATTGGGGTGGTGAACACCAAGGAGGGCTTCAGGAAGGCCATGGAAGGCGGTTATGCCGTCCCCGCTTACAACTTCAATAACATGGAGCAGCTCCAGGCCATCATCGTCGGCTGCGCCGAGTCCAGGTCGCCGGTTATCCTGCAAGTGTCCAAGGGGGCGCGGGAATACGCCAACCAGACCCTGCTGCGCTACATGGCCATGGGGGCCGTCCGCATGGCGTGCGAGATGGGGGCGAATATCCCCATCACCCTCCACCTGGACCATGGCGACTCCTTCGAGTTGTGCAAGTCCTGCATCGCGTCGGGCTTCTCCTCGGTGATGATCGATGGCTCGCACCTGGCGTACGAGGAAAACATCAAGCTCACCAAGCAGGTGGTGGACTACGCAAACCCGTTCGATGTCAGCGTGGAGGGGGAGTTGGGCGTTCTGGCCGGCATTGAAGACGATGTCTCTGCCGAGAAGTCCCATTACACCGACCCCAAGCAGGTGCAAGAGTTCGTGGGCCGCACCGGCGTGCACAGCCTGGCCATCTCCATCGGCACCTCCCACGGGGCCTACAAGTTCAAGCTAAAGCCGGGCGAGACCGTCCCCCCCCTCCGCTTCGACATCCTGAAGGATGTCGAGAAGAAGTTGCCGGGCTTCCCCATTGTCCTGCACGGCGCCTCCTCGGTCCTGCAGAAGTACGTGGCCATGATCAACGAGTACGGGGGGAAGCTGGAGGGGGCGGCCGGCGTGCCGGAGGAGCAGCTCCGCGAGGCGGCCCGCTCGGCGGTCTGCAAGATCAACATCGACACCGACGGCCGGATGGTCGTGACGGCGGTCATCCGCAAGATCTTTGTGGAGAATCCCAAGGAGTTCGATCCGCGCAAATACATGGGCCCGGCGCGGAAGGAGCTGATCGAGCTGGTCAAGCACAAGAACACCAACGTGCTGGGGTCGGCGGGGCGGTATTGAGGGCAGCGGTCAGCCGTCAGCAGTCAGAGGTCAGCAGGAACACAGCGGGGGCATGTCCGACATGGGCATGCCCCCGTTGAAATTCCTCTGGCCTTTGAGATGTGCCGATCCGCCGTTCGTGTCTTTACCGCAATCGGGTCCGTACTGGCGGCCCTCGGGGTGGCCGCGGGGGCGTTCGGGGCGCACGCGCTCCGGGGGCGGCTTTCGCCCGAACTCCTGGCGGTCTTCGAGACCGGGGTGCGCTACCAGTTGATCCACGCCCTGGCCCTCATCGCGGGGTGGGTCTGCCTGGCCTGGGGAGCCTCGAGGGGAAAATGACGACCTGGTTTTTGCGCTGGGCGCGCAAGAACCAAGAATTCTTTGCACCACCTGGTGCGGTAAGGCGGGCGACGGTGCAAGATTGAAGGACGACACCGTCGCACCGCACGCCCATCTCGCCGACGCCCCCTCCCCGGACCCGTGCCGCCCCGGCTGCCTGTGCCCGCATCTCCCCCGCCGATACTGCGCCCGCAGCTCAACTTCTTCGCGGTCGTTCTCGTCTGGTCAGGGATCGGACCAGGGGACCGGGCGCCGTGGTGGCTGGAGGTTTGGGCTTGGGGAATTCGCAGCCCGTGAGATATGATTCCGGCCGAGCAAAAGAGCCGGCGCCGCAGAGCCTCCGGTCCCGACGAGAAGGGAGGGCCCGCACGGCCGCTCCGCCAGTTCCCTGGGCGATCCGAAAGACGGGGGTGGAGACGATGAGCCTCGGGGTGAGGTGTCCGAAATGCGGCATGATGCAACTCCCGGGCCCAACCTGCAAGTCGTGCGGGACTGCCCTGGGCGGCCCACCCCGTCGACCGGTGCCCCCGCGGCCGCCCTCTGGCGCTCCAGAGCCGCCACGGCCGGCTGCCGGCGTTGCCGCGCTTCCTCGGCCCACCCCCGCGGCCGGAAAGGCGACCGTGACCCTCGCGCCCCGGCCCGCCTCGGAGCAGAAAGAGATCCGCCGAATCGCCTTCCAGGGTTCGGGGGGCAGCCTGTTCGGGATATACATCGTCAATTACTTCCTGACAATCCTGACCCTGGGTATCTATTCCTTCTGGGGCAAGGTCAGGGTCCGCCGCTACCTGTTCGGCCAGACCCAATTCGAGGGGGATCGGTTCGCCTTCCACGGGACCGGCCTGGAACTCTTCCTGGGCACGCTCAAGGCCATCGGGATTTTCCTGCTGCCGATCATGCTCCTGAGCATCCTCCCCGATCTCCTGGCGCTGCCCGATGTCGCCAAGACTATAGCGCGCTTCCTCGTATGGCTACTCTTCATGACTTTCCTGCCGGTGGCCATGGTGGGCGCCCGACGGTACCGGCTGAGCCGCAGTTCCTGGCGCGGCATCCGGTTCTCCTTCCGCGGGGGCGTCCGGGAGTTCCTCAAGATCTTCTGGACCGGAGGCCTGCTCAGCACCATTACCCTGGGGCTGTACTACCCGTTCTTCGAGATGCGCCAGCAGTCCTACTTCATCGGCCACACCCGCTTCGGGACGCAGGGGTTCGACTTCGACGGCAAGGGCCGGGATCTGTTCTGGAGCTTCCTCCTCACCGCGGCGCTCCTTCCCTTCACTTTGGGAGTTTCCTGGGTCTGGTACCTGGCCAAGAAGCGGCGCTACTTCTGGGAGCACACCCATGTCGGGTCTGCCAGATTCCGCTTCCCCATCACGGGGGGGATGCTGCTCGGGCTGTACGCGGTGAATCTGCTGCTCTTGATTCCCACCTTCGGGCTGGCCTGGCCGTGGGCCCTGGTCCGGAACGCACGGTTCGCCTGCCGTCACCTCTCCCTGGAGGGGCCCCTCGACCTCGGAAGCATCACGCAGGAGGCCATGGACGCCTCGGCGACGGGCGAGGGCCTGGCAGGGATCCTGGACACGGACTTCGGCGTCGGAGTGTAACGCGGCGCCAGGCGCCGCATGCAAAATGAAAAAGTGAAAATTGAAAACCGGTCAATGCCGACGCCAATCTGCATCGGCCGGTTTTTCATTTTTCATTTCCCGTTTTTCATTGTAATAGTGCGGCAAGGGGAAAGTTCAGAGAGCCTCCATGCGGGCGGAGGGTGATGTGCGGACAGTGCGGACCGAATGGACAGGGAGCTACCTGGACGGGAAAGCGCCGGTTCGCCGTCCCGCCTCCATCCGCGTCCTGCGCCGGGGACTGGAGATCACCCTGGAGGAGGGCACGGTTCTGCAGTGGTTCTACCGGGACGTCCGCCAGGCCCAGGGCTTCTATGCCGGGGAAGAGGTTCGACTCGAGCGGGGGGGCGATCTCGCGGAGGTGCTGCTGGTGGCCGAACCGGGCTTTCTCGTCAGCCTCCATCGGATCGGGAAGGAGGCGGTGGGACATCTCCACGATCCCCGCCGCCGAAGCCGCCGGGCCACCTTCACCCTGCTCGCCGCTGTCGGGGCGCTGGGCGGGAGCCTGGCGGTCTACTTCTGGCTGATTCCCTTTGTGGCCGATTCGCTGGCGGTCCGCGTGCCGGTGGCGTGGGAAGAGCGCCTCGGGCGGTCGGTCACCGAAGAGCTGGCGCCGCCGGGTCGCCACTGCCGGGACCCCCAGCTCGCGCAGGCCGTGGGGAAGATCGTGGAACGCCTCGGCGGTGCGCTTCCCGGCACACCCTACAAGTTCCGCGTCTTTGTGGTCAACGACCGCCGGGTCAATGCTCTGGCCGCCCCGGGCGGGTACATCCTGGTGTTTCGCGGTTTGCTGGAGCGCGCACGGACCCCGGAAGAATTGGCCGGCGTGCTGGCGCACGAGATCCAGCACGTCATCCGACGGGACGTCACGCGGGCGCTCCTGCGGCAGGCCTCCTCCGGCCTCCTCTTGCGAGCGGTGATGGGCGATGCCGCCGGGGTCATGACCTACGGACTGGAAGCCGCCCGCGCGCTGGCCGCACTGAAATACAGCCGGGAGGCCGAGGCTGCGGCGGATGCCGAAGGTCTGCGCCTTCTCTTGGCGGCCCGCATCGACCCGGCGAGCATGCTGGCCTTTTTCGAACAACTGCTCGCGGCGGAGCGGCGTTCTTCGCGCCTCCCCCCGTACCTCTCCACCCATCCCGAGACACTGGATCGGCTGATCCGGTTGCGAGCCATGGTGAGCGAGCCCCGGGCCGATATGCCCACGCCGCTGCTGCCGGAAGCGGACTGGCAGAGCCTCCGGCTACGCTGCGCCCCCGGCGCCAAGCCGACCCGAAATGAATGACGAATGGCGCGCGGCGCTTGGCAGGGGCCTCATGATTCATGGCATCCGCTATACGCCGTCAGCCATAAGCATTCCTCCGGGGCCTCCGTGCCTCCGGGGTGCCATGACTGGAATCACTCGATCCGCGCTTCGGCCACGGCCCGGTAGAGCTTCGCGACGTCCGGCAGGGGCGGCCACTTCAGGACCTCCATCCCGTCGGCGACGTAGTCGGGGTGGCGCATCCCCAGGAGGACGCAGGAGACGCCCGGCGTGCTGGTGAGCACCCAGAGCGCCTTGCGCGAGAGGGTCTCACTGCGCCGGGCGATAGGCAGGTGGGGGTTCAGGGCGGCGGCGATCCGGTTGCTGACGGACTGGCTGTGGCGGGCCGCCCGAATACGGAATGCCCCGAGGAGGGCCTCCAGGGCCGGGAGGTAGCGGTCGCGCCACGCCTGCCAGACGGCTGCCAGCGGCTCTCCCAGCCCCTGATCCAGCGCCTGGATGGCCTCGGCCACGAGAGGCATGACCATCCCTTCCTCCACCTGCTGCCACTGCTCGAGGCCTTGGACGTGGGCTGGGAGGGCTGCCAGTTGATCCGCCCAACGGAACCACTCCGAAGGGGGCGTCGACCCCTCGGGACTCTTGAGCTTGGCGGCGATATTCGTCCCGAACTCTGCCTCCAGGGCGGCAACCGTGCGCAGCGCCTCCTCCACCGAGTCTGCCGGAGCGTCGGCCTCGGGCGCCACATCCGCCAGCCGGATCATCCTGTCCCCGGAGTGGGCGTTGAGCGGTCTGTTGACCAGCACTCCGATCCCTTCCCGGGCGGCCTGCTCCAGCACACTCCGGCCGCCGTCGGGGCCGGCGCCGGCCTCCACGGCGGCACCGGGTTGATGAAACGCACCGGCCTCGATCAGGTTCAGCGGGACTTCGAGGACGCGGAAGTGGTGGGCCGGCCCGGCGCCCGCCACGGCCGCCTCGAGCATCCGGGAGAAGGAGATGGCCTCGGGATCGTCCGGCGCGGCAGCGGCGGTGTTGGACGAAACTCCGTACCAGGCGATCCGTCCGGCCGCGACCTCGCCCTCCAAGAAGGCGAAGGCCTCGCGGAGCCGGCGGTAGAACTCGTCCCGCAGGGCATGCAGGGGCCCCTGGCGGCGGCGCTTGGCATCGCCCAGGAAGTACTCCGGGTTGTGGAGGAGGCAGACGTCCAGCGTCTGGAGCTGGAGCCGATCCAGCGACCGCCCGAGCTGGTCCCGCAGGAATTCCGGGTGCAGGCAGTGCCAGCAGCTCTCCGAGAACTTGACCATTTCGGGGAAGGGCCGGCCGCCGGCCTCCCGCTCCGCGGCCAGGGCCAGGTTCTGCCCCTGAACGTACCCGATCTTCGAAACCACCACGACCGCCTCGCGAGCCGGGCGTCCCCCTGCGGCGCGTTTCGCCAGGACCGATCCCACCAGCCGCTCGCTGCCCCCATCCGTGTAGTTGGTCGAGGTGTCGATGAGCGTGCAGCCGCTCTCCAGGGCGGCCGTCAGGGCATCCTCGTGCTCCTCCGTGTCGTCGTCCACGCGATAGCCGCCGAAGCCGAGGCGACTCACGGTGAGGCCCGTACCGCCGAGGCTGGTGTAGCCGTGGGTCGAGCCGGCCGACCGGAAGCGCTCGGCGCGGCCGGCCGTGGCCTCCCGCGTGGCGCGCCCCGGCCGGCGCAGGGCGATCCCGGTGCGGGCGGGAGCCGGCCCGCCCGCCGTCCCGCCCGTGAGCGCTCGCTCCACCTCCGCCGGATCCGTCACCGGCGCCTGGCAGGCGAAGCTCCGGCAGACGTACAGGGCGGCCTTCCCGCCGACCAGCCCCTTCCCGGCGAGCAGCGGGAGGTCGGGGGGCGGTCCCGTGCCGGGATCGTGGTGGGCCACGATGCGATTGGGCAAGTAGTATCGGCCGACCTCCCGGACCAGGGCCTCGTAGCCCGCAGCCCCCGGCCGACCGACGAAGACCAGCTCGATCGGGCCCTCCATGAGGAAATCGGCCACCGCCAGGCTCTTGCAAAAGGCCCGCGGGTAGTTGCTGATGGATTTGCCATAGGCCTGGATCGCCGCAGTGGCGGCCTGACGGAACGCGGGCCGGTCCAGTTGCGCGGCGAGCCGCGCCAGGACGAAGGCCGCCACGGCATTGGGGTTGGAGGTGGCACTGTCGGTCCCCGAGCGGTGCCGCAAGATCAAGGTCTCGTGGTCCGCGGCCGTTTCGTAGAAGGGCCCGCCGTCCGGATCGCCGAAGTCGGCCAGGATCCGCTCCGCTAACTGGGCGGCCTCCCGGAGGTATCGGATGCTCCCGCCGGCCTCGTAGAGGTTCAGCAATCCCTCGGCGAGGAAGGCGTAATCCTCCAGGCAGGCGTCGAGGTGGGCCCGGCCGGCCCGGTAGGTCCGCAGGAGCCTCCCGTCGGGTCGGCGCAGCGCGGTGAGGAGGAAGTCCGCCGCGCGCGCGGCCGCGGAAAGATAGCGGGACTCTCCGAGGACCCGTGCCCCGTCGGCCAAGGCGGCGATCATCATCCCGTTCCACGCGGTGAGGACCTTATCGTCCAGCCCGGGCGGCACCCGCCGCCGCCGCGCCTCGTACAGCGTGGCCCGACCGGCCTCCAGACTCTGGCGGAGTTTCTCCGCCGGAACGCCCAGGCGGCTCGCCACGCGCTCCCGGGGCCGCGGCGTGTTGGGGATGCTCTTTCCCTCCCAGTTCCCCTCGTCGCTGATGTCGTAATAGGAGCAGAACCAGCCCCCGGCGTCCGGGCCCAGGATGGCCTCGATCTCCTGGGGCGTCCAGACGAAGAACTTTCCCTCCACTCCCTCGGAATCGGCGTCGGTGGCGGAATAGAAGCCGCCTTCGGGGCCGGTCATCTCGCGCAAGACATACTCCAGAACCTCCCGGGCGATGCGGGCGTAGAAGGCGTTTCCGGTCACCTGGAAGCCCTCCAGGTAAGCCTGGGTCAGGAGGGCATTGTCGTAGAGCATCTTCTCGAAGTGGGGAACCAGCCAGCGCTCATCGGTGGAGTAGCGGGCGAAGCCGCCGCCGATCTGGTCGTACATCCCGCCCTGGGCCATGGAGTCCAGGGTCTTCGTGACCATGGTCAGGGCAGTGGCATCCTTTGTCCGCCGATGATGCCGGAGGAGGAGGGGGAGGGCCGTATGGGGCGGGAACTTCGGGGCCCGGTCGAATCCTCCGTAGGTCTTGTCGAAGGACATGGCAAGCTGCCGGACCGCGGCCCGGATCTCCGCCTCGCCTATGCCTCCCCCCGGCGCCGGCTGGACGCGCTCCTGGAGATGCTCCGTGACTTCGGCCGCCTGCTCCAAGAGCGCCTCTCTCTGCTGCTTCCACGCCTCCGCGATGCGGGTGAGGAGAGTGCCGAGCCCCGGACGGCCCAGGCGGTCCGTGGGCGGGAAGTAGGTTCCGGCGAAGAAGGGCCGCTGATCGGGGGCCAGGAACACGGTCATGGGCCAGCCACCTTGTCCGTTGTTCATGGCCACGGTCGCGGCCATGTAAATGGCGTCCAGATCGGGGCGCTCCTCGCGGTCCACCTTGACGCAGACGAAGTGCCGGTTCATGAGCGCGGCAAGCTCCGCGTTCTCAAACGACTCGCGCTCCATGACGTGGCACCAGTGGCAGGAGGAGTAGCCGATGCTCAGGAGGATCGGCCTGTCCTCGGTCTTGGCCCGCTGGAGGGCCTCCTTCCCCCAGGGGTACCAGTCCACCGGATTGTGGGCGTGCTGGAGGAGGTAGGGGCTCGTCTCGTGCACGAGCCGGTTGGTGTGCCGGGGGGTGGCGTCAGTGGCATGGCTCATGGGTGACCTCGGAGCGGACGAGTTCTGCGGTTCGAAGGTTCGGGGGTTCGAAAGTACGACAGTACGACGGTACGACTGTACGGCGGTACGAGAGCAAGAACGGGTTCAGAGGTTCGAGAGTTCGCGGGTTCGGGAGTTCGAGAGTACGGACGGACGGCGATGTGAGAACGCGTTCGAAGGTTCGGGGGTACGACGGTACGACGGTACGACTGTACGGCGGTACTGGAACGGGTTCGAGGGGCCGGGGGGTCACCGCTCACCGCGAATTCCCAGGTTGTTGGTTCTTTATTTTCAATTTTCCATTTTTCATTTCCAATTGCCTTCACTCCCCTGCCCCCCTGCTCCTCCGCTCCCCGGCCCCCCTGCGCCCTGGCTCAGTTCAGCCGCGCCCACACCTCGTGCAGGAGCTTGCGGGCGGTCTGATCGTCCGGGGCAATCCGGACGGCCCCTGCCAGCTCCTGCTGGGCCTCCTGCCAGGCGTTCCGCCGCAGGTAGATGCGGCCGAGATTGATGTACGGGTAGTGCCGCGGCTCGTAGCGGGCGGCCGTCTTCGCCCGCTCGAACCACGGGATGGCGCCGTCGAGGTCCCCCTTCTGCATGAGGTAGACCCCGATATCGTTGTAGGGGTTGCCGAAGTCCGGGTCTATGGCGATGGCCTTGTGACATTCGGCGATGGCCTCGTCGAGCCGGTCCTGGAAGCTGTAAGTCCAGCCCAGGAACGTGTGCGCCTCCGCAGTGGGGCAGAGCGACATGGATTCTTGGTAGAGGCGGATCGCCTGGTCGTATTCCTGCCGCATCTGGTGATGGTATGCCTGCTGCCACAGCTCTATGGCGCGCCGGCGTCGTGTCTCATCCTGCATGGCCGGAACCGATGCCCCCTGGATTCTGCGGGAGGAGCTGCCGGACGAGGCTCGACTCCCGCCTATAGAACCCCTCGGTGTGGAAGGAGTCCTCGAGGTGAAGGAGCTCGTAGTCCAGGTGATGACAAAGTTCGTGGATCAGGGTCCGGAAGAAGGTTCGAAATCTCACCACTTGCTTCCGCTGGGCCGTCCGCATCCACAGGGTGATGCGGGTGGGCTGGGAGGGGGAGGGGGGATTATAGAGGCCGTGCAGCTCTCCCCAGTGCTTGGCTGGCCGAACCGTCAGGATGCGCACGCTGACCCCGGGGACCTTGAGGGATCGGGTCATCTCCAGGGTCAGAAGCTGGGCGCACGTCTGCACTGCAGGACAGTTCTCGGTGGCGAGAGCACGCTCGAGATCGGCCACGAGCGGGCTCAGCGTTCCGGCCGCCGGGAGGCGAAGACTGGTGATCTCCTCGCTCTGCCGGTAGATGCGACGCGCTCGCTGGGTCAGACGGTTGTAATAGGCGAAGGGCACCCGCAACCCCCGATGCGTCTGGTTCCACAGAAGTCAATGCCCGACAGTAGCAGGGCAAGGGGGAGGAGGCAAGCGGCGGCGGAGCAGGTCGAGCCGCAGCGAGATCCCGCCAGTCTGAGTCCGCCTCAGGCGGACGGACTTCTGCGGAGAGGCGGGAGGAGCCGGGGAGCAAGGGAGTCGGAGAGTTGAGGAGCGGAGGGGCGGAGGGGCGGAGGAGCAAAGGGGAACGGACCGTGGACCATGGACCATAGACGATGGATCATTGACCATGGGCGGCGGACGACCCGTATTGTTGTACGCCTGTACTCTCGAACCCCCGAACCCGTGAACCTTCGAACTCTCGACCCCCCGAATCCGTTCCAGTACCGCTGTACCCTCGAACCGTCGTATGGAACTCGGGTTGCTGCCGGATGCTCAGGAGTGTATGCTCTCCCCCGAGCCGCTTCTGTGGCGCGAATCGCAGTGTCAGCCGACGCTCGCGCTCCGATCGGAGAAACCATGCCGCGCAAGCCCTCCAAGGAACTGGAAACATTCCCCAATCCCGAGCCGAGGCGGGACTACGAGATCAGCTTCGAGTGCCCGGAGTTCACCTGCCTCTGCCCCAGGACCGGCCAGCCGGACTTCGCCACACTCCGCATCCGCTACGTGCCGGATCGACTCTGCGTCGAATTGAAGTCGTTGAAGCTCTATCTGTGGTCCTTCCGGAACGAGGGCCACTTCCACGAGGCGGTGACCAACCGCATCCTGGACGATCTGGTCCGGGCCGTTCGGCCGCGCCGGATGACGGTCGTCGGGGACTTCTACATCCGGGGTGGGATCCACACGGTCGTGACGGCGAGCTACGAGGCCCCGAAGCGGCGGAGAGCCGAGAGTCGAGCGCCGAGGGAGGCCGGTGAGTCGTGAGCGGGCATGGTGGCCCACTCCTGCTTTTCTAGGTACACACCTCGCTAACTTTCCCTTTCCGTTGTGGCGTCATGGGGATCGCGCCGCCTCCTGCGCCTCCGGGGCAGCGCGGATCAGGCCGATGCCGCTCGGTATTCGTCGAGCAGCGTCCCGATCAACTCTTTGACGGAGACGGGAGACGATTGTCGTCGCCCGATGGGCGTTCGCGCCGGCGAAGGCGAAGCCGTGGTCCATCCGGCCGCGTTGGGCGTTGATCAGGGCCAGCGCGATGCAGTAGGGGCTATCGGTGTAGTCGCAGGTGACGATGCAGTGGTAGGGGCAGGCGAAGGGCATTTTCTTGCCGGCCTTCACGTCATCGAGGAAGGGGTTCCGGATCGCCCGGGTATTGGCGGCCAGAAAATTCTTGAATAGGTCCGCCTCCAGCATGCCGATACCGGCATAGGCGATGACGCCGACCCCGCCCTCGTTGGCCACTGCCGAGGCCAATCCGGACAGCGAGACGCCGACACCCATCCCGCCTTGAATGATGGGTACCGACGCGGTCAGGTCCCCGATGCGGAGCGGTTCGGGTCGGCGGTCGGTCATGGGAGTGACCTTTCTCGGGTCGGTCAGGCTGCGGTGCCTCGGCGGATAGCCTGTTCTTCCTAGCTCGGAAGGAGCAGCATGGCACACGCCTCGGCAACCTTCCGGTCGGCCTTCTGCTCGCCGGGCATGGTCGCCCAGCCCTGCTTTTCTACATACTCTCCTCGCTGCCAGCTATCCGTTTCCTTCAGCGCCTTGAGCTTCTGCTCTTTCCCCGAACCCTGCCCAAACTGGGTGACGCAAATCGGCGCCAGGCGCTTGACGACGGCATCCTCCGCCGATTGCTGCGCCATACTCTGGGCAGTCCCCCCCGTGACCCATCCCGCCCAGTTGAAGCCGATGAGCATGATGAGACCCACGGAAGCCACCCACGACCAGAAGACCGATGTCTTCGTCGGCTGGAATTCATTCCACCGTTGCTTGAGACCCATCTCTCTCTTCTGTTCCATTCCGCTCCTCCTTCGCGTGCCGTGTGGTTTCGGCCGAACCGGCCCAGGCGAGCAAGCTATCGCTCGTTGTCGGGGCCTGGCGAATAGTTGCTTGCCCCCGCGGGGTACTCCGCTGACGCGTTGCTGGAGGGTCCGCAAGATGTTCTCGTGGCGCCGCAGACCCGCTGCAGCCTACGCGTACCTCTCTTCATCGCGAAGTATGCAAAGCCAGGTCCACCCAGCTCTCCCGGCCCGTGGCGAGGTTGCCGCCGTGTGGAATCGAGGGGTTGGCGGTGATGCCGATCTGGACGTACCGGAAAGGGGGCAGCGGGACCCCTCCGAAATATCGGAGGGGCTCCGGCAGGTTGGATGGAGGCGTCCGAATCGGGTTGAACGGGCCCGGTTTCCTGTGGTTTAATCCCCCCAGTGCGGCGTTCCGGCTGCGATTTCCGGTGACGGGGTCCAGGCGCGATGAGGGTTCGAGCGTGACTCGATCAGAATCTCAGGGGCCGCGATGGGTGGCGCGATGACTCGCACGGAAGACGCCCTGCGGGCGGAGTTGGAGGAGCGGCTGCGATTCGAAGCGCTTCTCGCCGACCTCTCGGCCCGCTTCGTCCAGGTGCCGGCGGACCAGGTCGACCGCATGATTGAAGAGGCGCAGCGGCGCATCGTCCAGGCGCTGGGGCTGGACCGGAGCACCCTCCTGCAGCGGTCCGAGGACGAGAACGACCTGGTCATCACCCACGCCTGGGTCCTTCCCAGCTTCGCCCCGCAGCCCAAGCTCTTTGCCAGCCGGGACTTCCCCTGGGTACACGAGACCCTGCTCCGGCAAGGGATCGTGCGCTTCGCGACACTGGAGGAGCTGCCCCCGGAGGCCGCGCAGGACAAGGACTCCTTCCGCGCCATCCAGCAGAAGTCCAACCTGATCTTCCCGCTGGCCTCCACCGGGCGGGTCTTCGGGGCGCTGTCCTTCGGCACCCTCAGGGCGGAGCGCGACTGGCCGGACGTCCTGGTCCAGCGCCTGCAACTGATGGCGGACATCTTTGCGAATGCCCTCGCCCGCCAGCGGAGCGAGCAGGCGCTCCGGTGCGCTCTGGACGACGTCACGCGCCTGAAGCAGCAGCTCGAGGCCGAGAACGCCTATCTGCGCGAAGCGGCCCAGGCGCAGCCGAGCGATATCGTGGGCAACTCGCCGGCCCTGAAACGGGTGTTGGCCCAGGCGGACCAGGTCGCCTTCACCAACGCCGCCGTCTTGCTCCTGGGCGAGACGGGCACCGGGAAGGAGCTGCTGGCGCAGCTCATCCATCGCCGCAGCCGGCGCGGGGACCGGGCGATGGTCAAGGTCAACTGCGCGGCGCTCCCCCCGACGCTGATCGAGGCCGAGCTGTTCGGGCGCGAGAAGGGGGCCTACACCGGGGCCCTGACGCGCCAAGCGGGGCGGTTCGAGCTGGCGCACGGCTCGACCATCTTTCTCGACGAGATCGGCGAGCTGCCGCTGGAGCTGCAGGTCAAGCTGCTGCAGGTCCTGGAGGACGGGCAGTTGGAGCGGATCGGAAGCACCAAGACGCTCACGGTGGACGTGCGGGTGATGGCCGCCACCAACCGCGATCTCGGTAAGCTGCTCGCCGACGGGAAGTTCCGCGAGGACCTCTACTACCGCCTGAACGTCTTTCCCATCGCCGTACCGCCGCTCCGGGAGCGCCGCGAGGATATTCCGCTGCTCGTGTGGACCTTCGCCAAACAGTTCGGCCAGGCGCTCGGCAAGCCCGTGGAGCGCATTCCGCAGGAGACGATGGAGGCGCTCCGGCACTACCCGTGGCCAGGCAACATTCGGGAGCTCAGGAACGTGATCGAGCGGGCGGTCATCCTCAGCGAGGGCTCGACCCTCCGGGTGCCGGTGGCGCCGGCCGCCGGGCCCGCGGCGCTCGCGGCGCCGACCCTCGCCGACGCCGAGCGCGCGCAGATCGCCACCGCCCTGGAGCAGACGGGCTGGCGCATCCGCGGCCCGGCCGGCGCCGCCGCGCTCCTCGGCCTCAAGCCCACCACCCTCGAGTCCCGCATCAAGAAGCTCGGGCTCCAGCGCCTCCGCTGAGCCCCGCCTGCCGATCCGATCGGTCGGAGAGTCTCCGAAATCTCGTGCGTTTCCCGCCGATGTCTCCGCGGCGATCTCTCCGCAGCATCACGCCCAACCAGTCGATTCAATAGCGCTGAGACCGCATCGGGCCATCCGAGGAGCGGAATGGATCTGACCTTGCATAGTCCAGATACCAGAGGGGTGCGCAGGGGTGGGATCCACGATGCTGCCATCCGCCCATGGCGCGACCCTCCCACGAGGTGAAGCTCCGGTCGGTACCGGCAGAACGCCGGCGCGGCCGGTGAGAAGAGGCAAGGACCATGACGCTGGAACTGTTTGGGATGTGGGTGGTTGTGGGGTTGATCGCCGGCTACCTGGCCG
>JACQVN010000059.1 GCA_016209735.1 Candidatus Methylomirabilota bacterium
GCTGGCAAGACCGAGGGAGTGAACCTACGGGGATACCGGGGTGGGTCTCGAAACCGGTGCGCTTCCGGCCGGCCAAGAACCGGTCAAGTGGGTCCCTTTACCGGCGGGGGGTGGGTCCGATGCTGGCCGGTGCTGACACCCCCAAAGGGACGATCGACCCCGCGGAGGAGCTGGCGCTGCTCGCCCCGGTCGTCGCCCATGTTCACCTGAAGAGCCCAAAGATCGTGGAGGGTCTCCTGCGTTGGGTGGCCCTGGGCGAGGGGGAGTTGGACCTGCCCGGGGTGGCCCGCGTCCTGAAGGAGCGGCTGCCGGGAGTTCCCGTGAGCTATGAACTGTCGCCACGCCAGCGCTCCCGGGACTTCGAGCCCCGCTGGCGGGCCCCCGAAGTTCCCCCGCTGGAGGAAATCGTGGGGTTCATCTCCCGAGCGCTCAAGGCGCTGCAGACGGTACTGGGCGATGCGTGACGGCGCACGCCTCCTGCCGGGGAGTGGGCCGCAGGGGGAGCCGTCGGCGGGCCGCTCGGCCCGGGGAGTTTGACTTGTCCCGCCGGCAGGAGTAGCCTATAGCCACCTTAGTCCTACGGTTCGGAAGTGCGGTACCGTATTTCCGAACCGTAGGACGTAGCCCAGAGCAGAAGATAATCTTTGTCCTCCCTGGCGGCCCGGGCGGGAGGTCGGCCCCCCGGGGGGGGGCGTTCTGCCGCGCGGGGTCCGGCAGCGAATTGTCCCAATCCTCCCTTCTCCCCAATCCTCCCCTTGACACCGGCCGGGCGGCAGGATATGAAAGAGGCGCCTGTTTCTCTGGCTGGCCCGACGAGGCAGTATCTTTTTCCCTCGGGGTTTCTCATCTCTCCTTCCGCGGGGCGGAGGGACGGCGGTTCTGCACCGGGCTGCGAGCTGCGCGGGATGCGTGTATGGCGGGAGAGACGGTTCTGCTGGTGGACGATGATCGCCTGATACTCCAGGTGTCCCAAGATGCGCTGGCCCGGGCGGGCTACAAGACCATCTGCCTGGAGAACGGCGATCAGCTCGCCTCCACCGTTGCCGCACTGCTTCCCGACCTCATCGTCCTCGACATCATGATGCCGGGCACGGACGGCCTGTCGCTGTGCCGGAAACTCCGGACCGGTGCGGAGCCGTACCGGGGCCCCATCATCGTCGCCTCCGCCAAGCACTACCGCGCGGACAAGCTGTTGGCCAGCGAGGTCGGCGCGAACGCCTTCCTGGAGAAGCCGTTCGAGCCAGAACGGCTGGTGAACATGGTCCGCGAATTCCTCACCCGGAAGATCTCGGTGCGGTTCTGGGGAGTGCGCGGGTCCATCCCCACCGCTTCACGAGAAACGGTCGGCTACGGCGGGAATACCCCGTGTGTCGAGCTTCAAGTCGCGGGGGTCGAGTCGATCTTCATCTGGGACGGCGGAACCGGCCTTCGCGAGTTGGGGCGTTCCATTCGGGGGCGAAAGGAGGGAGTCCGCGGGTATCTCTGTTTCTCCCATTTTCACTGGGATCACATCCAGGGCCTGCCGTTCTTCGAACCCGCCTACGTCGCGGGCAACGAGTTCACGCTGGTGGGACCGGCGCAGCCGACGGCGGATCTGTTGCAGGTCTTATCGGGCCAGATGGCCTCGGTCTACTTCCCGGTGGGGGTGGAGCAGTTCGGGGCGCGTTTGATGTTCGACGAGATCGGTGAAGGCACGACGATGCTGGGGGGCGTCCAGTTCGATACCCTCTCGTCGTTTCATCCCGGCCGTGCCCTGATTTACCGCCTGGTTCACGGGGGCAAACGGGTCATCTATGCTACCGACAACGAGCTCCCCCCCCACTGGATGAACGCCGGCGGAACCGCGGTCCATGAGGTCGAGCGGTTCCTCAGGTTTTTCGCCGAGGCCGACCTGCTCATCCACGACGCCCAGTACACCCCGGAGGAGCTGGAGCGCCGCCGCGGATGGGGCCACTCCGCCTGGACGGATGTGGTCGACCTGGCGGCGGCGGCCAAGGTGAAGCGGCTGGTGCTGTTCCATCACGATCCGGATCACTCCGACGCCTTCCTCGACAGTTTGCTGGTATTGGCGGAAAAGCGGGCAGCCTCTTCCGGCACCGCCCTCACCTGCGATCTGGCGCGGGAGGGCGACCTGATCGTCCTCTGATGTCGATGCGGTTCATTTCCATGGCGTCCCCCGGCAGCGCTGGGTCTGCCAGCCCCGCCCCTGCGGTGCGTATGGGGCCGGCGCCGGGCGGGCAGACGCTTCCTCAGGAAACCGCGGATTCCAGCATTGGCGAGGGGGAGGGCCACCAGGTCTTCCTCTTCAACTGCGACTGCCACAGCTTCGCTCAGGTCATTGCCCAGCTTCTCAAGGCTGTGCCGGGAATGACGCGTGCGCTGGCCGAAGAGCTGGCGTGGCGGGTGCACACCAACGGGCTCGCCGAGGTCTACCGGGGCGGGTTCGAGGAGTGTGAGCGGGTGGCCCGCATCCTGGGGGAGATCGGCCTCGTCGTCCAGGTGCTCTAGGCGAAAAATTTTGAGGAGCGTTTGACGGGCCGGTTGCCCGGTGGTATTTTGAGCCGACTTATTCAAGCACAAGCAATTTCACCAGGAGGGGTGGCGGGGCAGGCATGGCGTTACGGCTCTTCGGGGGTGGGTCCAGTCGAGTTCGGTCCTGTCCGGCTTGCGAGGAGAAGATCGCGGCCGACGCGTCCTTCTGCCCTTCCTGCTATATGGTGTTCCGCCCCGAGGGGGCCGTTGCCTTGCGCGAACACCTTCGGGGCGGGCGGGTTCCCGCGGACGTGTACCTCCTCCGCAAACTCCAAACACAGGATCCGGACGCCGGGCCGGTGGAGCGCCGTTCCGCGCCCGAGGAGGCCGTTCTTCCGCCGCAGCCCGAGCCGGTCCCGCCTGCGCCCGCCCCGGCTCAGGGAGAGACCGAACCCCTGGTCATTCCCGATCCGCTGGCGCTCTTCCAGGATGTCGCGGATGCTGCCAGATTGCCAACGGCCGAACCGGCCGAGGCTCCGGAACCCGAGCGGGAAGCGCGATTTCCCCTGGAGCCTCCTTCAAAGGCGCCTCCGCAGCGGGGTGTGGAGGCGTTCCTCCGGTTCGGCGCCCCGCTCCCTCCAACCACGAGGACGGCGGAGGAGCTTCCCCGGCTGATCGCCTGGATGCTCGAGCACGATCCGGTCATTCCCAACAATCTTTCCCGTCTGGACGCCATCCATGCGGCGGTGTTCGACGGCCAGCCGGCAGGCCGGCTGAGCTACGAAGAGCACCTGCTGTTCCAGGTCACCGACGACCTTTGGCTTCATCCCACCCAGGATGCGTTGGACGCTCACCTCGCCGTCGTGTTCGAGGGCTACCGCCGGGCGGCCGAGGCCTACCACGACACGGCCGGCGCGGAGGGGGACGACGGCGCCCTGTGGCGTCTCTCCAGCGCCGTCAGCCGGATCCGGATCGAGGCGTGGATCTACCACACGCTCTACGGTGCGCCCCCGCGCCTGGTCTTGCCCGGCCGCCGCCGCCGTGCCATGAGGCCGCCCCGCTGACCGGCGGCCGCAGACTAGTTTCGCGTCGACCCCACAGGAGGAATCCCATTTGCTGAAATCGCGGGATCTCGAGGCTCCTTGCAGAGTCTGCATCGCCTGTCCGAAATCCCCCCTCGCCCCCCTTTGTCAAAGGGGGGTACGGGGGGATTTGGTCGACCGATAGACACCTGTCCAGGCGCATGCGAGCCGTTGCACCGCGGAAGGAGAGGAGGGGCATGGTTCGAATCGGTATCGTGGGATGCGGAACGATCGGCTCCGGCCTGGCCCGGGCCGTCGCCGCCGGGCGGATTCCCGCCCGGTTGGCGGGGATCGCCAATCGCAGCCGAGGGCGGGCGGAAGCGTTGGCCGCCCAGCTTTCACCCTCCCCGCCGATCCTCGAACTCCCGGAGCTGGTGCGGGCGGCCGACCTTGTGGCAGAGGCGGCGACGGGCGAATCGCTCCAGGCCATCGTTCCCGCCTGCCTGCGGGAAGGGAAGGATGTCTTCGTGATCAGCGTCGGGGGGCTCTTGGATCACGAGGCCTGGCTCCAGGAGGCCGATCGCCGGGGCTGCCGAATCCTGATCGCCTCCGGCGCCATCGCCGGCCTGGACGGCGTGCGCGGGGCGGCCGCGGGCCGGGTGGACTCGGTGACACTCGTCACGCGGAAGCCGCCCCAGGGGCTTGCCGGCGCCCCCTTCGTGGTGGAGCATGGGATTGACGTCTATGCTTGCACCGAGGATACGCTGATCTTCGACGGGACGGCCCGGGAAGCCTGCCGGGGGTTCCCGACCAACGTCAATGTGTCGGCGGCGCTGAGTCTGGCCGGCATCGGGCCGGATCTGACCCGCGTGCGCATCTTCTGCGCTCCCGGAGAGCGCTTCAATTGCCATCGGATCGAAGTCCAGGGGGAGTTCGGGCGACTGGCGGTGAAGATCCACAACGTGCCGTCCGCCACCAATCCCCGCTCGGGAGTCCTGTCCATCTCTGCGTCGGTCGCGCAGCTTGCGGAGTACGCCCGGACGTGGCGGCCGCGACCTGCCGCTTAATCCGGATTGTTCACCACGAAGAGCACGAAGGACACGAAGAAGTGCTCGAGATTGGGCCTTTCGCGCAGCACCCGCTCTTCCTGAAATGCTGAAGCGGGAGGGGATAAACCCCTCCCCTACGGAGGGACGTTGTTGGCGTCACGTGTGGTTGCGTAGGGGCGGGCTTCATGCCCGCCCGCTTCCCAGTCGAGAGGGTCCGGACCGGTTCTCCGTGCCGCTCGCTTCGTGATCTTCGTGCCTGCCTGCCGCGCGTGGCACGGCGCAGGCAGGTCCTTCGTGGTGAGATGGGCTTTTCGTGAATCACTCAGGCTAGGGAAGCGCACATGGAGAGACCGGTCTTCCTCAGCGAGATGACCCGGCCCGAGGTGGAGGCCCGCCTTCCGACTGTTCAGGCCGTTCGTGCCGGAGGCGGAAGCGCACCGCCGAGCTCCGGCGCGGCCTCTTCGTGCGGCTTGGTGGGGAGCAGTCGGAGCAAGACCGCCAGGACGGCGAAGGGGAGCGCCAGCACCCCCAGGGCGACGAGGAGCCCCTCGATCCCCATGACCTCCATCTTGTAAGACATCAAGCCCCGGAAACTCTTCGAGAAGAGCTGCCCCCCGATCACGACGTTCCAGCGCGTGGCGAAGATTCCAAGCTGGATCAGGATCACGGCGGTGAAGTAGAGGAGCTTCCGGAGGTCGTCGTTGAACCGCCGCGCCTTGGCCAGGACGAGGATCCCCAGTGGGATGAGCATCCCGAGCAGGATCTGGATCACGATGAGGCTCATGAAGAGCTTGTGGGTGATGAGCTTGCCCAAGATCTTGACCGACTCCTCGCTCTGGTAAAGGCGGTGGATGAAGTCGAGCGCCTCCAGCGAGAAGTCCACGATGACGGCGTAGAACAGATACGAGGTGATCTTGTCCAGGCAGGCCATCTCGATGGGCTCGCCCCGCAGGGCCGTCAGCACCATGTACAGGAAGATGACGATGGCAATCCCGGACACGATGGCCGACATGAGGAAGACGATCGGCATGAGCACGCTGCCCCACCACGGATTGGCCTTCACCGAGCCGAAGATGAAGCCGACGTAGCCGTGGAGGAGGAAGGCGGACGGGATGCCGACGATGGTGATGACGTGGATCGCCTTCCGGTCGAAGGCCAGAGCCTCCTGGCTCACGTCCTGCGAGAAGAGCGACAGCGCGCGGTAGAACACGTTCAGCGGGAAGGAGGCGCTCCGGGCCATCGCGATCAGGTCGCGGCGGTATTCGAACCAGATCTCCAGGAGCAGCACCGCCATCAGGTACCAGGCGTACACGAAGCCGAACATCGCCATGGCGGAGGTGGGGTTCGGCGTGAGCAGGATCTCGTAGAATCTGAGGGGATGGCCGAGGTGCAGGAGCAGGGGAAGCGGCGCCACCAGCAGGAAGGCCAGGGCCGTGAGCAGCGACAGCCGATACGTCGGCTGGATCTCCTGGATGTTGAAGACCTTGACCAGCGAGGCCAGGATGAAGGCGCCCGCCACGAGCCCCGTGACGTACGGGTACACCACGATCAGCATCGACCAGTGGATCTCGATCTCGTTCGGGAAGATGAATCCCGTGACCTGCTCGAGGAGCTCGGCCAGCCCTTGCGTCATTTGCGGGTTCATCGCACTTCTCCGTCCAACTGCGCGTAGTACACCTTGGGCTCCGTGTTGAGCTGCGGCTTGAGCACGTGGATCTTGTTCATCCGCGTGAAGCGCACGAGCCGGCTCGCCTTGCTCTTGAGGTCGCCGAACACGCGGGCCTGGGTCGGGCACACCTCCACGCAGGCGGGCTGGAGCCCCTTCACCACGCGGTGGTAGCAGAAGGTGCACTTGTCGGCGGTCTTCGTCTTGGGGTGGAGATAGCGCGCCCCGTAGGGACACGCCTGGATGCAGTAGCGGCAGCCGATGCAGCGCTTGTCGTCCACGATGACCGCACCGTCCGCCGTCGTGAAGGTGGCCTTGACGGGGCAGACCTGGACGCACGGCGGATTCGCGCAGTGGTTGCAGAGCTTCGGGACAAAGAAGGTCCGGAGGACCTCGCGGACGTCCTGGGCCGTCTCCTTCCGGGAGCCGAGGCTGATGTTCTCCACCAGAACTTCCGCGTCACGCGCGATGGTGTACCGCTCGACCCAGGTGCGGAAGTAGAAGGGGACATCCGGCACGTCGTTCTCCGCTTTGCACGCGACGGCGCACCGGTTGCAACCGATGCACTTGTCGATCTCGATGCCCATGCCGTAGAGGTGGTCGGCCGGGTTGTACGCTTTCTTCCCGTTCGGCTGGCCCGCCGGAGCCGGGCCGGGCGGCCCCCCAGCAGATTCCGCGCCCGCGGCCTCGCGTGCGAGCGCGCTCAGGATCCCGCCGGCGGGGAAGAAGACGATGGCGCCTTTCAGGAACGCGCGGCGCTCGTTCATGTCCGCCCCTCCGGCAGATGCGGGTAGTGGCACTCCCAGCAGAGGCTGCGGCCGCCATGGGTTGAGAGATCCACCTTGGGGGCCTCCTTGGGTGCGTCCTTGGCCGCCGTCCCCGCGCTGTGACACGTCCCGCAGAACTCCCGGGTCTCCGGCTTCGACGGCAGGGCGGCGCGCGGCGCGCTCTTGTGGCGTTCGGGCGCCTTGTGGCACGTGGTGCACGCGATCAGCGCATGGCTCGAGACCGCCTTCGTGCGCTCGATCTGGGCGTGGCAGGCCGCGCACTCGCGCGGCACCCTGGGGGGGACGGGATCGTGCGCATTGTGGCAGGAGATGCAGGGTTTGAGCGGGTTGTGGGCCGTCGGATTGATCTGCGGGAACCCGGTCGGCCTGGAGGGGTCGTAAGTGTGGCACGCGGGGCAGAATCTCCGGTCCCGGGGCGCGGGCGGCGTGACCGCGCCGGGCTCCTCCGTGTGCTTGGCGGCCGGCCCGTGGCACGTCTCGCACGTGACGCCCTTGTGGAAGCCCTTGGCCTTCTTCACCACGACATCCTCGTGGCAGTCCTGGCAGGCTACGGCGCCGGCGAACTTGACCGGCTTCGCCACCTCACGCTGCACGGCCTCCGCCCAGTGGAGGTCGGTCGAAACCAGCGCTCGAGGGATCAGGACGAATCTGGCGAGCAGGGTGACTCCCGCAAGGATGGCGATGAGGAGCGCCAGGCGGCGGACCTGTTCAGGGACTTTCACGCGGTCATCTCCTTGCTCTGAACCTGAGTTATTCGCGAAAAGCCCATCTCACCACGAAGGACCTGCCTGCGCCCCGCTTCGGAGCGGGGCAGGCAGGCACCAAGATCACGAAGCAGAAGGCCACGGAGATCCGGTCCTGACCCTCTCGACCGGGAAGCAGGCGGGCATGAAGCCCGCCCCTACTTAACCACAATTGACGCCAACAACATCCCTCGAAGGGGAGGGGTTTATCCCCTCCCGCTTCAGCATTGTAGGAAGAGTGGGTGCTGTGCGAAAGGCCCTCCCAAATCTTTTCTCCATGTCCTTCGTGCTCTTCGTCGTGAATAATCCGGGTTATGCGCCCGGCGTCATTCGGCCTCCCACCCCCGGCAGACGCCAGCGCGGCTGGCTGTCGCGTCCCCGGCGGCCCCGCACGTGGTCTGGCGCAGCCGGCTCCTCGTGGTCGCACCCTCGGCGCATCGGTCCGCATCGCCGCCGCTCGGCGGGAGGGGACGCTGGAAAACGGGGGCCGGGTCACCGAAGGTCAGCCCAGGCAAATCGGTGCGGCGGTGCCGCTGAAGGCAACCCGACCGGACGGAGATAGCGCAACCGGGCAGGGACCGTACCAGCGGCGGGGGGGGCGAGTCAAGGGGATTCTCGCGGGGCCCGGCACTTTGTAGGGATGGGCCCATGTTCGCGGTGAGATGGGCTCTTCGCGAGTAGGGGCGACGCATGCGTCGCCCCTACATGTCGAAGGGCGACGCGACGTTCGTGGTTCGATCCCGCCTGGGCGGGACTCACCACGAACGGGTGGAATACGTCAGCGGATCAACGATCGGGGGCACTTAGCCCGCATTATTCGCGAACGCGGTTCGCGAATAATGCGGGCTTAACAGAAGCCCTTCTGGTTGGCCCTCAGGACGGTTCGGAGGGGGGTGGGGTATTTCGACACAGTGCAGCGTGTGTCCAGCACCGTGCCTCATCCCGGTGCTTGTGGAATTGGCCGCTGGTCGGGTAAGCCCGGAGTATTCACGGCTCTCTCGTGAATAATCCGGGCTAAGTCGAGCGCCGATCGGCGGCCCGTTCCTGGTGTCGCCGCTGATCGATTTCCCGGATCTTCAGCACCAAGCCCACGATCACCAGCACGATGATGCCCACGGATACCCAGAGCCCTCGATGGCGGAACAGCAGGTCCTCAAGCGCCTTGAGGCCCTTGGCGTGCGCCACGGCCGTGATCTGCTTCCCCTCCTCCGTCAACTTCTGGATGGCGGCCGCATCGGCGAGGTGAATCGCCGCCCGCGCCTTCAGGAGGGCGTCACTGGCCCCTCGTAGCTCGAACCTGGCCTGACTGATCTCCATTCCCGCGTGCTCGGCCTGATCCAGGACCGCCGTCGCGCGGGTAAGGGATTCGCGCAACCCGTCGAGAGACGCCCGCATGGCCGCGGCCTGCCGGAATCCTCCGGAATCCGCCTGGTGGCAGGTCACGCAGACGGCCTTGTCCGTCGTCCCCACCATCTCGTCGCCTGTCTTCACGACGTCGTGATTGCTATGGCAGGTCACGCAGGGGGCCAGCCCCATGCTGGCAAAGGCCTGCTGATGCGGACTCTTGGCGAAGAATTCCGCGGGCACGGAGTGGCAGGTTCCGCAGACATTTGCCACCGACCCCACGCCGGGGGGCGTGGCGCCGTGATTGCCGTGACAGACATTACAGGTGGGCGCCGAGAGGTCCCCTTTCTTGGTCAGGGCCTCGTAGTGGACGCTCTGTTTGTACTTGGCCACGACGTCGGTGGGGATCTTGTACCCCGCCATGTACTTGGGGTCCCCGTGGCACCGTCCGCAGGTATCGACAACCTTGACCGGATACGTCCAGGCTTGCTGATCTTTGATCGCCCGGATGCGGTGGACATCGTGGCAACTGATGCAGGTGGCCGCTTTCTGGTCCCCCTGCTTGAGCCGTTTCCCGTGCACGCTCGTGAGGTACTCCTGGACTTGATCCACGCGGAGGGTGGGATTGAATCTTTTCATGTAGTCGGCATCGCTATGACACTTCCCGCAGAGGGCGGGGATGGCCTGGTGCCGCGGCTTGCCGACGAACTTCTTGGCGCGGCTCATGGCCTGCTGGGGATCGAGGCTGGCGGGGTCGCCGCCGTGGCAGTCCTGGCAGAAGATGCCCTTGGACCCGTGGATGTCCTGGGGGAACTTCTCCGCCGGGGACATCACCCGTGGATCCCCGAGGCCCTGATGGCACTGGAGGCAAGAGTTCTCCTCCGGCAGCTTCTGCGCCTCCACCTGGTCCGCCAGGAAGAGGAACGGGACGGCAAGGAGGGAGATCGGCAGGGGGCGCCATCTCCGGGGCATGTTAGTTCCCTCCCGGCGCCAGATAACCCAGGGCGCTCAGCACCACGATGTAGGCGACGATCCCTACACCGATCCAGAAGAAGAGGGGATTCTCCTCTCCTCGCGCCGCTTTCAGATCCAGGAATGGCACCAGCAGGAGAAAGAGTCCCCCGAGATTGAATCCGAGGATCCCGACCATCTCGCCGTCCAGCGGCCCGATTTTCGCCGGGAGGTACTTCAGGGTCTGGAACATGTACATGAAATACCACTCGGGGCGGATTCCGGCGGGCGCGGGGGCAAACGGATCCGCCTTCACGCCCAGCTCCCATGGGAAGTAGGCCGCGAGCGCGGCCAGCACCGCCAGCGCGCTCAGCCAGCCCACCAGGTCCCGGAGGAAGAAATCGGGGAAGAAGGGCATGGCCTCGGGATGGCGCCCGCCGTGCTCCAGCTCCAGCGGGACGCTCATCCCCTGTTTCTGCACCAAGAAGAGGTGGAGCCCCAGGATCCCTGTCGTGAGCAGTGGCAGGATGGCCACATGAATCCCATAGAAGCGGGAGAGGGTGGCCCCGGTGACGTCCTCCCCCCCGCGGAGGATCTGCGTGATGAGGGTACCCACCACCGGCACCTGACCGGCCACGTCGGTCCCCACCTTGGTCGCGAAGTACGCGAGCGTATTCCACGGGAGGAGGTAGCCGCTGAAACCGAAGAAGAGCGCAATGCCGAAGAGGATCATCCCGGTCACCCAGGTCAGCTCCCGCGGTTTCCGGTAGGCCTGGGTGAAGTAGACGCTGAACAGGTGGATCATCAGGGTAGCCATCATCAGGTTGGCAGACCAGCTATGGATCGAGCGGATCAGCCAGCCAAACTGCACCTCGGTCACGATGAATTGCACACTCTCATACGCCTCCTCCGCGCTGGGCCGGTAGTAGAGGAGGAGCAGGATACCGGTGCACACCTGGATGCCGAAGAGGAAGAGGGTCATTCCTCCGAAGTAGTACCAGACCGTGTGCTTGTGGACCGGCACGACCTTGTGCCGGACGAACTCGCGGATTTCTGCGAGGTTGACCCGCTCATCCAGCCAGGTCGTGACTGTTTGGACCACGCGTGGCGCTGCCATCCTCAGGCTCCTTTGCTGACCACGATCTGCTCCCCCTTCACGAAGGCCTTGTAGGTCTCCAAGGGGCGCGGAGGTGGGCCGCTTACGTTCTTCCCGTTCAGGTCGTAAACGCCATTGTGGCAGGCGCACCAGATATCTTGCTTCTCTTCCCGGTATTGCACGGTGCAGTTGAGGTGGGTGCAGACCGCATTGAAGGCGCGCAGTTCCCCGGCCGGGGTCTTGACAAGAATCCCCGGCTGGTTGCCGAACCTGAAGATCCGGCCGGAGTTCACGCGAATCTCGTTGGGCTTCCAGGGGAGCGTGACGTTGGCAATGGTCGGCTCGCCGCTCTTGGGAGGGATGATATAGCGGACGACGGGATACAGCACCGACACCACCATGGCCCCGAAACCACCCCCGAGGAGGCAATTGACGAAACCCCGCCGGGAGTTCGTCGGCGTGTTCATAACCGATCTCTCCTTTTGTCGATGCGCATGGAACGCTTGTACGGGATGACGCAAATCGGTTTGCCGAACTGCTTTCGATGGGAGACAGCCCACCTGGCCGACTTCCCGATGTGCGGAGACTTCCCTACCGCACTGGGCGTTTGAATGTCAAGCGGAATCTCCAGAACGAACGAATTCAGTCTTTCCTCTTGACATTCTGTTCCCATGAGAGGTAGCGTCGTCCCCGTCTGATGAGGTATTCCCCGGCGACTGCCCTGGAGGGGGGAGGGATGCCGGCCGGAAGTCTCTCGGCGCGCGAACTCAGCGGCCCTCTGGGGACCGGTGGTCCTCAGGGGGTCGTTCCGTTTTCGCGTAGGACACCCCCCGGGGTACGTCTGAGGGCCGTCCCACCTCTGCCCCTTGTGCCGGGGCGCACGCGCCGCTGCGGAGGAGGCGTATGGACGAGCGGCTGACTCGTCTCGAAGCCCAGTTGGAGGAGGTCGCAAGCCGCCTCTCCGCCGTCGAGCGGCGTCTGGCCGCCCTGGAAACCCGTCCCGCAGTCGACCGCTTCGCCGGCGCCATCGGCACGCAGCTCTCCGACCCGTCGCGCCCCGAGGCGGGTCCTTCGGGCCCACGGGAATCCGACCTCAGCACGATCGTCACGCGGGTTGGCCGCACGCTGGTCGTGCTGGCCGGCGCATACCTGCTCCGTGCGCTGACCGACTCGGGCCTGCTGGCAGCCGGCCCGGGGGTATTCCTCGGCCTCCTCTTCGCGCTGGTCTGGCTCGTCGTGGCCGACCGGGCCGGCGCCCGCCGGCAAACCCTGCGCGCCTCATTCCACGGGGCTGCCTACGTCCTCATCGCCCTGCCGCTGCTCTACGAGGCCACGGCGCGCTTCCGCCTTCTCGATCCGGCGGCGGCCGCCGCCAGTCTGGCCGGTTGTGCGGCCCTGGGGCTGGGGGTGGCGGCGCGCCGGCACCTCCGGGCCCTCGCCTGGGTCGTGACGCTCGGGGCGCTCGGCACGGCCGTGGCGCTCATGCTCTTCACCGCCGCACTGGGTCCGTTTGCGCTGTTCCTGGTCCTCTTGGGGGTTGCGACGCTGTGGCTGGGCTATGTGCTCGATTGGACCTTCCTGCGCTGGCCTGTGGCGCTCGTTGCCGACCTCACGATCCTGATCCTCTCCGGGCGAAGCGTGACGGCGGGGGTGGCCGATTCGCCCGGCATGGCCATCAGCGTGCAGCTCCTGCTGCTGGTCGCGTACCTGGGAAGCTTTGCTTCTCGGACGCTCTCCCTCCGCCGGGACGTCATTCCTTTCGAGATCGCGCAGTCGGTACTGGCGATTGCCGTGGGGATCGGCGGGGCCAGCTACGTGGCCCGGACCACGCATGTCGGGACGCTGCCGCTCGGCCTGGCCACGGTGGCGGTGGCCGCCGGCTGTTACGGCGTGGCCGTCGCCTTCGTGGAGCGCCGCCAGGGGCGCCGGCGAAATTTCTTCTTCTATACATCGGCGGGGCTGGTCTTCGCACTGGTGGGCGGCCTCCTCGTTCTGCCGAAGCCGGCCCTCGCCCTCACCTACGCCGCGCTCGGGCTGGTGACGGCCTGGGCCGGGCGACGGTCGAGGCGCGTCACCTTCCACGCGCATGGCGCGGTCTTCCTGGTGGCCGCTGGGGTGGTGTCGGACCTGGTCGCTCATGCCCTCTACGGCCTCGGACTGCCCGTCGCGCCGGTGCTCACCCCCTCGGCGACGACGCTGGGGGTCCTCGGCCTCTGCGGGGTCGCGATCTGGGCGTTGGGGACCGCCGCGCCGGAGTCTCCGCCCGCAGCGGCGGCCCGGCTGCCGCGCCTCGTCGTGCTCGTGCTGGGGCTCGGAGGCCTGCTGGGCGTCGCCGTCACCTGGCTCGCCCTGGCGCTTCCCGGCGGGCAGACCGAGGCGATGCACGCCGCCCTGGTCGCGACGCTTCGGACGGCCCTCCTCGTCTCGGGCATTCTCGCCCTGGCCTGGGCGGGCCGCACGCTGCGGTTCGTCGAGGGCGCCTGGCTCGTCTATCCCCTGCTCGTCCTCACGGGCGTGAAGTTCCTGCTCGAGGATTTCCGGTCCGGGCGACCCTCCACGCTCTTCCTGGGCTTCGCCCTCTACGGTCTGGCGCTCATCGTCGGCCCCTGGCTTTGCCGGCGACCGAGCGGCGCCGAAGCGACCCCCCTCCGGGGAGGGCAGACCTAGCCCTGACCCGAGGACACTGTTTTCCCGCCAAGGTCGCCAGCGATGGCGACTCCGCAATCAGGAAAGACAAGGCAAACGTAGTGCCTGCTTGCCCAATTGCCCGATTGCCTGCTTGCCGCATTGCCCACTTGCCTGCTTGCCACTGCTCTCCTTCGCGGGGCGGCTTGGCCTTGCACCGGCAGCGGATGTCCGATATGATGCCTCGGCCGCCGGGACGAGCGGCGACTCGGCGAACAACAGGGCGGCAGCCTCCGAGGAGAACACACGCCGATGGTCATTACCCTGCGGCGACTCTTTCGCAATTACTTCAGCTTGGCCGGTGGCATTATCGCGGCCATCAGCTTCCTGGTCGACGTCTTCCTCCTCTTCTTGGATTACGTCCGTCCGACCCAGAACCCGTACGTCGGGATCATCACCTTCATGGTCCTCCCCGGCGTCACCATGTCCGGGCTGGGAATCGTCGTCGGGGGGGCGATCCTTCGCTTCTTCCAGTTGCGGCGAGAGGCCCAGGTGGTGGAACTTCCCCGGCTGGACCTCAACAACACGCGGCATCGCTTGGCGCTGGCGGGGACGTTCCTGGCCCTCGTCGTCTTCATGACGCTGTCCGCCGTGGGGGGGTACGAGAGCTATCACTACACCGACTCGGTGGCGTTCTGCGGCAGGACCTGTCACACGGTGATGGAGCCCGAATTCACGGCCTACCAGAACTCGCCCCACGCCCGTGTCCCCTGTGTTTCCTGCCACATCGGACCCGGGGCGGAGTGGTTCGTCCGGGCCAAGATCTCCGGGGCGTACCAGGTCTACTCGGTGTTGTTCAACAAGTTCTCGCGTCCCATCCCCACCCCGGTCCACAACCTGCGCCCGGCCCAGGATGTCTGCGAACAGTGCCACTGGCCCGCCAAGTTCTGGGGCGAGCAGTTGGCCAGCCGGGTCCATTTCAGCTCGGACGAGAAGAATACGCGGCGGGAAGTCGATCTCCTGTTGAAGACCGGCGGCGGCACGGAGGTGGGCTCCAAGGCCGGCATCCACTATCATATGAACATCCAGAATAAGATCTGGTACGCGGCGGCGGACGAGCGACGGCAGGTGATCCCGTGGGTCCGGTCGGAGGGGCCGGACGGTCGCGTGACCGAGTATGTGTCCACGGAGAAGCCGTTCACTCCGGAACAGCTCAAGAACGCGGAAATCCGACGGATGGACTGCGTGGATTGTCACAACCGCCCCAGCCACAGGTATCTGCCGCCGGGCCGGGCCTTGGACCCTGCGCTGGAAGCCGGAAGGATTTCGCCGGAATTGCCCTACATCAAGAAGGTGGCTGTGGAGGCGATGGTGACGCCCTACGCCACGGCCGCGGAAGCGGATCGAGGCATCGAGACTTCCATCCAAACCTTCTATCAGAAGGAATACCCGGCGATGGTCCGGGGACAGGGGGAGAAGCTGAGGGCGGCTGTCGAAGAGGTGAAGCGGATTTATCACGCCAACTTCTTCCCCGAAATGCAGGTCAACTGGCTGGCGTATCCCGACAACATCGGCCACAAGGAATTCCCCGGCTGTTTCCGCTGCCACGAGGGCAAGCATGCGAGTGCCGACGGCCGCATGATCAGCCGACAATGCGATGCCTGCCACGAGTTCCTGGGCCGCAGGGGCGAGGGGCTGATGCGCGTGGCCGCCACCCCTGCCTTCGCCCATCCCTGGAAGCTGGCGGGCAAGCACACGGAGATCCGCTGCGGCGAGTGCCACACCGGCGGACCGGCCAAGCCCGCCACCTGCGCCGGCTGTCACGGCCTGCCCACGGCCGGTCCCATGTCCGGGATGCAGTGCCAGGAATGTCACCGCCAGGATCAGCAAGTCGAGCCGGTCGTCGGTTGCGGCACCTGCCACGCGACCGCGGCGGGGCTTCACGGGAAGAAAGACCATGGCGTGGCGGGCTGTCCGGCCTGTCATGCGCCGCACCTCTGGTCGCCCGAGCCGCGCAAGACATGTCTGACGTGTCACGCGGACAAGGAACAGCACAACCCCGGACCGCCCTGCGCCGAGTGCCACGAGTTTCGCGCCGCCGCCGGAGCGGCCGACCCGAAGGGGGCCCGGCCCCCCATCGCGTTTCCCAGCGATCCCGGTTCGCCGGGGAAGGTCACCTTCGACCACGCCCTCCACCTGGCGAGGGGGGCCACATGCGCGAGCTGCCATCCCACGGTCTTTGCCATGAAGAAGGGATCCGCCAAGCTCACCATGGATGACATGGGCGAGGGACAGACCTGCGGCGCCTGTCACGACGGCCAGAAGGCCTTCGGTGTGATGGACGGCGACAAGTGCACTGCCTGCCACGGCGCATGACCTCGTGGCCCCTTCCTGCGATGGCGCTCCGATCGATGGACCCGTGATGCGCCGTCTCTTCTACGGGTGGATCATCGCCGCCGCCTCCATGGCGGCGTGGGGGATCTCCATTGGCCCGCGGCAATCCTTCTCCGTTTTCCTGCTGGCCTTCCTGGAGGAATTCGGCGCGGGGCGCAGCGCCACCTCCGCCGCCTTTTCCGTCCACATGACCTTCTACGCCCTGGGCGGCCTGGTCCTGGGGGTCGTCGTGGACCGGCTGGGGCCGACCCGGGTGATCGCCTGTAGCACGGCCCTCTGGGCGGTTGCCCTGATGCTCACCGGGGGCGTCTCGGGTCTCGGGCAACTCTACCTCGTCTTCGGGGTGCTGGGGGTCTGGGCACGGGAGGCCTGGCGTACGTCGCCACCAACGCCCTCATCTCCAGATTGTTCAGGCGCTCCCGGGGCATTGCCACCGCCATTTGCCATGCGGGGGTGCCCCTGGGGACGGCGGTGATGGGGCCGCTGGCCCAATCCGGCATCGCCTCGCTGGGATGGCGCTGGACGCACGTCCTCTTCGGCGCCTCCGTGGCGGCGACAGCCCTGCCGCTGGTCGTGATCTTTTTCCGGGACGATCCGAGCAAGATGGGCCTGGAACCCGATGGGATTGCCGCGAGGGAAACCGGGATCACGGGAGGGTCGCCGGGGGCGGCCCCGATGGCCGGCGTCGCCGACCCGGGGCTTCCGCGCGGCTACTGGGTCATGTTTGCTGCCAACATCCTCCGCGGGATGGCCATGTACGCGCTCATGGTCCACCAGGTGGCCTACCTCGTGGATGTGGGCTTCGGCAAGATGGCGGCGGCCTCCTGCGTCTCCGTGATTTCGCATGACGGAGTCACCGGCCGCAGTATTAGCCTCAGGTAGGCCCGGATTCTTCACGGTTCTTTCGTGAAGAATCCGGGCTGGGGGGCGGACATGATCGTGCTGGCGATCGATATCGGCGGGACGAAGCTGGCCGCGGGGGTGGTGGAGCCGTCGGGGCGGATTCTCGCCCGCGCCGAGGTTCCCACGCGGGCGTTCGAAGGGCTCGAGCCCGTCCTGGAGAGGATCATCGGGCTCGGCCGGGCCCTGCTGGCGCGGGCGGAGCTCCTCGGCTCGCAGGTCGTGAGGGTGGGAGTCGGTTGCGCCGGGCCGGTGAACCGTCGGCGGGGGCTCGTGCTCAATCCCCCCAACCTCCCCGGCTGGGACCGGGTCCCCCTGGCGGAACGGCTCCAGGCGGGACTCGGGCTGCCGATCGTCCTGGAGAACGATGCCAACGCCGCGGCGCTGGGCGAGTTCCGCTACGGGGCCGGCCGAGGCGCAGGAAGCCTGGTCTACTATACGGTGAGCACGGGAATCGGCGGCGGCATCGTCCTGGACGGGCGGCTCTGGCACGGCCTGGCGGACGCCGCGGGGGAAGTCGGACACATGACGGTGAAGCCCGATGGTCCCGTCTGCGGTTGCGGGAACCGGGGCTGTTTGGAGGCCATGGCCTCCGGGCCATCCATGGTCCGGCTGGCCAAGCAGGCGCTGGATGCCGGCCGGCCGAGCCGGCTACGTGCCCAGTCGGGTTTCACGGCCAAGGAGTTGGTGCAAGCGGCCCGGGAGGGCGACGCGCTGGCCCGGGAGGTGTGGGACGAGGCCGTCCGCTGTCTGGGCATCGGGGTGGCGGCCGTCATCACCATCCTGGCCCCCGAGCGGATCGTCGTCGGCGGCGGGGTGAGCCGAGCGGGGGAGTTCCTCCTCGCGCCGCTCCGCGAGGAGGTCCGCCGGCACGTCAAGCTCGTTCCGGTGCAGTCGGTGCCCATCCTGCCTGCAGCCCTCGGGCCGGATGTAGGCATTCTCGGCGCGGCGGCCGTCGCCCTGGACGAGGGGTGAGGAGTATAATGCAAGGCGCCGCATTCCCACCACGGAGGCACGGAGATCACGGAGAAAACCGCAGGGGTGTCTTATCCGAACAGACATCGGCAGCCGAGACGCGACACCTGTTCCCGCCCGGGGCCGGGGTGGGTCAAGTCCTTGAATTGCGTCTCCTCCGTGCCCTCCGTGTCTCCGTGGTGAAAGGGTCGGAATCGGAGTAGATTGGAGCACCCGGCCGACGGACGCGATTGGGTCCTGGCGGCAGCGGCTCGATGGTCGGGATCCTGCCGCCTGGCCTCTACCTGGAGGTGAAGTCATGTGGTGCCCTGCATGCAAAGCCGAGTACCCGGAAGGCATCCGCGAGTGCGCGGAGTGTCGGATCCTTCTCGTGACAGAGCCACCCCGGGAGGTCGCAGCGGCAGCGGATGCCGGCGACACGTGGAAGCTGGCCGAAGAGTTCATCGACGAAATCCAGGCCCAGCTTGCCGAGGGACTGCTCATCGAGAACGGGATCCCGTGCCGGCTGGAGAACGTCTCGTTCCACGCGGCCCCGGTGACGGTCTCGGAGGACATGGCTCAGATCCGCCTCTGGGTTGCGGAGGAGGACCTGGAGAAGGCGCGAGCCATCCTGGCCGAGGCCGAGAAGGAGTACCGCTGCTCCGCGTGCGGAGCCGTGGTGACCCGGGAGGACGCGACGTGTCCCGACTGTGGCGAGACGCTAGCCCGGATTATTCACGAAGGATTCGTGAATAATCCGGGCTTACCTGACCACTGACCAATCCCGCCTGTCCGCAAGATCCCGGACCGGGACGGCGGGAGGACGCATGGCGGTGGGCGCACCGGGTACCCGTCCGCCAGGATGGGTGCCGCGTCGAGATGCACCAGCGACGCCTGATCCGTCCTTGGTCTCTGACCACGAGGGGTTCTGCTAAGCCCGCATTGTTCGCGAGCCGTGTTCGCGAATATTGCGGGCTAAGCGGTTGTGGGGGATCCCGCCGCGATCCAGGCCTTCTGCCTTCGCCACTGGATCAGCAGGCCAATGCCCAGCATGCCAAACCCGATGCCGTCCGTGAGAAGGCCGGGATCGATGAGCAGCAGGCCGCCCATGGCGAACCAGGCCCGCTCCACCCAGTTCATGGGGGCCAGGCAGAACCCGATCATGGCAACGCCCACCCCGAACATCCCGCCGGAGGAGGTGAGGAGATTCAAGGCGAGCAGGTAGGGCGTCGTGTCGATCAGGACCATGGCGGGATTCATCACGAAGATATACGGCACGATGAACGCCCCGATCGCCAGCTTGGAGGCGGTGACACCCGTCCAGAACGGATCGGATCGGGCGATCCCCGAGCCTGCGTAGGCGGCGAGCGCCACCGGAGGCGTGATATCCGCCACGATGCCGAAATAGAAGACGAACAGGTGGGCGGCGAGCTTCGGGACCCCCAGGAGGATAAGCGCAGGTGCAGCCATGGTCGCGGTGATGACGTAGTTGGCCGTCGTCGGCACTCCCATGCCGAGGATCAACGACGTGATCATCGTGAAGAACAGCGTGGGAAGCAAGTAGCCGCCGGCCAGGTCGACCAGGCCGTTGGCCATCTTGAGACCCAGGCCGGTCAGCGTCACCACCCCAACGATGATCCCGGCGGTGGCACAGGCGATGGCCACACCGAGAGCGCCGCGGGCGCCAGCTTCCAGGGCGTTGAAGATCTCGGGGATCGTCATCCGGGTCGCCTTCCTCAGCATCCCGGCGGCGACGGAGAGGCATATCCCCACCAGGGCGGCCCGCGTGGGCGTGAAGCCTTCGGTGAGGACGTAGATGATGGCGATCAGGGGGACGAAGAGGTGCCCTCGCTCCTTCAGGACGGTCCAGATCCTGGGGATCTGCTCCCACGGCATGCCTTTGAGGCCGCAGCGCTTGGCCTCGAAATGGACCTCGATGAAGATGCCCGCGAAGTACAGACAGGCGGGGATGGCGGCGGCCTTGGCAATCTCGATGTACGGCACGCCGATGAATTCGGCCATGAGGAAGGCCGCGGCCCCCATGATGGGGGGCATGATCTGGCCGCCGGTCGAGGCCGCCGCCTCGACGGCCCCGGCGAATTCGGGGCGGTAGCCCAACTTCTTCATCATGGGGATGGTGAAGCTGCCCGAGCCCACGGTGTTCGCCACGGAACTCCCAGAGACGGTGCCCTCGAGAGCCGACGTGATGACTGCCACCTTGGCGGGACCCCCGGCGGCCCAGCCGGCGATGGCGTCGGCAAGGTCGATGAAGAGCTTTCCGATGCCGGTCTTTTCCAGGAAGGCGCCGAAGAGAATGAAGAGGAAGATGAAGCTCGAGGAGACACCCAGGGGGATCCCCAGGATTCCTTCGGTGGTGAAGTACATATGGGAAACGATCCGCTCGATCGAATAGCCGCGGTGCGAGAGGAAGCCGGGAAGGTAGGCGCCGAAGTAGGCGTAGGCGAGGAAGCTGCTGGCAACCACGACGATGGGAAGTCCGACGGCCCGTCGAGCCGCCTCGAGCGTGAGGAGCGTTCCGCAAATGCCGACGACCATATCCAGGGTCGTATAGTCCCCGGCGGTCATCATGAGGCGCGTGTAGTTGAACGTCAGGAAGAGCCCCACGCCGACCGTGAAGGCGGCGAAAAGGTAGTTGAACCAGCGCAGCCGGTCGACGGCGGTCTTGGCGCGGAAGGGATAGAGGAGGAAGACCAGCGCAAAGGCGAACGAGAGGTGAACCGAGCGCTGGATTTGCGCCGGGTAGGCTCCGAAGAATCCCGTGTAGAGCTGGAAACAGGAGAACGCGACGGCGAGCCAGTAGACGATGCGAAACTGGTAGCCGGTCAGCTTGCGGAACGTGGATTCCTTGTCGACTTTACGGAGCAGCTTGGCCAGCTCCTCTTCGGTGACATCCGACCGCATATCGGAGGTGCGGAGGGGTTCCGGTTGCTCCTGGCCGCTCATCGGACGCACCTGCCTTTCCAGAGATCAAACCACGAGTAGGCTCTCGGGCGCAGCGCAAGGGCGGTTCCCGGGAGGGCCAGATCGGTCAGGGCCACCTCTCGGCCCTTGAGGTGGAGGGTATGCTGGGCCACCCAGCCGACCCGGATCACCACCTCGGCCATTTCCCGATGGATCGTCCACTCCAGCCAGCCGTCCGCCTCCACCCGCAGCGTCCCTTCGTTCGTCGAAGCCTCCGGCATGCCCGCCCCAAAGGCGTCGAAACGGGACCTTACGACAGTAAGGCGATCGCTGGCAACGCGAATCGTGTCGTAGACCGGCCGGCGGTTGACGGAATGGGTGAAGGACAGCACGACCTCTTCGCCGGCGCGCATCCTGGCGCAGAGCGCGGGTCGTCCGGCACCAACAGGCGACACTTCGAGGACAAGCTGGGACGGCCAAAAACCCATCACGGCCGTGGCCGCGCTCCCGACAAGCCCGAGGCCGGCCGCCACCCGTCGCGTCATGCGGGCTCCCGAAAACGCAACAGCCGGGCAGCGTGGCGCTGCCCGGCTGTTGCGACTAGCGATCTTACTTCATGGCCTTCTTTTCCTTGTAAAACTTCGCGGCGCCCGAATGGAACGGGATGGAGACGCCTTTGGTTGCACCCGCCAGGCTCAAGACCTTGCCCTTGGCGTGGGCCGCGGCAAGCTCGGCTTGGTTGTCGAACAGGGCCTTGGTCATGTTGTAAACGACCGATTCGCTCAGCTTCGGATGCACGATCAGCACCGCATTGACCGCGACCGTTTTCACGTCCGCGGTCACGCCCTTGTACGCGGTAGCCGGTATCACCGCGGCAGAGAGGAAGGGGTACTTCTTCTCCAAGGCGGAGATCATCTTGTTTTCGATGGGCAAGATGCGAATGCTCCGCTGCGTGGCCACGTCCATGATCGCCGCGGTGGGCACGCCGCCTGTGACCATGAAGGCGTCAATGCGGTTGTCCTTGAACTGGTCCGCACTCTCCGCGAAGGAGAGGTACTGCGCGCTGATATCGCCCTTGCTCATCTTGTGGACATCCAGGAGCTGTCGGAAATTCGCCTCCGTGCCGCTGCCGGGCGCGCCCACACCAATCTTCTTCCCCTTGAGATCGGAGAAGGCCTTGAGGTTGAGGTCGGCGCGCACCACGATGTGGATCAATTCCGGGTACAGGACGGCCATCGCCGCCATCTTCGTCAGCTTCTCCTTGAAGGCCTCCTTGCCGTGGAAGGCGAAATCGATGGTGTCGCTCTGGACCAACGCCAGCTCCACCTCATCCCGGTTCATGAGGCGGACGTTCTCGACCGAGGCACCCGTCGATTGCGCCGTGACGTTCATCCCGGGAATCTTCGAATTCCAGATCTTGGACATGGCCCCGCCGTACGGGTAGTAGGTGCCGGCGGTTCCGCCCGTGGCGAGGATGAACTTCATCTCGCCCGCCGATGCCATCGAGGCCATGCCCACGATGGCCGCGCACAGGATTACTGCCGAGCGCAGTTTCTTCATGCGACACCTCCTGCGGTAAGGGTTGGTAGGCAGGCAAAAGGCGGAAAGTATTTCCGTGCCCCTTGCGGCGCACTCGCTCCCTGCTGCGCAATTCGGGAGAGTCGCGAGGTGAAACCCCCAGGGTCTTGGGGCGGGGCGCCAGCCTCAAGATGCCCGGTGAACTTCCATCACAACTACAGACCGAGCATGGCCCGAATCTATTCGAGTGTCAAGGGAAATGGCACCCCGGATGGCCTCCGGTCCCATCCACCGGACCTGCGACGGCCGTGACCTACCCTGCGTTGTTCGCAAAGAGCCCATCTCACCACGCGTGCTCCTCGTGGTGAATAATCCGGGGGAACGCCCGCTGTTTTCCGTTGCCGGGGGGAGTCTATTCGGGAATACTATGAAGGATTTCGCCCCGTTTTGGTACGGTTCGAGGTGAAAGGGCGTGGGACAGCAGAAGCAGAAGAAAAGCTCCGGCTGGATGCGACGACATCTCCTCCTCGCGCTGGCGGCCTTGGCGGCCGGAGGCGTGAGTCGGTCTCGGCTGGCCTGGGCGCAATCCACGGAGCCGGGGCCGGTCGCCCGCACCCTGCGTTTCTTCGGAATCTGGTGGGATCGTCTCACGCAGGAACCGGATCCGAGCGACCATGAGGCCAAGGACCCGACGAAATATGTGGCCCCGGTCCGCCCCGCCCCCCGGTCGTGGTCCAGTGGGGGGATCACCGCCACCTGGATCGGTCACTGCACGTTCCTGATCAACCTGGAGGGGACGACCATCCTGACGGATCCGGTCTTCAGCGAGAAGATCGGCATCAGGTTCCTCGGGCTCGCAACGTTCGGCGTCGAGCGCTTCGTCCCCCCGGCGCTTGCCCTCAAAGAGCTGCCGCCGATCGACCTGGTCCTTTTGTCCCATGCCCACATGGACCACTACGACATCCCCACCCTGCGCCGGCTCCCTCGGGAGGTGCCGATGATCCTGGCCCGGGACACCACAGAGTTCATCGAAGACCTGGGCTTCGCCAATCTCCAGGAGTTGGAATGGGGACAGTCCGCCGAGGTGAAGGGGGTCCGTATCGAGGCGCTCCCCGTGAAGCACTGGGGGCGACGCTACCCTTGGGACCATGACCGGGGATACAACGGCTTGCTCCTCACCAAACACCAGCGCAGCATCCTGTTCGGGGGAGACACCGCCCTCACCCAGTTGCTGCCGGCGGCCGTGCAGGACCGCCAGCTCGACGCGGTGATGCTGTCCATCGGCGCCTACAATCCCTATATCCAGAACCACGCCAGTCCAGAGAATGCCTGGGAGATGTTCAACGCGATGCAGGCGCGGTATCTCATCCCCATGCACTGGCGAACCTTCCGGCTCTCCCGGGAACACCCCTTCGAGCCGTACCAGCGTCTGGCCGGCGCCGTGAACGGCTCGGCCAGCCGGATTGCCCTCCACGCGGTGGGTGCGACCTGGTCACTCCCGTCGTAGTCCCGCGGATTCCCGGCGCCTTCGCGTATCCGGCTCCCAAGCGATAGCCCTCCCAAGATTCGTCCTCTCAAAAAATCTTCCTTGACAGGAGGGGGCCTGAGATGTATTTGTATTATACAAATAAATCCAAACTTAATGAAGGAGGTGGTGGAGGCCGTGGAGATGGAGGAGGGGGCAGAGCGACTGCACTGGCTCACAAGGGAGCTGATCCGGCGGTATCAGTTCCGGGACTGGAACCAGATCTGCTGCTACGGCGTCTCCATCAGCCAGTCGCACGTTCTGGACATCCTGGCAGAAGAGGGGGACCTCAGCATGCAGCAGTTGGCCCGCCGGATGTTCAAGTCGGTGAGCACTATGACCCGCGTGGTTGCCCAGTTGCTGAAGCGCGGCCACGTGAAGCGCCGGGCGGACCCGAAGGATGGGCGCATCGTGCACGTGGAGATCACGCTACAGGGGAAGGCCGTGGTCGCCGCCATCCGCCGGGACCTGATCGAGACGCAGAAGGCGATCTTGCAGGCGATTCCGCAGGAAGAATGGTCGGGCGCCTTCAAAGTCCTGGAGGCCTTGACCCACGGGGCCCGCTGCTGGCAGGACTCCTGCTGCCGGGTCGACCAGGGAGCCGGGATTAAGGCGGCTCATGCTCCGACGGGCTCAGCATGAGCGGGAAGACTTCGGCGAATTCAAGCCATCCTCCGCTTTGTTCTGTTCCGCTCACCCTGAGCTTGTCGAAGGGTGAGCCCGTCGAAGGGTGAATGGGGGGCTTGATTGGGCATATAGTGTTTTGAGGTAATATTTGTATGAGACAATTATATCGATTTCCCCCGTCGTGAAAGGAGACGCTATGCTCCCACCCGCCCTGGACGAACAGTTCAACGACTTTTACCGTGCGGCCTATGCCGACGGGGTGCTGGAGGGAGTCTAGTGTCTGCCTGCAGAAGTTCCCGATGTATCTAGCCCGGATTATTCACCACGAAGAGCACGAAGCACACGAAGAGGAAACTGAGCTGGGCCTATCGCATAGCACCCGCTCTTCCTACAATGCGCTGAAGCGGGAGGGGATAAACCCCTCCCCTACGAGGGATCTGGTTTTTTCGCTGGCGCTCAAGAACCAGCGTAGGGGCGGGCTTCATGCCCGCCCGCTTCCCAGTGGAGGGGTCAGGGGCGGTTCTCCGTGCCTCCCCGCTTCGTGATCTTCGTGCCCTTCGTGGTGAAACGGGCTTTGCCCTACCCATGCGCAAACACACATGTCGCCGCACATATCAAGGAGCGCTGCAATCACGCACTAGCAACGCCGCCGGCGAAGCCGGCGGCGGGAGGGTGCTGTCATGACTGAGCAGGGATTCAGCGAACGGGAGATCAAGGAGGCCGTGAGGCAGCGGTACGCGGGAGCGATTGCGCGCCCCGCGAGTTCGTGCTGCGGGTCGACCCCATCGTCACTGGTGCAGATCGGCGGTTCCTGCTGCGCCCCCGCGCCGGCCGAAAGCGCGAAGGGCAAGCTGGCCGAGGTTGCCGGGTACGACGCGGCCGAGCTCCGGCGGCTTCCGGCCGACGCCGTCCAGAACTCCTTCGGCTGTGGGAACCCCTTGGCTTTCGCAGGGGTGAAACCCGGCCAGACCGTGCTGGACATCGGGTCGGGCGCGGGCATCGACTGCCTGATCGCCGCCGCACGGGTCGGCCCGCCGGGACGGGTCATCGGGCTGGATATGACGCCCGAGATGATCGAGCGGGCGAGGCAGAACGTGAAGGAGGCGGGCGCTGCCAACGTCGAGTTCCGACTGGGCGAGGCCGAGAGGATGCCCGTGGCAGACGCCGCCGTGGACTGGGTCATCTCCAACTGCGTCATCAACCTGAGCCCCGACAAGCCCGCAGTCTTCCGGGAGATCGCCCGGGTCCTCCGGCCCGGAGGAGGGATCTCCATCTCCGACATCGTCGCCGAGGAGCTGCCACCCGTGATTCAGGCGAGCCGGGACGCCTGGACGGGCTGCCTGGCAGGAGCCATCAGCGAAGCCGAGTATGTCAAGGGGCTGGAAGCGGCCGGCCTTCGCGGCGTGCGCGTGGCCTCGCGCATCGTGTACGAGGCCGGCCAGCTCCGGGGCCTCTTCGCCAGCTCCTGCTGCGGTGTCGGGGACGCCGGTGCGGATGTGGGCGCGCTGGCCGCCGCGGCCGCGGGCAAGATCTGGAGCGCGAAGTTCGAGGGGGTGAAGCCTCATCCCGCCGCGACGGGGGCGGAGGTGGTCGTTGACGCGGCCCGGCCCGAGGATCTTCCGGCGATCCATGCCCTCCTCCGCGAGGGGGATCTGCCGGCGGACGTGGGGCAGCTCCTCGGGAGTTTCTTGGTCGCGCGACACCAGGGCAGGCCGGTGGGCTGCATCGGGATGGAAGCCCACGGGGCCGACGCACTCTTCCGCTCGCTGGCGGTGACTCCCGCTTATCGAGGCCTCGGCCTGGCCGCTCGGCTGCACGATGCGCTCGTGGAGCGGGCACGGGCTCGCGGGGTCCGGCGCGCCTATCTCCTGACGAAGACTATCGAGCCCCTGGCCGCGCGCTGGGGTTTCGCTGCCATCGACCGGGCGCAGGTCCCGCCGGCCATCCAGGCCACCACGGAGTTCGCCGGCGCCTGCTGCGCCTCCGCCGCGGCCATGCGGCGGGAGCTGGCATGAACAGCCAGTTTCGCCGCGAAATGGTCATGACGGTAAACAGTCACCACGACGCATGAAAATAGGTCGCTGACCGTTTGGTGTCGAGTGTATGCCAGCAGCTTTCTTTCGCAGGACACGATGGCGCAATGACATTGGGGTAGGGGCGGGGTTTCCCCCCGCCCGCGCGGGGGATGATCCCGCCATCCGGCGGGAGGGGATAAACCCCTCCCCTACGAGGCGCCGAGTTCCCATCGACTGGGGTCGTGCAAGGGCGGGCTTGATGCCTTTCCGCTCCCGGTCGATGGGCGCAGCTATTTTCTTCCCAGCACATGAAGGCTTCAAGGGAACACTCTGGCCCAATACTCTCGAAGGAACCGCACCGCATCGCCGAGTTCGGCATGGACCATTCCCGATGTCCAGGTCCTGCGTTACCCGGGCGCGCGGGCCAAGACGAAGGTACAGGGCAAACGCCCCTTTCAAGAGGTACGGACTCCCAGCGGGGTGCTGCAATCGGCCGAGAAGCTGTTCGATATCTACCGCAGCCCTCGCCGCATCAAGGAGTGTGCGAAGCGGCGTTGTGACTCGGAAACCGTCGCGTGGCTCGATTTCGTGACCAGCGAGCTTCTGTCGATGCAACCCGAGTCCGGCGGGTGGCTTCTTACGGAATCCAGCGGGCACCGTCAGGTAACTCTTTCCCGGCATCAGATCGCTGCCTCCCTTTCCTAACCCCTTGTCAATACTGAATCCGGCATGCATATGGGCCTTGACAAGGGTTGCGGCTGGCCCCTATAGTGCGAGGAATCGTGCAGGACGCGGAGATGGCGGGTCGGAATCGTGTGCGGGGAGGCGCGAGATGAAAGCGGTGATCATGGCCGGCGGATTCGGGACGCGTCTGCGCCCGCTCACCAACAACGTCCCGAAGCCCATGGTGCCGTTGGCCAACAAGCCCATAATGGCCCATATCGTGGAGCTGCTGGAGCAGCATGCCATCGCCGACCTCGTCGTTCTCCTCCACTTCCAGCCGGAGCTCATCGAGGCCTACTTCGGCGACGGATCTGCCTTCGGCGTGCGGATGACCTACATCGCGCCGACGGAAGACTATGGCACCGCCGGGTCGGTGAAGAACGCCGAGGCGCACCTCTCCGACCCGTTTCTGGTGATCAGCGGCGATCTCCTCACGGATTTCGACCTGACGGCGGCCGTCGCCTTCCACCGGGAGCGTCAGGCCGATCTCACCATCGTGCTCACCCGGGTGGAGAACCCGCTGCAATACGGCGTCGTGATCACCGAGCCGAACGGCCGGATCAACCGGTTCCTGGAGAAGCCCACCTGGTCCGAAGTGTTCAGCGACACGGTGAACACCGGGATCTACATCATCGAGCCCTCGGTCCTGAAGCTGATTCCTCCCCGGCGGGAGTTCGACTTCAGCCGGGACCTCTTTCCGCTGATGATGCGGGAGGGCAAGCGCCTGTACGGGTGCATCGCCGAAGGATACTGGCGGGATGTGGGGGACATCCTGGAGTACCGCCTGGCGCACCAGAACGTCCTGGAGGGGGCGGTGCGCGTGCGCGTCCCGGGCCGCAAGGTGGAGGGATTGGATAGGGCCATCTGGCTGGGGGAGGGCAGCCGGGTGGATTTCACCGCGGGGCTCCGGGGGGCCGTGATCATCGGCCGGAACGCCCGCGTGGAGGCCAACGCCCGCGTGACCAACAGCGTGATCGGGGATGGCTGCGTGGTGGAGGAGGGGGCCAGTATCTCCGACTCGGTCCTCTGGGCAGAGGTGCGGGTGGGGCGCGGCGCCACGCTGACGGAGAACGTGGTGGGACGGGGAACAGAGATCAAGGCTCGCGCCAGCCTCTTCGAGGGGGCGCTGGTGGGCGATGGCTGCAGCATCGGCGAGGATGCCACGGTCAAGGCCGACGTCAAGGTCTGGCCCCAGAAGGTGGTGGAGGACGGGGCCACCCTCTCCACCAGCCTGATCTGGGGGGATCGATGGGCCCGCTCCCTGTTCGGCGCGTACGGGATCACCGGCCTGGCCAACGTCGAGATTACCCCCGAGTTCGCGGCCAAGGTGGGGGCGGCCTTCGGCGCCTCGCTGCGCGAGCACGCCGTGGTGTGCACCAGCCGCGACGCCCATCGGACCTCCCGCCTGGTCAACCGGGCCCTCATCTGCGGCCTGCTCTCGGCAGGGGTGAACGTCCACGACCTCCGGGTCTCCCCGATTCCCGTGGTCCGCTACCAGATGGGGCGCAAGGGGGCGGTAGCCGGCCTGCACGCACGCCGTTCTCCCTATGACCCCGAGCTGCTGGACCTCAAGTTCTTCGACGAGCGGGGGATGGACATCTCCACGAACCGCGAGAAGGGGATCGAGCGGCTGTTCTTCCGGGAGGATTTCCGGCGGGCCAAGATCGACAGCACGGGGATCTTGAGCTTCCCGGAATACGACATCGAGTACTACCAGGACGGCATCCTGAATTTCATCAACCAGCAGGCCATTCGCGATCGGGCGTTCAAGATCGTCATGGATTACGGCTACAGCAGCGCCGCCACCGTTTTCCCGGCCGTGCTGGGGAAACTGGGCTGCGAGGTGATCGCCCTGAACGCCTACATCGACGAGACCCGGATCACCAAGACGGCGGAGGAGTTCCAGCGCTCCCTCCGCCAGTTGGGCGAGATTGTCCGGATCCTGGGGGCCGACCTGGGGTTCCTGCTGGACACGGGGGCGGAGAAGCTCTTCCTGGTGGACAACAAGGGGGATCACCTCTCGGATGAGTTGGCATTGGCCGTGGTGGCGCTCCTGGTCAGCCGGACGCAGAGGCCCGGCGTCATCGGCGTCCCCGTCTCGGCCAGCGCGGTCCTGGAAGAGATGGTGGGTCTGCAGGGCTTCCGGGTGCAGCGGACCAAGATCGCGCCGCGGGCCCAGATGGAGGCGGCAGCGGGCGAAGGGGTGGTTTTCGCCGGGGACGCCTTCGGCGGGTTCATCTTCCCCGCCTTCCAGCCGGCCTTCGACGGCATGCTGGCGATTGTGAAGATCCTGGAGATGCTGGCCCTGGGCGAGCTCTCGATTCACGAGGCGATCCGCCTCGTCCCCCAGCGGATGATGGCCCGCGACCAGCTCCCCTGCCCGTGGGAGCGGAAGGGAACGGTGATGCGGTCGCTGATCGAGGCCACGCAAACCGAGGAGGTGGAGCTGGTGGACGGCGTGAAAATCCGGCGGGGGCCGGACTGGGTTCTCCTCTACCCCGATCCGGACAAGCCGACGTTCCACATCCTCGCCGAGGCTTCGGCCCGGGCCCGGGCCGAAGAGCTGGTCGATAGTTTCCGCGGGAGGCTCCAGGTCTGGGTGGCGGGCGAGGGAGCCCGCTAGCCCGCATTATTCGCGAACGCGGTTCGCGAACAATGCGGGCTTACCAGGAACGCTCTGGTCGGCGGCCGAGGACGGATCGGGCGTCGCTATGGCATCTCGACACCGCACCCATCCCGCGGGACGCGGGACGGGTACCCGGTGCGCCCACCAGCGAGGGTCGTCCTGCCGTAGGCAGGATTGGCCAGCAGTTTAGGTAAGCCCGGATTATTCGCGAGTCCTCGTGAATAATCCGGGCTAACGGAACGGAGTCAGAGCATGAGCGAGATCAGCGAAGTCCGGGGGCGTGAAATCCTGGATTCCCGAGGGAACCCCACCGTGGAGGTCGAGGTCATCCTGGAAAGCGGGGCCATGGGTCGGGCCGCCGTCCCCTCCGGGGCCTCCACCGGGGAGCGTGAGGCGCTGGAGCTTCGCGACGGCGACAAGGGCCGCTATTTCGGAAAGGGGGTCACCAAGGCGGTGGCCAACGTGAATCAGACCATCGCGCCGGAGCTCGAGGGGATGGAGGCCTCGGACCAGGTGGCCCTGGACCAGCTCCTCATCGAGCTGGATGGGACGGCCGATAAACGGAAGCTGGGCGCCAATGCCCTTCTGGGGGTGTCCCTGGCGGTGGCCAAGGCGGCGGCGGACGAGGTCGGCCTGCCGCTCTATCGCTACCTGGGCGGCGCCAACGCGAAGGTCCTGCCCGCCCCCATGATGAATATCCTGAATGGGGGCAAGCACGCCGACAACACGGTGGATCTCCAGGAGTTCATGATCATGCCGCTGGGGGCGCCGAGCTTTGCCGAAGCCCTCCGCATGGGGGCGGAGGTCTTCCACACGCTGCGTGGTGTCCTGCGACAGAAGGGGTATAGTACTGCCGTGGGGGACGAAGGCGGCTTCGCGCCGGATCTGAAATCCAACGAGGAGGCCATCCAGCTCATCCTGGCGGCCATCGAGAAGGCCGGCTACAAGCCCGGCTCGGATTTCTTCCTGGCGCTGGACCCGGCCTCCAGCGAGTTCTACACCGACGGCCGCTACGTGCTGGAGGGGGAGGGGGGCAAACGGCTTACCTCCGAGGAGATGGTGGAGTTCTACGCCCGCTGGGTGAGCCAGTACCCCATCGTGTCCATCGAGGACGGCATGGCCGAGAACGACTGGGAGGGTTGGGCGGCGCTGACCAGGCGGCTGGGCGGCCAGGTCCAGCTCGTGGGCGACGACCTGTTTGTCACCAACACGGCCATCCTCAAGGAGGGAATTGCCAAGGGGATCGCCAACGCCATCCTGATCAAGGTGAACCAGATCGGCACCCTGACCGAAACCCTGGACGCGATCCAACTGGCCCACAAGGCAGGCTATGCCGCCATCGTCTCCCACCGTTCCGGGGAGACCGAGGACGCCACCATCGCGGACCTGGCCGTGGCCACCAATGCCGGCCAGATCAAGACCGGCTCGGCTTGCCGCAGCGACCGCATCGCCAAGTACAACCAGCTCCTGCGGATCGAGGAGGATCTGGGAGACGCGGCAGTGTACCTGGGACGCCAGGCGGTAGCCCGGGCTGGCGCCCGGGCTTGATCCGTATGATTTACCACCAAGCGGTTATGGGCAGTTTGCCCACCCACACCCGATGAAAATCCCCCGCGCCCCGCCGCCGGGGAAGAGGGCCGGGGTCAGGGGGACTTTCTTCGCAGCACGAAGGATACGAAGAAGAGGTTTAGAAGGGTCTTTCGCGCCGGTGGATTTGGTAGGGGCGGGGTTTACCCCCGCCCGCGAAGAGATGAACCCACAACCCGTCGGGAGGGGGTAAACTCCCCCCATTTCCGGGAGGGGATAAACCCCTCCCCTACAGGGACCGTGTTTGCGCCAATTAGAGTGCTGATCGGCCCATGAGCCCACGACTCGAAGCAGCGCCTTTGGCAGCCTCCCGGCGACCGCCGTTCCGGCGGCACCTGAAGCTTCTGGTGTTATTCCTCATCGTGCTGGCGGCCGCCTCGGTCATGGGAAATCGCGGCCTCATGCGCCTGTACCACCTGCAGCGGGAGCGGGCGGAGCTGACGCGAGAGATCGACAAGCTGCGAGCGACCAACGCGACCTTGGCAGAGGAGGCGCGCAGCCTGAAGAGCGATCCCGGCGGGATCGAGGCCATCGCCCGCGAGGAGCTGGGTCTGGTGAAGCCCGGTGAAATCGTCTACGAGTTCCGCCCGTCCGCGCCCCCTCCGGCCCCGGCCCCAGCCCAGGGTCGATAGCACGGCCTCCGGATTCTCCTTCGTTCCTCCTTGCGACCTGCCTTGACGCCGGCGGTCGAGATCGGGCGGACCGGCGACTTCCGGCCCGCGCGGGGAATCGCCCCGGACCGCAGTGCCCCGCCCCCCCTCGCCGAATTCACCTGCTCTTCTCTCCGAATTCATCTCGGATTCGAACGGGCTTCGCAATCGTCAGGCATCCTCGCGGGCGTGTGGCGGCTGGTTCTTGCGCTGAGCGCGCAAGAGCCAAGGTGGATCAGGATCAGGTGCACAGGGTGGACTTGGCGGACATCCGGCGGGGGGATGGGGTCCCGCTGAAGCTGGCGTTGGCCGTCCGCTGGCGGATCGAGGACGAAGAGACGTTTTCCCAGCAGTTCGCCGAGCCCGCCAAGTACGCGAGCCTGGTCTTCGATCCCAAGGCGCGCGAGGTCGTCGGCAAGGTGGCCAACGGCTACACCTCCTGGAGCGGCGGTCCAAGGTCCAGATCGTCGTGCTGCCCCTGGGGACCGAAGCGGGCGTCCTCGGCAACCTCATCCAGGGGACTATCGGAAACGGCAAGCGGTAAGGGGGGAGTGCGGCCGGTGCAGGCCGGAGTATCTCATCGATGCTCCGCCACGGAAGCTACGTCATCGGAGTGTGTAAAGGAATGCCGTTTTGCTCACGTCAGGGATTTCAAGGCATTTTGCAGAATCCGCATCGCGTGCCGGGAATCCTCCCCGCCTGCCGCGGTTCGCTTGGCGCAAGCAGGCCTCACCCCCCTTGGTCAGAAATCCCCCCCCCGCCCCCCTTTGTCAAAGGGGGGGACGGGGGGATTTGGTTGGCCGACAGCGGGCTGTCCTGGCTCATGCGAACCGTCGCACCACGATTCCGCGGGGAATTCTCTTACGGTATCTCAGTGACGCGATTTCGATAATGTAATTCTTTTCACCATCTGCAAGGATAAATCGTCTGGCGGTACACAATGTCAGGGACAGCCTGGGCGAACCCGCACCGCGCGGCGGGCGGGGTGACGGAGCCGCAGCCACAGCGCCGATCGAGTGAACGCTCCCCCGTGGCAGTATTCGCCGATCGAAATCGCGCCCCTGATCGCGAGGGGTATGTCCGAGAGCGGACTGATAGGTGACTCTCCGTCGACCTTGAGATGTCATTCCTGCGAAAGCAGGAATCCAGTTTCTTCAAGGCAATCTGGACTCCCGCTTTCGCGGGAGCGACGGGGTATAGGGTCTTTCCGCCCCCTGCCAGTGAAATACACCGCTGCAAGCCGCGAGGCATCCGTCGACCCCTTCTCCCCTTCCCCTCTCCCCGAGATCGGGGAGCGGGTAGGGTGAGGGGAGGAGCGGGTGGCCGCAGGGTAACGACCGTCAGCGAATGAAACCAAAGCGTGCAGTTGCACCGCGGAGACAGGGAGATCACGGAGGGATTCTCGGCATGGTCTCGCACAAGCGCACACTCGCCGCCGAGACCAGCCCCGGTCTGGAAGGGACGCGAATGCCTGCCGTGCCGCGTTGAGCCACAGTGGTTCTTGGCTGTGTGCAGAGATCGCAAAGCATGAGGGAAACCATGGCGAGCGGGTGAGGCCATTCCGAGGGCGTCTAGCAACGATCGGGAAATCTTCGATATCTTTGCGGCCCGCGTGCGCGGGCGGTTTCCCGATGCCCGTCTGTGGGCATTCGGCTCCAGGGCCCGCGGCGAGGCGGAGTGGGATTCGGACTTCGATATCTGCGTGGTCCTGGAGCGTCTCGATGCGGGAGCGGATCAAAGACTCTCCGATACCGCCTGGGAGGTCGGCTTTGCGCACGACCGCGTGATCACGGTCATCCCCTTCTCGCGGGAGGAATTCGAGCGCGGGCCATTTTCTGAAAGCACGCTGGTTGAGACGATACGCCGCGAAGGGATCGCCGCATGATGACGCAGAATGTTGCCGCCCTCGTTCGCTTCCGTATTGAGGAGGCCGAGGCGGCGTTGGGGGCGGCGCGAATCCTGCTGCGGGAAGGGTCATTGCGTGCGAGCGTGAATCGCTCCTACTACGCAATGTTCTACGCTGTGCTGGCTCTCCTTGCTTCCCGGAAAGAGGAGTCGTCCAAGCATGGCGGGGTCATCTCACTCTTCGATCGCCGCTATATCCACACCCATGTGTTCCCGCAGGATTTCTCCAAATGGCTGCGACGAGCCTTCGATCTGCGGACGCGGTGCGATTACGGCCGGCAGGAACCATCACCCGGGAGGAGACGGCGAGCCAACTTGAGCATGCCACGTGTTTCGTGGCGGAAATCCGCAAAGAATGCCTGCGCCTCATCGGTCCGCAACAGGATAACTCCCTCGGTTGATGCCAGAAGCTTCATTTCCTCGAACAATGGGAACGCGTTTGCCATCCCGCGATTCACGCCGGGGAAACTCCTTGCGGGGGGTCGGTCAGTTCTTTATACTAAACCGCTTGCGGGAATCGGGCGGCCTGCCGGGCACGGCGGCCGGCGCCCTCCTCCCTGAGCGGCGGCCGTGACGGAATCGGGCCCACCCTCTCTCCGGACCCACGGCAAGGAGATCCATGAAGCGGCTGGCGATCCTGGGTTCCACAGGATCCATCGGGACGCATACGCTTGAGGTGATCGCCCTCCTGGGCGAGCAGTTCCGGGTCACGGCCCTGGCCGCAGGGGGCAATGTGGAACGCCTGGAGACGCAGGTGCGGCAGTTTGCCCCCCGCATCGTCTCCGTGGGCAGCCAGGCGGCCGCCGTGGACCTCAGGCGGCGGCTCGGCAGCGGGCGGACCGAGGTGGTGTGGGGGGAACGCGGGCTCCTGGAGGTCGCCGTCGATGGCGGGGCCGAGCTGGTGGTCTCGGCTATTGCGGGTGGAGCCGGGCTCCTCCCCACGGTGGCGGCCCTCCGCGCGGGCAAGCAAATGGCCCTGGCCAACAAGGAATCGCTGGTCATGGCTGGGGAGATCGTGACGGCCGTGGCGCGCGAGCGCAACCTCCAGATCCTTCCGGTGGATAGCGAGCACTCGGCGATCTTCCAGTGCCTGCCGGGAGGCGACGTGAGCGAGGTGCGGCGGATCATTCTCACCGCCTCGGGGGGCCCGTTCCGGACGCGGCCCCGGGAGGCCTTCTCTTCTATCACGCCCGAGGAGGCCTTGCGCCATCCCAACTGGCGGATGGGGAAGAAGGTCACCATCGACTCGGCCACCCTGATGAACAAGGGGCTGGAAGTCATCGAGGCCCACTGGCTGTTCGGCTTGCCGGTCGGGCAGGTGGACGCCATCATCCATCCCCAGAGCATCGTCCACTCCCTGGTGGAGTTTGTGGACGGATCGGTCCTGGCCCAGCTCGGGGTCCCGGACATGCGGGTGCCCATCCAGTATGCCTTGACGTATCCGGGCCGCCGCCGAACCGCCGTCCCGCGCCTGGCCCTGGATGGGCTGGCCGGGCTGACGTTCGAGCCGGTGGATCGGGAGAGATTTCCGTGCTTCGACCTGGCCTACGAGGCGGCCGAGGCGGGAGGGTCGTCCCCCGCGGTGCTCAACGCCGCCAACGAGGTGGCGGTCGAGCGCTTCCTGGAGCGGCGCATCGGATTTGACGAGATTCCGACGGTCATCCGGAAGGCCTTGGACGCCCATCCCTCTCGGGAGGTTCGCACAGTCGAGGAGATCCTGGACATCGATCGGGAGGTCCGGGAGTGGCTCGAGAAGAGATGAGAGTCGGGAGTCGAGAGCCGAGAACTGAGAGGCGAGAGTCGAGAGCCGATGACGGCAGCCCCTGTGCGGAGCGGGGCTCGACTCTCGGCTCTCATCTCTCGACTCTATAGATGGAGTGAGCATGACGACGGCGTTGGCGTTCATCATTGTCCTGGGGGTCCTGATCTTCGTCCACGAGCTGGGCCACTTCCTGCTGGCCAAGCGGGCGAAGGTCGGCGTCCTGAAGTTCTCCCTCGGCTTCGGACCGAAGCTCTTCGGGGTGAAGCGGGGAGAGACCGAGTACCTCATCTCTGCCCTGCCGCTGGGGGGCTACGTGAGGATGATCGGGGAGGATCCCTCGGACGAGTCCCCGGAGGCCGCGGATCCGTCCCGATCGTTCTCCCGCAAGAGCGTCGGCGCACGCTCCCTCATCATCCTGGCGGGGCCGCTGGCCAATCTCCTGCTGCCAGTGGCGATCTTTTGGGGAATCTTCATGTTCGTGGGCCAGACCTATCTCCAACCGATCGTCGGGACGCCCGAACCCGATTCCCCGGCGGCCCGGGCCGGTCTCCTGGCGGGCGATCGCATCCAGGCCGTGGATGGGCTCCCGATCGAGCGCTGGGACGAAGTGGAGAGCACGCTCCGGAACTCGGCGGGCCGGACGCTCCGCCTGACCGTCGCCCGCCAGGGGCAGTCCTTCGACGCGGGATTGGAGCCCAAGGCCCAGCGGACCACCGACATCTTCGGCCAGGAGATCGAGGTCTGGAGCCTGGGGCTGCGGGCGCTGATGCCCAGCCGGATCGGCCAGGTGCTCCCCGGGGGGGTGGCCCAGCAGGTCGGCCTCAAGAGCGGGGATCGTGTCGTGGCCGTGGGCGGAACGCCCGTGGCCGAGTGGGACCAACTGGCCAAGATCATCCACGGCAGTCCCGGCAAGCCGCTCGTCCTCAGTGTGGAGCGGGACGGCGGGCGGATCGCGGTGGAAGTGACGCCGCGGCCGACCCGCCAGCAGACCCCCACCGGGGAGGAGGAGGTCGGCCTCATCGGGATCGGGCCGGCCCCGGAGTCGAATTACCGGCGGCTGGATCCGGCCACGGCACTCCTGGCCGGGGCCAAGAAGACGATGGACATCACCGTCCTCACCGTCCAGGGCTTCGTCAAGCTGATCCAGGCCAAGATCTCCCCCAAAACGATCGGCGGGCCCATCCTGATCGCCCAGATGACGGGGGAGGTGGCCCAGCGGGGCTTGCTGGAAACCCTCTCCTTCACGGCGCTCCTCTCCATCAATCTGGCCATCCTGAACCTCTTGCCCATTCCGGTTCTCGACGGGGGGCACCTTCTCTTCGCCCTTATCGAGTGGTTGCGGGGAAAGCCGGTCAGCCTCCGCAAGCGGGAGATCGCCCAGCAGGTCGGGCTGGTCCTCCTGGTGGGCCTCATGGTCTTCGCGTTCTACAACGATATCTTCCGGCTCCTGGGGCGGCTGTGATGCGCCCGACACCGCGGACCGATCACGCGGAGGCCGTGGATTTCGGCCCCTTCACGGAAGTCGCCCCGGTCCAGATCGCGGCCGGCCGGACCTTCACGCGCCGGCCCACCCGCCAGATCCTGGTGGGAAAGGTTCCCGTGGGAGGGAACGCTCCCATCGCCGTCCAATCCATGACCAAGACGGACACGCGCGACGCGACCGCCACGGTCGAGCAGATCTGGGCCCTGGAGGCGGCAGGCTGCGAGATCGTTCGGATCGCCGTGCCGGACGCGGACGCGGCGGCGGCCGTGCCCACAATCCGCGCCCAGATCCGGATCCCCCTGGTCGTGGATATCCACTTCGATTACCGGCTGGCCCTGGCTTGTCTGGAGACGGGGGTGGACTGCCTGCGGATCAACCCCGGGAACATCGGTCCCACCTGGCGGGTGCGGGAAGTGACCAGGGCTGCGGCGGAGCGGCGGGTCCCCATCCGCATCGGGGTGAATGCCGGCTCGCTGGAGAAGCACCTGCTCCAGCGGTTCGGGGAGCCGACCGCCGAGGCCATGGTGGAGAGTGCGCTCTTGCACATCCGGATCCTGGAGGAGCTGAACTATCCGGAGATGAAGGTTTCCCTGAAGGCGTCTGACCCCAGGATGATGATCGCGGCCTACCGGATGCTGGCAGACCGCGTGCCCTACCCGTTCCACCTGGGAGTCACGGAGGCGGGAACGGCCTTCACGGGGGCGATCAAGTCGGCCGTGGGGATCGGCACGCTCTTGGCGGAAGGGATCGGCGACACCATCCGCGTCAGCCTGACCGAGGATCCCCCCGAGGAGATCAAGGCCGGCTTCGAGATCCTGAAGGCGCTGGGGCTCAGGCAACGGGGCCTGAACGTGATCGCCTGCCCGTCCTGCGGCCGCGTGGAGATCGACCTGGTCGGGGTCACCAAGGAGGTGGAGCGGCGCCTCGGCGACCTCACGTTCAGCCGCCCCCTCACCGTGGCGGTCATGGGGTGCGCGGTCAACGGCCCGGGCGAGGCGCGAGGGGCGGACATCGGGATCGCCGGCGGCAACGGGGTCGGCATCCTCATCCGGAAGGGACAGATCGTCCGGAAGGTGAAGGAGTCGGAGCTGGCGGAGGCCCTGGTGGAGGAGGTCCGGCAGTTGGCGGCGGGACCGGAAAAGGACTAGCCACAATACCGTTCGCCCATCCCGGTTGGCGGGCGAAATCCCCCCTAGCCCCGCCCTTGCCCCGTAGATAGGGCTGGACAATGTTCAATCATCCGACGCATCGCATGCAGCCTCCCGGAGCGCAAAGCCCTCGCAGAGCAATTGGAGGGCCGCGTAGCCGCGCCACATCACC